>JAMPYF010000006.1 GCA_023700805.1 Sulfuritalea sp.
AGGTTGCGAATCTGTTTCGATTCCTTGACGTACTTCTCAGCCCAGGGATAGTCGACCTGCGATAGCAGCACCTTGCCTATCCGCTCATATATGACATCCAGAACCAACTTATCCGACTCGGATATCGATACTCTTTGGATGTAAAGGTGGATGCCAGCGCCAACCGTTGCAGGCTTATCCGCATTCTCTTGAAACTCTGCTGGAACTATCCCTGCATCAAGTAAGCACTCGAGCCGTGCGACGTACGAATCGCCTTCCTTTTCGTCGGTGAAAGTAAGCGAAATTGGGCGTGACAGCAGCCCTTTGCGCTTAACGACATATTCCCAGGAAGAAGCACGGCGGCGCTTTGTAGACATTCGCGTACACGGCAAATTGTATAGTGGACGGGTGGTTTGCCACCTTTCCCGGGTGGCAAGTGCCCCTTTTTACCATGTTTTGCCGCGATAACCAACCCAGTGACCGGCAACAAAAAAGCCCGCAGGAGCGGGCTTTTTTGTCTATATTCAGTAACTTATTTTGGAGGCGCGACCCGGAATCGAACCGAGGTACACGGCTTTGCAGGCCGCTGCATAACCACTCTGCCATCGCGCCGCGAAGGACTTGTTGAAGCTAAAAGGGGGAAAGCAATTGCTTTCCCCCAGAATTCTGGAGCGGGAGAAGAGTCTCGAACTCTCGACCTCAACCTTGGCAAGGTTGCGCTCTACCAACTGAGCTACTCCCGCAGAACAGGCGCGCATTATAGCGTCCGCTTTCGATGTGTCAACGACTGCGCGCCGAGATTTCCGGCCACGCTTTCTTCAAGTAATAAATCATCGACCACAGCGTCAGCAGCGCGGCAATCCAGAGCGACCAGGTGCCGGCCAGATGCACGTCGAGCGGACCGATCGGCGTATGCCACAACAGCAGCGGGATCGCTGTCATCTGCGCGATGGTTTTCAGTTTCCCTATCAATGAAACGGCCACGCTCTTCGCCGCGCCGATCTTCGCCATCCATTCGCGCAGCGCCGAGATCGCGATTTCGCGACCGATGATGATGAAGGCCAGCATGACGTCGGCACGGTCGAGCCGCACCAGCACCACCAGCGCGGCGGCCACCATCAGCTTGTCCGCCACCGGGTCGAGGAAGGCGCCGAAGGCCGAGGTCTGGTTGAGCTTGCGCGCCAGCCAGCCATCGACCCAGTCGGTGATCGCGGCGACCAGAAAGGCCGCGGTGGCCACGAAATTCTGCTCGGCGATGGTCAGCGGCAGATAGTAGACGCCGACCACCAGAGGAATCAGCAGAATGCGCGCCCAGGTCAGCAGGTTCGGAATGTTCAGCGGCATGTCATCTGAGCGTCTTGTGAATTTCTTCGGCGAGGCGTCGCGAAATGCCATCGACACGGCACAGATCCTCGATGGTGGCCGCCTTGACCCCGTCGAGACCGCCGAACTGTGCCAGCAGCTTCTTGCGCCGCGCCGGACCTACCCCGGCGACGTCTTCGAGCTTGGACCGTCCGCGCGCCTTGGCCCGCCGCGCGCGATGACCGACGATGGCAAAGCGATGCGCCTCGTCGCGTATCTCCTGTATCAGGTGGAAGCCTGCATGGTCCATGCCCAATTGTAGCGGCATGCTGCGCCCATGCACGAAGAGTGTTTCCAGTCCCGGCTTGCGGTCCTCGCCCTTGGCCACGCCGATGCTGGCCAGGTGATCCAGACCCAGTTCGGCGAAGACTTCGCGCGCGACGCGATGCTGGCCCTTGCCGCCGTCGATCAGCACCAGGTCGGGCGCCGCCGTCTCGCCGGTGGCGACCTTCTCGTAGCGCCGCGTCAGGGCCTGGCGCATCGCCGCGTAGTCGTCGCCGGGCTGGATGCCCTCGATGTTGAAGCGGCGGTAATCGCCCTTCTTCATCGCCCCGTCGACGCAGACCACGCAGGACGCCACGGTGCCTTCGCCCATGGTGTGGCTGATGTCGAAGCACTCGATGCGTCGCGGCGGCTCGGCCAGGTCCAGCGCCTCCTGCAGGGCGGCCAGGCGCCCGCTGCTGCGGGCCTTGGCCTGCCAGCGCGCCTGTACCGCCTGGCGCGCGTTGGTCAGCGCCATCTCGACCCAGGCGCGCTCCATCTCGTTCTTCGGCCCGCCTGCATTCAGGCCCTCGGGCAGGTCCTCGACCGGATACAGGTTCAGGATCAGCCGCGCCGGCGCCGGCTGTTCGGCATAGTGCTGGGCGACGAAGGCCGCCAGGCCTTCGCCGGCCTCTGCCTCGGCGGCAGCTTGCGGAAAGTAGGCGCGATCGCCCAGATGCAGTCCGCCGCGCACCATGGCCAGATTGACGCACAGACTGCCGCGCTCGACCACCGCCGCAATGATGTCGACGTCGGCATCCTTGGTCGAGCTCACGTACTGCCGATGCAGCACGGCCTGCAGCGACCGGATCTGGTCGCGCAGGGCGGCCGCTTCCTCGAAGCGCAGTTCCGTCGCGGCGGCCTCCATCTGCCGCGTCAGGCCTTCGATGACCTCCGAATGACGGCCGCGCAGGAACATCTCCGCCAGCCGCACGTCGGCCGCGTAATCCTGCTGCGACACGAAACCGACGCAGGGCGCCTTGCAACGCTTTATCTGGTGCATCAGGCAGGGCCGCGAACGGTTGGCGAACACCGATTCCTCGCAGGTGCGCAGCAGGAAGGTTTTCTGGATCAGCTGGATGCTCTCGCGCACCGCGAGCCCGTTGGGGAAGGGACCGAAATACTGCGACTTCTTTTCGAAGGCGCCGCGATGATAGAACAGCCGCGGAAACTCGCCTCCCGACAGGCCGATGTAGGGATAGGACTTGTCGTCGCGGAACAGGATGTTGTATTTCGGCGTCAGCTTCTTGATCAGCGTGTTTTCGAGGATCAGCGCCTCGGCCTCGGAACGCGTCGCGGTGACTTCCATGGCCGCCACCTGCTGCAGCATCAGAGCGATGCGCGGGCTGTGTCCACCCTTGTTGAAGTAGGACGACACCCGTTTCTTCAGGTTCTTCGCCTTGCCGACGTACAACACAGCCCGGTCCGCATCGAGCATGCGATAGACGCCCGGCGCCTCGGTCAGCGTCGCCAGGAATTCCTTCGAATCGAAAGTTGATTTAGGCGTCGAGCTCGTCACGGATCTTGCGGAAGACATCCTGAAAGTTGGCGCTGGTGAGACGGCGAGTCTGGGTGTTGTAGCGGCTGCAGTGGTAGCTATCGATCAGTACGCGATTGTCGGGAAGCGCATGGCGCGCGCCATGACCGAAAACCAGCGCCGACTGCTTGAGCCCCAGCGCCATCAGCACCGCCTTGTGCGCCACCAGCCCCAGGGCGAGGATCACCTTAACCTCGGGCGAGCTCTGCAACTCCGCGGCCAAGTAGTGGTTGCAGGTCCGGATCTCGGCCGGCTCGGGCTTGTTTTCCGGCGGCAGGCATTTCACGGCGTTGGTGATGCGGCAATCGATCAGGCGCAGATCGTCGTCCGCGGCAACGGATTCCGGCAGGGAGCCGAAGCCGAAGGTGTGCAGCGTCTCGTAGAGCAGGATGCCGGCATAGTCGCCGGTGAAAGGGCGTCCCGTGCGATTGGCGCCATGCATGCCGGGTGCGAGGCCGACGATCAGCAGGCGCGCCTGCGGGTCGCCGAAGGGCAGCACCGGCCGGGCGTGGTAGTCGGGCCGGCGGCTGCGCACGTCGGCCAGGAATCCCGCGAGTCGCGGGCAATCGGTACAGCGTAATAGTTCGTTCATTGGGCTAGGATACCGCCTCGCCATGACCCGCAAACCGATCCGCTGCGACATTTTCTGCGCCGTCGTCGACAACTACGGCGATGCCGCCGTTTGCTGGCGGCTGGCGTGCCAATTGGCGATCGAGCATCGCTGGCGGGTCAGGCTGTGGATCGACGAGCTCGCGCCCTTGCACCTGCTGGCGCCGGATTACGCCGCGGGCCCGGTAGCGGTTCGCCCCTGGCCGGCGCCCGGCCCCTGGCCCGCGGATGACACAGCCGAGGTCGTGATCGAGGCCTTCGCCTGCGAACCGCCGCCGGCCTACATCGAGGCCATGGCCGGCAGCGCCCGCGCGCCGGTCTGGCTCAATCTCGAGTACCTCTCGGCCGAAGCCTGGGTCGCCGGCAGCCACGGCCTGCCCTCGCCGCACCCGCGCCTGCCGCTGCTCAAGCATTTCTATTTCCCGGGCTTCGCCGCAGGTACCGGCGGGCTCCTGCGCGAACGGGACTACGACGCGCGGCGCGCAGCCTTCGACGAGGCGGCGTTCCGTGCGGAGTTTGCCTTGCCGCCGCGACTGCCCGGGGAACTGACGGTTTCGCTGTTCAGTTATCCCAATCCGGCGCTTGCAGACCTGATCGGGGCCTGGGCCGCCTGGGCAAGCCCGCAGCGTCCCCTGCGCGTGCTGCGTCCGGGCAGCGAGGAAGCCGCCCGGACCATAGGCCACCTGAGCCTGCAGCCTATGCCCTTCCTGCCGCAGCGCCGCTACGACGAACTGCTCTGGGCCTGCGACCTCAATTTTGTCCGCGGCGAGGATTCCTTCGTTCGCGCCCAGTGGGCGGCCAAGCCCTTCGTCTGGCAGATCTACCCGCAGGCGGAGGACGCCCACCTGGTCAAGCTGGAAGCCTTCCTCACCCTGCACCCGGACGGCGCGGCCTTGAGGCCGTTCTGGCTGGCCTGGAACGGCGTCGGCCGCCTCGACTGGCCTGGTTTCGCGGCAAACCTGCCCGGACTGGCGGCCACGTCGCAGGAGTGGGCCAGGACCCTGGCCGGCCACCCCGATCTCGCCAGCGGGCTTGTAAAGTTCTGCTTAAAAAGGCTAAAATAGCCGGTTTTAAAATTCCGCTGTAGGAAGCTCGCCATGAAAATAGCCCAGGAACTCCGTGCCGGCAACGTCGTGATGGTCGGCAACGACCCGCTCGTCGTGCAGAAGGCCGAATACAACAAGGGCGGCCGCAGCTCGGCGGTCGTCAAGTTCAAATTCAAGAATCTGCTCACCGGTGCCGCCTCCGAGGCCATCTACAAGGCCGACGACAAGTTCGAGCAGGTGGTGCCCGAGCGCAAGGAATGCACTTATTCCTATTTTGCCGACCCGATGTACGTGTTCATGGACGCCGACTACAACCAGTACGAAGTCGAAGGCGAGAACATGAGCGATGCGGTGAACTACCTCGAAGACGGCATGCCCGTCGAAGTGGTGTTCTACGACGACAAGCCCATCTCGGTCGAAATGCCCAACAGCGTCGTACGCGAAGTGATCTACACCGAGCCCGCGGTCAAGGGCGACACCTCGGGCAAGGTCATGAAGCCGGCCAAGATCAGCACCGGCATGGAACTGCCCGTGCCGCTGTTCGTCGAGATCGGCAACAAGATCGAAATCGACACGCGCACCGGCGAGTACAAGAACCGGGTCAACAAGTAAGCCGCGCCGGACCCAATGAAAACGGGCAGCTTCGGCTGCCCGTTTTCATTGCGGCGCCAGCTCTCTTTTGCGGTTCATACAGGATGATGACAGGCAACCCGGTGCCCTGCGCCAATTTCTCGCAATTCGGGTTGATGCACGGCACATTGCTCCGTGGCGCGCGCGCAGCGTGCACGAAAACTGCAACCCTCGATCGAGTCCATTGGCGAACAAGGCTCGCCGGGCAGCAAGTCGCTTGCTGCCGGACGATGCTTCGGGTCCGGCCTTGGAATGGCGGCGAGCAATGCCCGGCTGTACGGATGGTGCGGAGCGCTGAACAGGGCGCCGACTGGCGCTATTTCGCAGAGCTTGCCCAGGTACATAACCGCGACCCGATCGCAGAGGTGCCGGACCACTGCCAGGTCATGGGAAATGAACAACAGGGAAAGCCCACGCGTGGTTTGAACTTCGCGCAGCAGGTTAATGATCTGCGCCTGGATCGACACGTCCAGCGATGAAACGGGTTCGTCGCAGACAAGCAGTTGCGGTGCCGTCATCAGCGCGCGCGCAATGCTGACCCGCTGGCACTGGCCGCCGGAGAGCTGCGACGGACGCCGTTCGTAGAATTGCAACGGATCGAGGCCGACAGCCACCATCATTTCCCTGGCCAATCGCGTCCGCTCGGCCGCGTCATGGCGCCCCATGGTCCGTAGCGGCGCCTCGATAGTCCTGCCTATCGTCCGCAACGGATTCAGGGAAGCGGCCGGGTTCTGGAAAATCATCTGGAAGCGCGGCCGCAGGCTACGCAGAATTTCGCCATCGAGCGCCGTCAGCTTCTCTCCGTCGAGCGCAACCGTGCCCGAGGTCGGGCGCGGGAGCTGCATGATGGCCCGGGCCAAGGACGACTTCCCGCAGCCCGACTCGCCCACCAGCCCGAGCGCTTCCCCCCTGACCAGATCGAAACTGACGCCGGCGACGGCACGAACGCGGCCCCCGTTGCCGGCCGGAAATTCGACCGCGAGGTTTTCGACGCGTAGCAGCTTGTCAGTACGGTTCATGCGGTCGGCCCCACGGCACACGGGAACCAGCAGGCATGGCGGTGCCGCGCATGCCCGTCGCTGACGAGCGTCGGCGCTTCGCCGGTGCAGCGCGCTTCGGCGTGCGCGCAGCGTGGCGCGAAGCTGCATCCATCAGGCAGCGCAGCCAGATCCGGCGACTGTCCGTCGATGGCCGTCAGGGTCGCCTGTGCCGGATCGTCAAGGCGGGGGATGGCATCGAACAGCGCGCGGGTGTAACGCATCCGCATGCGGGCGAAGAGCTCACCGGTCGGCGCCTGTTCGACGATCCGCCCGGCATACATCACGGCGGTCTCGTGTGCCCGTCCCGCCACCACCCCGAGGTTGTGGCTCACCAGAATCATCGCCATGCTGCGCTCCTGCTGAAGGTCTGCAAGCAAGTCGAGGATCTCCGCCTGCACGGTCACGTCCAGCGCTGTGGTCGGCTCGTCGGCAATCAGCAGTTGCGGCTCGCAGGCGAGCGCAATCGCGATCACCACCCGCTGCCGCATGCCGCCGGAGAGCTGATGCGGATAGCAGTCGATCCGCGTTGCGGCCTGCGCGATACCCACCGCGCGCAGCAACTCGATGCTGCGCTGCCGTGCCTGGACCCGGGTCATTCCCAGGTGATGGCGCATCGGCTCGGCAATTTGCCGGCCGATCTTCATTACCGGATTGAGCGCGGACAACGGATCCTGCAACACCATGCCGATCCGCCCGCCACAAAGCCCGGCCCGTTCGCCTGCTTCAAGCGCCCCGAGATCCTGGCCGGCGAACACGATCCGCCCCGGTGCCGGCAGCAGCGCACGGCCGGGCACGAGTCCCATGATGGCGCGGCAGAGCATGCTCTTGCCGCAGCCCGATTCGCCTACAAGGGCCAGGGTCTGCCCCCGTTCCAGGGTAAAGGAAACCTCGTCGACGGCGCGCACGATGCTCTCACCGCACGGGAGATGCACCGACAGCCTGTCCACCACGAGTAGAGGCTCGCTCACAACTGACTTTCCCGAACATCGAGCCAGCCGCGCATGCGGTCGCCGAGCAGGTTGACGGCGAGGACGGTGAGGAACATCACCGCGGCGGGGATCATGCTGACGTGGGGATGTTCGGCGAGCACATCCCGCCCTTCGGCGATCATGCCGCCCCAGCTCGGCATCGGCGAGGCAACGCTCAACCCGAGAAAGCCGAGGCTGCCTTCGGCAACGATGACCAAGGCCGTTATCACCAGCATATAGACCAGCATCGGCATGAGAACGTTGGGCAGGATTTCCCGGAGGATGATCGCAGCGTCGCTGGCGCCGGCGGCACGCGCCGCCAGAATGAACTCGCGCTCCGCGATGCGGATCGTCAGCGCCCGCACGATGCGTGCAACCGACGGAGCGATGACGATGCCGAGCGACAGCGTCAGGCTGAACAGCGAGGAGCCGAAGACGAAGGCGACAACCAGAAGCAGCACCAGCCGGGGAAGTGCCAGCAGCGTGTCGATGATGACGACGATCAGCGCATCGAACGTCCCGCGATAGAAACCCGCCAGGATGCCGAGCAGGCCGCCCGCGAGCAAGCCGATGCAGGGAGCAAGAAAGCCGACGAACAGCGAAACGCGCGCACCGAACAGCAGGCGCGCCGCAATGTCCCGTCCGAGACTGTCGGTGCCCAGCAGGTGGCCACCATCGCCGGGTTTTGCGGTGAGGCGAACCCAGTCGATCTGGTCGGGCGCAGGCAGCGGCCACCATGCCGCGCTGACAGCCAGGGCGGCCACCAGTACCAGCCAGGCCACCGCCAGCCAGAAGACGCCGCCGGCCTTTCTATCCACGCACGACGCCCCCGCACCGAACGCGCGGATCGAGCAGCCCGTAGCCGACATCCACCAGAAAATTGACCGCCACGTATGCCACCGCGATCAGCAGCACGCAACCTTGGACCATCGTAAAGTCCTGCGCGAAAATTCCGGCGAGGAGCAGGCGACCTATGCCAGGCAAGGCAAACAACTGCTCGACGATCACCGCACCGCCGATCAGGTTGCCGACTTGCAGTCCGAACACCGTGAGCGCGCCGAACAGCGAGGGGCGCAGCGCATGCTGCAACAGTATCTTCCAGGCCGGCAGGCCCTTCGCCCGGGCCAGCAGGATGAAGTCCTCCTGCAGGGTAGCAATCAGTTCGCTGCGCAGCACGCGCATCAGGATGACCCATTCGACCAGGGCAAGGGAGACCGCCGGCAGGAACAGGCTTTTGAGGTTGGGCCAGATTCCCGCGGAGAGCGGCGCGTAGCCAACGGCGGGAAACCACTTCAACTTCAATGCAAGGAAATACACCAGGACCATGGCCAGGGCAAAGCTCGGAATCGAAGTCAGGCCGAAACCCAGGGCGCTGCAGAAACGATCGAAGCGCGAATCCACCCGCCATGCGGAAAACAGGCCGACCGGCACGGCGATAAGCAGAGTGAACAGCTGCGCCAGAACGACCAGTTCCACCGTCGCCGGCAAGTGCGAAGCTACGGCCTGTGCGACGGGCTGTCCGGACACCAGCGACACGCCGAGGTCGCCGCGCAGGACGCCTGCCAGCCACTTTCCGTAGCGCACAAGGGCCGGATCGCCCAGGCCGAGATCTTCCTGTATCGCGGCGATGTCATGCGCGCTGGCATTGGCGCCGGCAACCGCATATGCCGCGCTGGTCGGCAGCAGATCGAGCATCGCGAACGTGAGTACCGTGACGGCAAGGATCACGACGATCAGATGGAGGAACTTGCCGCCGACAAACCGCATGCTCTCTGTTCTCCCCGTACGGAACGAAGGGATGCCGTTCCGCAGCGCAAATGAAACGGGGCGAACCTGTCCGCCCGCCCCGCGGTACCGCAACAGCGGCCGGCCAGCCGGCTCACCTTGGCGCTTGCTGCATTCTCGCGCCGCCAGCCAACCAGACGTCGCCGACGCGGACAACCGGATGCTGCTTGGCACTCAATCCCTGTACATCAGCCTTGGCCAGTATATGGAAGCGCCGCCCACCCAAATACAAGAATACCGCATCTTCATTGATGGTCCTGGCGACGCCGCACAAGGCTTTCTTCCGCACTTCGGCATCGTTGCTCGTCGCCTGGGCAAGCAGGTGTCCGTCCATGGCGGGACTGGCGTAGCCGCTGAAGTTCACCCGGCCTTTCGAGCCGAGGCTCTCCTGCAGATAGGGGCCCATGTCCGGGTAGTCGGAGAAGCGCCAACTGGAAATCTGGTATTCCCCGTTCATGACCTTCCTGAATACCTCGCCCGGCGCCAGCGGCGTCAGCGTCAGCGTCACACCGGCCTCCTTGAACAGGCGCTGTGCGATCTCGCCGGCCTCCTTGCCGCGCGGCGTGTTGGTATGCGCCAGTTCCAGGGCCACGGGCTGGCCATACTCTGCCAGCAGTTCCTTCGCCTTTGCCAGGTCATGATTCCGGTAGCCACTGTCACCGCAGTCCGGGCTGCCGCCGTAGGGATCGGCGACGACCGGAATGGTGCCGCGGAAATCCGCCTTCACGAGGAATTCCTGGTTCCAGGCATGCGCCAGCGCCCGGCGCACACGCGGATCATTGAGCGGCGGCTTCGAACTATTGAAAAGGAAGGTATACGGCCCGGCAAAATCGCCGCTATACACCTTGAGCGTCCGATCCTCCCGCGCCTGCAGGATGTGGGCGCCGCGGTCGGTCACGATGGCATCGGCCTGACCGGCCTGCAGCGCGGAGAAGCGGGCCTGCATGTCCGGCATCGGGCGAAACACGACGGTGTCGAGGTACGGTCGGCCCTTGCGCCAGTAATTGGGATTCCGCACCAGCACGAGACGGTCGTTTCTCACCCACTCCTTGAAGACGAAGGGGCCGGTGCCGACCGGAGCGCGGTTCTGTGTGTCCTCCTGCACCGCCTTCGGCGACGGGATGACGGCAGCGAATCCCGCGCTGCCAATCTGGGTCTTGAAGAGTATCCACGGCCGCTTCAGCGTGAAACGGACGGTATGGTCGTCCGCCTTGGTCACGGATTCGATCGGTTCGAGGGCGGAGCGTCCCATATAGCGGTTCTTCGGATCGAGCAATCGCTGCCAGTGGGCGACGACGGCGTCGGCATTGAAAGGAGTGCCGTCATGGAAGGCAACGCCTTCGCGCAGCCTGATAGTCCAGACCTTGCCGTCCGCCGATGTCGATGCCGAGAGGGCGAGTTCCGGCACCAGGTTGCCCTTCGCGTCGATGTCGAACAGCCGTTCCTCGACCGCCAGCAGCACATTGCGGTCCATGGCACCGAGAAAGCGGGCCTTGATCGGATCGAAGCCAACGAAGTCCTCCTCGATGCCCACCGTCAGGCTGCCGCCCTGAACGGGGCCGGACGCCGATGCCGGGGCACCCTGAATCAGGATCGCCAGCAGCGCGAGAAGACACAATCCCATCGCCCAGGCAGGCTGCGTTCGTGACTCATTCCGTGTTTGCACTCTCTGCTCCTTGTGTCGAAGCGAGGGAGTTGTCGCTCCCCCGCATCACCTCGTTCAGCCGCCGAGCATGGACTTCTTCAGGCTTTCGCTTGCCGGCTGTTCGCCCAGCCAGATTTTCAGCAACGCACTGTTGAAGGCGTCGCCGGCGATGGTCCCCTTGGCGGCGCCGTTGTGCGAAACGACTGTGCCAGTGCCGGGAATGAAGTCGAAGAATAAGGCCTGTCCGCTTTGCACGTCCTTGATGTCGCGGATGATGCCGACCAGTTGCTCGACCTGGGCCTTCATGGCGTCCATTTCGTCCTTGCCGTGGTTTTTCGACAGACCGCCGACGAACGCGGGGACCAACTGCTCGGCGGTCGCGTCGATCAGGAGCGACATTTGCACCCGCCGCGGCGCAGTGGCGCCAAGCACACCGCTGAGGCTTGTCTGCTTTTTCGGTACGTAGAGCGCGCCGACATAGATATCCATCGTGGGATTGCCGCGAACGCCCGCGCCGTTCAGCACCAGATCGGTACCGGAGAGCGACACCTTGTCTTCGAGCTTGACGCCGGCGACCTCTGCCGCGCCTGCAGTGGCCGACAAAACGAGGCCCAGGAATAGTACCGTCAGTTTGTTCATGTTTTCTCCTCTTCATTGCTTGGATGAACGGCAGGATGCCGCTTCTGGTTGAAGCCTTCAATGTCGTTGATGCGTACCGCATGGGCAAACCGGAAAATGTCCGACACTTCGGTGGCCCGGTTGGCGCCATGGAACCAGGCATCCTTGCAGGCCGCAGCGCTGACCATCTCCATCGTCTCGAATCCGCGCGCACGCAGAAATGGCACGACTTCATCTTCGTCGATGCCGAACAGAAAGGGCTCGCCGCGTTCCTTTACCCGCCTGCGCAGGGTGATCGCCTCCCTGCGCCGGCTGCTTCCATCGATCACCGCCCGCGGAAAGTAATCGAAGAGGACGGCGCTACCCACGGCAGAGTTTCGCGCCATGAACGCCAGCGTATCGTCGATGGCGGTGGCGTTGAGGTAGTAGCTCACGCCTTCCCAGATGAAGAGGGTCGTCTTGCTGCTGTCGTAGCCCGCCCCGCATAGCCGGCTCTTCAAATCGTCGCAACTGAAGTCCACAGAAACGAATTCGACGTGAAGCGGAAGCTCGCCCAGAACATCCACCAGCTTCGCGAGCTTGACCGACTGGGTCGCCGGGTGATCAACCTCGAAGACCCTGACGCCCTGGGCGGGATCGACCAGACGATAGGCCCGCGTGTCGTAGCCGGCGCCGAGAATGACGACCTGGCGGATGCCGTTGCCGAGGCAGGCCGTGGTGTGCTCGTCGAAGTAACGGGTGCGGGCAAGGACGGCGCCGCCCAGTCCCGGAAACTGGCGTTCGCCCAACCAGCGAAAGAATCGACCCAGCCACGGATGGCGCCCCATGGCGAGATAGGAGGGCCCGATGAAATGCCGCGCCAGGGGATCGCTGCAAACCCTTTCCCTTTCCGGCTTCAGCGTTTCGCGCGCGCGGAAGGCGGCGGCAGTCTCGGCGGTTTTGCTGGGCTTTCCCGTGATCATGCGGCGAAGGATGCCGCCGGCGATGCGTATTCCGCAAACGCAAAGATTTCACCTCGAACTGCATTTTTCGCAATCGACGGGCCGCACCCTATAATTCCCGATCAGTTTCGTTCGGCGAGGTCAGCGGTCGACATGCAGGCGGTGCGTCTTCCCTCCACCAAGGACTTGCGGGCTTTCGAGGCCACCATGCGCCTGGGCAGCATCAAGGCCGCTGCCGAATGCCTCAATCTGAGCCCATCCGCGGTCAGCCGGCGCATCCAGAGCCTGGAAGAGGAACTGGGCAGGCAACTCTTCGACCGCGACGTGCAGGGCCTGACCCTGACCGAGGCCGGGAGCTACTACGCCGCGCAGCTGCAATCGATTTTCCAGGCGCTGGAACAGGCCACGCTTGCCGTGCGCAAGCAGTCGCGCCAGCGCCTGGTCGTGCTCGCGCCTTCGATGATCTCCCAGGCGATCGTGGGCCAACTGGACTCCTTCAATACGGCGCTGCCCGACATTGAACTCATCCTGCATGTCTTCCCCGGATCCCCGGGATCGGATCCCGGCATCGCCACAGCCGATATCGCCTTCTCGTGGGGCAACAAGGAATGGGAGGGCTGGAACTCGCGTCTGATCTCGCCACGCGGCCATCTGGTGCCGATGTGCACACCCAGGCTGCTCAAGTCGGGAAAGCCGTTTTCAATCGAGGAATTACCGGAACAGACCTGGATTGTCGCGCGGCACTTCGAAAGCGCCTGGAATCTTTGGTATCAGGGGCTCGGCATGCCGATGCCTACTCCTCGCCGACTCCTCGAAACGCCGAACGGACTGATGGCGATGGAGGCGGCGGAACGCAGCGACGGCATACTGATTGGCTTCGGCTTCGCGGGCTATCCCGACTTCAGCATCCTGGCCGGTCGCTTCCAGCCAGCGCATGCCTTCCACGCCCTGGTGCCCGACCATGGCTTTCGTATGAACACCCGACCGGAAGGCGACAACCCCGCCACCCCACGCTTCGCCGCGTGGTTCTTCGAAACCGTCTGGGGACACGCTCCCGTTCAGAAGATGATGGCTGCGCAGGGGCTTCGCGCCTAAGACGGCGCATTGCTGGCCGGAGTCAACGTGTGACAGCGCGGGCAGCCTGAGTACCCGTTGCTATCTAAGGCGCCAGCGCCCGCTCCACCAGCCGTACCCAGTAGCGGATGCCGGTGGCGATGATCTCGTCGTTGAAGTCGTAATGCGGGCTGTGCAGCATGCAGCCGCCTTCGCCCGGACCGTTGCCGAGCCAGACATAGCAGCCGGGCACGACGCGTGACAGATAGGCGAAATCCTCGGCGCCCATGCTCGGCGGCAAGTTGGTCAGCACCTGCGCCTCGCCCACTACCTGGCGTGCCACGTCGCGGGCGATCAGGCTCGGTTCGCTTGCATTGACAGTGGGCGGATAGCCTCGCTCGTAGCGCAGGTCGATGCTGACCCGGTAGGTCGACTCGATGCCGGTGCAGATGCGCCGCAAGCCCTGTTCGAGAGCATCCTGCAATTCGGCATTGAGCGTACGCACCGTGCCGCCCAGCACCGCCGTCTCCGGCAGCACGTTGTCGGCATGGCCGGCATGAAAGCGCGTGACGCTGACCACGGCCGCGGCCAGCGGATCAGTATTGCGCGACACCAGCGACTGCAGCGCCTGCACCAGGGCACTCCCTGCCAGCACCACGTCCACCGCCTGATGCGGCATCGCCGCGTGGCCGCCGCGGCCGGTGACCTCGATCTCGAAACGATCGGTGCCGGCCATCACCGGTCCTTCGGTGACGCCGAAGCTGCCGACCGCCATGCCGGGCCAGTTGTGCAGGCCGAATACCATGTCCATCGGGAAGCGTTCGAACAGGCCTTCCTCGACCATCACGCGGCCGCCGCCTTCGTGCTCTTCGGCCGGCTGGAAAATGAAATACACGGTGCCATCGAAGTCGCGCAACTGGCACAAGGCTTCGGCAGCCCCCAGCAGCATTGCGGTGTGGCCGTCATGGCCGCAGGCGTGCATCTTTCCTTCATGCGTCGAATGGTGCGGAAAGCTGTTCAACTCCGTGAGCGGCAATGCATCCATGTCGGCACGCAGGCCGATCGCGCGCGCACTGGTGCCCAGCGCAAGCTTGGCGACGACGCCGGTGCGGGCAATGCCGCGATGGACTTCGAGACCAAGGCCGTCAAGATAGTCGGCCACCTTCGCCGCCGTGCGTTTTTCGGCGAAGGCGAGTTCGGGATGCGCATGGATGTCGCGCCGCAGCACGGCGACCTTGGACGTCAGGTTGGGCAGGATGTCGTCGATCATTGCAGATCCACCTCGGCTTGGAATTCTCACGATCTTGAATCCTAACAGCCTCGCCGGAGGGTGGCGAGGGCAGGATGGCGCCGCTCCCCGGCGCAGGGGCTTGCAGACTGCGCCCGGTCGTCTATTATTTTGCTATGGCGATCAGTTCGACACTGCCCATATCAGGCTTCGGTACCGTAATCGCGACACGTGCCGTGTCGGTGCGCGATGCGAATTCGCTGGCTCAGCAGATTCCCTCGCTCGCCGGTCCAAGTGTCGCGGTGACGATAGGCGCCACCACCCTCGCGCCGCAGCTCTACAACTCGGCTGGGTTGTTGCGCGCCCTGATCGGACTCGATACCGCCGACGCCCTGCCATCCGGTGCGGATCCCGGTGCGGTTTCGTCCGAGTTGCAGGGCAATCTCGAAACCGTGCTCGGCCTGAACTCCGAGGCCGGCAGTCTGGGAGTTTCCGACTCGATAGGATCGCTCGCCAATCTTTCCGCGGATTCGCTGCAGGCGCTGAACAATGTCCTGGCGGACGGCCTCGACACAACGACCGGCGCAAGCAGTGATCAGGCCCTGCGGGAATTGCTGGCCCAGACCCTGAACGCCTCGTCTTCCGGATTGGATCGGACAACGGCAGCCGCCTCCGTGGTCAACACGAGCGGCGTGCTGCGGGCTGCGTCTGCCGACGAATCGCTCAGGGCGCTCAACGCGCTGCCGACGTCGAACCTCGGACTCGCAGCCACCGCGCTCGATACGGGAATCGGCGACGCCGGCTTGCCGCACAACGCGCTCAACGACGCGTCCAGCCTGGCCTTCAACAGGTTGCTGGCAACCCGACTGGAACAGGCGATCGGCGAACTCGACACCAGCCGGCCGCGCCGGCGCCCCGGCAGTTCCGCGGGCGCAAGCGATCTGCTCCTGTCGGGCGTCTCGCTGCTGACCGCGGCGACCGACGCGTCGGCGCTCATTGGCGAATCTGCCCTGACAGCCGACGAACTCGCGCTGGCGCAGAGTCTGTCGGCGGAATCCCTGGTCCGGCTTGCCCTGCAGACGCCGCGCCGCGCCGACGAGGCTGCCTCAACCGGCAATACGCAGGCCTTGTTCGCCACCGAGAGCGCCGAAGCAAGCGCGCCACGCACCAGCGCGGCAGGCCTGCAGGCGACAGTCCGGAGTGGCGCCGCGACACCAACTGCGGCGGCACTGAATCCCGCGCCGGCCCCGTTACGCGCCATGACCGATACCCCGGGCGCCTCCATCACCCTGGAACCGCGCTACGCCGAACTCGCCGCCTCGATGACCATGGGCGCGGCCGTGTATCGCTATCAGGCCAGCGTCGCCCTGGGTGTTCCGCCCGGCGCAGTCGATCCGGCACGGACCGTGCGGCCGATCCGCCCGGTACACGAAGCCGAGAGAATCTCCTAGCTGCCGCTCGTCCGGCAGGTCAGCAGTGGGGGAAGTCGATCGCCCGCCGCACGCGAGCCGGAGTTTCCGGTATGGTTCCGGGCGCATGGACCTCAATCAACGCCGCATCGCTCATCTCGACATGGATGCCTTCTACGCATCCGTCGAGCTCCTGCGCTACCCCGAACTGCGCGGCCTGCCGGTGGTGATCGGCGGTCGCCGCGACCAGCAACCTGAGTTGCTGGCCGACGGCAGCCGGCGCTTTTTCCGCCTGCGCGACTATGTCGGCCGCGGCGTCATCACCACCTCGACCTACGAAGCCCGCGCGCTGGGCGTGTTCTCCGCCATGGGCGTGATGAAGGCGGCGAAACTGGCGCCGGACGCCATCCTGCTGCCGGTCGATTTCGATGCCTACCGCCATTACTCGCGCCTGTTCAAGGCCGCCGTGGCGGCCATCACGCCGCAGATCGAGGATCGCGGCATCGACGAAATCTACATCGACCTGAGCCAACTGCCCGGCGACACGCTGAGCCTCGCACGACGCATCAAGCAGGCGGTGAAGGACGCCACCGGACTCTCCTGCTCGATAGCCATCAGCCCCAGCAAGCTGTTGTCGAAAATCGGCTCGGACCTGGAAAAGCCCGATGGTCTGACGCTGCTCGACCAGAGCGACATCCCGTCGCGCATCTGGCCGCTGCCGGTGCGCAAGATCAACGGCATCGGGCCCAAGGCCGGCGAAAAACTCGCAGCGCTGGGCATTGCCAGCATCGGCGAACTGGCCCGCGCCGATCCAGCGCTGTTGCAAGACCACTTCGGCCGCAGCTATGCCGAGTGGCTGCATGCCGTGTCGCACGGCATCGACGACCGTCCGGTGGTGACCGAGTCCGAGACAAAATCGATCAGCCGCGAAACCACCTTCGAGCGCGACCTCCATGCGCGCCGCGACCGCGCCGCCCTGTCCGCAATATTCACCTCGCTGTGCAACCGCGTCGCCGCGGATCTGCAGCGCAAGGGCTTTCTGGCCCGCACCATCGGCATCAAGCTGCGTTACGAAGACTTTCGCATCGCCACGCGCGACCTGACCCTGCCGGCGCCGACCGCCGACCCGGCGGTGATCCGCCGCGCCGCCGGCGAATGCCTGCGCCGCGTGCCGCTGCAGCAGAAACTGCGCCTGCTCGGCGTGCGCACCAGCGCGCTGACATCGAGCAGCGCGCCGCAGCTAGCGTCAGCGTCCGCGCAGGCCGAACTGCCCCTGACGGCCGGCTGAAGCCGGCCTAAATCTGCCAAGGCGAAACACCACACTAGAATGCCTTTCGAATCCACCGACGCCTCCACCAGAACGAATCAATGAAAACTATCCAGCTCGTTGCATTGTTATTCCTGCTCCACCTCGCGCCCGCCCACGCCGGCAAGACGCTCGACCAAGTCAGGCAGCGCGCGCAACTGGCCTGCGGGGTCAGCACCGGCGTCATCGGTTTTTCCTCGGCCGACAGCCAGGGCCGCTGGAACGGCTTCGATGTCGATCTCTGCCGCGCCGTCGCGGCTGCCGTGCTGAACGACGCGGCCAAGGTCAAATACGTGCCGCTCAATGCCCAGCAGCGCTTCACGGCATTGCAGTCGGGCGAGGTCGATCTGCTCTCGCGCAACACGACCTGGACGCTGACGCGCGACGCCTCGCTGGGCCTGCACTTCACCGCCGTCACCTACTACGATGGCCAGGGTTTCCTGGTGCCGAAGAAACTGAAAATCACCAGCGCCAAACAATTGAAGAATGCGGAAATCTGCGTGCAGTCCGGCACCACGACGGAAAAGAATCTCGGCGACTGGTTCAAGGCTCAGGGCATCAGGATCAAGCCGGTGGTGTTCGAGAAATTCGAGGCCTCGATCAAGGCCTTCTTCAGCGGCCGCTGCCAGGCCTACACCACCGACGCCTCGGCGCTGGCCTTCATCCGCAGCAAGGAAGCGCCGCAGCCGGACGACTACGTGGTGCTGCCCGACCTGATATCGAAGGAGCCGCTGGGGCCGGTGGTGCGGCGCGGCGATGACGAATGGTTCGCCATCGTCAAATGGGTCGTCTTCGCCCTGATCGAAGCCGAGGAATACGGCATCACCCAGGCCAACCTGGAGCAGATGAAGGCCAGCACCGATCCCGCGGTCCAGCGCCTGCTCGGAACCGCCGAGGACAGCGGCAAGCTGCTTGGTCTCGAGCGCGACTGGGCGGCGCGCGCGATCAAGGCGGTCGGCAACTACGGCGAGATGTTCCAGCGCAACGTCGGCAGCGCCTCGCCGCTGAAGCTGCCGCGCGGACTCAATGCGCTATGGAGCAAGGGCGGACTGATGTACGCGCCGCCGGTGCGCTGAAGCGCCGTACCGCCAGCGCCAACTCTTCGCCGACTCTTGACCGACTCAGCAGCGATGCAAGGCCGACGCCGACGCGAACTCGCTCTCCAGGCCCTGCTCGCGGCGGCGCTGCTGGGCGCGCTGTGGTGGCTGCTCGACGTCACCGCCGCCAACATGGCCGAGCGCGGCATCCGCAGCGGCTTCGATTTCCTCCGGGAGCCGGCCGGCTTCGCCATCGGCGAGAGCCTGCTGCCTTTCGAGTCGACCGACAGCGCGTTGTGGGCGCTGGCCGCAGGCTTGGCCAACACCTTGCGCGTGGCCTTGCCGGCGATACTCGCCAGCACCCTGCTCGGCACCCTGATCGGCCTCGGCCGGCTCTCGCCCAACCTGTTGCTGCGCGGCCTGTGCGCGGCCTACGTCGAAACCCTGCGCAACGTGCCGCTGCTGCTGCAACTGCTGGCCTGGTACTTCGTCGTCACCGACCTGCTGCCGCTGGCGAGCGAGGCGCTGCAGCTCGCGCCGCACGTCTTCCTCAGTAAAAGCGGCCTGGCCATCCCCTGGCTCGGCGGCGACAGCGGCGTGCTCGACCTGCCGCTGCGCGGCGAAATCAACATCGTCGGCGGCGCGACCCTGACTCCCGAATTCCTCGCCCTGTTCCTCGGCCTCAGTCTCTATACCGCGGCCTATATCGCCGAAACCGTGCGCGCCGGCATCCAGGCCGTGCCGCGCGGCCAAAGCGACGCGGCGCTGGCGCTGGGCCTGACGCGGGTCCAGCTGTTCCGCCTGGTGCTGCTGCCGCAGGCCCTGCGCAGCATCATTCCGCCGCTGACCAACCAGCACCTGAGCCTGACCAAGAATGCCTCGCTGGCGGTCGCCATCGGCTATCCCGACCTGGTCTCGGTGGCCAACACCACGCTGAACCAGACCGGCCGCGCCGCGGAATGCATCGCGCTGATCATGGCCGTGTACCTGATCCTCTCGCTGCTCACGGCCTGGCTCAGCGCCTGGCTGGAACGCCGCAGCGGGCGCTGGGCGGAACGCGCATGAAGCCAACCCTACTCGACTGGCTGCGGCGCAACCTGTTCTCGGACGCCTTCAGCAGCCTGACGACACTGGCATTGCTCGCCGCGGCGCTGTGGTGGCTGCCGGGGCTGGTCGACTGGCTGCTGCTGCAGGCCCGGTTCAGGCCCGACGCGGCGGCCTGCGCAGCCGTGAATCACGCCGGCGCCTGCTGGGGCGTGGTGGCGGAAAAGTATCGCATCATCCTGTTCGGCCGCTACCCGTATGAGGAGCAGTGGCGGCCGCTGCTGGCGACCGCCCTGCTGCTGACGGCGATACTCGCCGGCAGTCTGCGCCTGCTGTCGCGTGGGCCGCTGCTGGCGGCCTGGACACTGGCGCTGCCAGGCTTCCTGCTGCTGATGGGGGGCGGCTGGTTCGGCCTCAGCCCGGTCGGCAGCGACCAGTGGGGCGGCCTGCCGCTGACGCTGTTGCTGGCCACCCTGGGCATGCTGCTGGCGCTGCCGCTGGCGCTGCTGGTGGCGCTCGGCCGCCAGTCCTCCCTGCCGCTGCTGCGCGGGCTGTGCAGGATCTATGTCGAGCTGGTGCGCGGCGTACCGCTGATCTCGGTGCTGTTCCTCGCCTCCTTCCTGTTCCCCATCATCCTGCCGCAGGGCACCTCGGTCGACGTACTGCTGCGGGTGCAGGCCGGCATCGTGCTGTTCGCCGCGGCCTACCTGTCGGAAACCATCCGCGGCGGCCTGCAGGGCGTGCCCGCGGGCCAGCACGACGCGGCAGCGGCGCTGGGCCTCGGCCGCTGGCAGGCGCTGCGCTGGATCATCCTGCCGCAGGCGCTGCGCGCCGTGGTGCCGTCGATGATGAACAGCGCGGTCAGCATCTTCAAGGACACCTCGCTGGTCACCGTGGTCAGCATGTACGAACTGACCGGCGCGCTTTCGCTGGCGCTGGCCGGCGATGCCGAATGGCGCTCCTTCCAGCTCGAAGGCTATCTGTTCATCGGCCTGATCTACTGGATCGGCTGTTACGCGATGTCGCGCTTCAGCCGGGGATTGGAACAGGCCGGCAGCAACGCGCGCGCCATGGCCTGAATCGGCAAGAGCGGCACGAGCGGCCGGGGACTCTCCTGTGCTCCGACAAAGGGCATAATATGCAGAATGCGGATTGCCGGAACAAGGCGAAAAGCCTCCGGAAAAGGGAGACCATGAATAAGAAGACGGACGACCCGACCTCCATAGAACAGGAAGAGCTGCGCGGCATCTCGCGTTCCGTGGGTGAAATCGAATGGCTGCTGATGGTGGTGGTGCTGCTCTACCACGCCTTCGGCGGCATCGAGCCGGACGATCAGCCGGCCCTCGTGGTGGCCATGGTCTTGTACGCCCTATGCATAATGGGCTTCCGCTACGCGAATTTTTTCAAGCACGAGTCGCGCTGGAAGCTCGCGGTGGAAACCTGGATCATGACCGGCTTCATCACCTGGGCGCTGCTGCATAGCGGGCGCCTCGAAAGCCCCCTGCTCAACACCTACCTGCTTGTCATCATCACCAGCGCGCTGGCCCTGGGCAAGCTCACCACGCTGCTGGAACTGGCGTTGATCGCCGTCTGCATCATCTTTCTGGGCGGCGAAAGCTCGCTGAAGGACATGATCACCCTCAAGTTCGCGGCCGGCGTCTTTGCCCAGTTCGCACCGTTCGTGCTGGTCGCCTACATCACCACCATGTTCGCCTCCGACATACGCTTTGGCCTCAACAAGGCCAAGCTCCTGTCGGAAACCGATGAACTGACCACAGCCCTGAACCGGCGCGGATTCGCCATCATCGCCGACCAGTTGTTCGGCCAGGCCGTGCGCTACAACAGGCCCATCAGCCTGCTGGTCATCGACTGCGACAACCTGAAGCGGGTGAACGACGAGCAGGGTCACAAGGCCGGCGACAACCTGCTGATCTCCCTGGTCAAGTGCATCAACGAACAACTGCGGCACACCGACATCCTGTCGCGCCAGGGCGGCGACGAATTCGTCGTCCTGCTGCCCGAAACGCCGGCCAAGGGCGCATTCGACGTCGCCGAAAAGATACGCCAGGCAGTCGGCGCGACGTCCCTGGTGCTGGCCGGCAAGCACGTCACCACCAGCGTCAGCATCGGTGTCGCCAGCTACCCGAACGACGGCGACAACCTCGATCTGCTGCTGGCCCAGGCCGACCGCAACATGTACCAAGCCAAGCAGGCCGGCCGCAACCGCTCCGTCCAGTAGCCTACGGGTACAGCCCGCGCTGTTCGCGGGCCGCCAGTACGCGCTGGCAGGCGATGATGAAGGCCGCGGTACGCACCGAAACCTTGCGCTCCCGGGCTGTCTGCCAGATCGCCGCGAAGGCCTTCATCATGATGCTTTCGAGGCGGGCGTTGATCTCCTCCTCGCTCCAGAAGAAGCTGGAGAAATCCTGCACCCATTCGAAGTAGGACACGGTCACGCCGCCGGCGTTGGCCAGCACATCCGGAATCACCAGGATGTTCCGTTCCTGCAGGATGTCGTCGGCGGCCGGCGTGGTCGGTCCGTTGGCGCCCTCGACCACGATCCGGGTGCGTAGATTGCGCGCCCGCTCGGGCGTCACCTGGCCCTCCAGCGCGGCGGGAATGAAATACTCGCACTCGGCTTGCCAGAATTCCTCGTCGCTGATCGGCTCCGCGCCGAAAAATCCCGCCAGGCTGCCATGCGCCGCGGCGTGGGCCAGGGCCGCGGTGATGTCGATCCCGTCCGGATTGGCAATCGCCGCCTGGGCATCCTGCAGGGCGACGATCTTTGCGCCGTTCTCCCGGAAGACCCGCGCGGCGACGCCGCCGACATTGCCGAAGCCCTGCACCGCCACGCGCGCGCCGGAGATCGGCACGCCTATGCGGAGGCCGGCTTCGCGGGCCGCGATATAGACGCCGCGCCCGGTAGCCTCCAGCCGCCCCAGCGAACCGCCCAGCGCAATCGGCTTGCCGGTGACCACACCGCTCGCGGTGTGGCCGACGTTCACCGAATAGGTATCCATCATCCAGGCCATGGTCTGCTCGTTGGTGCCCACGTCGGGCGCTGGAATGTCCTTGTCCGGCCCGATCACGATGCCGATCTCCGAGGTATAGCGGCGCGTGATGCGCTCCAGTTCGGCACGCGAAAAAGCCTGCGGGTCGATGCGCACGCCGCCTTTGGCGCCGCCGTAGGGCAGGCCCAGCGCCGCATTCTTGACGGTCATCCAGCCGGCCAGCGCCATCACCTCGTTCAGCGTGACGGCCGGATGGAAACGCACGCCACCCTTGCCCGGACCGCGCGACAGGTTGTGCTGCACGCGATATCCCTCGTAGTGCGCGATCGAGCCGTCGTCGCGGACGATGGGCACATCGACGATCAGCACGCGCTTGGGGCGCTTGAGGGTTTCCAGCCAGTGCGAAAAGTGTCCCAGGTGCGGCGCGACGCGGTCGATCTGCTCGATGAAACTGGCCCAGGGTTCGGGCCGCGCCGGATCGAGATAGGAAAGCGGGGTGTGATTGGCCATGATGCTTCAAACGCTCCCGAAGGTTGCGGTCAGATGGAAGAGGCTGCCCTGGCGCCCTGGTCATAGCGACCGGACAGGGTCCGCAGCAATCGTGCCATATCGCCGATGCGCAGGTTCTCTTCTTCAGCGCCGGAAAAGCCCGGCATCAAACAGGCTTCGCGCACCTGGCGATAGCGCTCGCACAGCGCCTGGCCGGCCTCGGTGGTGGACCAGAACACCTCCTTGCCGCGCCGTTCGCCCGACACCAGTCCGAGGTTCGCCAGCTTCTTCAGGGCGTAGGAAACCACGTGGGTGTCCTCGATGTTGAGCACGAAGCAGATATCCGCGAGCTTCTTCTCGCGCCCGCGATGATTGACGTGATGCACCACCAGGATCTCGGTTTCGGTCATGTCCTTGACCCCGGCGCCGGCCATGCAGCGCGTCATCCAGCGGCCGAAGGCGTGGCTGGCGATGATCAGGCCGAATTCGAGTTCCGACAGTTCCGGACACTTGTCCGACACCAGATGCTCGGAGGAGACTATGCGGCGCACATCCGCCTCGGCGAGGGGTGCCGGCGCCAAAGATTTCTTGCCTTTGCTTGCCATGATGACTACTTTCCGCTTGTGATCCGTGGAATTATTGGAACATTTTATTGACGTTTTGTAAATGTAATGTTAACGTTCTGTCCGCTTGATCTCATTCTCCCTGCCACCCTCGTGAGGAATCCGCCGATGAAAACCTGCCTTCGTACGCTCGTCGCCGCACTCGGTTTCACCGCACTGTCCGTCGCCGCCCAGACCAAGTGGGACATGCCCACCCCCTATCCGGCCGCCAATTTCCACACCGAAAACATCAGCCAGTTCGCCGCCGACGTGGACAAGGCCAGCGGCGGCAAGCTCAGGATCACCGTCCATGCCGGCGGCTCGCTGTACAAGGCCAATGAAATCAAGCGCGCGGTGCAGGGCGGCCAGGCGCAGATCGGCGAAATCCTGCTCGGCGGCTACGCCAACGAGAATCCGCTGTTCGGCACCGACAACGTGCCCTTCCTGGCGACCTCCTACGCCGAGGCGAAGAAACTCGCGGTCGCGCAGAAGCCCGCGCTCGAAGCGCTGCTGGCCAAGCAGGGCCTGAAGATGCTGTTCTCCGTGCCCTGGCCGCCGCAGGGCATTTTCGCGGCGAAGCCGATCAACGCGGGCGGCGACCTGAAGGGCGTCAAGTGGCGCGCCTACAGCCCGCAGACCTCGCGCATCGCCGAACTGGTCGGCGCCCAGCCGGTCACCATCCAGGCCGCCGAACTCTCGCAGGCACTGGCCACCGGCGCCGTCGCTGCCTTCATGACCTCCGGCGCGACCGGTTACGACAGCAAGGTGTGGGAACAGGTCAAGTACTTCTACGACACCCAGGCCTGGCTGCCGAAGAATGCCGTGCTGGTTTCCCAGAAGGCCTTCGACGCGCTCGACAAGCCGACCCAGGCCGCCGTCCTCAAGGCCGCGGCCGACGCCGAAACGCGCGGCTGGAAGACCAGCGAGGAGAAGACCAAGTTCTATGTCGAGCAGTTGACCAAGAACGGCATGAACGTCGCCGCGCCCTCCGCCGCCCTCAAGGCCGATCTCAAGAAAGTCGGCGACACCATGATCGGCGAATGGCAGAAGACCGCCGGTGCCGAAGGCCAGGCCATCCTCGACGCTTACCGCAAGTAAGCGCCGGTTCATGCGGCACCTCCTCGACCGGATGTACGGTGCCGCCGCCTGGGCGGCGGCATTGTTCATGATCGGCACCCTGGCCATGATCCTGCTGTCGGTCGGCGGCCGCCTGCTCGACTTCCACGTGCGCGGCACCGATGCCTACGCCGGCTACTGCATGGCGGCCGCGGCCTTCCTGGCCCTCGCGCATACCCTGAAGCGCGGCGAGCACATCCGCGTCACGCTGGTCCTCGACCACACCGGGCCGCGCGCGAGGCATGCGCTGGAGCTCTGGAGCCACGCCGCCGGCCTGCTCTGCGCGGTGCTGCTGGCGTGGTTCGCAACGCGCCTGGCCTGGCAATCCTTCCAGTTCAACGACATCTCGCAAGGCACCGACGCCACGCCCTTGTGGATTCCGCAAACCGGCATGGCAGCGGGCAGCGCGATCTTCGCGATTGCAGTGGCCGACGAACTGATCGCCACGCTGCGCGGCGAAAGGCCGCGCCACCGCGCAGTCGACGGCGAACCCGTGCGAAGCGAGTAGACCATGGATTTGGCAATCACCTTCGGCCTGATCCTGGCCCTGTTCGCGCTGCTCGGCAGCGGCATCTGGATCGGCCTGGCCCTGCTCGGCGTCGGCTGGCTGGGCATGGAATTGTTCACGTCGCGGGCCGGCGGCGACGCCATGGCGGTCACCATCTGGGGCGCCTCCTCGTCCTGGACCCTGACCGCGCTGCCGATGTTTCTCTGGATGGGCGAGATCCTGTTCCGCACCCGGCTCTCGTCCGACATGTTCAAGGGCCTCGCGCCCTGGCTGGAAGGCCTGCCGGGCCGACTGCTGCACGTCAATGTGATCGGCTGCACCATCTTCGCCGCGGTATCCGGATCGTCGGCCGCGACCTGCGCCACGATAGGCAAGATCACCCTGCCCGAACTCAAGAAGCGCGGTTATCCGGAGGCCATCACCATCGGCACCCTGGCCGGTGCCGGCACCCTGGGCCTGCTGATCCCGCCTTCGATCATCATGATCGTGTACGGCGTCGCCGCCGAGGTCTCGATCGCCAAGCTGTTCATCGCCGGGGTGTTTCCCGGCATCATGCTGGCCAGCCTGTTCATGGGCTGGATCGTGGTCTGGGCACTGCTCAATCCCGACGCCGTGCCGCCCGCCACCGAGCAGACCACGTTCGCGCAAAAGCTCTACGCCTCGCGCCACCTGATCCCGGTGGTGCTGCTGATAGCGCTGGTGCTGGGCTCGATCTACACCGGCGTCGCCACCGCCACCGAAGCCGCGGCGCTCGGCGTGGTCGGCAGCCTGGTGCTGGCGGCCGCACAGGGCGCGCTGTCGTGGACCACCTTCCGCGAAAGCCTGTTCGGCGCCACGCGGCTGTATTGCATGATCGCCCTGATCCTCGCCGGCAGCGCATTCCTGACGCTGGCGATGGGCTACATGGGCCTGCCGCGCCATCTCGCGGAATGGATCGCCAGCCTCGGCCTTGGCCAGTTCGGCCTGCTCTTCGGCCTGATGATCTTCTTCATCATCCTCGGCTGCTTCCTCGACGGCATCTCGATGGTGGTGCTGACCATCGCCGTGATCCAGCCCACCATCCTCGCCGCCGGCATCGACCTGATCTGGTTCGGCGTGTTCCTCGTGGTCGTCGTCGAAATGGCGCAGATCACGCCGCCGGTCGGCTTCAACCTGTTCGTCATCCAGGGCATGACCGGCAAGCAGCTGCCGTGGATCGCGCGCACCGCGGCACCGGCGTTCGTGCTGATGATGGCGGCAGTCGGTCTGCTCTACGCCTTCCCGGGCATCATCACCTGGCTGCCGCAACGCATGGTGGGATGAGCGCCCCCGCCCGGCCGCCCGAAGGGGGCGCTCCTCCTCCCCCGGGGAGGATGTCGCGCAGCGACAGGAGGGTAGTTCAATGAGCCCGCGCCTGCTTGCGCTCGGCGATGGCGCGCTGACGCTCGAATTCGGCGACCGTATCGATCCGGCGCTCAATGCCCAGGTCATCGCCGCACGCGATGCGCTGGCGGCGCTGCAACTCGAAGGCATCAGCGACGTGGTGCCGGCCTGGCGCTCGCTGACGGTGCATTTCGATCCGCTGCGCCTGGATCGCGAACTTCTCTCCCGTCACCTGCTGGAATGCGCGCAAGCAAAAGCGCAAGAGTTGGCGCTTGCCGGCCCGCGAAGCGGAATTCCCGGCAGACAGGGTCCGACACGGTGGCGGATCCCGGTGGTCTTCGGCGACGAGTTCGGACCGGACCTCGCGGCCGTGGCACAGGCCACCGGGCGCAGCGAAGCGCAGATCATCGAGGCGCTCTGCGCGACGGATTTGCGCGTTTTCCTGATCGGCTTCCTGCCCGGCTTTCCCTATCTCGGCGAGCTACCGGACTGGCTGCGTCTGCCGCGCCTGGCGACGCCGCGCGCCGCGGTGCCGGCCAACAGCCTGGCCATCGCCGGCGCGCAGGCCGCCATCTACCCCTGGCAAAGTCCCGGCGGCTGGCATCTGCTGGGGCGCACGCCGGTGCGCCTGTTCGACGTAGACAACGTGGGCCGTCCGGCGCTGCTGGCACCCGGCGACAGCGTGCGCTTCACGCCGATAGCCCGCGCCGAATTCGAACGCCTCGCCGCCGCCGTCGCGGCGCGCGAAATCGAACCCGCAGCGTGGCAGGCGCAATGATCGAAATCCTCGACGCCCCGCTGCCGGCCAGCTTCCAGGACGGCGGCCGGCCCGGCTACCGACATCTGGGCGTGCCGCTGTCGGGTGCGCTGGATGCCGGATGGCTGGCGATCGCCAACGCGCTGGCCGGCAATCCGCCGGCCACCGTGGCGCTCGAAATCCGCCTGCGCGGCCCGCGGCTGCGTGCGACACAGCCGGTCACGCTCGCTCTGGCCGGCGAGTTCTCGGCGCGCATCGAGGATGTCGCCGGCCAGTCGCGTGCCGCCGGCAACTGGCGCAGCCTGGCGCTGGCGGAAAACGAAATCCTCGATTGCGGATTTCTCAAGAGCGGCATCGGCTACCTCGCGGTGCGGGGCGGTTTCGACCTGCCCGCCGTGCTCGGCAGCCGCTCCACCTATGCCCGCGCCGGATTCGGCGGCATCGAGGGCCGCGCCATCAAGGCCGGCGATTCCTTGAAAGTTGGCGCTGGCGCCCCGCCGATGCTGCTGCGCCTGCCGCAAGCCCCGCGTGTGGCCGACGGCCCCCTGCGCGTCATCGCCGGTCCGCAGCGCGACTACTTCAGCGATGCCGCCTGGGCGACCTTCCTCGATGCCGAATTCCGCGTCAGCCGCGAGGCCGACCGCATGGGCCTGCGCCTCGACGGTCCGCGCCTGACCCACACACGCAGCAGCGACATCATTTCCGACGCGGTCACCCCCGGCGCCATCCAGGTGCCCGGCGACGGCCGCCCCATCGTGCTGCTGGCCGATTGCCAGACCGTCGGCGGCTATCCGAAAATCGCCACCGTGATCGCGGCCGACCTGCCGCGCCTGGGCCACGCCCTGCCCGGCCAGACCCTGCGCTTCGTCGAAGTCGGCCTGGCGCAGGCGCTCGCCGCCCGCCGCGAAGCCGCCGCGATACTGGCAGAATGCATCGCAAGCATGGTGCCGGAGCGCGCCGGATTCGACCTCGACGCCCTCTACGCCGCCAACCTGATCGACGGAGTCATCGATGCCCAGCATTAACCTCAATGCCGACCTCGGCGAAGGCTACGGCCCCTGGCACATGGGCGATGACGCCGCCATGCTGGCCATCGTCGCCAGCGCCAACATCGCCTGCGGCGGCCATGCCGGCGACCCCGACGTGATGCGCCGCACGCTGCGCCTGGCGCAGCAACGCGGCGTCTCGATCGGCGCCCACCCCAGCTATCCCGACCTGCAGGGCTTCGGCCGCCGCGCCATGGCCTTGTCGCCGACCGAAGTGGAAAACCAGATCGCCGCCCAGGTCGGCGCCCTGGCCGCCATCGCCGCGCTCGAAGCGGCGCACGTGACCCACGTCAAGCCGCATGGCGCATTGAACAACCTCGCCTGCGTCGATCGCGGCGTGGCCGATACCATCTGCCGCGCGGTGCGCGCCATCGATCGCGGCCTGATCCTGCTGGCGCCGGCGGCCTCGCAACTGGTCGCCGCGGGACGCGCAGCCGGCCTCGCCGTGATCGAGGAAATCTTCGCCGACCGCGCCTACCTGCCCGACGGCCAGCTGGTGCCGCGCTCGCGTGCCGACGCCATGATCCACGGTGCCGCCGCCTGCCTCGCCCATGTGCGGGCCATGCTCGATGCCGGCGCGCTGATCGCCGTCGACGGCACGCGCATTCCGACCCCGATCGGCAGCATCTGCGTGCACGGCGACAGCCCCGATGCCGTGGAGGTTGCGCGGCACCTGCGTCAGGGGCTGGTGACGGCCGGCTACGACATCGTGCCATTGCCGGCGCTTGCGTCGCATGCCTGAAGGTTAGAATCGCGTCATGTCCACCGCCCTGCTGCGCAGCACCGAACTGCGCGACCTCGAAACCCGCTATGCCGGCGCCGTGCCGCCGCTGATGGAACGCGCCGGCCAGGCCGCGGCCGAGTTCGCCCAGCGCCTGCTCAAGGATGGCCGCGCCCCGGTGCTGGTCCTCGCCGGCCCCGGCAACAACGGCGGCGATGCACGAGTCATGGCGCGGGTGCTGCGGCAGCGTGGATTCGAGGTGGTCGTCGCCAGCGCCGGCGACACCATCCCCACCGGCAAGTACGGCCTGGTGGTCGATGGCCTGTTCGGCATTGGCCTGGCGCGGCCGATCGAAGGCGCCTGGGCCGAGCTCGTCGCGCGCATCAATGCCTACGCCGGCCCGGTGCTGGCGCTGGACATTCCCAGCGGCCTCGATGGCGACAGCGGGCGCGTGCTGGGCGTCGCGGTGCGCGCCACGCATACGCTGAGCTTCATCGGCGGCAAGCCGGGCCTCTATACGCTCGACGGTCCCGACCATTGCGGCAATGTCAGCGTGGTCAATCTCGGCCTCAGGCTCGACGGCTTGCCCGGCGCCCTGCTCTCCGTGGACGATTTCCGCGACAGCCTCAGGCCGCGCCGGCGCAACAGCCACAAGGGCAGCTACGGTTCGCTGGCCGTGATCGGCGGCGCGGCCGGCATGAGCGGCGCCGCGCTGCTGGCCGGGCGCGCCGGGCTGCAGCTCGGCGCCGGCCGCGTCTTTGTCGGCCTGCTGCAAACGCTGGCGGTCGATCCCGCGCAACCCGAACTGATGCTGCGCTCGCCGCAAAATGCCCTGGCGCAAGCCACGGTGGCCGTGGTCGGCCCCGGCCTCGGCACCTCCGATGCGGCGCTTGAAATACTTCGCCGTGTCGCCAGCGCCAACTTTCCACTGCTGCTCGATGCCGACGCGCTGAACCTGCTCGCCGCCCATCCGGTGCTCGCCGCAGGCATCGCGCGCCGCGACGCCGCCACGGTGATCACGCCGCACCCGGCCGAAGCCGCACGCCTGCTCGCAAGCAGCACCGAGGCCGTGCAGGCCGACCGCGTCGCCGCCGCGCTGGAACTGGCGCAGCGCTTCAAGGCCCACGTCGCGCTCAAGGGCTGCGGCACGGTCATCGCGCATCCCGACGGGCGCTGGCGCATCAACACCCGCGGCAATCCGGGCCTGGCCTCGGGCGGCACCGGAGACGTGCTCTCGGGCTTCGTCGGCGCGCTGCTGGCGCAAGCCTGGCCGGCAGACGCGGCCCTGTCCGCGGCCGTGCATCTGCACGGCGCCGCCGCCGAAGCACTCGCTGCCGCCGGCAACGGCCCGATCGGCATTGCCGCCGGCGAGCTGATCCCGGCCGCACGCACACTGCTCAATCGCCTCATCGCAACGAATGTCTGAAGCCCGCCGCAAGGTCGGCTTCGCCGTGCTGCTGATGCTCGGCGCGACGCTGTGCTTCGCCGCGCTCGACGCCACCTCCAAGCATCTGTCGCAGACCTACCCGATACCGATGATGGTCTGGGGCCGCTACACCTTCCACTGCCTGATGATGCTGATCTTCCTCGCGCCCTCGATGCGCCTGCAACTGATCGCCACCTCGCGCCCCATGGCCCAGATCGCGCGGGCGCTGATGCTGGTCGGCACCACCGGCTTTTCGATGATGGGCTTCTCCATGATGCCGCTGGCCGAGAGCACGGCCTTCCTCTTCGTCACGCCGCTGGTGGTGGTGATCCTCTCGCACTGGCTGCTCAAGGAATCGATCTCCGGCGCGCACTGGATCGCCGTCATCGCCGGCTTCTGCGGCGCCCTGCTGATCGCCCGCCCGGGCGGCGCGCTGAACCTGCCCGGCATCGTCTGGATGTCGCTGGCCGCCGCCTGCTATGCGATCTACCAGATCCAGACGCGGCAGCTCTCGCCGACCGAGAACACCGTCACCATGCTGTTCTACACGGCCCTGGTGGGCACCGTATCGATGACGCTGGCGGCCCCTCTGTACTGGGGCGGACCGATGCCGGACTGGATCGACGCCGCGCTGATCGCTTCGCTAGGGCTATACGGCGGCACCGGCCACCTGATGCTGACCCGCGCCTTTCGTTACGCCGCCGCCTCCTTCCTGTCGCCCTTCCTTTACGCCCAGCTGATCTGGGCCATGCTGCTAGGCTGGCTGTTCTACCGCCACCTGCCCGATCTGTTGTCGGTGGCCGGCATCGTCGTGATCGCCGCCAGCAGCATATCGATCGCGCTGGTGGAACGCTTCAAACGTCAAGCATGAGGTAAAGTAGTCCGGCAGCGTACAAATTGCGGGAGGGCGCCCATGTTTCAGGTTCTCGAAAACATCGTTCCGAAGCGCTACTGGGCCTGGAGCATTGCTGCAATCCTCTGCGCCGGCTGCCTCGCGCTGCTGCCGCTCTCTTCGCTCTGGCTGTGGCCGGCGCTGGTGTGCGGCGCGCTGACCCTGGTCGGCCTGGTGGATTTCCTCCAGGTCAAGCAGGCGATCCGCCGCAATTACCCGCTGCTCGCCCATTTCCGTTTCTTCTTCGAGTACATCCGGCCGGAGATCCGCCAGTATTTCCTCGAAGCCGATTCCGAGGAGCTGCCCTTCTCCCGCGCCCAGCGCTCGGTGATCTACCAGCGCTCCAAGCAGGCCGTCGACAAGCGGCCCTTCGGCACCCAGCTCAATGTCTATGAGCCGCACTACGAATGGATCAACCACTCGATCGCGCCGGTGCACATCGCCAGCCATGACTTTCGCATCAAGATCGGCGGACCGGACTGCGCCCGGCCCTATTCGGCCAGCGTGTTCAACATCTCGGCGATGAGCTTCGGCGCCCTCTCGGCCAACGCGATCCTGGCCCTGAACCAGGGCGCGAAGCGCGGCGGTTTCTTCCACGATACCGGCGAGGGTTCCATCTCGCGCCATCACCGCGAGCACGGCGGCGACCTGGCCTGGGAGATCGGCAGCGGCTACTTCGGCTGCCGCGATGCCAGCGGGCAGTTCGACGAAAACAAGTTCGCCGAGAACGCGCGCCTCGACCAGGTCAAGCTGATCGAGATCAAGCTCTCGCAGGGTGCCAAGCCGGGCCACGGCGGCGTCCTGCCCGGCGCCAAGGTGACGCGCGAAATTGCCGAGGCGCGCGGCGTGCCGATCGGCGTCGACTGCATTTCCCCGGCCAAGCATTCGTCATTTTCGACGCCGCGCGAACTGATCGCCTTCATTGCCCGGCTGCGCGAACTGTCGGGCGGCAAGCCGGTCGGCTTCAAGCTGGCCATCGGCCATCCCTGGGAATGGTTCGCCATCGTCAAGGCCATGCTCGCCACCGGCATCACCCCCGATTTCATCGTCGTCGACGGCGGCGAGGGCGGCACCGGCGCAGCGCCGCTGGAATTCACCGACCACGTCGGCGCGCCGCTGCGCGAGGGCCTGATGCTGGTGCATAACACCCTGGTCGGCGTGAACCTGCGCAACCGGATCTGCCTCGGCTCCTCGGGCAAGATCGTCACCGCCTTCGACATCGCGCGCACCATGGCCATGGGCGCCGACTGGTGCAATTCCGCGCGCGGCTTCATGTTCGCGCTGGGCTGCCTGCAGGCCCAGACCTGCCACACCGGCAAGTGCCCGACCGGCGTCACCACCCAGGATGCTAAACGCATGCGCGCGCTCGACGTGCCGGACAAGTCGGACCGCGTGTTCCAGTTCCATCACAACACGCTGCTCGCCCTCAAGGAAATGCTCGGCGCCGCAGGGCTCAGCCATCCCGGCGAGCTCGGCCCCGAGCACGTGATACGCCGCGTCTCGGCCACCGAGGTGCGCTCGCTGGCTGCGCTGCACCACTGGGCAAAGCCCGGCGAGCTGTTGGCCGGAGTGCCCGACCATCCGGTGTTCAAAGTGTTCTGGGACGTGTCCAGCGCCGACAGCTTCGCCGCCCCATCGACCACGCTCAGCCAGCGCGGAGCGAAAATGCATTGAGCGTGGCACGATCGCGGAACCTGTAGGGCCGACTTCAGTCGGTCCTTGTTCGCCCTGCACCCGCCTCGGGTAAGCCGAACCGCCAGTGCTAAAATCCGCGGCACTCACAAACGGGCAACAAACCTCATGGAACTCCCCCTTCAGCTCGCCGCCGAAGTGCAGCGCAATGTGCTTGCCGCCCTGGTCGAAGATATCGGCGGCGGCGACCTGACTGCCATGCTGACCTCGCCCACCACGCGTTCACACGGCACGGTGATCAGTCGCGAGGATGCGGTGCTGGCCGGCACGGCCTGGTTCGACGCCTGCTTCCGCCGTCTCGACCCGCTGGCAGCGATCCGCTGGCATGCGCGCGACGGCGAAACCATTGCTGCCGGCCAGACCCTGTGCGAAATCGACGCCAACACGCGCGCCCTGCTCACCGCCGAGCGCGCCGCCCTGAATTTTCTGCAACTGCTTTCCGCCACCGCCACCGCCACCCGTTACTACGTCGATGCGATTGCCGGCACCGGCGCACGCATCGTCGATACGCGCAAAACCCTGCCCGGCCTGCGCCTGGCGCAGAAATATGCAGTCACCTGCGGCGGCGGCCACAATCATCGCCTGGGCCTCTACGACGGCATCCTGATCAAGGAAAACCACATCATGGCCGCCGGCGGCGTGACCGCCGCGCTGCAACAGGCAAGGGCCATCAGCCGCAATGAGGTCTTCGTCCAGATCGAAGTCGAAACCATCGAACAACTCGCCGAAGCCCTCGACGCCGACGCGAAAATGGTCCTGCTCGACAACATGGATCTGGCGCAGATGCGCCAGGCCGTCGGCCTCACCGCCGGGCGTGCCGAACTCGAAGCCTCGGGCGGCGTCAGCCTGGAAACCGTGCGCGCCATCGCCGAAACCGGCGTCGACCGCATTTCCATCGGCGGCCTGACCAAGAACATCCGCGCCATAGACCTCTCGCTGCGGCACAGCGAGGGCTGATCTGCTAGAATTCGCGCCCTGCTCAAGCAGCAGTAGTCAGCAAGCCATGCGGAGAGGTGGATGAGCGGTTTAAGTCGCACGCCTGGAAAGCGTGTTTAGGATAATATCCTAACGAGGGTTCGAATCCCTCCCTCTCCGCCATACATCCAGCAACGACGCGCCTTTCGGCGCGTTTTGCGTTTACGGCCCGGCTCACAGCGGGCGTATCGATTCCCCACGGACCTCCAGCCAGACGCACTCCCCGTTCCTGCGCTTCATGTTGAGAATCGCCGTGCGCGGCAGGCCGGCGATGTGCCGCGTGATCACGTCCATGACCCAGCCGTGGGTGATCGCCAGGATGCGCGTGCCGGCATTCGGCCGTGCAATGCTCACGATCGCAGCAAGCACGCGATCGGCGAATTCGTCCATGGTTTCGCCCTGCTCGAAATCGGTTGCCGGGTTTCGCTTGAGGATCTGCTGCAGCAGCACCGGATTCAGGTCCGCCAGTTCCGACTTGGGAATGCCCTGGATGGCCCCGAAATTCCTTTCCATCAAGCCGTCGTGACAGGTCGGGGGCTCCAGCCGCAGCGAGCGGGCAATGATTTCCGCGGTCTCGCGCGAACGGATCAGGGGACTTGAATAGACCTTGGCAAACCCCGCATGCGAGAAGCCGCCGACCAGCTCGTAGGCCTGCCGGCGCCCCTGGTCGTTGATCGGCACGTCGGTCCAGCCCTGCAGGATGCCGGCGATGTTCCAGTCGGTTTCGCCATGGCGCGCGACGCAGATGTAGGTGGGTTGGCTCATGGCGACCGTCCGGGTGCTGTAACCCCTGTAGGGCCGGCTTCAGCCGGCCGGGGTGGATGGCGGACTGAAGTCCGCCCTACAAGGGACTGGCCGTTTCGCAAGCACTGCACTAGAAATACCAGCGGGTCACCATCTCCGCCACGCAGGCCGGCTTTTCGCCACCCTCGATTTCGATCGTCGCCTTCCAGACGATTTGCGCGCCGCCGGGTATCTCTTCCAGTTCGGCCAGTACGAAGCGCGCGCGCACGCGGCTGCCCACCTTCACCGGCGCGGCAAAGCGCACCCGATTGAGTCCATAGTTCACGGCCAGCTTGATGCCCTCGACCGCGATGCACTCCCCGGCGAACTTGGCCAGCAACGATACCGTCAGATAGCCATGCGCGATCGGTCCGCCAAACGGCGATTCGCGTTTCGCGCGCTCGACGTCGACATGAATCCACTGCTCGTCGCCGGTGACGCTGGCGAAGGCATTGACGCGCTCCTGATCGATCAACATCCAGTCGCTGACCCCGATCTCCTGCCCTACTCTGGACCTGGCATCGTCGATGCCGGCAAAACGTGTTGATTTCATCACTGACCCTTGCGGCCCATGGCGCCGCGTGAATTGGCCCGCCCGACAGGACTCGAACCTGTTACCCCCGGCTTAGAAGGCCGGTGCTCTATCCAGATGAGCTACGGGCGGTAGCACTTCGACCGTGCGGGGCGAGTTTAGCGCAGGACGGAACAAACTGCGTCCGGGGAGGCATAATCACGGCTGTCACCGCCTGATCCAAGCTCATCGCCATGGCTAACGAACCAACCTACTGCTACCACTGCCGCACGCATCACCCGCGTGACGAAATGCGACTGATCGTCACCAAGACCGGCAAACGCTGGCGCTGCATCCGCAGCATCGAAGCCACCCAGCAAGGTGCAGCCGCACGCGAGGCTTACGGCCGGTTGGTCTCCGAGATCAACAAGGCCGAATCCAAGAGCCGCGCGCAGCGGATGAACAACATCCTGCAGGAAAAGTAGTCCGCATGGCCGACCCCAAGTCAGACAAGCTCGACCGCATCGTCGCCGATGCCCGCCGCGCCGCCGACGCGCGCGACCTGGGCTACCGCGAGCAGGCCCTGAACATCTACCCCTGGATCTGCGGCCGCTGCGCCCGCGAATTCACCCGCGCCAACCTGCGCGAACTGACGGTGCATCACCGCGACCACAACCACCAGAACAATCCGTCCGACGGCAGCAACTGGGAGCTGCTGTGCCTCTACTGCCACGACAACGAACATCAGCGGCAACTCGAAGCGGCAGGAAGTCCAGGAGTTGGCGCTGGCACCACGGCGGCCACGCACTCACCGTTTGCCAACCTCAAGGCGATGCTGGGCAACAAGGGCGCCTAGGGTGTAGCGTGGGGCGGGCTCCAGCCCGCCATCCGCGTCGCGGCCGACTGAAGTCGGCCCTGCAGGGTGCGGCAGATCTCGATCGATAAACCTCGCGCCGATTGTCGATGCGCAATGCTCGGACGTCGATGCGGCGATCCTGGATATCACGAATCGAATCGGGCAGACGTATGGCAAGCATGTGTTCTCCTTGCAGACAATTCGCTATACACGTAGGGCGTGATACCTTTACTACCATTCCACCGACACCTATTCTGACGCGGGAGCGTTGCAGCTTGTCGCGCCCAGTTGTGTGCGTCAGGTTGTGCGGATATGCCGTTCAGGTAATTGCCTGATTCTGATGCCGATTGTCCTCCAGCCAGGCTGCGTGGTTCTCCATGCACAAGGCTCGGATCAGCCGCAGACAGGATTCGGTATTCGGGAAGGTGCGCACCACCAGCGTGCGGCGCTTGATCTCCTCATTCAGCCGGTCCACCATGTTCGTGCTCTTCAGGTGATTGCGGCGCGCCGGCGGTAATCGGTAGAAAGTCAGCGTCTCGATGAGGTGGCGCTCGACCCTGTCCGCCAGCTTCTGGCACTTGCCGTTTGCCCTCCCAATTGATGCCGATGGCGATGAGCACAGCCTGATGGACAATTCCGCCGCCATCCGGCACCCGTTCCTGGCGCGCATCAAGAACCAGATGGGCATAGAGCTCTTCCAGTTGCCGGTTGCCAAACCCCGCCAATGCCCAGTCCAGCCCATTGTTAATGGTGCTGGCCGGAAAACTGTGACCGCACAGTTCCTCGGTGACGGCCTTGACCTTGCGGATGGAGACAACTTGCATCTACCTCGCCGCCAGTGCCGCGACCAGCGCTTACTCGTTGCGCGCGCAGCGCTCAACGAGCCCGGTGGAGAACTCGCCGCTGCGATCCCTCAAGACCTGCAATTCGAGCTGGCCGATCCGGGTGACCAGATTTCGGCCGTAATAGCCCAGCCGATACCCGCCTCGGGCCTCGGCGAGTTCCCCCCGGTTCCGCTTCCAGAAACTCGGTCGTTTCACCTTCGAATACTTCCCGCAGCGCTTCCTTCTTCAGCGCCTTCGTCAGGTCGTGGGCGCCCGCGACCGCTTCCACCACAGACAACTTCGGATTACGCCCATTCGTGGTCATGGTTGCCCTCCCAAGGAGTCAAAAGGTCCGATCTCGCAATCAACATCTTGTCATGACCACCCGCCTGCAGATGCCGAAGCCAGTTATCGCATAGATGGAAATGGGGTCGCATCGTGCTCTAATTTTCATTGTGGCAAAAGGGTCATTCGGTATAATCGGCAGCGTTGGCCATCCTACGGAGCATATAAGATGAAACGAATTCTCGGATTGCTGCTGTTGCTGGTTTCCGGCGCGGTGTTTGCTGTTCCGGCAGCGTATGTGCATGCGCTTGATGGCGAGGCCCGCGCATCCACAAAAGGTGTCTCGCGGGCGATCCAGATCGGATCAATCCTTGAAACGGGCGACGAAGTCAACGTCAGCGCGGGAACCGCGACGTTGAAGTTCGAGGACGGCCAGATCGTCGGCCTACAGAAAGGTTCCCGTTTCAGCATCGTCAATTACCAGTACAACAAAACCCGTGTCGCCGACAGCAACGTGGTTCTAGCACTACTGAGCGGTGGCATGCGCTATATCACCGGAGTCATCGGCGGCACGCGCCGCGAAGCCATTTCCCTGAGGGCGGGCACCGCTACCATCGGCATCCGCGGTACCGATGTCATCACTTTCGTCGATGACAATGGAAACGTGTTGGCGACGGTTCAGGACGGCACCGTCAGTTTCGCCAGTGCGGGTGTTACAGCGACGGTTACCCCCGGCCGAGCGGTGACGGCACCATCCGGTGGAGCCCCTGGCACTCCAGTGCCTGTCGGCCAGATTGCGCGGGCGACTGTAAATACCGTGACGCCCCTGGGTTTGCTGATCACCCCTGGTACTCAACCCGTCGAACTGAAGGCTTCGGCAGAACTGGTCAAGACCGTGGCTGATCTCAAGGACAAGACCAAGAAACTTGCCGACGCAGAAAAGAAAGCCGCAGCGGCAACCGACGCACAGAAAGCAGCAGCAGCCGCAGAACTCGCAGCAGCAAAGCAGGCAGTTCAGGATGCGGCATTGGCTGCGACCTTGGCCGTGAGAACTGCGACCATAGCTGACCAGCAAGCCAAGCAGACTGCTGTGCAAGGCGGTGCTCCGTCCAGTGCCGGCACCGCTCCGCCGAGTCAGGGTCAGGGTGTCGGCCTGCCGCCCGTTACTACGCCCGATCCGTCGATCACAGTTAGTATCACGACGACCACCCCAGCGTCGAGCACGACGGAGACGGAGGTCCTCTTCGTACCACCACCAACCACGACGCCGACCACGACCACTACCGTCACCGCATCGCCCTCCTAGATTGGCGACTCGGTGGTGTCGAGGCGATAGAATCGGGGCTCCGGCCCCGATTTTGTTTTGCCGTTCTGCCCCGCAACTGCCTCCTCGCCTGCCATGAACCCGCTTTTTCACGGCCTGCTGCTGCTCCTGGCATGGGCACCCCTGCCGCTTGGCAGCAATCGAACCTGGGCCTGGGCGATTCTGGTGGTCGGTGCCGGCCTGCTGGCGATGTTCTGGCTGGCGGGCTACCTGATCGGACGATGCGGCCTCACCGACGCGTTTCGACGCGCGCGCTGGGCACTGGCGACGGGTGCCTTGTGGCTGCTTTACCTCGGATTGCAGTTCACACCCCTGCCCGCCGACTGGATCCAGATCCTGTCGCCGCGGGCCCATGAGGCACATGCGCTTGCCGCCGGCGTGCTGGAGCATCCGCTTGCCGACACGCTGACCTTAAGCGTCGATCCGCACGCGGCGCGCGATTTTTGGTTCAGGAGCCTGGCCTATGGCTGCATGTTCTGCCTGACGCTGTTGCTGGTCGATTCGCGACGACGCCTGGAGTTGCTACTCAAGACCCTGGTGATTTCAGGCACGCTGCAGGCGCTGTATGCCAGTGTGATGGTGCTGTCGGGCCTCGAATATGGCTTCTTGATCAAGAAATTCGTCGGCCAGGGAACGGCGACGGGAACCTTCGTCAATCGCAATCACCTGGCCGGCTATCTGAACTTGTGTCTGGCCGCGGGCATCGGCTTGATGATTTCCAAGCTGGGCGGCGAAGCCATCCACAGTTGGCGCCAGCGCCTGCGGTCCATCGTGCGCTTGCTGCTCGGCGAAAAGACACGTTTGCGTCTTTACCTGATCATTATGGTGATCGGCCTGGTGCTGACCCGTTCGCGCATGGGCAACACGGCTTTCTTTGCGGGAACCTTCATCGTCGGCGCCATTGGCCTGCTGCTGATGCGCAATGCGCCGCGATCGACCCTGCTGTTTCTGGCGAGCGTGGTGGCGCTGGATCTGCTGATCGTCGGCACCTGGTTCGGCGTCGATCAGGTGGCCAAGCGCATCCAGCAGACCGAAGTCACGACCAACGCCGATAATCCGTTGCCCGCCGAGCACCGCGACGAAGTGGACCGGCAGACGGTCATCTATGCCAAGGATTACTGGCTGACCGGCTCGGGTGCCGGAAGCTACTACGTGACCTTCCCCGCATATAGCAGCCAGAGTATTACCGGCTTCTACGATCATGCGCACAACGATTACCTGCAGTTGTGGGCGGAGACCGGCGTGATCGGCCTCGGACTCTGCGCGCTGATCGTGGCGCTGGCGACCTGGCAGGCTTTGCAGTCGCTGCGACGCCGCAACGACCCGCTGATGCGCGGCACGGCCTTCGGCGTGACGCTGGCCGTTTGCTGGCTGGCGATCCACAGCACTGTCGATTTCAACATGCAGATACCCGCCAATGCCCTGACCATGACGGTGATGCTGGCGCTGGCCTGGGTGGCGGCGACGGTACGGGGTGGGGATAGGCGGATGTAGGGGGGATGTGGACGGACTTCAGCGCGCCATCCACCCTGGCCGACTGAAGTCGTCTCTACAGGAGATGAGCCAGGTCGGAGCGCCGGTAGCGTTTAAGCAGGGACTGCAGGACGGGTTTCTGGTTGATCAGTTGCCACTGGGCCTGGGCTAGTATGGCTTGTTTCAAGGCTTCGTGCGCTGGCTCGGCAAGGGCCTGCCAGGTGGCGAGGCCGAGTTCGATGCCGATCAGTTGCACCTGTGGTTCCCAAGGGCTGCGACGCATGGCCTGCTGCAGCGATCCGGAGAATTCCTGGTCGATCTCGCCCAGCCGATACTTCATCAGCGCTACATTGACATATGCATGGCCCGAGGTCGGACGCCGCTCCAGCGCCTGGCGGAACCGGGCCAGGGCTTGCTGCCGCATGGCGCGCACCTCCGGGTCGTATGCCTGTCCGCGCTCGACGCGAACGGCATGGAAGCGTCCGAGGTCTTCGAGCAGGTTCGGATTGTTCGGGTCGAGGCCGCGCGCCTTGCTCAGGTCGGCCTGCATCGCGTCGAGCTTGAATTGGTCAGGCACCCATTTGCCGGCACGCCAGCGCTCTATCTGGTAGCGAGGTTCCTGCGCCACCACGTCGGCCAGGCCGCGTTGCGCCGCCCCAAAAATGACAAAGGGGAAGGCAGCTAGCAAAATCAGGGGGAAGACGCGGTTGGGGGGGATGGCTGGCCGACTGAAGTCGGCCCTATGGGGGGCGGGTGTACGATGGGCATTCATGGCGAGGCTTTGCCGATGATCTCGGCCGGGCGGTCGCGAACCAGTTTCCAGGATTCCTCGTCACCGACGATCTTCGCTGCGGCGACGCGTCCTGGTTCAAGTTCGGGCGGTCTGGCATCCATGTTGTGGGCGTCGGAGGCGAGCACGGTGACCCAACCGCGCGACAGCAAGTCGACCGCGCGCGCCTGCGCGTGTTCGCCAAAGGTCCCGGCCACCGCACCCGCCGTGACTTGCAGCAGGCAGCCCAGCCGGACAAAGGGCAGCAACTTGTCGATGCTGCGCAGGACGTCCTTATTGCGCTCGGGATGGGCAATCATCGGCCGGATGCCCTGCTTCAGCAGCCAGACGACCAGCTTGTCCGCACCGACCGGTACATGGCTATGGGGCAGTTCGAGCAGAATGACACGCTCGCCCTGCCAGTGGCCAAGATACGGAATCTGCTCTTCGCCGACCCAGGACAGGATCTCGTGATCGAGCCGCACCTCGGCCGAGCATCGTATTTCCAGCGCAATGCCTTCGGCATCGAGCGACTGCTGGAAGTTGGCTGCGGCTGCGCGGATATTGGCGGCCCGATTGGCGTAGCGGCCCGGATGCATGTGGGGGGTTACGACGGAAGTGCGTACTCCCGCTGCGACGGCATGCCGCGCGAGGCGCAAAGCGCTTGCCAGGTCTTCCGGACCGTCATCGATACCGGGAAGCAGGTGGCAATGTAGGTCAATCACGCCTTCGTGGAAGAATACCCGCTGCTGTAGCTATATTTCTTACCATAGCCGTAGGCACTGTATTTTCCGTACCCGTAATAGCGATCGGCTTTTTCGCGGTCGATCTGGTTGATCACGACACCCAGAATATGGGCCTTGGCTTCGCGCAGGCGATCGAGACCGCCCAGCGCGACCTGGTAGGGCGTGGAATCCGCCTTGACCACGTAGATCACCGAGTGGGCATACTGCGCCAGGATCAGCGGATCGCTGACCAGTTGCAGCGGCGGGCTGTCGATGATGACGACGTCGAAGCTCTCTTCCAGCCACTTCATCGCCTCGGCAAAGCGAATCGAAGACAGCAGTTCCAGCGGATTCGGCGGTACCACGCCGCTGGGAATGATATGAATGCCAAGTTCCTTGTTGAAATGCATGCATTCCGAGGTCGGGTCGGAACCCGAGACGAGATTCGCCAGACCCTTGCTGTTGGAATTAACGCCGAGCACTTTTGCCACCGTGGGACGCCGCATGTCGGCATCGATCAAGCAGACCTTGCGCACCTGGCCGAGGGCGAGCGCGATATTGGTCGCCACCGAGGTCTTGCCTTCGCCCGGAATCGACGATGTCACCAGCAATACCTTGTGCGGTGCATCGATCGAGGAGAGCATGACGCCGGTACGAATCGAGCGTATCTCTTCGGAAAACCCGGGGTCCTTGTCCTTGATGAAGGCAATCTGCAGATCACCTGCCTCGACCTTGCCCTTGATGCGCGGCAATTGTCCCAGCATCGATTGACGCAACTTGGTGTCGACGTCCTCGGCAGTCTTGATGGTGTTGTCGAGGTATTCGAGCAGCAATGCCAACATGATGCCGAGGATCAGCCCGACTACCGCGGCGATGCCTATGATTCTTGCCTTCTTCGGGCTATAAGGCGCTGCTCTTACCACGGCAGGATCGACGACGCGGGCGATCGGCGACTGCAGGTCACCGGCGACGTTGGTTTCCTTCATGCGGGTGGTGAACATCTCATACAGACTCTTGTTCGAGGCCACTTCGCGCTCGAGTACGCCGAGTTCGTATTCCTTGCGGTTCATGCCGAGAATGTCGCCCTTGCTTTGCGCCAACGCGCGCTCCACCGACGATTCCTGGGCGCGGGCGAGTTCGTATTCCTTGGTGATGCTGGTGACGATGGTGTCGATCTGGCGCTTGGTGTTGTCGCGCGCTGCGCGGAACTCCGCATCCGCGGTCTGGCGCTTGGGGTGATCGGGGCCGTATTTCTTGGCGGCATCCGCCAATTTGCTCTCGGCAGCTGTCTCCACGCCCTTCAATTGGACGTAGAGCGAGCTTTTCTGGATGGCCGGGATCGATTCTATATCCAGCTTGGATTTCTGCGCACCCTGCACCTGCTGGTACGCTGCCTCGGCCTCAGCCCGTTTCTGCCGAGCCGAAACCAAACCTTCGGAAAGCTGTTCGAGCTGCCGGGATGCCCCGCTTTGCGCCACGCCCTTGGCGTCGATGATGCGTTCGCGCTCGCGAAACTGCTGCAAGGCCCGCTCCGATTCTTCGAGCTTCTTGCGCAGGCCTGTCAGGCGCTCGGTCAACCACGCGCCGGCTTTCTGGGTCATTGCCAGCCGCGCATCCATGTCCGCCTCGATGAAGCCATCGGCGACCCAGTTCGCGGCGTTGGCGGCGAATTCCTTGTCCGGGCTCTCATAACTGATCTTGATCAGCTGGCTGTTGCGTACCAGTTCGATCGTCAGTTCCCTCTTGAAGCGGCCGACTACCGCAGCCTGGAGTTTCTCAGGGCTGAATTTTTCGGAATCGTCCTCGCCGAACCAGGACGCCGGCACCAGCTTCTTGAGCGAGAAACCGCTGTCCTGCTGCTGACGCGGATCCATCACGGGATGATCCACCAGCTTCATCTTGCTGACGATGCGACGGGCCAGTTCTTCCGACTTGAGGATCTCGGCCTGGGTCTGGTAGTACTCGCGGTTGCTGCTCATCGAGCTGTAGACTTCCTCGATGCCGACCACCTTGCTCTTGTTCGATTCCAGCATCAGCGTCGCGGTAGAGCGGTAGGTCGGCTGAATCGAATAGACCACCAGCATCGTTACCAGCGCAATGGCCGCCGCCAGTCCCAAGGCGCTCCACTTATGCTTTGAAACGCTGCGGCGCCAGAACCGCAACTGTTCGGCCAGGCGGTCGGCGTCCTGCTCAGGCCTGTCGAACGGGACGTATACGGACTGCACTTGCACAGGAGCAGCCGGAAGAACTGGTGCCGCGGGATGATTCATGGTCAGAAAAAGCTCTCTTCAACGGTAATGATGTCTCCCGGATTCACGAGAGTGGATTGATCGACTTTGACCGGGGTCTGCGTCTTGTCGTCCTCGCGAATCACGAAGATTTTCTCTTTCGACGCGCGCTCCTTGAAGCCGCCGGCCAGCGAAATCGCCTTGCGTATGGTCAGGCCCGGCAGAAATGGATAAGCGCCGGATTTTTCGACCTGGCCATTGACAAAGAAAGGACGATACTCTTCGATGGTGACCGACACCACGGGATTGAGTAGATATTTCCCGCGCAGGCCGTCGGCGATCAGGGCCTCCAGTTCGGCGACGCGTTTTCCCAGCACCCTGATCTCGCCAATAATCGGAAAGGAGATGGTGCCGGCATCACTCAGGCGGATTTTTTCGCGCTTCAGGTCATCCTCACCCAGCACGCGGATGCTGACCACATCGCCGGACGCCAGCCGATAGGACGACAAAAGACTTTGACCGCTTGTCGCAGTCTGCCCAATCGATGCGAATGACATTATCCAAAAGCCTGCCAGCAGCAGGCATTTGTACAGTCCGCTCATTGAAAAAAGCCTCTCAAGAAGATAAGCAACGCAAAAAATTAGAGGGGGGAATATCCCCCCTCTAATTCTATCAAAGGACTTACAGGACGACTAGCGCGCCGGCGTCAGATCGCGGCGTTGAGGAACACGCTGTAGATGTTGCGCTTGTAGGAGAAAGCAGCGACATTGGAGTCCTTGTCCGTGTAATCATAACCCGCGCCGACCCTGAAGTTGCGTGTCCATTGGTAATTCAGCTTCAGGCCGTAGGCGTTGATCTTGTCGGTTTGCGGCGTTGCCACACCGGCGTTGTACTGGTAGTCGGTCTTGGTGTTGCTGTAGGTGACGACGCTGGAAAGCCGGCTGTTCCAGGCGTGGTTCCAGGCGACACCGTACTTGCTGTCGATCGAGGCATTGCCGATCGTCGCTTCGTTGGTGCTTCTACCGGTATTGAAGTCAAAGTTGGAGTAGGTCAGCGGGCTCCATTTGATTGTTCCATCCCAGCTCGATCCGGAGAAATCACGAAGGCTGCCGTCGGAAAAATCCTTCTTCATGGTACCGACCTTGAATATGCCGGTGGTCTTAGCAGCGGCTTCCCAGGTCACGCCCACCAGGAACCTGCGATCGGTACTGTCCAGCGTGGTCCAGTTGGGAACGCCGCCGACGCCGGTAAAGGAGGCCAGCTTGTAATCCACTTTGGTCTGAGTGGCCTGGAACAGCAGTTGCGTCTTCGGCATGACGCGCCAGAAGAAGGTGGCGCCGATCGTGGAATCGTCACGGTCGCGCTTGGTGTTGTCCGGATTGCCGAAGGCATCCGACTTGAAATTGTCGTAGCGCTTCGAGACCAAACCACCATCCAGCTCGATGCGGCCCTGTGCGCCTTCGGCGCCAAACCCTGCGAGGCCCTTGAACGTCGATTGGTGCCACTTGTCGGGGTTGGCGTGGGTGGTAGCCCCCGGCACGGAACCCTGATCGTCATGACCCTGCAGATATTCGGCCGTAAGCTTCAGGCCGGAACGCCCGGAAAATACCCAGGTGGCATTGCCGGTGAGGCCCTGATCGGTGTAGTTTGCCGACGAAGCGCTACTGTAGGAACCGTGCTCGACCCTGTAAGTGGCGTCGTAGGTGTGCGGACCGTCCTTGGCTTCCAGCTTTATCTTCGGCGCGATAACAGTGATGTTCGAACTGTTCTTGTTGTTTGCCTGAGAATAGATGTTGTCGTTCGACTTGAAGGTCAAGTCCGCTTCGGGATAGACCGTCACCGGGCCCCAGGGAATTCCCGCCGGCTTGCCGAAGCCCGCCTCCTGCGCGGCTACGGGCATCGTGGTGGCAGCGAACAGCGATGCAATCGCGGCGCTGAGGAGGCTGGTATCAAGTCGCATATTTTTTTTCATCTTCACTATCCCAATGTTTGAAATCGTAAAACTGGCGCTCAACTGCAGCTGACTGAGCACAGCGTCGTCGTGGTCGGTGTGGCGACAGGACTGCTCAGGACCGTAACTGTTTGTAGAGCGGCCGCAACCGCAGCCGCTACCACCGTGGCGGATGACGGAACTGCGGCAACCACTGCCGCCTGCACCGCCATTGCCGAAGCAGGAACCGCCGCAACTACTGCCGAAGCGATGGCCGCTGCCGCTGCCGGGGCCGCTGTTGCAGCCGCTGCCGCAATCGTCGCCGCTGCCGCCGGAGCCGCTGTGGCCGCCGCTGCCGCGATGGCCGCCGCTGCCGCCGGCGAGGCGCGTACCGCCGCAGTCACCGCCGCTGCCTGATCAATGCCGGATACCGTGACCAGAACCGAAATCAGGGAGCTCATGTTCAGACCTGCTGATGCGGCGCTCGCGACGATCGCCGAAACATCCTGGCCGGCGGCCTGCTGTGCCGCAACCTCAGCCCGAATCTGACCGCTGTTCATGTTCGCCACAAAAGCCGCATGCGATGAAAGGGAAATCGCATAAATCGCTGATGCAACAATGAGTTGTATTAACTTCATGAGATTACCCTTTAAAACTGTGTCACTTCCTCGCGAGAATACGCGAGATTGCCCAGCAGTCAATCGGAAATTACACACCCAATGTGCTCGTGTGGCTAAAACGCCACGACCAAAAACAATCTTAGCTTAATGCCAAAACCCCTTCAAGCTCAGAGACGAGGTCTTTACCGAACTATTCAGCAGACCATCCACCACCGCCATTGCTTCCTGATGCCCTTGCTCGGCACTCCGCGTATACCACTTCAGTGCCTGATCGGTATCCCGCGGCCCCCCCGAACCTTCGTTCAGCATTTGCGCCAAATTGTACATGGCATTCGCATCACCGTCTTCAGCGGCCTGCTTGAAATAACCTCTTGCTTTGTCGGGTTGTTGTAAAACCACAAATCCATCGCGGTAAATCTCACCCAATCGATTCGTGGCGGCCCGATGGCCGGCTTCATGGGCTTTGGCAAACCATCCGACGGCTTCCTTGCGCTCTGGCTCCACACGAGATTTCGCCAGGACCGCGCCCAAGGCAAATTGGGCCTCGCGATGGCCGGCAGTTGCTGCAATTCGATAGGAATTGCGCACCGCATCGCGATCACTATCCGCAGCGCCTTCGCGCGTGCGCGCCAATAGGTAGTGCGCGACAGGATCCTGGGCTTTTGCAGCTTGCTGCAACCAGTCGGCAGCGGCCTTCTTGTCCCTGGCCACCCCACGGCCGGCCAACAGGTGGATCGCTGCCGCCACCTGGGCGCCGACATGCCCCTGACCAGCGGCCTTAACGAATAGTTGATACGCCTGGGTATCGTCGTGCGCCACGCCGGGCTGGGCCAGCAACCTGCCGAGATGATATTGGCCGTCGCGATCATCCAGGCGGGCGGCCTGCCGCAACCACTGCCAGGCTGATTCGCGTGCCTCGGGCCCGCGATCCTGCAGCAACAAGCGGCCGAGTGCGGCCATGGCTTGCGGTTCGCCGCGGTCGGCGGCCAGCCGATACCAGCGCATGGCCTCTTCGCGGCTCTTCGCGGTACCACGCCCCTCTTCGTGCAGCGAACCCAACAGCGCAGCTGCGCGCGGATGGTTGGCGACGGAAGCGGCCTGAAGCATGGGCAAGGCGCGCGCCGGTTCACCTATCCGGGCGTAGGTCTGCCCGACTTGCCACTGCGATTCCGTATCGCCCCGCCGGGCCTTTCTTACCAAGGCAATGAAGCCGGCCCGATCCTCGGCTTGCTCATAACTCAGTGCCGGCTTTTCTGGCTCGGTGGCAGAGGCCTGCCCTGTGACCAGGACGCGAAGCAGGCAAAATGCCGCGCACGCTTCCCTACATCCCCTCATAACGGCTTTGCCACCGGCAAATCGAAACCTATCAGCGATTTCTGAACGCCGACGCGTGAATTCCGTTTGCGAATTTCGCGGGGCTTTACCGCGAAGTCGGCTATTTTCTGGGCAAACGCCTTGATCCGATCGGTCGGCAGCAGTATCGCCGGCTTGCCCTTGCCGGAGATCAACGAGGAATTGTGCGACGGGTTCAATGCCAAGACTTCAGCGGCCGGCACGCCGGCGAGGCGCGCCACGGACTGAAGGTCGAGCGCCATGGGAACGTCGATTCCACCAAAATAAGGAGTATTCGGGATGTCCGCCAGTTCGACTCCGTGCAGCTCCGGGCTCATCACGATGTTCCGGACCGCCATCAGCTTCGGCACGTAGTATTTGGTTTCCTCCGGCACGGTAAGGCTTTCGTAATCGGTCGGCAGGCCCCTTGCCTGATTGCGCTGAATGGCCCGCTGAACCGCCTCTTCACCCCAGTTATAGGCGGCGAGTGCGAGTTGCCAATCATTGAACATGGCATGCAGGAACTCCAGGTAATCCAATGCGGCCTCGGTCGAAGCCACGATGTCGCGCCTGGCATCGTAGTGCTCGGTGAGTTTCAGCCGATAACGCTGCGCCGTGCCCGGAATGAACTGCCACAAGCCAGCGGCCTGCGCCGTCGATAACGCCCCCGGTTCGAATCCACTTTCAACGATGGGCAACAGCGCCAACTCCATAGGCAGGCCGCGCTTTTCGACCGCTTCGACTATGTGAAAGAGATAACGCCTGGCTTTATGGCTGATATTGGCGACAAGGTCCTTGCGCTGGCCGTACCAGATTTCGCGCTCGGCGACCAAGGGACCCCGCAATGGCGGCATGGCAAACCCATATCGGATGCGGTCCCAAACATTGCGTACGATGCGCTCCGGCTTGCCGACAAATTCGTCTTCGCTGATATCGAGCAAGTAGGCGCGACTGCCATCGGCGACCGGACCGCGTTGCACTTCGGGACTGAGTCCGGGGCCCATTTCGTCCAACACCAGAGGGTGGTAGGCAAAGCGCTGCGGACGCAGTCCGTCGGCGTCGCCAGCCGCAGCAGCGCTTGCAAAGACAAGGAAGTAAGCTACCAGCGCGAGGAAGAGTCGGTTCATGCTGTCGCCTGCTGGAACGGAGGCGGGATTATACGCCTCTCAATCCTTGTTCGTCGCACCGACTGCCGCAGGTGCCTTCTTGGCGGATGCATCCGGCGCCGGCGGGCTCCGCCGATCGAGCCATTCAAGTACCTGCCGGGCCTGGGCAACGCCATTGGCTTCGGCCTGAACAAGCAAGGCGCGCGCCTTCGCGGGATTCTTGCGGTCACCGACCCCGACGGCCCAAAGCCGGCCGGCATTGAACTGGGCCGACCCCAGCCCGCGTTCCGCAGCACGTTCGTACCAAATCAAGGCTTCATCCAGATTCACAGTCGTGCCACGGCCCATTTCATGAATCTCGCCGAGATTGTTCTGCGCGTCGACATCCCCCTGCTCCGCTGCCAGTTTGTAAAGACGCGTGGCCCTGGACACATCGACGGGCCCTCCTTGGCCGTTCATCAGCAGATAGGCCAGCAGAGTCTGGGCCCGGGACCGGCCCTGGCTGGCGGATTGGGCCAAGTAAGCCCTGGCACAGGCAAAGTCCTTCTCTTCGGCCCCGAACTCACCCAGGCAGCGACGTCCCATCCATTCCTGCGCGGTCGCGTGTCCTCTCCCGGCGGCACGGTCCATTAGCACCCAGGCCTTGTCGGAAGATGTCTCCATCATGCATTGAGCCGCGTGCCAGGCGGCTGGCGCCAACTGCTCCGCGGCCGCAAGAAATTCGGTGCAGGATTTTTCCGCATCCTTTTGCAGCAGGATGCCGCGACCAAGAAGTACAGCGGTGGCCTGACTGGCCCGCAGATCGCCTTTCTGCGACATTTTCTGTATGCGCCAACCCGTGTCGTGCAGATCCTCACGGAGTTTCTGCGACAGGCGCTCGGCTTTCATCGAATCGCCCACCGCCTCCGCATTCAGCAACAAGTCGATGAGCGCCACCGCAGCGCGAGCGAGGCGTTCCCGCGCCTCTATATCGCGGGGGTTGGCGGCCAGTATCCGGCGTGCGGCGGCGACTTCGGCATCCAGGCTGCTTTCGTCCGCAGGATCGAAACCCAGGAGACGCGCCGAACTCCTGGTGCGGCTTGCCTGGATCGCTTTGGTCTTGACCTTGGATTTAGCCTTGGACTTCGCTTTGGCTTTGGCCTTGGCGTCAGCTTTTGCCGTGGTGCCTGGTTTGGCACTTGCTTTGGCCTTGGTCGGCACCGCCGCGTGCAGGGATGCAAGCGCCAGCCAGAACGACAGCAAAAAACAGCCTAATTTTGCAGTCGACTTCATGCCAGACCGGAGTCGGATCGCACAGAGAGGGGCCGAATCAGGCGCCGGGCGATCACCTGCAGGCCTTTCGGGTTCGCCAATCCGACTACGTAGCCACCCCAGAGCCCGAGGAATCCGAAGAACATCACCGCCTCTGGAACGCCGTAGCGTTCGGCTGCGATGCCGATCATGCCAAACATCAATGAAAAGCCCACCTTGATCGCCACCACTTGATTCACTGAATAACCTGCCTTCAGCAGGACGTGGTGCATGTGCTGTTGATCCGCGTGAAAGGGACTTTTTCGTTGGGACAAGCGCAGCAGCATGACGCTGCCCATTTCGAGCAGTGGCACCGCCAGAATCCATACAGCAGTAATCGGATTGATCGCGGATGCAGATGACCCGGCGAGCTTGATGGAATACCAGGCCAGCAGCATCCCGATCACCATGCCGCCGGTATCGCCCATGAAAACCAGCGCCTTGCGGCGTCCGGCGAGTCTGACGTTGAGCGACAGGAAGCCGAGGATCGTTCCGGCAAACAGCAACAGTTCGAACAACATCCCTGACGCATCCCCGGCCGCTGCCAGGAACGCCAGAAACATGACCGGAACCACTGAGACACTGCCGGCAAGCCCGTCCAGACCGTCGATCATGTTGATTGCATTCATGACACCGACGAATGCAATGATCGTCACCAACAGCGACCATTTCCCCAGATCGATGGCGCCGAGCCCCACCAGGTCCCCCAGACTGGTCACCCAGACTGATGTGCCGGAAACGATCACGACGGCACCCAGGGCCTGGGCAACGAATTTGGCGCGGTGGCTGAGTTCGTGCGCATCGTCCGCCACGCCGATGGCTGTAACCAGCAGCAAGGCAATCAGCAGGCTCCAACTGTCGAAGGGCACGTGGCCGACCACTGCCTGCAGCATCAGCAGGGTCAGCAGCATGGCCAGGCCGCCCACCACCGGGGTCGGATAGTCATGCACCTTGCGATGCCCAGGGTGATCGATCAAGCCCCAACGCGCGGCTGGAAGCATCAACGCACTGGTCAGCCCAGCCGCCAAGACGGGTGCCAGCACCACCGTGAGCCACTGTCCTTGTGCCAGGAAATCGAGCATGTCCCCCCCTATTTAACCTATCGGTTACCGGAAGCGGCGGGCATCGAGTCGGGTCCGCTCGAAGCCCGCATTCGGCTATAACCCAATTTAAATATTCTAGCCCATAGAGCAGGCGCCCGCCTCAAGTTTGCCTATGCAGCGGCAGACCACGCACCCACCACTCTGCGGTGCGCCGAGAGCTGCCGAACCGGATGTCTGGTTGGACTTCTCTGGCAATCATTTCATCCTGGACCGCGCCGGACAGATACTAATCGACAAGCATGTGTTCCGCGAACGGGAAGTTCACAAAGCGCAGTGGTCCACACAGACAGGGGCGATAACACTGGAGACGCCCCGTTCCCGACCGGTGTGATAAGGCCGAACCTCCAGCCTTCGCTTGGTTGTCAATGCGCGCTCGCGTGACGCGTCGTTCAGTTGAGCCCGTCGGGGCCAGACGAGAAGTAGCGCGGGTCATCCGGCGTGGCCTGGGTCCCGCTCACGACGCCCTGTTGATTGAAATGCACGCTGAAGGCGTAGTCATACCTGCTGGCCTCGTCGAAATAACGGTAGTCCCATGTGTGCTCGTTCTTGCGCTTGAAGTAGATTTCGCGCGCCGGCGTACCCAGTAGCCGGCGCACCTCCTCGCGCGTCGTGGTTCCGGTACGGATGCCGGCGAAGGTCTCGATATTCAGCACCTGGCGGACTTCACGCAGGCGGCCATCGCTGCCCAGGCGGGCCATGTAGGTGTGCAAACCTTGCGGTCCGCGCGGATATTCCCAAGTGGCGCCGCCGTCGGCTTCGCGCCAGATCGTGACTGGATCGCCCATGACTGAGCGGACTTCATCACCGCTGGCACCGGGTCGCAATCCGGCACCGTCATAGCTAGCACAAGCAGCCAGCGTCAGGCAGAAACAGTACCCGATCGTTTTTCTCATGATCGTTCCTTCACACCACTTGCACTTTGACCTATGGCGAAAGCGACGAGTTCCCGAGGGTGTTGCGACACATGTGGGTAGCTAAATGTGCATGTGGCGCATTCCGACACAGCGATGACTGCGGAATACTTTCACGACAAGCAGGCCCCAGGATCGACGTAATGACGTCGCCACCGCCCGACCCGGAAGTCGGCTTTTGATGCCCATTGGATGTATCTCGACGAATCTTGACCAGTCGGCCTGGATTCCAATGGGGGTGACTACAGGGTTGAGTCGTATGCGATTGAATCCGTTGGTCGGGGTGGAGGGATTCGAACTCTCGACATCTTGCTCCCAAAGCAAGCGCGCTACCGGGCTGCGCCACACCCCGAACGGGCGCAATTCTACCGAAGCCGCTCCAAGACGGTCAATCAAATACCGTGATGGGGTATACAAATACCCGACTTGCGGTCATCCTCCGTTTCGTTTATAAAGCCGGTTCTCCGAAAATACGGACACTCTGCAATGGCTGAAGACCTGCTGCACAAGAAACAATTTCCGCCCTACACGCCGAAAAAGGGTGAGGACTACATGAACGCCAAACAACTTGCTCACTTTCGCGACATCCTGGCCTCGCTGAAGGATGAATTGAGCGAGGATATCGAGCGCACCGTGCATACCATGCAGGACGAAGCCACGGTGTTTGCCGATCCAAATGATCGCGCCAGCCAGGAATCCGACATCGCGCTCGAGCTGCGCAACCGCGATCGCGAACGCAAGCTGATCAAGAAGATCGACGAGTCGATTGCCCGCATCGAAAGCGGCGAGTATGGCTACTGTGATTCCTGCGGCGTCGAGATCGGCCTCAAGCGCTTGGAGGCACGCCCCACCGCCACACTCTGCATCGACTGCAAGACACTCGAAGAACATCGCGAAAAGCAGGTCGGCAAGTAATCCGGCCAAGCCCGCCAGTCACGCTCGCGGACGCAACGCCCGCCGACAAAAAAGGACGCCGAGGCGTCCTTTTTTGTTGCATGCAATCCGAGTCCTACTCGCTGGCGGCAGGCGCGGTTGTTTCTGCGGCAATTGCCTTCATCGACAGGCGGACACGGCCTTTGTCATCGGTCTCGATGACCTTGACCTTCACGATCTGGCCTTCCTTGAGGTAGTCTGTGACGGCATTCACCCGTTCGCTGGCAATCTGCGAAATATGCAGCAGGCCGTCCTTGCCCGGCAGCAGGCTGACGATAGCGCCGAAATCGAGCAGGCGCAGCACAGTGCCCTCGTAGATTCGTCCGACTTCGACTTCGGCTGTAATGTCCTCGATACGCTTCTTGGCCACCTGAGCAGCGTCGGCATTGACCGATGAGATGGTGATCGAGCCGTCGTCCTCGATATCGATCACGCAACCGGTCTCTTCCGTCAGCGCGCGAATCACGGCGCCCCCCTTGCCGATGACGTCACGAATCTTTTCCGGGTTGATCTTGAGATGAATCATGCGCGGCGCGAAAGTGGAAACCTCCTCGCGATGACCGGACATCGAGCCCTGCATCTTTTCCAGGATCAGCAAACGCGCTTCCTTGGCCTGAGCCAACGCGACCTGCATTATTTCCTTGGTAATGCCCTGGATCTTGATGTCCATCTGCAGCGCGGTGATGCCTTCTTCAGTGCCCGCCACCTTGAAATCCATGTCGCCGAGGTGATCCTCGTCACCGAGGATATCGGTCAGCACGGCAAAGCGGGGGCCGTCCTTGATCAAACCCATGGCGATGCCTGCCACATGCGCCTTGAGCGGCACGCCGGCATCCATCAGGGCCAGCGAACCGCCGCACACCGAAGCCATCGACGACGAACCGTTGGACTCGGTGATTTCGGAGACGACGCGCATCGAGTAACCAAATTCCTCGGGCGAAGGCAGCACGGCGAGCAGCGCGCGCTTGGCCAAGCGACCGTGGCCGATTTCGCGGCGCTTCGGCGTGCCGACGCGGCCGGTTTCACCGGTGGCATAGGGTGGCATGTTGTAGTGGAGCATGAAGCGATCGCGATACTCGCCCTGCAGCGCGTCGATGATCTGCTCATCACGGCCGGTGCCCAGCGTGGCGATGACCAGCGCCTGCGTCTCGCCGCGGGTGAATAGCGCCGAACCGTGGGTGCGGGGCAGCACGCCGTTGCGGATGACGATCGGGCGCACGGTGCGCGTATCGCGGCCGTCGATGCGCGGCTCGCCGTTGAGAATCTGGCTGCGGACGATTTTTGCCTCCAGATCGAACACGGTGTTGCCGATCAGGTTCGAATCAGGCGGGTTATCGACACCTTCGGTCAGGGCGGCAATGGTCTGCTTGGTGATTTCACGAGTCTTCTGCGTGCGATCCTGCTTGCTGGTGATGCGATAGGCCTCGCGCAATTGGGCTTCGGCGAGTTCGGCGACGCGCGCAATCAGCGGCTCATCCTTTGCCGGCGGCTGCCAATCCCATTCCGGCTTGCCGGCGACTTCCACCAGTTCGTTGATGGCCTTGATCGCAGCCTGCATCTGCTCGTGACCAAACACCACGGCGCCCAGCATGATCTCTTCGGAAAGCTGCTTGGCCTCGGACTCGACCATCAACACGGCGGCCTCGGTACCGGCGACCACCAGATCCAGCTGTGTGTTTTCCAATTGGGTCTTGGTCGGGCACAGGACGTACTTGCCGTCGATGTAACCAACTCGGGCGGCGCCGATCGGGCCACTGAACGGGATGCCGGAAATGGCCATGGCGGCGGACGCACCGAGCATTGCCGGAATATCCGGATCGATCTCGGGATTGCACGACATCACAGTACACACAACCTGCACTTCGTTGTAGAACGCGTCGGGAAACAGCGGACGCAAGGGGCGATCGATGAGGCGGCAGGTCAGGATTTCTTTTTCCGACGGACGTCCCTCGCGCTTGAAGAAACCTCCGGGGATGCGGCCGGCGGCGTAGGTCCGCTCCTGGTAATCGACGGTCAGGGGGAAGAAATCCTGTCCGGGCTTGGCGTTTCGCGCGCCGACCACCGTCGCCAAAACAACGGTGTCATTCATGGTGACCATGACCGCGCCGCCAGCCTGGCGGGCAATTTCGGCGGTTTCCAGGGTTACGGTGTGCTCACCGTAAGCAAAACTCTTCTTGATTGGATTCAACACGACAATTCCTTTCAGCAAAAAATAAAAGCCGGCACAGCCTCAACGGCTGCACCGGCCTGATCAGCAAGCCTGCGCAGTAAGGGCGCACAGTGCATCGCGCGTGGCAATGTCCCGGACCGGCGCTTGGGCGAGAAAATTACTTGCGCAGACCAAGACGCTCGATCAGCGAACGATAGCCGTCGGCGTTCTTGCGCTTGAGGTAATCCAGCAACTTGCGGCGCTGGCTGACCATCATGAGCAGGCCGCGACGTGAGTGATGATCTTTGGTATGTGCCTTGAAATGACCCGTCAGGTCATTGATGCGCGCCGTGAGAAGCGCCACCTGAACTTCGGGAGAGCCGGTGTCACCCTGGGCACGCTGGTAGTCGGTGACGATCTTGGCTTTGTCGGTAGTAGAAATTGCCATTGTGGTTTCCTTGCTGATCCTGTGATGTTGGGCTCTTGGAGAACCGCGAATTATAACGTTCTGAATGTATTCTGATCAAGCTTTAAGCGCTATTTCCTTCCCTAGACACCTGCGACCAGCCGCTGCGGTTGCAGCCAGCCGTCGGTGGATTGCCGGCAGATTCCGATAAAGCAGTGTTCCGCGTCATAAACGCGCAATCGGCTGCCCTCCTCGCCCGACCAGCGAACCGCTTGACCGTGCCTCAATCGGGTCGCATCGGCCACATCGAGCTGGGCTTCGGTCAGACTGGCCAGCAGGGAATCGGGCGGCAACAGCAAGGCGTCGCGCGCCTCGGCTGTCAGTGCTTCGAGCATTGGCAGTGAATACGCCTGGGCGACATCAAGCACGCCGATGCCGGTGCGGCGCAAGGCCGCCAAATGCGCGCCGCAGCCAAGACGATCACCGATGTCGGCAGCCAGGGTCCGCACATAGGTTCCCTTGCTGCAATGCACTTCAAAGACAAAGCGGCCGTTTGCAAAATCACCTTGTCCGGCAAGCAGGCGCAGTTCATGGATGAAGACGCGCCGCGGCGCACGCTCGACTTCGATTCCGGCACGGGCATACTCGTAAAGCGGCTTGCCATCGCGCTTCAGTGCCGAATACATCGGTGGCACCTGGTCGAGTTCGCCGACAAAGGCCGCCAGCGCCGCCTCCACGTCCGCAAGGCTGCTCGTTACCGGACGACATTGCAGCACGCTGCCTTCGGCATCTGCCGTGTCGGTGGTGACCCCGAGCTGCACTGTCGCCACATATCGCTTGTCGGCATTGAGCAACTCGCCTGAAAATTTGGTGGCTTCCCCGAAACACAAGGGCAGCAGGCCGGTCGCCAATGGATCAAGCGTTCCGGTATGGCCGGCCTTTGCGGCACGATAGAGGCGACGTGCCGCCTGCAGGGCGTGATTGGACGAAATGCCGAGGGATTTGTCCAGCAGCAGCACTCCGTCAAGTTTGCGGCGCGGAACTTTGCCGGCCTTTGCTTGCACCGCGTTCAATCGTCGTGCAGCTTCTTGTCGGACTCCACCGCCTCGTCGATGAGTTTCGAGAGACGCGAGCCTTCCTGCACCGACGGATCGAAGACGAAATGCAGTTCGGGTATATGATGAATGCGAACCCGACGGCCCAGTTCGCGACGCAGGAAGCTGGCCGAGTGCTGCAGGCCCTCGGCGATCATCTCGTTGGCCGACGGATCGGCCAACGACGTGTAGAACACTTTGGCATGTGCATAATCCGCAGTCACCTCGACCGCAGTCAGCGTGACCAGTGTCAGCTTGGGCGCGATGCGCAGATCCTTGAGATGGAAACGCAGCAGATCCGCCAGTTCGCGGCGGATCTGCTCGGCAACGCGGTCAGAGCGCGCATAACCATGACCAGCGCCTTGACCTGAGCCGCGTCGGGTTGCCATTGCGGATCAGGTCAGGGTGCGGGCGATTTCCTGAACCTCGAACACTTCGAGCTGGTCGCCCTCGTTGATGTCATTGAAGTTCTTGAGGCTCAAGCCGCACTCAAAACCTTCCTTGACTTCGCGGACGTCATCCTTGAAGCGCTTGAGAGAATCCAGTTCGCCCGTGTGCACCACCGTGTTGTTGCGCAGCAGTCGTACCGAAGCGTTGCGTTTGACGATGCCGGACAGCACCATGCAACCGGCGACGGCACCGATGCGGGAAATCCGGAACACCTGACGAATCTCGACCAGGCCGAGGACGACTTCCCGTTTCTCGGGCGCCAGCATGCCGGACAAGGCGGCTTTCACTTCGTCCACGGCGGCATAAATGATGTTGTAGTAGCGGATGTCGACGCCCAGGCTTTCGGCGGCTCTGCGCGCGCCAACGTCGGCACGAGTATTGAAGCCGATGACCACGGCCTTGGACGCCGCTGCCAGGTTGATGTCGGATTCGCTGATGCCGCCGACGCCGGCGTGTATCACACTGACCTTCACTTCGGCCGTGGACAGTTTGTTCAAGGATTGCACCAGTGCTTCCTGCGAACCCTGTACGTCAGCCTTGATGATCAAGGGCAGGGTCCTGATCTCGCCTTCGGCCATCTGCTCGAACATGTTCTCCAGCTTGGCGGCCTGCTGCTTGGCCAGTTTGACGTCGCGGAACTTGCCCTGGCGGAACAAGGCGATTTCGCGCGCCTTGCGTTCGTCGAGGAGGACCATGCTTTCGTCGCCGGCCGCCGGCACGTCGGTGAGACCCTGAATCTCGACCGGAATCGAGGGACCTGCTGCATCGATTGACTTGCCGTTTTCGTCGATCATGGCGCGTACGCGTCCAAACACCGCCCCTGCCAGCAGCACATCGCCGCGGCGCAATGTGCCCGAAAGCACCAGGATGGTCGCCACCGGGCCTTTGCCCTTGTCCAGGCGCGCTTCGATTACCAATCCCTTGGCCGGCGCTTCCACCGGAGCCGTGAGTTCCAGCACTTCGGCCTGCAGCAGCACCTGTTCCAGCAAGGCATCGATGCCTTCTCCGGTCTTGGCCGAGACGCCGACGAAGGGCGAGTCGCCGCCGTATTCTTCCGGCACCACGCCTTCGGCAACCAGTTCCTGCTTGACCCGTTCCAGGTTCGCATCGGGCTTGTCGATCTTGGTCACGGCCACGATCAGGGGGACGTTGCCCGCCCTTGCGTGATGAATGGCTTCCTTGGTCTGCGGCATGACGCCGTCGTCGGCAGCGACTACCAAAATCACCAGGTCGGTCGCCTTGGCGCCGCGCGCACGCATCGCCGTGAAGGCCTCGTGACCCGGCGTGTCGAGAAAGGTGATCATGCCGCGCGGCGTTTCGACGTGATAGGCGCCGATGTGCTGCGTGATGCCGCCGGCCTCGCCATGCGCGACGCGGCTCTTGCGGATGTAGTCGAGCAAGGAGGTCTTGCCGTGGTCGACGTGACCCATGACCGTAACCACCGGTGCGCGCGGCAATTGCGCCACGTCCTTGTGCTCGCCTTCGTCGGCGAGGAATGCATCGGGGTCGTCGAGCTTTGCGGCAAAGGCCTTGTGCCCCATTTCCTCGACCACGATCATCGCGGTTTCCTGATCAAGCACCTGGTTGATGGTGACCATGGAGCCCATTTTCATCAGGGTCTTGATGACCTCGGTGGCCTTGACGGTCATCTTGTGCGCGAGATCGGCGACAGAAATCGTTTCCGGGACATGCACGTCGCGCACGATCGCCTCGACCGGCTGCTGCGGCTGCATTTCCTCTGCATGTCCGTGGCGCCCACCATGGCGACCGCCACCCTTGGAACCGCGCCAACCCGAGGTGCCGGCGTCGCCGCGGGTCTTGATGGCGCGACGCTTGGCGGCATCGTCCTTCCAGGCATCCTTCTTCGCGGGCTTGGCCTTGCCGTCTTCCGGCTTCGCCGCCGGTTTGTGTATGGTGCCGGTCACTCCAGCGGCGACCGCGGCCTCCTTGGCCTTCTTCGCCTCTGCAGCGGCCAGAGCCGCTTGCTGCTCGGCCAGGCGGGCCTCGGCTTCGGCGCGGGCACGGGCTTCGCGCTCGTTCTTTTCCTTGAACTCTGCGGCCTGGATCGCAGAAAGCTTGCCCTGGCGCTTCGATTCCGCTTCACGCAAGGCACGCTGCGCTGGATCGATCACCGACCGGGTTACCGACGCCGGCTTGACAAGCGGTGCTGCCGCAGGCGGAGCTTCCGCGACGGGCTCCGCTACAACCGGTGCGGCCGGCGCCTCAACTACCACGGGGGCCGGTGCCTCGACAACCGGAACGACCTCGACCACCGGCGCGACAGGCTCCGGAGCAGCGACCGCAACGGGCTCCGCCGCAGCCACTTCGACGGGAGCCTCAACCGCGGCTTCTGCCGCCAGTTCGCTGGCATCGCGTTTGACAAATACGCGCTTCTTGCGAACCTCGACCTGAATCGTCCGCGCCTTGCCGGTGGAGTCCGAGGCGCGGATCTCGCTGGTCTGCTTGCGGGTCAGGGTGATCTTGGCCTTGGGCGTGGTTTCGCCGTGCGACTTGCGCAAGTAATCGAGCAGTCGCGTCTTGTCCTGTTCCGACAGGGTGTCATTGGATGCCTGCTTGCTGACGCCGGCCTTGGCCAGCTGCTCAAGCAGGGCCGGCGCCGGCATTTTCAGCTCGGTCGCAAATTGGGAAACAGTCATCAAAGCCATGCCCTACCTCTCATTCTTCTTCGGCAAACCAGTGGGCACGCGCAACAGTAATCAGCGCCGTCGCCCGCTCGGCATCGATGCCGGTCATTTCCATCAACTCGTCGGTTGCCAGGTCCGCCAACGCATCGCGGTCGGTAACGCCGTTCTTTGCCAGCTTCGCCGCCAGCGGCTTGTCCATGCCTTCGAGCGACAGCAGGTCGTCGGCGACCTTATCCATCTGCTCTTCGTCGACGATGGCTTCGGTCAGCAGCACGTTGCGTGCACGATCGCGCAGCTCGGTGACCGTGGCCTCGTCGAAGGCGTCGATTTCGAGCATTTCCGCCAGCGGAACGTAGGCGATTTCCTCGAGCGTCGAGAAGCCTTCCTCGATCAGGATGTTGGCCACCTCCTCGTCGACGTCCAGCTTTTCGACAAACAGGGCGCGGATCGAGCTATGTTCGGTTTCGGACCGCTTCTGCGACTCTTCGATGGTCATCAGATTGATGGTCCAGCCGGTCAGCTCGGAGGCCAGGCGGACATTCTGTCCGCCGCGACCGATGGCGATCGCCAGATTGTCCTCATCGACCACGACATCCATCGCATGCTTTTCTTCGTCGACCACGATGCTCTGCACCTCGGCCGGCGCCAGGGCGCCGATGACGAACTGGGCCGGATCGGCCGACCAGAGGATGATGTCCACCCGCTCGCCGGACAGCTCGTTGGTCACCGCCGTGACGCGCGAGCCGCGCATGCCGACGCAGGTGCCGATCGGATCGACGCGTGGATCGTTGGACTTGACTGCAATCTTGGCGCGCATGCCGGCATCGCGGGCGGCGGCCTTGATTTCGAGCAGTCCGTCTTCGATCTCGGGAACCTCGAGTTCGAACAGCTTCATGATGAATTCGGGCGCGGTGCGCGACAGGATCAGTTGCGGACCCCGCGCCTGGCGATCGATTTTCATCAGCCAGGCACGCACGCGGTCGCCGGGGCGCAGATTTTCCTTGGGGATCATCTGGTCGCGCGGCAACAGGGCTTCGATGCGCCCGGCCTCGATGATCGCGCTGCCGCGCTCCATGCGCTTGACGGTGCCGCTGACCAGAAATTCCTTGCGATCGAGGAAGTCATTGAGCAATTGCTCGCGCTCGGCATCGCGGATCTTCTGCAGGATCACCTGCTTGGCGGCCTGGGCACCGATGCGGCCGAAATCGATGGGCTCAAGCCCTTCCTCGATGAAGTCTTCAAGCACGATGTCCGGAATCTGCTTTTGCGCGGCGCTAAGGCCGATCTGCAATTCGGGATTCTCGACCATGTCGTCGGGCACCACCAACCAGCGGCGGAAGGACTCGTATTCACCTGTTTCGCGGTCTATATCGACGCGCACATCGGCTTCGTCGTTGGTACGCTTCTTCGTCGCAGACGCCAGCGCCATTTCAAGGGCGCCAAAGACGATGTCCCGCGGCACATTCTTTTCGCGGGCCAGGGCATCGACCAACAGCAGCAATTCACGGCTCATGTGAGTCCTCCAGCATTAATCAGAACTTCGGCACCAGGCGCGCCCGATCGATATTCTCGAGCGCAAACCGATGCTGTGTTTCGTTCACCCGCAGGCAGACCATCTCCACTCCGCCCTCTTCCTGCAATCCCTCAAGTGCACCGCTGAAGTTGCGCTGATTGCCCAACGGAACACGCAGCTTGATCTGCACCTCGTGCCCGGCGAAGCGGCGGTAGTCCGCGGGCTTGACCAGCGGACGATCGAGTCCCGGAGATGAGACTTCAAGGCGGTCATAATCGACGTTCTCGACCATGAACACACGGCTGAGCTGGTGGCTTACGGCGGCACAGTCTTCAACGCTGATACCGCTCTTGTCCGCCGCAGCACCCTCCGGCCTGTCGATAAAGACGCGCAGCAGCCGAGCCCGCGGACTGGTTTCGAATTCAACCAGTTCGTAGCCCAAACCCGTCACAGTCGTCTCAATCAAATCAAGCAGTTGCATACAAACTCACACACTCGCCACACAAATACTGCGCACAAATAGAAAATGGGCCAAAAAGCCCATTCCTTCTCTCTCTCCCGAGAACGGTGCCAACCAAAGGCTAAAGATTATAGCAGAGGCCTCATTTCTCTGCCAAATCAATTCGATTGCCATCGAGATCATCGCGGTCGAAACCGTCTTCGTTATCGAAGTCGCCGGCGAATCCGCCCGGTGCTGTGGTCTTATGCTCGACCGGCAGCAATTTCAACAGTTCCTGCACCTCTCCCTGCTCCAGATCGCGGCACTGGCCGCGCTTGAGCCGCGGCGAAAGATGCACGGGGCCGTAACGGACGCGCATCAAACGGCTGACCACCAGCCCTACTGCTTCGAACATGCGCCGCACTTCGCGGTTGCGCCCCTCGGACAGAACCACGCGATACCAGCGATTGGCGCCTTCGCCGCCGCCTTCGGTGATCAGGCTGAAACTGGCCAGGCCGTCCTCCAGCTGAATGCCGCTGCGCAAGCGTTCGAGCATTTCGGGGGTCGCTTCGCCCAGCACGCGCACCGCGTATTCGCGCTCGATTTCATAGCGCGGATGCATCATGCGATTGGCGAGATTGCCGTCGTTGGTGAACAACAGCAGCCCGCAGGAATTGAAATCCAGGCGGCCGATGGATATCCAGCGCCCGCTCTTGAGCCGCGGCAGCTTGGCAAACACGCTGGGGCGACCGTCCGGATCGTCTCTGGAAACAATCTCGCCCTCGGGCTTGTGATAGACCAGCACGCGCGGCAGGCGCAACTGGAACTTGAGCTGCACCAGCTTGCCATTGACGCGGATCTTGTCCTCGGGACCGACGCGCTGGCCCACATGCGCCGGCAGGCCGTTGACGCTGACGCGACCGGCGGCGATCCATTGCTCGAGCTCGCGCCGCGAACCGAAGCCGGCGTCGGCCAGCGCCTTGTGCAGCTTGGGCGGGTCGATGAAGACGGGTTCGTTGCGCCGCCTGGCGTGAGCCGGCAAAGACGAGCCACCGCGAATGCGCGGCACTGCTTCGGCCTGGAGCCGCGGCGAGCCTTGCGGCGGCCGGAAGGGACTAGCCTTGCGCGATGGGCGGTTCGGCGAGCCCTTCCGGTTCCCGCTCGGTGAGGAGGAGTTGCCCGTCGTCGGGTTCGCCGGGCTGCCGTTCTGCTGCCTGCCCTGCTCCTGGGTCGCCGAGGTCCGGCTGCGCGGCGCCCGATGCCTGGATCGGGGAGGCTTCGGCGATTGAGGTTTGTCCAAGATCGATCACCCTTTCAATTTCAGTCAATGGCGGCAGTTCGGTGAGACTGCGCAGGCCGAGGTCATCGAGAAACTTTCTTGTCGTTGCATACAGCGCCGGGCGCCCCGGCGCATCTCGATGCCCCACGGCATCGATCCAGCCACGTCCTTCCAGCACCTTCAGTATGTTCGGCGATACTGCCACGCCCCGGACATCTTCGATGTCGCCGCGCGTCACCGGCTGGCGGTAGGCGATGATCGCCAACGTTTCCATCACCGCCCGCGAATACTTGGGCGGCTTGTCGTTCTTCAGCCGATCGATGTAGGACTGATACTCGGGGCGGGTCTGGAAGCGCCAGCCGGATGCCAGTTGCACCAGTTCCGCGCCGCGATTGGCCCAGTCGCGGCGCAAGTCGTCGAGCAGTGTACGCCAGGTATCGTCGTCGAACTCCTCGTCGAACAGCTTTTTCAGCTCGGCCAGCGGCAAGGGTTCGGCCGCCACCAGCAGCGCGGTTTCCAGTACGCGCTTGTAGTCTTCGGGTTTATACAGCGGCAGCATCGGGCAGCTTCACATAAATGGGCGCCATGGCCTCGTTCTGGGTAATCTCGACGAGGGATTCGCGCGCCAGTTCCAGCATCGCCAGAAAGCTCACCACCAGCCCTTGCGCGCCCAGCGTCAAGTCGAACAACTGGTCGAACACCACGTAGCCACTGCCCTGCAGGCGGCGCAGGATGATGCTCATGTGCTCGCGCACCGACAGTTCCTCGCGATGGATCTTGTGGTGCTGATGCACGCGCGCCTGTTTCATCAGCGACAGCCAGGCCACCTGCAGGTCATGCAGGCTGACCTCGGGCTGGCGCTCGACGACCTTGTCGGCAATCCACACCGTGATCCATTCGTAGTCGCGCCCGGCCTGCGGCATTTCGTCCAATCGCGCCGCCGAGGCCTTCATGCGCTCGTATTCGATCAGGCGGCGCACCAGTTCGGCGCGCGGATCTTCCGGCTCGCCGTTCTCCGCCTTGGGCGGGCGCGGCAGCAGCATGCGCGACTTGATCTCGATCAGCATCGCCGCCATCAGCAGGTATTCGGCGGCCAGTTCCAGGTTGCCCTTGCGCATCGCCTCGACATAGACGAGATACTGCGCCGTAAGCGGCGCCATCGGAATGTCGAGCACGCTGATGTTGGCGCGGCGAATCAGGTAGAGCAGCAGGTCGAGCGGGCCCTCGAAGGAATCGAGGATGATCTCCAGCGCATCCGGCGGGATGTAAAGGTCGCGCGGCATCTCCGCCATGACCTCGCCATAGACTTTCGGCAGGTGATGCTCGATCGTCTCGCCTGCGGCAAGAGTTGGCGTTGGCGAGACGGCGACTTGAGTGGCGACCTGAGCGGCGAATGGAGCGGCAGTCGGCCCCTGTGTCGCGTTGTCGATCACGAGTAATCGACCCCGATCGCTTCGCGCACGTCGCGCATGGTTTCCTGCGCCAGCTTGCGCGCCTTTTCGCAGCCGTCGGCGATGATGTTCTTGACCAGTTGCGGATCCTCCTCGTACATCTTGGCCCGCTCGTGCATCGGCTCCTGTTCCCGCAGCACGCCGTCGATCACCGGTTGTTTGCACTCGATGCAGCCGATTCCGGCCGAGCGGCAACCGCTTTGCACCCAGCTTCTGACGTCTTCGCCGGAATAAATCAGGTGGAACTGCCACACCGGGCATTTCTCGGGATCGCCCGGGTCGGTGCGCCGCACCCGCGCGGGATCGGTCTGCATGGTGCGAATCTTCTTACCCACCGTCTCGGCATCTTCGCGCAACATGATGGTGTTGCCGTAGGACTTGGACATTTTCTGGCCGTCCAGACCGGGCATGCGCGAGGCATGGGTGAGCAGCGCATCGGGCTCGACCAGGATCATCTTGCGCGTGCCTTCGAGCCAGCCGAAGAGACGTTCACGATCGCCCAGGGAGAGGCTCTGCGCCTCGTTCAGCAATTCGTGAGCCTGCTCCAAAGCCTCGCCCTCGCCCTTCTCCTGATAACGGGTACGCAGTTCGTCGTAGAGCTTGGCGCGCTTGCTGCCGAGCTTCTTGACGGCCTCGCGCGCCTTGTCCTCGAAGCCGGATTCGCGTCCGTACAGGTGGTTGAAGCGGCGCGCGATCTCGCGCGTGAATTCGACATGGGGCACCTGGTCCTCGCCCACGGGAACCTGGTTGGCGCGGTAGATCAGGATGTCGGCCGCCTGCAGCAGCGGATAGCCGAGAAAGCCATAGGTCGTCAGGTCCTTGTGGGTCAGCTTTTCCTGCTGGTCCTTGTAGGTCGGCACGCGCTCCAGCCAGCTCAAGGGCGTCATCATCGACAGCAGCAGGTGCAGTTCGGCATGCTCGGGCACCTTGGACTGGATGAAAATCGTCGCCTGGGATGGATCGACACCGGCCGCCAGCCAGTCGATGACCATGTCGTTGGCGTTGGCGGTGATGGTGCCCGGCTCGTCGTAGGCCGTGGTCAGCGCATGCCAGTCGGCGACGAAGAAGAGGCAGGGGTACTCGTGCTGGAGCTTGATCCAGTTGGCGAGCACGCCGTGATAGTGGCCGAGATGGAGGCGCCCGGTCGGGCGCATGCCGGAAAGAACTTTTTCTGCGTACATGTCAAAAACCAAAAAGTATTCGAATCAGGGTGTTGAACACCCGCAACAAGGGTCGCAGGATGGTATCCAGCACCCCCAGAAACAGCAATGCCAGCAGGATAGGAAAGCCCCAGCGTTCCAGCTGGGAAAATTTCCACGCAGCGCGCGGCGGCAAGAGGCTGACTGCAATGCGTCCGCCGTCCAACGGCGGCAGGGGCAGCAAGTTCAACACCATCAATACGCCGTTGATGCTGATGCCGACCCGCGCCATTTCCTTCAGGGCTTCGGCATAAACCATCTCGGGACTACCGATCGCCAGCTTCAATAGCAGTGCCCAGAACAGCGCCATGAGCAGATTTGCGCCCGGACCGGCCGCAGCGACCCAGAGCATGTCCTGCTTGGGGCGGCGCAGGTTGCCGAAATTCACCGGCACCGGCTTGGCCCAGCCGAACAGCAGGCCTCCCGCCGAAACCAACAGGATCAGCGCCGGCACCAGTAGGGTTCCGACCATGTCGACATGGCGCAAGGGATTCAGGCTGATGCGCCCCATCTGCCAGGCCGTCGGATCGCCGAAGTGCCTTGCCGCATAGCCGTGCGCCGCCTCGTGCAGCGTGATGGCAAAGATGATCGGCAGGGCGGAAATCGCCAGCGTCTGGATAACATTCATGGGAGGGGGCGATTTTAGCAGACCGCGTCATTCGAGCCCGAAGGGCGCCAGCGGCCCCTGGCCGGCGCGCACCAGTTCCGGCTGGGCGCCGGTCAGGTTGATGACCGTCGTCATCGCCGTGCCGCACTGGCCGGCATCGATCACCAGGTCGAGCAGTTTTTCCAGATGCTCGCGGATTTCGTCGGCATCGGCCAGCGGCGCCTCCGAACCCGGCAGGATCAGGGTCGAGGTCAGCAACGGCTCGTCGAGTTCTTCCAGCAGCGCCAATGCCAGCGGATGATTCGGCACGCGCAGGCCGATGGTCTTGCGTTTGGGATGCAGCACGCGCCGCGGCAACTCCTTGGTGCCTTCCAGGATAAAGGTGTAGCTGCCCGGCGTGGATGCCTTCAGCAGGCGATACTGGGCATTGTCCACCCGCGCATAAGTGGCGATCTCGGACAGGTCGCGACACATCAGGGTGAAGTGATGCCGCTCGTCCACCCCGCGGATTCTGCGGATCCGATCGAGCAGCGGCGCATAACCGGCGACGCCCGCCAGCGAGTAAGCGGCATCGGTGGGCATGGCTATGAGTCCGCCGCTGCGGGCGATTTCAGCGGCCTGCTTGATCAGGCGCGGTTGCGGATGCTCGGGATGAATATGGAATAGCTGGGCCATGCCGGGAACCGAGGACGGGAGACGAAGCGCGGGATTTTACCGGCCCTTTGCGCCGCCGGCATGAAGTCTTAGCTCCGATGCGATCAGAGTTGTGTCCAGACCGGCGTCAGGCCCTCGGGCAAATCGGGCATTTTCCCCAGGTCGATCCAGCTTTCGCCCGGTCCGTGGAAGTCCGAGGCCCGCGAGGCAAGGAAGCCGAATTCGCGGGCGATGCGCGAGAACTCCCGCACCTCGTCGTCCTTGTGCGAACCCGACAGGACTTCGATGCCGCGCCCGCCGAGATCCTTGAAGGCGCCGAACAATACGTGCCGCTCCGCTCGCGACAGCCGGTAGCGGCCCGGATGGGCGACCACCGCAATGCCGCCGGCGCCGACTATCCAGCGCAGCGCGTCTTCGAGCGTCGCCCAAGCGTGTTCGACATAACCCGGCTTGCCCTTGGCCAGCCAGTAGTCGAACACCGACTTGACGTCCTTGGCATGCCCCTGCTCGACGATGTAGCGGGCGAAATGGGAACGGCTGACCAGCGCCGGATTGCCGGCATGACGCAATGCGCCTTCGTAGGCGCCATGGATGCCCACCTTGTCCAGTTCCGCCGCCATGCGCCCGGCACGCGCGTCGCGCCCGCTCCTGATCTGCTGCAGTCCCGCGCTCAATGCCGCATCGGCGGGATCGATGGCGAGGCCGACAATATGCACGGTCTGGTCGTCGCCCCAGGAAATCGAGATTTCGACGCCATCGACGAAACGCAGGCCGACCTCGTCCGCCGTCGCGCGCGCCTCGGCCAGCCCGCCGAGTTCGTCGTGATCGGTCAGCGCCAGCAGTTCGACGCCATTGGCATGGGCACGGCGCACCAGATCGGCCGGCAGCAGCAAGCCGTCGGAGACTGTCGAATGGCAGTGGAGATCGGCGTTGAGCGGCTTCATGCGGCGAAAAATTCCTCGATCAGTTGTGCCACCTGCTGCGGCTGGTCGTGCTGCAGGTTGTGGCCGCAGTCCTCCAGCGTCACCTCTCGCACATCGCGGAAACAGGCGATGCGGCTGCGGTAGTCGGCGGAATCGACGGCGAACAGCTGCTTGAAGATGAAGGAGTCCGCCGCCGTGACCCAAAGCACGGGCGCCGTCACCCGGCGCCAGATCGCCATGGCCTCTTCGACCCGGTAGATGGTCGGATTGACCCAGCGATGAAAGGGATCGGCCGCCAGGCGTATGCCGCCCGCCCCGTCGTCCTCGCCCATGTGCTGCGCCAGGAAAGCTGCCTTCTGGTCCGACAGGCGCGGGTTTTCCTTCTGCAGCCGCGCGGCAAACGCCGCGCGATCAGGATAGGAACGGAAGCTCGGCGTGTCGCGCAACTGGTCCAGCCAGTTCACGTAGCGTTCCGGTGCCTCGTCGGGCGTGTAGCGGCGCAGGCCCAGCCCCTCCAGATTGATCAGCTGACGGATGCGCTCAGGGCGCAGGCCGGCGTACAGGCAGGCCGCGTTGCCGCCCAGGCTGTGCCCAACCAGACGCACCGGCTCCTGCGGTGAATAGTGCAGCAGCAGGGCATCGAGATCGGCGATGTAGTCGGGGAACCAGTAGACGTCCTTGTTCCATTCCGACAGGCCGAAGCCGCGCCAGTCGGGCGCCACCACGCGCCAGTCCCTTTGCAGGGCATCGACCACGAACTGCCAGGAGGCCGACACATCGCACCAGCCGTGCAACAGCACCAGCAGGGGCGCCGACTTGCTGCCCCAGATGCGCACATGCAGACGTCGGCCGCGAATTTGAAGGAATTCAGAATGACAGGCTTTCATGTTGCCATTTTAGCTCCGGCCGCTGCGCTTAACGTCGATAAGGCCGACGTTAGCCTTCACTGAAACTGCGTTTTAGCTCCGGCCGCTGCGCTTAACGTCGATAAGACCGACGTTATGTCTCCGGCGTCCTCGCCGGAGACGGTATCCCGGGATAGCCTTCACTGAAACTGCGTTTTAGCTCCGGGCGCTGCACCGAGCCGCGCAATCAGTCGGGAATGATGGCGGTGGCCTCGATTTCGACGCGGGCCGCGTCTTCCATCAGGCCGGCCACCTGCACCGCCGTCATCGCCGGGAAATTGCGGCCGATGACCTCGCGATAGGCGCGGCCAAGCTGTGGATAGGCCGCCAGATACTCGCGCTTGTCGAGCACATACCAGGTCATGCGGATGATGTGTTCGGGCCTGCCGCCGGCTTCGGCGAGAATGGCGACGATGTTCTGCAGCGCCTGTTTTGCCTGCTCGGCAAAATCGCTGCTGTGAAAGCGGCACTGGCTGTCCCAGCCGATTTGCCCGCCGATGACCACGCTGCGGCCGCGTGCCGCAATCCCGTTGGAATAACCCTTGGGTGCCGCCCAACCGGCGGGCTGCAGTATCTGGATACCCGACTCGGGCATGACTTCCTGCTGGCTCATCTTCAATGGAGTCTCCTTCGAATGGTTCATGCCTCGGCGCCCTTGGCAACATCCTTGAGCAACTCGCGGGCAATGATCAGTTTCTGCACTTCGGTGGCGCCTTCGTATATCCGCAGGGCACGAATGTCGCGGTAGAGGCGCTCGACCGGTGCCTCGCTGACGACGCCGAGGCCGCCGAAGATCTGCACGGCGGCGTCGATCACCTGCTGCGCCGACTCGGTGGCGACCATCTTGGCCATCGCGGCCTCCCTGGTAACCGTCCGCCCCTGGTCGCGCAGCCAGGCCGCGCGATACACCAGCAGGGCCGAGGCGTCGATGGCGGCGGCCATGTCGGCCAGCTTGGCCTGCGTCAGTTGGAAATCGGCCAGGCTGCGATCGAACATCCTGCGCGTGGTGGCGCGCTGCAGGGCCTCATCCAGCGCGCGGCGGGCAAAGCCCAGGGCCGCCGCGGCGACCGAGGTGCGGAAGATGTCGAGCGTGCGCATCGCCAGCTTGAAACCCTGACCGGGCTCGCCCAGCAACTGGCTGGCCGGGATGCGGCAGTGGCTGAAACGCAGGCGCGCCAGCGGATGCGGCGCGATGACTTCGATGCGCTCGGCGATCTCCAGTCCCGCCGTATCGGCATCGACGATGAAGGCGCTGATGCCGCGCGTTCCGGGCGCCTCGCCGGTGCGCGCGAACACCACGTAGAAATCCGCGATGCCGCCGTTGGAAATCCAGGTTTTCTCGCCGTTGAGGACATAGCTGTCGCCGTCCCGATGCGCGGCACAGCGCATCGCGCCGACGTCGGACCCCGCTTCCGGCTCGGACAGCGCGAAGGCGGCAACGGCGGATCCTGCGACGACGCGCGGCAGGTAGTTACGCTTTTGCTCGGCGCTGCCCTGCAAGGTGATAGCGCCGCTGCCCAGGCCCTGCATGGCAAAGGCGAAGTCGGCCAGCCCCGAGTGGCGGGCCAGGGTCTCGCGGATCAGGCAGATCGCGCGCGTGTCGATGTTCTCGGCGCTGCCGCCCCAGTCCGTGCCGCCGACGGCATAACGGATCCAGTTCCCCGCGCCGAACTTGCGCACCAGCTCGATGCAGGCGGCATCGGTCGCCGCGCCGCGCGCATGCGGCGCGTCGTCGATGTTCTCCGTGGCCCAGCGTTCGAGTTCGAGCGCCAGAGCCCGGTGCTCGGGCTCCAGAAACGGCCAGTCGAGGTAGCTCGTATCGGCCATGTCAGTCTCCTTCGAACACGGGTTTCTGCTTGGCGACGAAGGCGTGGTAGGCGCGATGAAAATCGTTGGTCGCCATGCAGATGGCCTGGGCCTGGGCCTCGGCCTCGATCGCCTGGTCCACCCCCATGTTCCATTCCTGCTGCAGCATTTTCTTGGTCATGGCATGGGCGAAGGTCGGGCCGCTGGCCAGGTCCTGCGCCAGCTTCAGCGCTTCGGCCAGCAGCGCATCGGGTTCGCACAGGCGATTGAAGAAGCCCCAGCGCTCACCCTCCTCGCCACCCATGGCGCGGCCGGTGGTCAGCAGTTCGGTGGCGCGGCCCTGACCGATCATGCGCGGCAGCATGGCGCAGGCGCCCATGTCGCAGCCGGCGAGGCCGACGCGCGAAAAAAGAAAGGCGGTCTTCGAGCGCGCCGTGCCCAGGCGCATGTCGGAACCCAGCGCCAGCAGCGCACCGGCGCCGGCACAGATGCCGTCGATGGCCGCGATCACCGGTTGCGGGCAGGCGCGCATGGCCTTGATCACGTCGCCGGTCATGCGCGTGAAGGCGAGCAGGCCCGGCATGTCGAGCTGGGTCAGCGGACCGATGATGTCGTGCACATCGCCGCCGGAACAGAAGTTGCCGCCCTCGCCGCTGAGCACCACGGCCTTCACGTCGTCGGCATAGACGAGCTTGCGGAACAAGTCGCGCAGTTCGGCGTAGGAATCGAAGGTCAGCGGGTTCTTGCGCTCGGGCCGATTGAGGCTGACCAGCGCCACGCCAGCCTCCATGCGGTAGCTGAAATGGCGTGCCTGGTAGGCCTGCAAGCTCTGCCGGTTGCCAGGCAGTTCGTGGGGTTTGCCCGCAAGATGTTTCATCTGATGCTCCTCACATGACTTCGCCGCCGGCCACGGCGATCGATTGTCCATTGATGCTGGCCGCGGCCTCGCCGCATAGCCAGAGCACGGTGTCGGCGACTTCCTGCGGCGTGACCAGGCGCCGCATCGGGTTCCCTTTGGCCAGTTCGGCGCGTGCTTGCTGCGCATCACGTCCGGTCTTGGCGACGATGTTCGCCACGGCCTTGGCGACGATTTCGGTGTCGGTATAACCGGGGCATACCGCATTGACCGTGATCCCCTTGGCGGCGAATTCCAGCGCCAGCGCACGGGTCAGGCCGACGACGCCGTGCTTGGCCGCACAGTAGGCCGAGACATAGGCATAGCCGACCAGGCCGGCGGTGCTGGCGATATTGATCACACGCCCCCAATGCGCGGCCAGCATGTCGGGCAACGCGGCTTGGGTGCAATGAAATACTCCGCCCAGATTCACCGCCAGCATGCGGTCGAAAAGTTCCGCCGTGGTCTTCTGGAACGGCGCGCTCTCGGCCTGTCCAGCGTTGTTCACCAGCATCTCGATCGGGCCGAAGCCGGCCCGGGCTTCCGCCATTGCGCGGTCCACCGAGGCGCGGTCGCCGACATCCATGACCACCGCCCGGCAACGCCCGGAACTCGCGTGCAGCCGCGCCATTGCGTCCAGCGCCGCGCGGTCGCGACCGCTCACGGTGACGCGATGGCCTGCCACGATCAGCGCCGCAGCCACGGCGGCACCGATGCCGCGCCCGCCGCCCGTCACCAGGGCGTGGCGCGCTGCGGGATTGCCGGCCGAAGTTCCGTCGGCCGTCACGCGTTCAGCGCGAGCTGGGCCGCGCGCTCCAGATTGCGTTCGAGCTGGACCTTGCCGCCCTGATACTGCTTCGGCCAGGGTATGTCCTTGACCCCCTGCTCGGCGGCGGCATGCAGGGTCCACGCCGGATCGGCCAGATGCGGCCGCGCCAGGGCGCAGAGGTCGGCGCGGCCGGCGGCGATGATGGTATTGACGTGGTCGGCTTCGAAGATGTTGCCGACGGCGATGGTCGGCACCTGCAACTCGTTGCGGATCTGGTCGGAAAACGGCACCTGGAACATGCGGCCGTAGACCGGCGCCTCTTCCTTGCTGACCTGGCCCGAGGAGACATGGATGATGTCGGCGCCCGCCGCCTTGAACAGGCTGGCGACCTCGACCGAGTCGTCCGGGGTGGTGCCGCCGGCCACCCAGTCGTGGGCCGAGATGCGCACCGACATCGGCTTCTCGGCCGGCCAGACCTCGCGCATGGCGCGGAACACTTCCAGCGGATAGCGGCAGCGGTTCTCCAGGCTGCCGCCGTACTCGTCCGATCGCTGGTTGGTCAGCGGCGAGATGAAGGACGACATCAGGTAGCCGTGGGCGGCATGGAATTCAACCATGTCAAAGTTGGCGCTGACGGCACGGCGCGTGGCGGCGACGAACTCGGCCTTGATCCGATCCATGTCGGCGCGGTCCATCGCCCGCGGCGTCTGCGAGATGCCGGGCAGGTAGGGCAGCGGCGAAGGCGCCAGCAGCGGCCAGTTGCCGGATTGCAGCGGCTGGTCGATGGCGTCCCAGGCCAGGCGGGTGGAACCCTTGCGCCCGGCGTGGCCGATCTGCAGCGAGACCTTGGTCTCGCCGTTGGCGTGGATGAAGTCGACGATGCGCCGCCAGGCCTGCTCTTGTGCATCGTTCCAGATGCCGGTGCAGCCCGGCGTGATGCGCGCATCGGCGGCAACGCAGGTCATTTCGGTGACCAGCAGCGCCGCGCCGCCCATGCCGCGGCTGCCGTAATGGACCAGATGGAAGTCGGTCGGCATGCCGTCCTCGGCGGAATACATGCACATCGGCGAAACCACGACACGATTGCCCAGGGTCAGGCCGCGCAGGCTGAAGGGTGTGAACATCGGTGGTACGGGCGCCGCCCCGGCCGGGGTTGGCAGGCCGCAGCGGGCGGCGAACCAGCGGTCGAAATCGTCGGTGTAGGCCTGGTCGCGCAGCTTCTGGTTGGCATGGCCGACACGCTGGCTGCCGGTGAGCACGGCGAAGGCGAACTGTTCCGGCTCCATGCCGACATAGCGGTCGACCTCCTCGAACCAGGTCATGCGGTTGCGCGCCGCGCTCTGCAGCTTGAGCGCCTCGATTTCGCGCTCCGCTTGGTAGCGCGCCAGGCGGGTCGGCACGTCGCCCTCGGTGCTGGTCAGCACCTTGACCAGGGATCGCGCGTCTTCCATCGCCAGCTTGGTGCCCGAACCGATGGTGAAATGCGCCGTGTGCGCCGCATCGCCGAGCAGCACGATGTTGTCCTTGAACCAGCGCTCGCAGAGCACGCGGTTGAACTTCAGCCAGACCGCCGAACCGCGCAGGTGGCGCGCATTCGAAATCAGGCGCGCGCCCTTGAGCATGTCGGCGAACAGCTCCTCGCAGAAGGCGATCGACTGGTCGGGGTCCATCTTGTCGATGCCGGCCTTGAGCCAGGTTTCTTCCGGCGTCTCGACGATGAAGGTCGCCCATTCCTCGTTGAACTGGTAGGCGTGCAGGTTGAACCAGCCCCACTGCGTCTCCTTGAAGGCGAAGGTGAAGGCGTCGAGCTTGATCCTGGTGCCGAGCCAGATGAAGCGGTTCTTGCGCACGTCGATGCGCGGATTGAAGTGGCTCGCGTATTTGGCGCGCGTGGTCGAATTGACGCCGTCCGAGCCGATCACCAGGTCGTACTCCCGCGAGTAGTCGTCCGGGTCCCGGAACTCGGTCTCGAACTTGAGCTTGACGCCGAGTTCGCGCGCGCGGGCCTGGAAGATCTGCAGCAGCTTGAGGCGCCCGATGCCGCAGAAGCCATGGCCGCCGGACACCATGCGCCGGCCCTTGAAGAAAACGTCGACGTCGTCCCAGTGATGGAAATTGCGCTCGATTTCCGCGACCACCTGGGGATCGTCCTGACGGAAGCCGTCCATGGTCTTGTCGGAAAACACGATGCCCCAGCCGAAGGTGCTATCCGCTTGATTGCGTTCGATAACGGTAATGTCGCTGGCCGGATTGGCCTGCTTCATCAGGATCGAGAAATACAATCCGGCGGGACCCCCGCCCAGACAAACGATGCGCATTCCAATCTCCTTGAGCAGTGACATTACCTACGATTGATATATTTTAGACCTAAACTATTTTTCAGGTCAAGCCTGAAGCGAATCCTAGTCCCAAACCTGCCCGGACCGAGGCGCCGGTGCCGCCCCGGGCGAACGCATATTTTGATCGAATACAATAGCGCCTCCGCGTTGGCCGCGATGCCCACACATTCCCTGAACTGCCATGAAAACCCTCTTCATTACCGGCGGCGCCGGCTTCATCGGCTCGGCCCTGATACGCCTGCTGATCGCCGGGAGCGAATGGTGCATCGTCAATATCGACAAGCTGACCTATGCCGGCAACCTCGAATCCCTGGCCGGCCTCGCCGATCCCGCGCGTCACGTGTTCAGCCGCACCGACATCTGCGACCGGGCCGCACTGGATGCGCTGTTTGCCGAGCACCGGCCGGCCGGCGTGATCCACCTGGCCGCCGAATCGCATGTCGACCGTTCGATCCACGGCCCCGGCGACTTCATCGAAACCAATATCGGCGGCACCTACACCCTGCTCGAAGCCGCACGCGCCTACTGGTCCTTGCTCGAACCGGAGGCCAAGGCCGGCTTCCGCTTCCATCACGTCTCGACCGACGAAGTCTTCGGCTCGCTGGGCGACAGCGGCCTCTTCGTCGAGACCAGCCCCTACCAGCCGAACTCGCCCTACTCGGCGTCCAAGGCCGCTTCCGACCATCTGGTGCGCGCCTGGCACCACACCTACGGCCTGCCGACGGTCATCACCAACTGCTCGAACAACTACGGCCCCTGCCAGTTCCCGGAAAAGCTGATCCCGCTGATGATCCACAACGCGGTGTCGGACAAGCCGCTGCCGATCTACGGCAAGGGCGACAACGTGCGCGACTGGCTCTACGTCGATGACCACGCCCGCGCCCTGCGCCTGGTCTTCGAACGCGGCCTCCCGGGCGAGACCTACAACATCGGCGGCCACAACGAGAAGACCAACCTGGACGTGGTCGACACCCTCTGTGCCCTGCTCGACGAACTCAAGCCGCGGTCCGATGGGCGCAGCTACCGCGCGCAGAAGATCTCGGTGGCCGACCGCCCCGGCCACGACAAGCGCTACGCCATCGACGCCGGCAAGATCCAGCGCGAGCTGGGCTGGACGCCTGCGGAGAGCTTCGAGACCGGCATGAGGAAGACCGTGCAGTGGTATCTGGACAACCCGGCCTGGGTCGCCCATGTCGTCTCCGGCGAATACCGGCAATGGATGGATCGCAACTACGGAGACCGCCAATGAATTCCCTCAGCACCCGCGGCATCATCCTCGCCGGCGGCTCGGGCACCCGGCTGCACCCGGTCACGCTGGCGGTGTCCAAGCAGTTGCTGCCGATCTACGACAAGCCGATGATCTACTATCCGCTGACCACGCTGATGCTGGCCGGCATCCGCGAGATCCTGCTGATCTCGACCCCGCTCGATACGCCGCGCTTCGAAGCTTTGCTGGGCGACGGCGCGCAATGGGGCCTATCCATCCAGTACGCGGTGCAGCCCAGCCCGGACGGGCTGGCGCAGGCCTTCATCATCGGCCGCGATTTCGTCGGCGATCACCCATCAGCGCTGGTGCTCGGCGACAACCTGTTCTACGGCCATGATTTCGCCGCCCAGCTGCAGCATGCCGCCGGGTCTGAGTCAACAGTTGACGCTGGCGCCACGGTGTTCGCCTACGCCGTGAGCGACCCCGAACGCTACGGCGTGGTCGAGTTCGATGCGTCGGGCCGCGCCGTCAGCATCGAGGAAAAACCGAAAGTGCCGAAGTCGCGCTATGCCGTGACCGGGCTGTATTTCTACGATAACCAGGTCTGCGACATCGCCGCCAACTTGAAGCCATCACCGCGCGGCGAACTGGAAATCACCGACCTCAACCGCATCTATCTCGAAAAAGGCCAGCTCAAGGTCGAGATCATGGGCCGCGGCATGGCCTGGCTCGACACCGGCACCCACGAATCGCTGCTCGAAGCCGGCCAGTTCATCGAGGTCATCGAGAAGCGCCAGGGCCTCAAGGTGGCCTGCCCCGAGGAAGTGGCCTGGCGCCAGAAATGGATAGACGACGCACAACTGGCAAAGCTGGCCGAGCCGCTGGCCAAGAGCCAGTACGGCCAGTACCTGCAGCACCTGCTGACGCAGGAGGTGCGCGGATGAAGGTCGTCCCCACCGCGATCCCCGATGTGCTGTTGCTGGAGCCCAAGGTGTTCGGCGACGAGCGCGGCTACTTCTACGAGAGCTGGAACAAGCGGACCTTCGCCGAACTCGGCATAGACGCCGAATTCGTCCAGGACAACCATTCGAAGTCGCAGCGGAATGTACTGCGCGGCCTGCATTACCAGATCGAGCACGCCCAGGGCAAACTGATCCGCGTCACTGCCGGCGCCGTCTATGACGTGGCGGTCGATCTGCGCCGCTCTTCACCCACTTTCGGCCAGTGGGTAGGCTTTACGCTGTCCGCCGAGGACAAGAGCATGGCCTGGATACCGCCCGGCTTCGCCCACGGCTTCTGCGTCACCTCGGACTTTGCCGAGTTCCTCTACAAGACCACCGATTACTGGAGCCCGGCGCACGAGCGCACGCTGCTGTGGAACGACCCGCAACTGGCGATCCCCTGGCCATTGACCGGCGCGCCGCTGCTGGCGGCCAAGGACGTGGCCGGCACGCCGCTGGCCCGGGCGGAAACCTTCGCATGAGAATCCTGCTCACCGGCGCCGCCGGCCAACTCGGCCGCGAACTGAAGCGCTCGCTGGCCTGCTTGGGCGAGGTGATCGCCCGCGACCGTCAGCAACTCGACCTGGCGCAGGCCGAGGCCCTGCGCGCGGCCGTGCGCGCCGCAGCGCCCACCGTGATCGTCAATGCCGCCGCCTATACCGCAGTGGACAAGGCCGAAACCGAGCCGGCCGTGGCCGACGCGATCAATGCCCTGGCCCCCGCCATCCTCGCCGAGGAGGCCAGACGGCTCGGCGCACTGCTGATCCATTACTCGACCGATTACGTCTTCGACGGCCGCAAGGCCGCGCCCTACACCGAAGACGACGCGCCAAACCCGCTGGCCGCCTATGGCCACAGCAAGCTGGCCGGCGAACTCGCGATTGCGGCGTCGGCTTGCCGCCACCTGATTTTCCGCACCAGCTGGGTCTACGGCCTGCACGGCGCGAACTTCATGAAGACCATGCTGCGCCTGGGGCGCCGCAGTTGCGAGACGGGCGAGGAGCTGCGTGTGGTCGATGACCAGTTCGGCGCCCCGACCTGGACCCGCCATCTGGCCGATGCCACGGCCCTGATCCTCGCCCGCAGGGAAATTCCCGACGGCCTCTACCATCTCGCCGGAGCCGGCGAAACCAGCTGGCACGACTATGCCGAGGCGATTTTCGCCGAGGCGCAACGCAACGGCCTGATGGACAAGTCGCCCGTGCTGCGCCGTATCGCCAGCGCCAACTATCCATTGCCCGCACCGCGGCCGGCCAATTCGCGGCTGGACTGCGCGAAATTCCGGCGCGATTTCGACCTGGCCCTGCCCGACTGGCGCACGGGCCTCGCCGACTGCCTGGCCGACGCACGCTTCTAAGAACTTTCATTCCAACAAAGACACATGGCTGTTACCCCCACCTACGACGAATCCTCCTTCCGCGTCCTCAAGGGACTGGAGCCGGTGCGCGAACGCCCCGGCATGTACACCCGCACCGACTCGCCGGCCCACATCATCCAGGAAGTCATCGACAACTCGGCCGACGAAGCGCTCGGCGGCCATGCCAGGAACCTCCACGTGCTGCTGCATCTGGACGGCTCGATCACGGTCACCGACGACGGCCGCGGCATCCCGGTCGGCCTCCATCCCGACGAAAAAGTCCCCGTGGTGGTGCTGGCCTTCACGCGCCTGCATGCCGGCGGCAAGTTCGACAAGAGCTCCGGTAATTCCGCCTACGCCTTTTCCGGCGGCCTGCACGGCGTCGGCGTGGCCGTGACCAATGCGCTGTCCACCCGCGTCTCGGTCGAGGTGCGGCGCGAGGGAAAGATCTGGGCCATCGAGTTTTCCGGCGGCGGCGAAAAGGTCGGCCCCCTGACCGAGATGGGCAGTTGCGGCCGCCAGAGCGGCACCCGCGTGCGGGTCTGGCCCGATCCGAAATACTTCGATGCACCCAAGGTGCCGCCTGCCGAACTGGAACGCCTGCTGCGCTCCAAGGCCGTGCTGCTGCCCGGCGTCAAGGTCCGCCTCGACATCGAACAGGCCGACGGCAGCGTCCAGTCCAAGACCTGGAGCTACCCTACCGGCCTTGCCGGCTACCTGACGGAACAGGCCGGCAATGCCGAAGCGGTCGCCCCGCTGTATGCCGCCGAGAAATACGCCGACGCCGACCACGCCGACTTTGCCGCGGGCGAAGGCGCGGCCTGGGCCATAGGCTGGCATGTGGAGCCGGTCGCCTCCGAGTCCTTCGTCAATCTGATTCCGACGGTGGCCGGCGGCACCCACGAATCCGGCCTGCGCGCCGGCGCCTTCGAGGCGGTCAAGTCCTTCATCGAGCACCGCGCGCTCCTGCCGCGCGGCGTCAAGCTGCAGCAGGACGACGTCTGCTGCCGCATGGCCTTCGTGCTTTCGGCGCGCATCCTCGATCCGCAGTTCCAGGGCCAGGTCAAGGAAAAGCTCAATTCGCGCGAAGCGGTCAAGCTGGTTTCCAGCATGATCCGCGACCCCTTCGAGATCTGGCTCAACCAGCATGTCGAGGCCGGCAAGGCGATCGCCGAAATATCGATCCGCCAGGCCCTGGCGCGGCAGAAGAACGCGCAGAAGGTCGAGAAGCGCAAGCAGTCCGGCGTCGCCGTGTTGCCGGGCAAGCTGTCCGACTGCGAATCGACCGACATCGCCGAGAACGAGCTGTTCCTGGTCGAGGGCGATTCCGCCGGCGGCTCGGCCAAGATGGCGCGCAACAAGGAAACCCAGGCCATCCTGCCGCTGCGCGGCAAGGTGCTCAACTCCTGGGAAGTGGAAGCCGGGCGCCTGTTCGCCAACAACGAGATCCACGACATTGCCGTGGCGCTGGGCATCGATCCGCACACGGCCGATGCCGTGCCCGACCTGTCCAACCTGCGCTACGGCAAGCTGATCATCATGTCCGACGCCGACGTCGATGGCGCCCACATCCAGACCCTGCTGCTGACGCTGTTCTATCGCCACTTCCCGGGGCTGATCCGCAACGGCCACATCTTCATCGCGCAGCCGCCGCTCTACCGCATCGACGTCCCGGCCTCGGGCAAGAAACGCCCGGCGCGGCGCCTGTATGCGCTGGACGAGGGCGAACTGGTCGCCATCAAGGATCGCCTGATCAAGGAAGGCATCCGCGAAGACGCCGTCGAGGTCGGCCGCTTCAAGGGCCTGGGCGAAATGAATCCCGACCAGTTGCGCGAAACCGCCATGGCGCCGGCCACCCGCCGCGTGGTGCCGGTCACCGGCCTGCCCGAGGCCGACGCCGACACCCAGAAACTTTTCAACCTGCTGATGGGCAAGGGCGAGGCTGCCTCGCGCCGCGCCTGGATGGAAGAAAAGGGCCACCTGATCGAAGCCGACATCTGATCGGCGCCCCCATACATGATGAACAACGATACCCCCGACCTGTTCGACGAGCCCGCCAGCCCCACCCCTGCCGCCACCGACGCAGGCTCGGCGACCCCGCCGCCTCCCGCCGTACCGCCAGCGCCAACTCTCTTCGCCGGCAACGGCGACGACACATCGCTGCCGTTGGCCGGCTACGCCGAGCGCGCCTACCTCGCCTATGCCATGAGCGTGGTGCGGGCGCGCGCCCTGCCGCAGGTCGAGGATGGCCTGAAGCCGGTGCAGCGGCGCATCCTGCACGCCATGAACGAAATGCGCCTGGCCGCCAGCGCCAAGCACGTCAAGAGCGCGCGCGTGGTCGGCGACGTGATCGGCAAATACCACCCGCACGGCGACACCAGTGTCTATGACGCCATGGTCCGCGTGGCGCAGGACTTCACGCTGCGCTATCCGCTGGTCGACGGCCAGGGCAATTTCGGCTCGCGCGACGGCGACGGCGCCGCGGCGATGCGCTACACGGAATGCCGTCTGACGCCCTTCGCCGATCTGCTGCTGGGCGAGATCGATCGCGGCACGGTGGATTTCATCGCCAACTACGACGGCTCGATGACCGAGCCGCAGTTGATGCCGGCACGCCTGCCGGTGGTGCTGCTCAACGGCGCCTCGGGCATCGCGGTCGGCATGGCGACCGAAATCCCGCCGCACAACCTGCGCGAAGTCGCCGAAGCAGCGCGCCTGCTGATCAAGAAACCCGAGGCGGTGCTCGAAGAAGTCCTGGCCGTGCTGCCCGGGCCGGATTTCCCCGGCGGCGGCCAGCTCATCTCGACCCCGGCCGACATCCGCGATGCCTATGCCAACGGCCGCGGCAGCTTGCGCATGCGCGCGCGCTGGCGCATCGAGGAACTCGCGCGCGGCCAGTGGCGCGTCATCGTCTACGAATTGCCGCATGGCGTCTCGGTGGCCCAGGTGCTGTCGGAAATCGAGGGCCTGACCAACCCGCAGCCGCGCGCCGGCAAGAAAGACGTCAGCCAGGAACAGAAGAACCTCAAGGCGCTGGTGCTCGGCGTGCTCGACAGCGTGCGCGACGAATCCAGCGACCAGCAGGCCGTGCGCATCATGCTCGAACCCAAGAGCTCGCGCATCCCGCAGGACGAGTTCATGGCCGTGCTGCTGGCGCACACCAGCCTCGAAGCCAGCGTCTCGGTGAACCTGACCATGGTCGGTCGCGACGGCCGGCCGCAGCAGAAGAACCTGCTGACCATTCTTCGCGAATGGATCGAGTTCCGCTTCGCCACGGTCGAGCGCCGCACCCGGCACCGCCTGGCCGAAGTGCTGCGCCGCGTGCATATCCTCGAAGGACGCATGACCGTCTTCCTCAAGATCGAGGAAGTCATCCGCTGCATCCGCGAATCCGATGAGCCCAAGCCGGACCTGATCGCGCGCTTCGGCCTGACCGAGATCCAGGCCGAGGACATCCTCGAAATCCGCCTGCGCCAGTTGGCGCGGCTCGAAGGCATACGCATCGAAAAGGAACTCGGCGACCTGCGTGGCGAGCACGGCCAGCTCAACAAGCTGCTCGACTCGAAGAGCGAGATGACGAAGCTGATCCAGAAGGAAATCGGCGAAGATGCCAAACGCTTCGGCGACGAACGCCGCACCCTGCTGGAAGCCGTGACGCCGATCTCGCAAGGCGAGATCGCCGCTCCGGACGAGCCGGTCACGGTAATCATCTCGAAGAACGGCTGGGTGCGCTCGCGCCAGGGCCACGGCCTCGATGCGTCCGGCATCACCTACAAGACCGGCGACTTTCCCTGGCTGGTGCTGGAGACGCGCACGATCTGGCCATTGATCGTGATCGACAGCAACGGCCGCAGTTACAGCGTCAGGGTTTCCGAGCTGCCCGGCGGTCGCGGCGACGGCGCGCCGCTCAACACCATGATCGACTTCCAGGAAGGCGGCAAGCTCGCGCAGGTGCTGACCGCCGCAGCGGAGTGCAAATATCTGGTGGCCGGTTCGGGCGGCTACGGCTTCGTCGCCAGCGTGGCCGACATGGTCGCGCGCAACAAGGCCGGCAAGGCCTTCCTGACTCTCGACAAGGGCGAGAAGCCGCTGGCGCCGGCGCCCGTGCACGGCGACAACGTCGCCGTGTTGACCCAGGGCGGCCGGCTGCTGCTGTTCCCGCTGGCCGAACTCAAGGAAATGGCCAAGGGCAAGGGGCTGATGCTGATCGACTTGACCAAGAACGACGAACTCGTCGGCGTTGCCGTGAGCGGCGGCGAGACGCTGCTGATCGGCGGCACCGGGCGCGCGGGGAAGATGGTCCAGCAGCCTCTCGATCCGCGCGCCCAGGCTGCGTTCCGCGGTGCCCGCGCAAGGCGCGGGCAGGAAATTCCATTCAAACTAAAAGCCGCGAGCCTGACCTTGACATCTAGTCATTGATGCTAGAATCTTCGAGAGATTGGCCTAGTGTTATCCGCTCGTTGCAATTCCGGATGGCTGCCGCCCACGGAGAAAAACAATGCTCTTCATCCTCTACTACATCCTCGCCATCGTCGTGCTGGTCATGCATTTCACCGGAATGCTGGCCCGCTACAACATGGAATGGCTGATCCTGGTGCTCGCCGTGACGGTGTTCCCGGCGGTGATCTACCTGTAGCGTCCGGTCCGCCGCCGCACCCGCGCCAGTTCCCTGGCATCAGGCGCGGGCCTCGCTTCAGCAGTGGCGGACAATGATGTCCTTTACCTGATCCAGGGCCGCGTCGACCACCTCGACCCTCTGCGGCAGATTCTCGATTCCCTCCAGTTCCGCCGGCCGCGCCGGATCGCGGCCGAGCGCCTCCTGTATCGTCTCGGCAAACTTCACCGGCTGCGCCGTTTCCAGCACGATCATCGGCACAGCGGAAACGCGATGCTCGCGTGCCACCTTGACGCCGTCGGCCGTGTGCGTGTCGATCATCTGCCCGTAACGCTGCCAGACATCGCGTATCGTCGCCAGTCGATCCGCATGTGAACTGCTGCCGGAAACGATGCCATAGTCCGGCAGGCGCGCGGCGAAGGGGCCGTCGGCGAGACTGAAACTGCCGCCGGCATCGACTTCGCGCCACAAGCTGCGCACCATCGCCGCGTCGCGCCCGACCAGATCGAAGACGAAGCGCTCGAAATTCGAGGCCTTGGAAATGTCCATCGAGGGACTCGATGTCACATGGGTTTCCGCCGTGGCGCGCGGCCGATACACGCCGCTCCTGAAGAACTCGTCGAGCACGTCGTTCTCGTTGGTGGCCAGCACCAGGCGCGCGATGGGCAGGCCCATCATGCGCGCGATATGGCCGGCGCAGATGTTGCCGAAATTGCCCGAGGGCACGCAGAACGCCACTTGCTCGCGATTGGACCGGGTGGCCTCGAAATAGCCCTTGAAGTAATACACGACCTGGGCCGCGACGCGCGCCCAGTTGATCGAATTCACCGCGCCGATCTTGTATTTCGCCTTGAATTCGGCGTCGTTCGACACGGCCTTGACGATATCCTGGGCGTCGTCGAACATGCCGCGCACGGCGATGTTGAAAATATTCGCGTCCTGCAGGGAATACATCTGCGCGCGCTGGAAGGCGCTCATCCGGCCTTCGGGCGAAAGCATGAACACCTTGACGCCATGCTTGCCGCGCATCGCGTATTCCGCCGCCGATCCGGTGTCGCCCGAGGTCGCGCCGAGGATGTTAATGGTTTCATTGCGCCGGTCGAGCACGTACTCGAACAGGTTGCCGAGCAACTGCATGGCCATGTCCTTGAAGGCCAGCGTCGGCCCGTTGGACAGCTCCAGCAGATGGAAATCGGGCTCCAGCGAGGTCAGCGGCACGATGTCGGCGGCATTGCGGCCGGGACGGCACCAGCGATAGGTCTGCGCCGTATAGGTCTTGTCGCAGATCGCCTTGAGGTCCGCGGCCGGAATGTCGGTGATGAACAGGCTCAGGATGCGGAACGCCAGTTCGGCATAGGACAGCCCGCGCCATTCGTCGAGTTGTCCGGCCACCTGGGGATAGCTTTCAGGCAAGTAAAGCCCGCCGTCGGGCGCGAGGCCGCCGAGCAGGATGTCGCAGAATTCTTGCGGCTCTGCGCCGCCGCGGGTGGAGATGTATTTCATGTCAGCCCAGCTCCTCCATGCGCAAGCGGATCACCTGCTTCTTCACCACCGGCAGCGCCTCGATTTTCGCAATCGCCGCATCGATGTTCTTCTCGCGCGTGATGTGGGTCAGCATGATGATGTCGGTCTGCGATTCGCCCTCGCCCGGCTCGCGCTGGATCATGGCGGCGGTGGAGATCTGCTGGTCGGCCAGGATGCGCGTGATGTCGGCCAGCACGCCGGGCTTGTCCTCCACGCGCAGGCGCAGGTAATAACTGGTTTCGACCTCGGACATTGGCAGGATCGGCGTGTCTTCCATCGCATTGGGCTGGAAGGCCAGGTGCGGCACGCGATGCTCGGGGTCCGAGGTATGCAGGCGGGTGACATCGACCAGGTCGGCGATCACGGCCGAAGCCGTCGGTTCGGCGCCGGCGCCCTTGCCGTAATACAGCGTGGCGCCGACCGCATCGCCCTGCACCAGCACGGCATTCATCGCGCCTTCGACATTGGCGATCAGGCGCTTGCCCGGAATCAGCGTCGGGTGCACGCGCAGTTCGACGCCCGCCTTGCCGTCCATTTGGCGGCGGCGCGTGATGCCCAGCAGCTTGATGCGATAGCCGAGTTGCTCGGCGTACTTGATGTCGTCCGCATCGAGCTGGCTGATGCCCTCGATGTAGGCCTTGTCGAACTGCATCGGAATGCCGAAGGCCAGCGCCGAGAGGATGGTGATCTTGTGCGCGGCGTCGACGCCCTCGATGTCGAAGGTCGGGTCGGCCTCGGCATAACCCAGGCGCTGCGCCTCCTTCAGCACGGCGTCGAAGGGCAGACCCTTGTCGCGCATCTCGGACAGGATGAAGTTGGTGGTGCCGTTGATGATGCCGGCGATCCACTGGATGCGGTTGGCGGTGAGGCCTTCGCGCAGCGCCTTGATGATCGGGATGCCGCCCGCCACCGCCGCCTCGAAGGCGACCATGACGCCCTGCGCGTGCGCGGCGGCGAAGATTTCATTGCCATGCACGGCCAGCAGCGCCTTGTTGGCCGTCACCACGTGCTTGCCGTTGGCGATGGCGGCGAGCACCAGATCCTTGGCGATGCCATAGCCGCCGATCAGTTCGATGACGATGTCGATCTCGGGATCGGTGACCACCGAGAACGCATCGTCGGTGACCTGGGCGCGGCCCGCCGTGACCTGCCGCGCCAGCTCGAGATTCTTGTCCGCCACCTTGGTGATGCGGATCGGACGCCCGGCGCGGCGCGTGATCTCCGCCTCGTTGCGTGCCAGGACGGTAAAGGTGCCGCCACCGACGGTGCCGATGCCGAGCAATCCTACGTTGATTGGTTTCATTAGAGTGTTTTCCTGAAGCAGAAACTGGGAATGACGAAGCCTTCCCGAAAATAGAAGCGATGGGCGGCGCTGCGCTGGGTGCCGGAATCCAGCGCCAGCACGTCGCAGCCTAGGGCGCGGGCACGGGCCTCCAACTGCGCCACGAGGAATCTGCCGACGCCCTGCGAGCGATGAGCGGCATCGGTGACCAGGTCGTCGATATACAGCCGGCGGCCCTCGTAGGTATTTTCGACCAGGCGCCAGACGGCGACCCCACACACCGCCAGGCCCTGCGCCGCCAGGCTCATGCGCGCGCCATTGGCGAACACCGCCGCCAGGCGCCCCGCATAGTCCGTCGGCAGGCGCTCGCGCAACTGGCGATGAACCGGCTCGGCCCGTGCCAGCCACTCGGGCGCCAGGATTTCGCCGCCCTCGCCGGTGACCTCGACCAGCGCCAGTCCCGCCGCCGAACCGGCAGCCAACTCAGCTGGCATAGCGCTTGCGGTAGCCGTCGAGGAAGCGTGCGATGCGGCCGATGGCCTCGCGCAGATCGTCCTCGTGCGGCAGGAAGACCAGGCGGAAGTGGTCGGGATGCGGCCAGTTGAAGCCGGTGCCCTGCACCAGCAGGACCTTTTCCGCCTGCAACAGCTCGGCGATGAACTCCTGGTCGTCGGTGATCGGGTAGACCTTCGGATCGAGGCGCGGGAACATGTACAGCGTCGCCTTGGGCTTGACGCAGCTGACGCCGGGAATCGCATTGATCAGTTCATGGGCGACATCGCGCTGCTTGCACAGGCGGCCGCCCGGCGCCACCAGGTCGTCGATGCTCTGGTAGCCGCCCAATGCGGTCTGGATGCCCCACTGGCCCGGCACATTGGCGCACAGGCGCATCGAGGCCAGCATGTCGAGGCCTTCGATGTAGTCACGCGCATGCTTCTTTTCGCCCGAGACGATCAGCCAACCCGAGCGATAGCCGCAGGAACGGTAGTTCTTCGACAGGCCGTTGAAGGTGACGGTCAGCACGTCCTCCGACAAGGCGGCGACCGAGGTGTGAGTCACGCCGTCGTAGAGCACCTTGTCATAGACCTCGTCGGCATAGATGATTAGGTCGTTTTGCCGGGCGATCTCGACGATCTCCTTCAGCACCTCATCCGGGTATACCGCCCCGGTCGGATTGTTGGGATTGATGATGACGATCGCCCGCGTGTTGGGCGTGATCTTGGCGCGGATGTCGGCCAGGTCGGGCAGCCAGCCGGCGCCCTCGTCGCACAGATAGTGCCGCGGCGTTCCGCCGGAAAGACTCACTGCGGCGGTCCACAGCGGATAGTCGGGAGCGGGCAGCAGGACTTCGTCGCCGGTGTCGAGCAGGGCATTCATGGCCATCACGATGAGCTCGGAAACCCCGTTGCCGATGTAGATGTCCTCGATCGTGACGCCCTTGATGTGCTTCTGCTGGGTGTAGTGCATCACCGCCTTGCGCGCCGAGAATATGCCTTTGGAATCGACATAGCCGGCGGCGTTGGGCAGATTGCGGATCATGTCCTGCTGAATTTCTTCGGGCGAATCGAAGCCGAACGCGGCGAGATTGCCGATGTTCAGCTTGATGATCTTGTGGCCTTCCTCCTCCATCTGCTTGGCGCGGGCCAGCACGGGGCCGCGAATGTCATAGCAGACGTTGTTGAGTTTGGCGGATTTATTCACGGGCTGCATGAGCAACCATCCTTTCGACGGGGCGATGAAAGCGGCGCTAGCGTTGTTTCAGCGAAGGCTAATGTACTCGCAAGCAGACGTTATGCCGGAACTAAAATGTATAATGTTACCGAAGCCCATGCTGCACCGCAAATCCAGATTTGATGCGGCTTTCAGCCTGCCCGCCCCTGCCCGCCCGCCTTGTCGCCTTTTGCCAACCCCGCTGTCAAAATCGCCGTCCCGAATGAAGCTGCATTCCCCTGTCACCGCCGGCCTGCTTGCGATCACCGCCTACGATGCCGAGCACATCGCCGTGAATGGCCGCCGCCTGACAAGAAGCTTCCTGCTGACGCCGCAGCGCCTGATCGAGGACTGGCCGCCGGCGTCCTTCGATAGCCTGACCGAATCCGACCTGCACGCGGTGGCTGAACTCGACTGCCCGATCGTGCTGCTCGGCACCGGACCGCGCCAGCGCTTCCCCGCCCCGGCCCTGCTGCGCGCGCTGATCGGGCGGCGCATCGGCGTCGAAGTGATGGACAGCTACGCCGCTTGCCGCACCTACAATATCCTGATGGCCGAAGGACGCGATGTCGCCGCGGCGCTGATCATCGAATGCGCGAGCTAGCTCAACCGCGCGAACTGCGGCGCGGGCCGCTGCTGGCGCTGCTGCTGGCTTTCGTGCTGCTCTGGTTCGGCACTTTGGAGCACCGGCGCCTGATCAATCCCGACGAAGGCCGTTATTCCGAGATTCCGCGCGAGATGGTGGCCAGCGGCGACTGGCTGACGCCGCGCCTCAACGACATCAAGTATTTCGAGAAGCCGGCGCTGCAGTACTGGGCCACGGCGACCGCCTTCACGGTGTTTGGCGAGCACCACTGGACCGCGCGCCTGTGGCCAGCGCTGACCGGATTCCTCGGCGTGCTGTTCACCGCCTTTGCCACGGCGCGGCTGTTCGGCCTGCAGGCCGGCCTGATCGCCGGGGCGGTGCTGGCCGGCAGCGTGCTGTGGAATGTCATCGGCCACGTCAACACCCTGGACATGGGCGTCAGCTTCTTTCTCGCCGCCGCGGTGTTCGCGCTGTGCCTGGGGCAGCGCGACGAATCGGATTTGCGCGGCGATTCGCGTGAAAGTCGACGCTGGCAGGACGCCGCCTGGGTGCTGTTGGCGCTGGCGGTGCTCTCCAAGGGCCTGATCGGGCTGGTGCTGCCGGCCGCCACCGTGGTCGCCTATACGCTGTGGCAGCGCGACTGGGACTTCATCCGGCGCATTCGTCCGCTGCGCGGCCTGCTGATCCTGCTGGCGATCACCGCGCCCTGGTTCATCGCGGTGTCATGGGCCAATCCCGAGTTTGCCCACTTCTTCTTCATCCACGAGCATTTCCAGCGCTTCCTGACCAAGGCCCACGGCCGCTATCAACCGATCTGGTATTTCATCCCGATCCTGCTGATCGGCATGCTGCCGTGGCTGGGCAGCCTGGCCCAGGGACTGGCTGCGGGCAGCCGGCGCGAGGCAGGCCGCCGTTTCCAGCCGCGCCGCTTCCTGCTGGTGTGGGCGGTGCTGGTGTTCGTCTTCTTCTCGGTCTCCAGTTCCAAGCTGGCGTCCTACATCCTGCCGATCTTTCCGGCGCTTGCCGCCCTGATCGGCCTGCATCTGGCGGGCTATGCCGCCTCGCGCCGCATCGAATGGCACGCCGTGCCGGCCATCCTGGTCGGCGCCGTCTGCCTGTTCCTGGTGCCTTTCGTCACCCGCTTCGCCAGCGAGAAGGTGCCGGCGGCGCTCTACGAAGCCTACCAACCCTGGCTCTATGCCGGATCTGCGGCGCTGCTGCTCGGCGGCCTGCTGGCTTTCTGGCTGGGCCGCCAGGGGCGCAGCGTGGCCGCCGTGTTCGCGCTGGCCTTTGGCGGCTTCGCCTTCGGCCAGGGCTTCCTGCTCGGTCACGACACGCTCGGCTCGGTGCACTCGGCCCACGACGTGGCCACGGCGATCCGCCCGCAGGTGCCGCCCGACGCCCCCTTCTTCAGCGTCGACACCTACGACCAGACCCTGCAGTTCTACCTCAAGCGCACCACCACCATGGTTGCCTACCGCGATGAACTGGGCTTCGGCATCAGCCAGGAACCACACAAGTTCATTGCCGACGTCGCCGGCTTCGAGCGCGCCTGGAACGCTGCACCGGTCGCCTGGGCCTTGATGGCGCCGGGGATGTGGCAGGAACTGAACAAGAAAGGCTTGCCCATGAACGTAGTCATCCGCGACACGCGCCGCGTCATTGTGCGCAAGGGCCCACCCCCCAACCCCCGCCCCGAGGGCGGGGGTGACGATTGTTCCGCCGCGCGCGGCGCGTCGTCCGTGTCGAACAACGGCCCCGGCTTGGGGCGGCCCTGCATCGGAGCCAAGCCATGAACGCCGTCAGCTTTTCCCTGATCCTCGCCGGCGTGCTGCTCAACGCCGCCGCGCAACTGCTGCTGAAAGCCGGCACCAACGTGGTCGGGCATTTCGAGTTTCATGCCGACAACATCCTGCCGATCGGCCTCAAGCTGGCCTTCCAGCCCTACATCTTGACTGGCATGGCCTGCTATGCGGTGAGCCTGGTGGTCTGGATCATGGCGCTGTCGCGCGTCCCCGTATCGATCGCCTACCCGATGCTGTCGATCGGCTACGTGATCAATGCCTTCGTCGCCTGGCACTGGTTCGGCGAAGCGCTCGCGGCGCAGAAGCTGCTCGGCATAGGCTTCATCGTGGTCGGCGTGTTCCTGGTGGCTAGGTCGTGAGCGCCATCCGTCGGGCCGTCCCAAGGATGGCGCAGTCAATCACGCGGAGCCGCGTAGCGGCGAACACCAGTCACCCCCTTTCCCGGAAAGGGGGTCGGGGGGAATGACCACAAATTTTTTGCCGTTTACCCGGCCCTCGATCGACGAGGAGACCATCGCCGAAGTCGCCGACGTGCTGCGCTCGGGCTGGATCACCAGCGGCCCCAAGGTGCAGGCCTTCGAGGCGGCGCTGTCCGACTACTGCGGCGGCCGCCCGGTGCGCGCCTTCAACTCGGGCACGGCGACCCTGGAAGTCGCGCTGCGCCTGGCAGGAGTTGGCGCTGGCGACACGGTGATCACCACGCCGCTGACCTGGGTCGCCACCGCCAACGTGATTCTCGAAGTCGGCGCCACGCCGGTGTTCGTCGATGTCGACCCGGCGACCCGCAACATCGATCTCGACCTGCTGGAAGCGGCCATCACACCGCGGACCAAGGCCGCGATCCCGGTCGATCTGGCCGGGCTGCCGGTTGATCGCCGGCGGCTCCATGCCATCGCCGGCAAGCACAATCTCCGCGTGATCGAGGATGCCGCGCAGTCCTTCGGCGCCTCGTGGCAGGGCCGGCCCATAGGCACGTCGTTCGGCAACGGCGCCGACTTCGTCTCCTTCAGCTTCCACGCCAACAAGAACCTGACCACCTCCGAGGGCGGCGCCCTGGTGCTGCCCGCCGACATCGATGCGGGCCTCTGCGAACGGCTGCGCCTGCAGGGCGTGCGGCGTTTCCCCGACGGCGGCATGGACGTCGATGTGCTGGGCGGCAAGTTCAACCTGACCGACATCGCCGCCACCATCGGGCTGGGCCAGATGAAACATCTGGCCGCCTTCACCGCCCGCCGCCGCGAGCTGGCGCGGCGCTATTTCGAGCGCCTCGACCCGGCCCTGGGCCTGGAACTGCCGCCGGCCGACTTCGGGAATTGCAACTGGCACATGTTCCAGCCGCTGCTGCCGGCCGCCGTCGACCGCGGCCGGTTCATTGCGCACATGAAGGAACAGGGCGTCGGCGTCGGCGTGCACTACCCGGCCCTGCACCTGTTCAGCCTTTACCGGAGACTCGGCTTCAAGCACGGCGACTTTCCCCATGCCGAGGATATCGGGCGCCGCACCGTGACCCTGCCGCTGTTTCCGGCCATGACCGATGCCGACGTCGATCGCGTCTGCGCCGCGATCGAGCACATCCTGCCGCTATGCCACTGACGGAGACCCATCCCACATGACCGCCCTGCTGCGTATGCTGTTCTTCATGCTGCCCCTGGCAGCTTCTGCCGCCGAGTTGCGCGACTACCCGGCGCTGCAGGTGGCGCCGCATACCTGGGTGATCCACGGCCCGCTGGCCGACCCCACGGTCGAGAACCAGGGCTTCATGAACAACCCGGCCTTCGTCGTGACCAGGGACGGCGTGGTGGTGATCGACCCGGGTTCCAGCGAGCAGGCTGGCCGCATGGTGCTGCGCCAGATCCGCAAGATCACCGCCAAGCCGGTCACCCACGTGCTCAACACCCATGTCCACGGCGACCACTGGCTCGGCAACCAGGCGATCCACGATGCCTATCCGCAGGCGCAGATCATGGCCCACCCCGAGATGATCCGCGCCGCCACGGGCGGCGCGGCCAAGCGCTGGCTCGACATCATGGAGCGGCTGACGCAGGGCTTCACGCGCGGCACCCGTGCCCTGATCCCGACCGTCGCCGTCGTCGAAAGCCAGTCCTTCAGCGCCGGCGGCATCGAGTTCCGCATCCACGCGCCGGAGAAAGCCCATTCCCGGACCGACATCATGATCGAGGTGGCCAGCGAGTCCCTGGTCTTCCTCGGCGACAATGTGTTGAATGGCCGCTTCGGCCAGATGGACGACGGCACTTTCCAGGGCAGCATCGCCGCCTGCGAGCGCGCGCTGGCGATCCCCGTCAAGGTCTTCGTCCCCGGCCACGGCAAGACTGGCGGCCGCGAGATCGTCGGCGCCTATCGCGACTACCTGGCCGCGCTGCTGGGAACCGTCAAGCGCGAATACGATGCCGGCAAGCAGGATTACGAAATGAAGAATACCGTGAAGGCCGCCGTCGCCCCCTACGCCGCATGGGAAGGCTTCGACCAGCACTTCGGCCGCCACATCAGCGTCGCGGTGCTCGAACTGGACGCCATGTAGGCCGAGCGAACGCCATGACCATCCCCGCAGTCTCCATCGTCATCCCGGTCTATAACGAAGAAGCCGGACTGGCCCACTTGTTCGAGCGCCTCTATCCGGCCCTCGACGCCCTGGACGAGAGCTACGAAGTCGTCTTCGTCAATGACGGCAGCCGCGACCGCTCGGCGGCCATCCTGCGCCAGCAGTTCGAGGCGCGGCCCGAGGTCACCCGCGTCATCCTGCTCGGCGCCAATGCCGGCCAGCACATGGCGATCATGGCCGGCTTCGAGCATTGCCGCGGCGAGATCGTCATCACCCTGGACGCCGACCTGCAGAACCCGCCCGAGGAAATCGGCAAGCTGATCGCGAAAATGCGCGAAGGCCACGATTACGTCGGCAGCATCCGCCGCAAGCGCCAGGACAGCCTGTTCCGCACCTGGGCCTCGAAGGCCATGAACCGCCTGCGCGAGAAGATCACCCGCATCAGGATCACCGACCAGGGCAACATGCTGCGCGCCTATTCGCGCGGCGTGGTGAATGCCATCAACAGTTGCAAGGAAGTCGCCACCTTCATCCCGGCCCTGGCCTACAGCTTCGCCCGCAACCCGGCCGAAGTCGTGGTCGAGCACGAGGAACGCGCCGCCGGCGAATCCAAGTATTCGCTGTACAGCCTGATCCGCCTCAATTTCGACCTGATGACGGGCTTTTCGCTGGTGCCGCTGCAGTGGTTCTCGATGCTCGGCATTGCCGTCTCGCTCGGCTCGGCCGCGCTGTTCGTGCTGCTGATCGTGCGCCGCCTGATCGTCGGCCCGGAGGCGGAAGGCCTGTTCACCCTGTTCGCGCTGATGTTCTTCCTGATCGGCCTGGCGCTGTTCGGTATCGGCCTGCTCGGCGAATACATCGGCCGCATCTACCAGCAGGTGCGTCACCGGCCGCGCTACCTGATCGAGGCGATCCTGGAAAGCGGCGACCAGGCTCCGTCATGAGCAAGGCGATCGTATTCGCCTATCACAACGTGGGTGTGCGCTGCCTGTCGGTGCTGCTGGCGCATGGCGTCGATGTGCTGCGCGTGGTCACGCACACGGACAATCCGGCCGAGACCATCTGGTTCGACAGCGTCGCCGAGCTCGCCGCACGCCACGGCATTCCGGTGATCGCGCCCGAGGACCCCAACGCTCCGGCCGTGGTCGCCGAGCTGGCGTCGCTGCAGCCCGATTTCCTGTTCTCCTTCTACTACCGGCTGATGTTGAAGGCGCCGCTGCTGGCGCTGCCGAAATGCGGCGCATACAACATGCACGGCTCGCTGCTGCCCAGGTATCGCGGCCGCGTGCCGGTGAACTGGGCGATCATCCACGGCGAACGGCAAACCGGCGCCACACTGCACCAGATGGTGGAAAAGCCCGACGCCGGCGGCATAGTCGCGCAGCAGGCGGTGCCCATCCTGCCCGACGACACGGCATTCGAGGTCTTCAACAAGGTCACGCTGGCCGCCGAAATGGCCCTGGATGGCGTGCTTCCCGACCTCCTGGCCGGTCGTGCGGTCGCCAAGGCACAAGACCTCGCTGCCGGCAGCTACTTCGGTGGGCGCCGTGCCGAGGACGGCCGCATCGACTGGACCCAAGCCGCCGCGGTGGTGCACAACCTGATCCGCGCCGTCGCGCCGCCCTATCCGGGTGCCTTTTCGGATACGTCCCAGGGCCGCCTGCGGGTGCTGCGCTCGCTCCACCCGAGCGGCGAAAAAGGGCCCCACGGCGGCCGCCCGACCCTGTTCATACGCAATGGGCATCTATATGCCGAATGCGGTGACGGAGGGCTTTTGCGCCTGCTCGCGGTAGAATTGGCGGGTTCGCCGCTGGCCGCATTTTCAGCGGACAACCAGATCAACGCTATTTTTGGAACCCCGACACTTCCCCTGTCATGAAAAAGATACTCATCCTCGGCGTCAACGGCTTCATCGGCCACCACCTTTCCCAGCGCATCATGGACACCACGGACTGGGAGGTCTATGGCATGGACATGAACTCCGAGCGCGTCACCGAGTTGATGCAGAACCCCCGCTTTCATTTCTTCGAAGGCGACATCATGATCAACAAGGAGTGGATCGAGTACCACGTCAAGAAATGCGACGTGATCCTGCCGCTGGTGGCCATCGCCACGCCGGCCACCTACGTCAAGGAACCGCTGCGCGTCTTCGAACTCGACTTCGAAGCCAACCTGCCGATCGTCCGCCAGGCGGTCAAGTACAAGAAACGCGTGATTTTCCCGTCCACCTCGGAGGTCTATGGCATGAGCCAGGACCCGGAATTCGATCCGGAGAACTCCAACCTGGTGCTGGGCCCGATCAACAAGCCGCGCTGGATCTACTCCTGCGCCAAGCAGATGATGGACCGCGTGATCCATGCCTACGGCCAGCAGGAAGGCCTCGAATACACCCTGTTCCGCCCCTTCAACTGGATCGGCCCGGGACTCGATTCGATCCATACGCCGAAGGAGGGCAGTTCGCGCGTGATCACCCAGTTCCTCGGCCACATCGTGCGCGGCGAGCCGATCAAGCTGGTCGATGGCGGCGCCCAGAAGCGCTCCTTCACCTACGTCTCGGACGGCATCGATGCGCTGATGAAGATCATCGAGAACAAGGACGGCGTCGCCAGCGGCAAGATCTACAACATCGGCAACCCGAAGAACAACTACTCGATCCGCGAACTCGCCACTCTGATGCTCGACCTTGCCAAACAGTATCCGGAATATGCCGAGAGCGTGGCCCAGGTGCAGGTGCTCGAAACCACGTCCGGCGAGTATTACGGCAAGGGCTACCAGGACACCCAGCACCGCGTACCGAAGATCAGCAACACCATGGCCGATCTGGGCTGGGAACCCCAGGTCAGCTTCGAATCGGCCCTGCGCAGCATTTTCGAGGCCTATCGCAACGACGTAGCCGAAGCGCGCAAGCTGATGGATTGAGCTTCCAGTATGGCCCCCCACGCTCACTTGACGCTCGCTGCCCCCCACCCCCAGAGGGGGCAAGCCGCGCCTGCCCTCTAGGGACGGCCCGTCGAGGGCAGGATGAAGCTCGCACTCAAAATCGATGTCGATACCTGGCGCGGCACCCAGCAAGGGGTGCCGCGCCTGGTGCAGATCCTGCGCCGCCAGCGCGCCGATGCGAGCTTCCTATTTTCTCTCGGCCCCGACCACACCGGCCGCGCCATCAAACGCGCGTTTCGCCCCGGCTTCATGAAGAAGGTCCAGCGCACCTCGGTGATTTCCCATTACGGCGTCAAGACCCTGATGTACGGCACGCTGCTGCCGGGCCCCGACATCGGGCGCCACGGCGCCGACATCATGCGCGCCACGCGCGACGCCGGCTTTGAAACGGCGATCCACTGCTGGGATCACGTCAAATGGCAGGATGGCGTCGAGCAGGCGAATCCCGCGTGGACCGAGGCCGAGATGCGGCGGGCGCACCAGCGCTATGCCGAGATATTCGGCAGCGAGGCGCCCGGCCACGGCGCCGCCGGCTGGCAGATGAACGCGCACGCGCTGCGCCTGACGCAGCGCCTGGGCTACCGCTGGGCCTCCGACTGCCGCGGTACGCATCCCTTCGTCCCGGTATGGAACGGCGAGGTCGTCGCCTGCCCGCAATTGCCGACGACGCTGCCGACGCTGGACGAACTGGTCGGCACCGACGACCTGACGTCGGACAACGTACACCTGTCCCTGCTGCGCCTCACGGCGCAGAAAATCCAGGATCACGTATTCACGCTGCACGCCGAACTGGAAGGACTCAAGTTCGGCGACACCCTCGAACGCCTGCTGACAGGCTGGCGCGAACAGGGCTACGAACTGGTATCGCTGGGCAAGATGCGCGACGCGCTCGACCCGGCGCTGCTGCCTCGCCACGAAATGGTCCGCGGTGAAATCCCGGGCCGCGCCGGCAAGCTGATGCTGCAGGGCGAGGAATTTCTGTCAACATGGAAGGATGCTGCATGACCGAAACTTTCAAATCCAATCCCCCCACCCCTTCTGCCGTCGGACTGCGTGTTCCCGATTTCACGGTGCCCGCGACCGGCGGCGAATTCACGCTGTCCGCGTTTCAGGGCAAGCCGCTGGTGCTGTACTTTTATCCCAAGGACAACACGCCGGGCTGCACCACGCAGGCGCAGCAGTTTCGCGATTTGCACGACGAGTTCGTCAAGGCCGGTTGTGTCGTGGTCGGCGTCTCGCGCGATGCGCTGAAGTCGCATGAAAGCTTCAAGGCCAAGCTGGGACTGCCCTTCGAACTGATTTCCGACATCGAAGGCGTGCTTTGCCGCATGTTCGACGTGGTCAAGAACAAGATGCTCTACGGCAAGAAAGTACTCGGCATCGAGCGCAGCACCTTCCTCATCGACGCCAACGGCATCCTGCGCCAGGAATGGCGTGCGACCAAGGCCGACGGCAACGCCGCGACCGTGCTGGAAGCCGTGCGCAAGCTGTAATCGGGAACAGGACCCGGTTTCGGGCCGTTCCCTCGCTCTTTCCCAACAGGGCGGCTGGCTATCTTGAGCTGGCCCCCTCCCCTGCCCCGAGGCATTCATGAACGCCAAGCGCGCCAAGACTCCAACGACCCCCACCACCAAGCTGTTCGTGCTCGACACCAATGTTCTGATGCACGACCCCTTGAGCCTGTTCCGCTTCGAGGAGCACGACATCTACGTGCCGATGATGACCCTGGAGGAACTCGACGCCAACAAGAAGGGCATGTCGGAAGTCGCGCGCAATGCGCGCCAGAGCAGCCGCCTGCTGGACGAAGTCGTCACCGGCGCCGAGCACCACATGGCTCACGGCATCGACCTCAGCGGTCCCTCGCGGAAGCTGGCGACCGGCCACCTGTTTTTCCAGACCGAAGCCATCAACGGCGTGCTGCCGATCTCGCTGCCGACCGCCAAGGCCGACAACCAGATCATCGGCGTGGTCATGCATCTGGGGCAGAAGTTCCCCAAGCGTCCGGTGATCCTGGTCTCCAAGGACATCAACATGCGCATCAAGGCCCGCGCGCTGGGCCTCGAAGCGCAGGATTACTTCAACGACAAGGTGCTCGAGGATACCGATCTCCTCTATACCGGCACCCGCGAACTGCCCGCGAATTTCTGGGACAGTCACGGCAAGGGGCTCGAATCGTGGAAGAAGGACAGCCGCACCTATTACCGCATCAAGGGACCGCTGTGCCCGGAGATGCTGGTCAATGAGTTCGTCTGGCAGGAAGGCCCGCAACCCCTGCAGGCCTGGGTAAAAGTTGGCGCTGGCAAGACGGCGGAACTCGAAACCCTGATCGATTACAGCCACGCCAAGAACGCGGTCTGGGGCATCACGGCGCGCAACCGCGAACAGAACTTCGCGCTCAACCTGCTGATGAATCCGGAGATCGATTTCGTCACCCTACTGGGCCAGGCCGGTACCGGCAAGACCCTGCTGACCCTGGCCGCGGCGCTGACGCAGACGCTGGAGACCAAGCTCTTCGCTGAAATCATCATCACCCGCGTGACGATTCCGGTCGGCGAGGACATCGGCTTCCTGCCGGGCACGGAAGAGGAAAAGATGACGCCGTGGATGGGTGCGCTGGAAGACAATCTCGACGTACTCAACAAGCCTGCCGAGACACCGACAGGCGCGCATGCGGGCGCAACCTACGGCGGCGACTGGGGACGTGCCGCGACCATGGATCTGATCCGCAGCCGGATCAAGATCAAGTCGCTCAACTTCATGCGCGGCCGCACCTTCATGAACAAGTTCCTGATCATCGACGAGGCGCAGAACCTGACGCCGAAGCAGATGAAAACCCTGATCACCCGCGCCGGCCCCGGCACCAAGGTGGTCTGCCTGGGCAACATCGCCCAGATCGACACGCCCTACCTGACCGAAGGCAGTTCAGGCCTGACCTACGTGGTGGATCGCTTCAAGGGCTGGGCGCATTCGGGGCACGTCACGCTGCAGCGCGGCGAGCGCTCGCGCCTGGCGGACCACGCTGCGGAAGTGCTCTAACGAAAAGCCGCAGCGGCCCTGCTCTGCCGGCGACCCGACATTTCAGCCGCGGTAGGAGCTCGACCCCGCAGCGAAATTCTCGAACTTGGTGTATTCGCCGAGGAAGGTCAGGCGCACCGTGCCGACCGGGCCGTTGCGGTGCTTGCCGATGATGGCTTCGGCCGTGCCCTTGTCCTGCGTATCGGGCTTGTAGTACTCCTCGCGGTACATCATCATGATGATGTCGGCATCCTGCTCGATGGCGCCGGATTCGCGCAAGTCGCTCATCAGGGGTCGCTTGTCGGTGCGTTCCTCGACCTTGCGCGAGAGCTGCGACAGGGCGATGATCGGCACCTGCAGTTCCTTGGCCAGCGCCTTGATCGAACGCGAAATCTCGGAAATTTCCGTGGCGCGGTTTTCGCCCATGCGGTTCGAGCTCATCAGCTGCAGGTAGTCGATGATGATCAGGCCGAGCTTGCCGAACTGCCGGTGCAGGCGCCGGGCGCGGGCACGCAGGTCGGTCGAGTTGATGGCGCCGGTTTCGTCGATATGGATCGGCGCTTCGTGCAGCTTGCCCAGCGCCACCGTCATGCGATCCCATTCGTCATCGGTGAGGCGGCCGGTGCGCAGCTTGCTCTGGTCGATGCGGCCGACCGAGGAGAGGAAGCGCGTGGCGAGTTGCGGGCCGGACATTTCCAGGCTGAAGATCGCCACCGGCAGGCGCAGTTCGACGCCGACATGCTCGGCGATGTTGAGCGCAAACGCGGTCTTGCCCATCGACGGGCGGCCGGCGACGACGATCATGTCGCCGGGCTGCAGGCCCGAGGTCATGCGGTCGAGGTCGGCGAAGCCGGTGGCGACGCCGGTGATGTCGGACTGGCTGTCCCTGGCCAGCAGGGTTTCCATGCGCTCGACGACTTCGCCGAGCAAGGGCTGGATCGCGACGAAACCGTTGTTGCTGCGATTGCCGGCTTCGGCGATCTGGAAGATGCGCTGCTCGGCTTCGTCGAGCAGCGTCTTGACGTCGCGCCCGGCCGGATTCAGCGCATTGCCGGCGATTTCGTCGCCGACCGTGACCAGTTGGCGCAGGATCGCGCGCTCGCGCACGATCTCGGCATAGCGCCGGATGTTCGCCGCCGAAGGCGTGGCGTTGGCGATTTCACCGAGATAACCGAGGCCGCCGGTCTGATCGATCTCGTTCGACTGCTCGATCGACTCATACACGGTCACCACGTCGGCCGGGCGTCCCATCTGGATCAGCTTGCCGATATGGCGGAAGATCCGGCGGTGGTCGTCGCGATAGAAATCCGTTTCCCGCACCACGTCGCCGATGCGGTCCCAGGCCGCGTTGTCGATCAGCAGGCCGCCGATCAGCGACTGTTCGGCCTCGATGGAATGCGGGGGAAGCTTGAGCGCAGCGACCTGGGAATCGACAGGCTGCGGGGGATTGAAGGCACGTACCTGGGCCATCGCTGTCTCCAAAATTTAAGCGCAGAGTCTACCCCTCGCGGCGCCGGATGATAAGTGCACAAGTTGTGGAAATGCTGTGGAGAAACTGTGTAAATGCAGTGAATCAAAATCGCGCGCCGCAAAATGGAAACGGGCCGCCGATCGACGATCGGCGGCCCGCTTGACGCAGTGCGCTGCGGCTTAGTGTTCGCCGAGCACGGAAACCGTGACAGTGGCAATCACGTCGGTGTGCAACGCGATCTGGACCGGCGTATCGCCGATGGTCTTGAGCGGACCTTCGGGCAGGCGGATCGCCGACTTCTCGACCTTGAAGCCCTGTGCGGCGAGCGCTTCGGCAATGTCGTGGGTCGACACGGAACCGAACAGACGGCCATCGACGCCGGTCTTGCGCGTGATCTGCAGCATCAGGCCTTCCAGCTTCTCGACCTGGGCCTGGGCAGCGGCAACCGCCTCGGCCTGGGCGCGTTCGAGCTCGGCACGCTTTTCTTCGAAGATCTTGCGATTGGCTTCCGTCGCGCGCTTGGCCTTGCCTTGCGGAATCAGGAAGTTGCGGGCATAGCCGTCCTTGACCTTGACCACGTCGCCGAGGCCGCCGAGGTTGACCACCTTTTCCATCAGAATAATTTGCATGGTCTTGTCCTCGCTTACTGGTGCAGATCGGTGTAGGGCAGCAGCGCCAGGAAACGCGCGCGCTTGATGGCGGTGGACAGCTGGCGCTGGTAGCCGGTCTTGGTGCCGGTGATGCGCGCCGGCATGATCTTGGCGTTTTCAGCGATGAAGTCCTTGAGGATCTCGACGTCCTTGTAGTCGATCTCTTCGATCTTCTCTGCCGTGAAGCGGCAGAATTTGCGGCGCTTGAACAGGCTGCGGCCCTTGTCGTCCTTGCGCTTTACACCGGTCTTGCTCTTAGGCTTGAATGCCATTTTCAGTTCCTTCCACGAATTCGACTGTATTCACATGCAGTATCGGACTGCGTCGCTTGAGGCTTCTGGCGGCCAGAAAACCGGCCACCCTGATCCCGTCTCCCGGCTTGGCTGCCAGCAGCACCTGCGCCGGCCGGCCCATTGCTACACAGGCCATCTCGCATTCCACTTTACGCTCGACATCCGCTTCGACCTGGATCGAGAGATGCGCAAGGAGAAATTCGAGAACCGGTATTCCGGCGGGGGTGCGGCGCAATGCGCCACGCTCAAGCAAGCGCCCCGACAACTGCGTCAGGTTGCTCGGCTTATCCTCAGGCGGCAGCAACGGCAGCAGCCGGAACTGGAGCCTCTACCTTGGCATCGCCCTGGGTCAGCGAACGCGACTTCTCTTCCTTCATCATCGGGGAAGGTGTCGCCACCGCCTTGCGCGTTTTCACCGTCAGGTGGCGCAACACGGCATCGTTGAACTTGAAGGCATGCTCGAGTTCATCCAGGGTTTCACCGTCGCACTCGATGTTCATCAGCACGTAGTGGGCTTTGTGCACCTTCTGGATCGGATAGGCCATCTGGCGACGGCCCCAGTCTTCGAGGCGGTGGATGGCGCCGTTGCGGCCGGTGACCAGCGTCTTGTAACGCTCGATCATCGCCGGAACCTGTTCCGACTGGTCCGGGTGGACGATAAATACGATTTCGTAATGGCGCATGCAATCTCCTTGTGGTTGGTTTGCAGCCCCCCCGCATGCGTAACGGGTGGAGCAAGGGAAGCCGGCGATTATACAAAGCCGGCAGCGCCGAAGCAAGCTAAATCCGCGACTATTCAGGGCCTTGCAGGCCGCTAGCCGCAGTAGCGCAGACCCATCAGATTCAGCAGCAATTCCGGCTGCCGATAGGCGCCAAACGCCAGCGCGGTGACGATCGCCGCGGCCAGCAGGGCGATCGTCCATAGCGCGCGCCGCGACCAAACCTGGCGCGGCGGTGACGTGGGGCCTTGTTCGCTATGGGCAATTTGATCGGAGGTGACCATTCGTGCATGTTCGGCAAGCTTGCCGGCCAAGTCAAGCCCATCCGGCACGCGCCTAGAACACTTCGCCTTCGCGCAGGAAGCGCCACTGCCCCAGAGGCAGGTCGCCCAGCCGCACACGGCCGATACGAACCCGCTTCAGACCGGTGACCCGCAGGCCGACCAGTTCGCACATGCGCCGGATCTGTCGCTTGCGGCCTTCGGTCAGGACGAAACTCAGCTGATCCGGATTGGCCCAGGCCACCCGGGCCGGACGCAGCTTTCTGCCGTCCAGTTCCAGGCCGTGATTGAGCAGCGCCAGGCCGCGGGCGTCGAGCGCGCCCTCGACCCGCACCAGATACTCCTTCTCCACCTTGGAATCGTCGCCGATCAGTTGGCGCGCGACGCGGCCGTCCTGGGTCAGCACCAGCAAACCGGTGGAATCGATGTCGAGCCGACCGGCCGGCGCCAGGCCCTTCAGGTGCGAGGGCTGGAAGCGCTGGTGGTCGCCCGCCATTTGCGTCGTTGCCGAAATCAGGCTGGCCGCCGGGCGGTGGCCGTCCTCGGCCTGGCCCGAGACATAACCGATGGGCTTGTGCAGCAACAGGGTCGCCTGTCGCGCCTGGGTCGCGCGCGCCTCCGGCGCCAGGGTAATCACCGCGTCGGCGGCCGCCCGGGTACCGAGCTGGGTGACCCGCTGGCCGTCGACGAACACCAGGCCGCGCTCAATATAGCCGTCCGCCTCGCGGCGCGAGCAGAGGCCGCGCTCGGCCAGCAGTTTGGAAACCCGGATTCCCTGCGTATCATTCATGGTCGCGCATTCTATCCCGCCCCCATGCTCAGTTATCGCCACGCCTTTCACGCCGGCAACCACGCCGACGTCCTCAAGCATCTCGTGCTGATGCTTTGCATCGAGCACATGAACAGCAAGGACAAGCCCTACACCCTGGTCGACACCCATGCCGGCGCGGGTTTCTACGCTCTCGATGCCGAAGAGGCCAAACGCACCGGGGAGTATGTGGAAGGCATTGCCCGGCTGTGGGAACGCAAGGACCTGCCCCGCGCACTGGCTGCCTACGTGGCCTTGGTGCGCGCGCTGAACGGCAGCGCCACCTTGCGTCGCTATCCCGGATCGCCGCGCATTGCCGCCGAGCTGATGCGGGACAGCGCCCAGGCGCGCGACACCCTGCGGCTATGCGAGCTGCACTCCACCGATTTCGCCCTGCTGCGCCGTCAGTTCAAGGATGCCGGCCGCCGCGTCACGGTCGAGCAGGCGGACGGCTTCGAAGTGCTGAAAGCCGCGCTGCCGCCGCCATCACGCCGTGGGCTGGTGCTGATCGATCCGTCCTACGAAATCAAGAGCGACTACATGAAAGTCGCCGCCGCGATCAAGGACGCCCTGAAACGCTTTGCCACCGGCACCTATCTGGTCTGGCACCCGATGCTGCCCACCATCGAAGCCAATCAACTGCCCGACAGGCTGAAGAAAGCCGGCGCCAGCCACTGGCTGCACGCCACACTGAGCGTGCGCGCACCGGCGACGAAAGGCCGCGGCATGCACGGCAGCGGCATGTTCGTGATCAACCCGCCATGGACGCTGGCCGCCACTCTGGAAGAATGCCTGCCCTATCTCGCCGCCGCGCTGGCGCTGGACGACGGCGCCGGCTGGAGCGTCGACCAGTTCGAGGCCAGCGCAAAAAAGGACTGAAGCGCTCAGCTCAGCAGTTCATTCCGATTGCGGAAATAGTCGAGCGCCTCGGGATTGGCCAGGGCCTCGACGTTCTTCACGGCCGCACCGTGTACGGCGTTGCGCACCGCCAGTTCGACGATCTTGCCGCTCTTGGTGCGCGGAATGTCGGCCACCTGCAGGATTTTCGCCGGCACGTGGCGCGGCGTGGTGTTGTCGCGGATCACCTGCTTGATGCGGGCGACCAGGGCATCATCCAACTCCAGGCCGTCGCGCAGCTTGACGAACAGCACCACGCGCACGTCGCCGCTGTTGCCCGGCGGCCAGTCCTGGCCGATCACCAGCGATTCGACGACCTCGCCGAGCTTTTCCACCTGGCGGTAGATTTCCGCCGTGCCGATGCGCACCCCGCCGGGGTTCAACGTGGCATCCGAACGGCCGTAAATGATGAAGCCGTCGTGCGCGGTACGCTCGGCGAAGTCGCCGTGACACCAGACATCGGCAAAGCGCTCGAAATAGGCGGTGCGGTATTTCGCGTCGCCCGCGTCATTCCAGAAGCCGATCGGCATCACCGGGAAGGAGCGCGTGCACACCAGTTCACCCTTTTCGCCGCGCACCGGGCGACCGTTGTCGTCGAACACATCGACCGCCATGCCCAGGCCCGCGCACTGGATCTCGCCGCGATACACGGGCCCGTTGGGATTGCCGAGGACGAAGCAGGAAATGATGTCGGTGCCGCCGGAGATCGAGGCAAGCTGCAGCTCCGGCTTGATGCTGGCATAGACGTAGTCGAAGCCTTCGGCGACCAGCGGGCTGCCGGTGGAGAACATCGCGCGCAGCTGTGCCAGCTTGTGCGTGCGGCGCGGCTTGAGGTCGATCTTGGCGATGGCGTCGATGAACTTTGCCGAGGTGCCGAAATGCGTCATGCGCTCGGCATCGGCGTAGTCGAACAGGATGCTGCCGCGGCCAACGAAGGGCGAGCCGTCATAGAGCAGCAGCGTCGCGCCCGAGGCGAGGCCGCTCACCAGCCAGTTCCACATCATCCAGCCGCAGGTGGTGAAGTAGAACAGGCGGTCGCCGGGCTTCACGTCGGCCTGCAGCTGGTGCTCCTTGAGGTGCTGCAGCAGCGCGCCGCCGGCGCAATGCACGATGCACTTGGGCACGCCGGTGGTTCCCGAGGAATACATGATGTAGAGCGGATGGTCGAAGGGCAGCCGCTCGAAGCGGATCTCGGTCTCGCCGGCGTGTGGCGCGAGGAAGACCGCCAGCGACACGCCATTGCGGATTCCGGCGATGTCGCCGGCCGTATTTTCCGCATACGGCACGACGACCACGCGCTCCAGCGAAGGCATGCGCGCGGCGATTTCAGTCACCTTGCCCAGGCAGTCGATGACCTTGCCGTTGTACCAGTAGCCGTCGCAGGCGAACAAGACCTTGGGCTCGATCTGGCCGAAACGGTCGAGCACGCCCTGCACGCCGAAGTCGGGCGAGGCCGACGAGAAAATGGCGCCGATCGAGGCCGCGGCCAGCATCGCCACCACGGCGGCCGGCAGGTTGGGCAGATAGGCGACGACGCGGTCGCCCCGGGTCACGCCCAGGGCGCGCAGCGCGGCGGCGGTCTGCGCCACGGCGCGATGGAGTTCGGCGTGGCTGGCGCGCCCCCTGACCTTGTCCTCGCCCCAGAACACCAGCGCATCACCCTTGTCGCGCCGGCGCAGCAGGTTCTCGGCGAAGTTCAGCCGCGCCTCGGGGAACCACTGCGCGCCGGGCATCTTTTCGCGATCGACGACGACCGTGGAACCCATCTCGCCGCGCACTTCGCCGAACTCCCAGACCGAGACCCAGAATTCTTCCGGATGCTCGATCGACCAGGCGTGCAGAGTTTGATAGTTGGCGCTGGCGAGACGGCGATTCCAGCGCTGGTCTGCCGCCGCCATGAATGCGGTGAGGCGGCTGGCGGCGATACGCTGCGGCGAGGGTTGCCAGATCGGTGCGGAGGATGTGCTCATCATGGGTTCCTGTTACAGACAGCTCGCGCGCAGCGAATCGGGCAGGGGAATCGATTTCCCCGTCTGCGGATTGATCCACACCAGCTTGGCCGCGCCTTCGGCGTAGAGCCGGTCTTCACCGACCAGGCGCAGCTCGTAATAAGTGGGCACGCTGCTGCGCCCCGGACTGCCGCAGAACATGCGGCAGTCGACGCTGCCCGGATAGGTGAAGGGAATCTGGAAGGTGCAGCTTGCATTGACGATCACCGGACCCTCGGTCTGCGTTACTCCGGTGCCGAAGCCGAAGGCCTCCAGCCACTCGATGCGAGTCTGCTCCATGTAGCGGAAATAGACCGTGTTATTGACATGTCCCATGGCATCCTGATCGCCCCAGCGGATGGGCATCTGATTGCTGTAGACGAGCTTGCGGTGGTGTTCCATGGGCATCGGGAATGAGGTGTTATAGAAGACTTCAAGATTATAATCGCGCGATCAAACTAATCGATCGGGGTCAGCATGCAGCGCGAAGCCATGGAATTCGACGTCGTCATCGTGGGCGGAGGTCCGGCCGGACTTGCCGCCGCGATCCGCCTCAAGCAGATCAATGCCGAGCTTGGCGTTTGCCTGATCGAAAAGGGCTCGGAGATCGGCGCCCACATTCTCTCCGGCGCGGTCATGGATCCGCGTGCGCTGACCGAGCTGATCCCCGACTGGCAGGCCCAGGGCGCACCGATGGACACCGCGGTGACCCGCGACCGCTTCGCCTTCCTGACCCGGCACGGCTTCGTCGACCTGCCCACCCTGCTGCTGCCGGGATGTTTCCAGAACCACGGCAACTACGTGATCAGCCTCGGCCAGATGTGCCGCTGGCTGGGCGCGCAGGCCGAAGCGCTGGGTGTCGAGATCTACCCCGGCTTCGCCGGCGCCGAGGTGCTCTACGACGAGAGCGGCGCGGTGCGCGGCGTCGCCACCGGCGACATGGGACTCACGCGCGACGGCCAGCCCGGCCCCAACCATCAGCCGGGCATGGAACTGCTGGCCAAGTACACGCTGTTTGCCGAAGGCTGCCGCGGCCACCTGGGCAAGCAGATCGAGGCGAAGTTCAATCTGCGCGCCGACTCCGATCCGCAGACCTACGCCATCGGCATCAAGGAACTGTGGGAGGTCGACCCCGAGCAGTTCGAGAAGGGCCTGGTGATGCACACCTTCGGCTGGCCGATGAAATCCGACACCTATGGCGGCGGCTTCATTTACCACTTCGGCGAGAACCTGGTTTCCGCGGGCCTGGTGGTCGGCCTCGGCTACAAGAATCCCTTCCTCTCGCCCTTCGAGGAAATGCAGCGCATGAAGACGCACCCGCAGATCGCGCCGCTGTTCAAGGGCGCCAAGCGCCTGGCCTATGGTGCCCGCGCGCTGGCCGCGGGCGGCCTGCAGTCGCTGCCGAAACTGGATTTCCCGGGCGGCGCGCTGATCGGCGACGACGCCGGCATGCTGGTCGCCTCGCGCATCAAGGGCAGCCACGCCGCAATCAAGAGCGGCATGCTGGCCGGTGAAGCCGCCGCCGCCGCACTCGCTGCGGGCCGCGCCAACGATGCGCTGACGGCCTACCCGGAAGCCTTCCGCGAATCATGGCTCTACGAAGAACTGCATACCGCGCGCAACTTCAAGCCGTGGATGGCCAAGGGCCTGTGGACCGGTTCGATCATGTTCGGCATCGACCAGGTGCTGCTGCGCGGCAAGGCGCCATGGACCCTGCACAACACGGCCGACCATCTCAAGCTGAAACCCGCCGCAGAGTGCCAGCCGATCGCCTACCCGAAGCCCGACGGCGTGCTGACCTTCGACCGGCTCTCCTCCGTGTTCCTCTCGAACACCAATCACGAGGAAGACCAGCCCTGCCATCTGCAGTTGAAAAACGCCGAGGTGCCGATCAGCACCAATCTGGCGCTCTACGACGCCCCCGAGCAGCGCTATTGCCCGGCCGGCGTGTATGAGATCGTGCGCGACGAGAGCGGCGCCAATCCTCGGCTGCAGATCAACGCGCAGAATTGCGTGCACTGCAAGACCTGCGACATCAAGGATCCGACGCAGAACATCAACTGGGTGGTGCCGCAAGGCGGCGAGGGGCCGATCTACACCCAGATGTAATCCATTTGCGGCCGGCGGCGGCCGCGCCGCCGCTCAGTCGGAATCCCCGCGCCGGCCGCTGCCGCCCTGGAAAAACCGGTAGTTGCCGCGACCGCCCTGCTTGACCTGGTACATCGCGGCATCGGCATGCCGAAGCAGTTCGTCCATGTCGCCGCTGTCCTCGGGATAAGTGCTGATGCCGATGCTGGGCGTTGCGGCGACCGCGACATCGCCCAGCGCATAGGCAGGCATCAGCGCATCCAGCAGTTTCCTCGCCACCAGATCGACGTCGGCAATCTGCTTGACGTCCGGCAGCAGCACCACGAACTCGTCGCCGCCCAGGCGCGCCACGGTATCCACCGCGCGCACGCTGGCCTTCATGCGCTGCCCGACGGCCTTGAGCAGGTCGTCGCCAGCGGCGTGGCCCAGGGTGTCGTTGACCTGCTTGAAGTGATCGAGGTCGATGTACAGCAGCGCCACCCCGACCCCGGCGCGGACCGCCCGTTCGATGGCCTGGTCGAGCCGATCGAGCAGCAGGCAGCGGTTGGGCAGGCCGGTCAGGGTGTCGTAGTGGGCGAGCTGGTCGAGCCTTTCCTCGATGGTGCGGCGCTCGGAGATGTCGTAGAAAATCCCGACAAAATTGTTGAGCTCGCCATCCGGTCCGCGGATCGCGTTGATCGACAGGTACTTCGGATACATGCTGCCGTCCTTGCGCCGGTCCCAGATGTCGCCGTGCCAGTGGCCATTTTCCAGCAGCGCCGACCACATGTAGTCGTAGAAGGCGCGGTCGTGGCGCCCCGACTTGAGGATGCGCGGGGTGTTGCCCAGCGCTTCCTCGCGGCTGTAGCCGGTGAGCTGGGTGAATGCGCCGTTCACCGAGATGATGCGGCCATCGGCGCCGGTGACGACGATCGCATGGTCGGTCGCCTCGAAGGCGCGGGCGCACAGCGCGGCGTGGCCCTGCTCGCGGCGCAGCGCGGTGACGTCTTCGCCGATAAGCACGCTGCATTTGATCCGGCCCGACCCCTCGCGCAAGACGATGGCATGCCAGGCGACATTGCAGGACTGGCCGTCGCCGGCCACCAGTTCCGACTCGAACTCGACCGGGAAGTGGTTGCTCTGCATGCCGCCCGGATAGAGCGTCGCCAGCAGCTTGCGGTCGCCGGGGGCAAGGTGGCGCTCGAACAGATCGCAGCCCATCAGCTCCACCGGGCTGCGCTGCAGCAGCCGGCACAGGCCGCCGTTGGAAAACTGTATTTTGCCTTGCGGGTCGAGGATCACGGCAATCAGCCGCGTCTGCTTCAGCAACTCGATCATGCGCTGGGCCGATTGCTCCAGGTCCGTCTCGCTGCTGCCGCAGGCCGTGACGTCGAAGCACAGGCCAAGATAGCCGGAAAATTCTCCCGCTGCGTCGATGCGCGGCATGCCGCGGTGCACGAACCAGCGGAATTCGCCGTCTTCACGTAGGTAGCGGAACAACACCTGGAAGGGCTGCCGCTCGCGCCGGGCTTCCTCCAGCCGGGTTTCCAGGTTTCCCCTGTCCTCCGGATGTACCCGGTCCAGCCAGCCACGGCCGAGTTCCTGCGATTGCTCGCGGCCGGTGAATTCCGCCCAGGAGGGACTGACGAAGTCGCAGCGGCCATCGGCGTCGCTGGTCCAGGCCAGCAGGTGGGCCGGAAAGGCCAGAAAATGCAGAGTTTCCTCGCAACCGGGATAGGACTCCCGGTCGGGCTCGATGCCTTTGTCCATGATTGTTGCGCCCCCACGCACGGTTCCCGCCCTGGCCGTCATGTCACTTCCGCGGCTCGGCAGGGAGGCGAGTCTAGCCGCTGCGGCAAGCGACTGCAAGAATCCGGGGAGCGCGGCCGGCGCCTGCGATCAGGTTCGCGGCTGCAGTCGGGCCGGCAGCGCCAAGAGTTGGCGCTGGCGACACGGCGAGAGAAATCTCAGAACATCGCTTCGTCCAGCGCCAGTGCGCTCGCGCCACCCTGCACCACCTCCTGCGCCAGGCCGGCCGCGGCGGCCATGACGTGGTCCGCGTAGAAGTGCGCCGTGGCGATCTTGGCCGGGAAGAAGGGATCGGCATCCCCGGCGGCAATCTTGCGCTGCGCCACGAGCGCGGCGCGCGCCATCATCCAGCCGCCGGAGACGATGCCCATCAGGCGCAGGAAAGGCACGGCACCGGCGGCTACCGCGCGCACTTCCTTGCCGTAATTGGCGACGATGTAATCGGTAGCCTGCTGCAAGGCATCGATGCCGCGGCCCAGCGCGGCATCGATGGCGGCGAAGCCGCTTCCCGACTGCTGCGCGAGTTCGCTGCGGGTCTGCTGCATCATGCCGATCACGGACTTGACCGTGGCGCCGCCCTCGCGGGCGATCTTGCGCCCCATCAGGTCGTTGGCCTGGATGCCGGTGGTGCCTTCGTAGATGGTCGTGATGCGCGCGTCGCGCATGAACTGCGCGGCGCCGGTTTCCTCGATGAATCCCATGCCGCCATGAATCTGCACGCCCAGGTAGGCCATCTCGTTGCCGGTCTCGGTGCTCCAGCCCTTGACCACCGGAATCATCAGGTCGACATAGGCCTGGTTCTGCGCGCGCTCGGCAGCGTCGGGATGACGCGCGGCCGCATCGTGCGCGGCGGCGACCGAATAGGCCAGCGCACGCATGGCTTCCACGTTCGAGCGCATCAGCATCAGCATGCGGCGGATGTCCGGATGCTTGATGATAGCCACGCCGGCGGCCGAACCTTCGATGGCACGGCCCTGCACGCGCTCGCGGGCATAGCTCACGGCGTGCTGGTAGGCACGCTCGGCGATCGCCAGGCCTTCGAGTCCCACCGCGAAGCGCGCCGCGTTCATCATGACGAACATGTACTTGAGGCCCTGGTTCTCCTGGCCCACCAGGGTGCCGATCGCGCCGCCGTTGTCGCCCAGCGCCATGACGCAGGTCGGGCTGGCATGGATGCCGAGCTTGTGCTCGATCGAGACGCAATAGCTGTCGTTGCGCGCGCCCAGCGAGCCATCCGCATTCACCAGGAACTTGGGCACGACGAACAGCGAAATGCCCTTGACGCCCTCGGGCGCATCCGGCGTGCGGGCCAACACGAGGTGGATGGTGTTCTCCGCCATGTCGTGGTCGCCGTAGGTGATGAATATCTTCTGGCCGAAGATGCGGTAGCTGCCGTCGCCCTGCGGTACGGCGCGCGAGCGGATCGCCGCCAGGTCGGAACCGGCCTGCGGCTCGGTGATGTTCATGGTGCCGGTCCAGTTGCCGGAAATCATGTTGGGCAAGTACATCGCCTTCTGCTGCTCGTTGCCGGCGAGCTCCAGCGCCTCGATCGCGCCCAGCGTCAGCAAGGGGCAGAGCGAGAAGGAGATGTTGGCGGACTTCCACATTTCCTGCACCGCGGCAGAAACCACCTTGGGCAGGCCCTGGCCGCCGTGCTCGGGATTGCCCGAAAGCGCGTTCCAGCCGTTATCGACGAACTGCCGGTAGGCCTCCTTGAAGCCCTTGGGCATGGTCACGGACTTGTCGGCCCACTTCGCGCCTTCCTGATCGCCGCTGTAGTTGAGCGGGTCCAGCACGCCTCCGGTGAACTTCGCGGATTCGTCGAGAATCGCCTCGACCACGTCGCTCGTCGCCTCTTCGTAACCGGGCAGTGCGGCGACCTTGTCGAGGCCGGCCAGTTCCGTCAATACGAACTGCATGTCCTTCAATGGGGCGGCATAGCTACTCATGTTCTTACTCCGTTATCATTTGATCAGAAGATAGCGCCGGTCGTCGAAGCTGCCGATCCAATGTGGCACATACACCACCATCAGCGTCACCATGGCGCCGTTGAGCCAGGCCTCGGCGAAACCCAGCAGCAGATAGAAGGGCAGATAGTCGTCGAGCAGCGCGGCCGCCGGATACACGCCGGCCAGCCACAGCAGCGCGCTGGCCAGCAGGCCGGTCGCCATGATCGCTGCCGCCGCGCCGAAAAAAGCGGTGCCGAATACATAGACGAAAAAATTTCGCGGCAGCCAGCGTTCGACGCCGCGCCGGATGCCGTCCGCCAGCAGCGGCGGAAACACCGCCAGCACCAGCGCATTGAGGCCGTACGCCAGCCAAGCCGACTGCCCCTGCAATTCGCCGTTGAGGGTCACGCCGGCGAGCACCGCGGACAAGCCGACGATCGCCAGCTGCCGGCCGAACATCAGCGTGAACATCGTCGCGCCGAGCAGATGCAGGTTCAGTCCCGGCTTGACCCCGGCCTTCATGCTCCAGACCAGCACCAGCAGCACCACGGTGCCGAGCCACACATTCAACTGTGCGGAATCGCCCAGACGCTGCCATGGCGCGGTCCTGAAGCACCAGAACCAGACCGCCAACAGAGGCAGGAAAGCCCCGAGCGCCCAGGCTTGCGGAAACAGGGCGTCGGGGAAGTTCATGAGCTTGGGCCGGCGCTTTAGAGTGCCGCGGTCAGATCCGGTACCGCGGCAAACAGATCGGCGACCAGGCCATAGTCGGCGACCTGGAAGATCGGCGCGTCGGGATCCTTGTTGATCGCCACGATCACCTTGGAATCCTTCATGCCGGCCAAGTGCTGGATCGCGCCCGAAATGCCGATCGCGATATAGAGCTGCGGCGCGACGATCTTGCCGGTCTGGCCGACCTGGTAGTCGTTAGGCACGAAGCCCGCATCGACCGCGGCGCGCGAGGCGCCCAGCGCCGCGCCGAGCTTGTCGGCCAGGGGCTCCAGCAGCTTGTGGTAGTTCTCGCCGTTGCCCATGCCGCGCCCGCCCGAGACGATGATCTTCGCCGCGCCGAGTTCCGGCCGCGCCGACTTGGTCAGTTCGCGGTTCAGCAGTTTGGACTGCCCCAGATCGGGGCCGGCCGCGATGGCCTCGACGGCAGCGCTGCCGCCCGACGCCGCAGCGGCATCGAAGCCCGTGGTGCGCACCGTGATGACCTTGGTCGCGTCGCCCGACTTCACCGTGGCCAGCGCATTGCCGGCATAGATCGGACGGACGAAGGTGTCGGCATCGACCACGCTGATGATTTCCGAGATCTGCGCCACGTCGAGCAGCGCAGCGACGCGCGGCAGGGTGTTCTTGCCGTTGCTGGTGGCCGGGGCGATGATGTGGCTGTAGCCCGAAGCCGCATTGGCCACGATCAGGGCGGCGAGGTTCTCCGCGGTCTGGTCGCCGTAATGGGCGGCATCGGCCACTTTGACCTTGCTCACACCGGCCACTTTCGCGGCCTGCTCGGCCACAGCGCCGCAGTTGGCGCCGGCAACGAGGATATGAATCTCGCCGCCGATCCTGGCTGCCGCGGTGACGGCATTCAGGGTCGCGGTCTTGAGGACGGCGTTGTCGTGTTCTGCGATTACAAGTATGGTCATTTAGATCACCTTGGCTTCGTTCTTGAGTTTGTCGACCAGGGCGGCGATGTCGGCCACCTTGATGCCGGCGCTGCGCTTGGGCGGTTCGCTGACGCTGACCGTGGCCAGACGCGGTGCCGCATCAACGCCGAGATCGGCCGGCTTCACGGTCTCCAGCGGCTTCTTCTTGGCCTTCATGATGTTGGGCAGCGTCGCGTAGCGCGGCTCGTTGAGGCGCAGGTCGGTGGTGACGATGGCCGGCAGGCTGATTTCGATGGTTTCGAGGCCGCCATCGACTTCGCGCGTCACGGTGGCCTTGCCTTCCGCGATGACGACCTTGGAAGCGAAAGTCGCCTGCGACCAGCCCAGCAGGGCGGCCAGCATCTGGCCGGTCTGGTTGGCGTCGTCGTCGATCGCCTGCTTGCCGAGGATGATCAGTTGCGGGGCTTCCTTCTTGGCCACGGCGGCGAGCAGCTTGGCCACGGCCAGCGGCTGGAGTTCGACCTCGGTCTCGACCAGGATCGAGCGATCGGCGCCGATCGCCATCGCGGTGCGCAGGGTTTCCTGGCAGGCGGTGACGCCGCAGGAGACGGCGATGACCTCGGTGGCCACGCCGGCTTCCTTGAGGCGCATGGCTTCTTCGACCGCGATTTCATCGAAGGGATTCATCGACATTTTCACATTCGCCAGATCGACACCACTGCCGTCTGCCTTGACGCGAACCTTGACGTTGTAGTCAATCACGCGCTTGACCGGAACGAGGATTTTCAAGCGGCTCTCCTTATGTTTGTCTGACCCAAAAAATGCATTGTAGCGGCTATTCACCGGCCGCTTTCCCATACGCTACAGTATGGAATGTGAGATACTACCGCAGACCGAATCAGAACTCAATACCCTACCGTATGGAAAACAAGCCGACCAAGAACCCGCGCACCGCGCTGGACCGCGACGCCTGGATCAAGGGGGCGATCGCCATCCTGGCCGAACACGGCGCCGAACGCCTGCGCGTGGAAGTCCTGGCCAAGCGCCTGGGCGTGACCAAGGGCAGCTTCTATTGGCATTTCAAGGACCGCCGCGACCTGCTCGATGCGGTACTGGACTTCTGGAAGGAAGGCCGCATCCGCGACATCCGCAAGCAGACCCAGGCTCAGCCCGGCGGCGAGGCCGCGGCCCTGCTCCATACCATCGAGGTTTACGCCTCGGCGCGCAACCGCAAGGGCATCGCCATCGAAGCCGCCGTGCGCGACTGGGCGCGCCGCGATCCGCAGGCGGTGGCCGTGGTGGAGGAAGTCGACGCCGAACGCCTGGCCTGCTCCTGCCGGCTGTTCCTCGCCTGCGGCATCGAGGAACATGAAGCGCGGGCACGCAGCCTGCTGCTCTATGCCTACGTCTTCGGCGTCAGCCTGATGCGCTGCGGCGGATTCACCAGCAACATCGAATCGCTGAAAGCCTGGATCGCCGAACGCATCGCCCGCTGAGTCTTTGGTCGGGAAATGGAATCAAGTATGCTCGGAAGCGACATTTCACGGTACAGGCTGCTCCAAACCCATGACTGATACGCCCGACAATACGCGAGACGAACTCCGAGAAGTCTTTATCGGCCGCCAGCCCATTCTCGACAAGAACCAGACCTTGATCGGCTACAAGCTGTTGTTCCACGACACGACGGAGCACCATGCCGGCCCCACCAACGCCGCTGCTGCGACGGCAGACGTCGTCTCGAAGGCGTTTGCCGAACTTGGCCTGGCCGATGTTTTCGGGCAGGTGCGCGCCTTCATCAAAATCGAAGGCGAGTTCGTTGCGAGCAACTTCGTCGAACTCCTGCCCGTGGAAACGGTGGTGCTGGAGATTGCCGCCGCGAGTTTCCCGGACGACGCCCTGCTGGAACGCTGCCGCGAGCTCAAGCGCCTGGGTTATGCCTTCGCGCTGTCGGGTGTCACCGACATCAGCGATGCGGCCTGGGCGCTGATCGATCTCGCCACCTGGATCACGGTCGACCTCGACGCCGTTGCCGCGGACAGTTTGCAGGCGATCGCCCGCACCCTGGCCACCACGCGCCGCAAACTGATTGCCACACACGTCGAATCGCAAGCACAAATGGAATTGTGCCGCCTGCTCGGCTTCGAGCTTTTCCAGGGATCCTATTTCGCCGAACCTGTGGTGCTCGAAGGGCGCAAGCTGGACGCCTCGATGCAGGGGCTCCTGCGCCTGATCAAGCTGTTGGCGGAAGAAGCCGATCTCGGCCGCCTCGACGCTGCCTTTCGCAGCGAGCCGGCCCTGGTCATCAATCTGCTGCGCCTCACCAATTCGGTCGGCGCCGGCCTGCGTGCGCGCATCACGTCCGTACGCCATGCGATCACCGCGCTCGGTCGCAACCAGCTCCGGCGCTGGCTGCACCTGCTGATCTTCAGGCGCGGGGCCGAACTGGATTTCGCCCGAAATCCCCTGCTCCAGCTCGCGGCCCTGCGCGGGCGATTCATGGAATTGCTGGTCGATCGCCTGCATGCAGGAGACAGCCGCCTGCGCGACCCGGCCTTTCTCACCGGGCTGATGTCGGTGGTACCCGCCGCGCTGCACATGTCGATGACCGATGTCCTGGCGCAGATAGCCGTGGACCACGACGTCCGCCTCGCCCTATCCCACAAGCAAGGCACGCTGGGGACGCTGCTCGCGCTGACCGAAAGCTACGACGACAATGACATCGATGCCGTGCAAGCCCTGCTGGCGCCGTTCGGCGGCAAAGCCCCCATGTCCATGCTGGGCGAGATACTCGCCGAATCGCTGGCCTGGGTGCAAGAGCTGGGAAACGAAGCGAGCTAGGCGCCATTGCCGCTCGGGTCGCGGTCGCAAGCCCAGCTTGCGGCAGCGACCCGAAGGCGGTTACATGCGCTCGAAAATCCCCGCTGCGCCCATGCCGGTGCCGACGCACATGGTCACCATGCCGTACTTCAGGTTGCGCCGGCGCAGGCCGTGGATCACCGTCGCCGAGCGGATTGCGCCGGTGGCGCCGAGCGGATGGCCCAGCGCGATGGCGCCGCCGATCGGGTTGACTTTGGCCGGATCGAGGCCGAGATCCCTGATCACCGCCAGCGACTGCGCGGCGAAGGCCTCGTTGAGTTCGATCCAGTCGAGTTGATCCTGGGTGATGCCGGCCAGGCGGCAGGCCACCGGAATCGCTTCCTTGGGGCCGATGCCCATGATCTCGGGCGGCACGCCGCGCACCGCAAACGACACGAAGCGCGCCAGCGGCGTCAGGTCGAACTGTTTGAGGATTTTCTCGCTGACCAGGATCAGCGCGCCGGCGCCGTCGGAGGTCTGCGAACTGTTGCCGGCCGTGACCGAACCCTTGGCCGCGAACACCGGCTTCAGCTTGGCCAGCGCCGCGAGGCTGGAATCGGCGCGCGCGCCTTCGTCGCGATTGACAGTGCGCTTCTTCAGATCGACCTCGCCGCTGGCGAGGTTCGGCACGCGGTCGATGATCTCGACCGGCGTGGTTTCGTTGTCGAACTCGCCCGCGGCTTGCCCGGCGATGGCGCGCTGGTGCGACTGCAGCGCGAATTCGTCCTGCATCTCGCGCGTGACCTTCCACTGGTTGGCCACCTTCTCGGCGGTCAGGCCCATGCCGTAGGCCATGCCGACGTTCTCGTCCTTGAACACGCCCATGTTGATCGAGGGATGGTTGCCGCCCATCGGCACCATGGACATCGACTCGGCGCCGCCGGCGATCATGACATCGGCCTGGCCGACGCGGATGCGGTCGGCGGCCATCGCCACGGCGGTTATCCCCGAGGCGCAGAAGCGATTGACGGTGACGCCGCCCACGGTATTCGGCAGACCGGCCAGCAGCACGGCGTTGCGCGCCATGTTGAGTCCGGATTCGCCTTCGGGGAAGGAGCAGCCGATGATGGCGTCCTCGATCAGCTTCGGGTCGAGGCCCGGCACCTGGGCCATGGCGGACTGGATCGCATACACCAGCAGGTCGTCGGGACGCGTATTGCGGAACATGCCGCGCGGCGCCTTGCCGATCGGCGTGCGGGTGGCGGCAACGATGTAGGCGTCTTGAAGTTGTTTTGTCATTTCGATCTCCTCAGTTTCTCACCGGCTTGCCGGTCTGCATCATACCCATGATGCGTTCCTGGGTCTTGGGATGGTTCAGCAGTTCCATGAAGGCCTTGCGCTCCAGGTCGAGCAGCCACTGCTCACTGACCAGGCTGCCCTGGTCGACGTCGCCGCCGGAGACCACCGTGGCGATCATCTGCCCCAGCTTGAAGTCGTGGGCCGAGATGAAGCCGCCGTCGCGCATGTTGACCAGCTGCATCATGATGGTGCCGATGGCATAGCGGCCGGCGACGGGTATCAGCCGTTGCAGCGGCGGACGGTAGCCGGCGTCGAACATCGCGCGCGCTTCGACCTTGGCCACGTGCAGCAGCTCGTAGGGGTTGAAGACGATCACGTCGTCGGGCTTCAGATAGCCCATTTGCCGTGCTTCCAGCGCCGACTTCGAGACGGCGGCCGTAGCCGGGTTCATGAAGTTGTTCTTGAGGAACTGCAGCAGGTCGTTGCCCTTGGCCTCGGCCGCCGTGCGCACGGCGGCCTCCTTGAGGCCGCCGCCCGCCGGGATTAGGCCGACGCCGACTTCGACCAGGCCGATATAGGACTCGATCGAGGCGACGCGCTTAGCCGCATGCAGCGCCAGCTCGCAGCCGCCGCCCAAGGCCAGGCCCGCCACCGCGGCGACCACCGGCACGTTGGCGTACTTCATGGCCTGGAAGGCCTGCTGCAACTTGGCGACTTCCGGCCCGATGGCCTTGACGCCGCCCGACATGAACAGCGGCAGCATAGCCTGCAGGTCGGCGCCGGCGGAGAAGGCGCCGCCTTCGGCCGCATCGGCACTCCAGATCACCAGGCCCTTGTAATGCCGTTCCGCCTCGGCGATGGCCTTCGCCAGTCCGGCGATGACGCCGGCGCCGATGACGTGCATCTTGGTCTTCAGCGACAGGATCAGCACGCCGTCGTCTTCGTGCCAGATGCGCACCGATTCGTCTTCGAATACGGTGATGCCGGCGGTCGTGCCGTCGACGGCTTCCTCGCCCAATACCGGGGCGCGGAAACGCTGGCGCAGATACACGGGCAGCATGGAACGCGGCACATTGGCCCGGCGCGCCGGCGACCAGGAACCGTCGGCACCATGCACGCCGTGGCGGCCGTCGAATACCCAGGCCGGCAGCGGCGCCGAGCACAGCGCCTTGCCGGCCTCGATGTCTTCCTTGACCCAGGTGGCGACCTGATGCCAGCCGGCGGCCTGCCAGGTCTCGAAGGGTCCGAGCTTCTGGCCGAAACCCCAGCGCATGGCGAAATCGATGTCGCGCGCATTGTCGGCAATCGCTTCCAGATGCACGGCGATGTAGTGGAAGGCATCGCGGAAAATGGCCCAGAGGAATTGCGCCTGCGGGTTGGTCGAATCGTGCAGCGCCTTCATGCGCTTGGCCGGATCCTTCTCCTTGAGGATGCGCCCGACCAGGTCATCGGCCTTGCCGCCGCCCGCGACGTACTGGCCCGTGGCGAAATCGAGGCGCTGCACCTCCTTGCCGACTTTCTTGTAGAAGCCGGCGCCGGTCTTCTGCCCGAGGGCTCCCGCGGCGACGAGTTTGGTCAGCACGTCGGGCGTCTTGTAGATTGCCGCAAAGGGATCGTCGGGCAGCGTGTCCTGCATGGTCTTGATCACGTGGCCCATGGTGTCGAGGCCCACCACGTCGGCGGTGCGGAAGGTGCCGGACTTGGCGCGGCCCAGCTTGGAGCCGGTCAGGTCATCCACCACGTCGCAGGACAGGCCGAATTTCTCGGCCTCGTGCATCGTCGCCATCATGCTGAACACGCCGACGCGGTTGGCGATGAAGTTGGGCGTGTCCTTGGCCCGCACCACGCCCTTGCCCAGCGTGGTGACCAGGAAGCCTTCGAGCTGGTCGAGGATCTCCGGTCGCGTCGTGGCGGTCGGGATCAGTTCGACCAGGTGCATGTAGCGCGGCGGATTGAAGAAGTGCACGCCACAGAAGCGCGCTTTCAGCGCGTCGTCGAAACCATCGGATAGCGACGTGATCGACAGGCCCGAGGTATTCGAGGCGAAGATCGCATCCGGCGCGATGAACGGGGCGACCTTCTTGTAGAGGTCGTGCTTCCAGTCCATGCGCTCGGCGATCGCCTCGATGATCAGGTCGCAGCCCTTGAGCAGTTCGAGGTTGTCGTCGTAGTTGGCAACCTCGATGCAGGCGGCGTCGTCCTTGTTGCCCAGCGGCGCCGGGCTGAGCTTCTTGAGGCCCTCGATGGCTTTCAGGACGATGCCGTTCTTCGGACCTTCCTTTGCCGGCAGGTCGAACAGCACCACGGGGACCTTGGCATTGACGCAATGGGCGGCGATCTGCGCGCCCATCACGCCGGCGCCGAGGACGGCTACTTTCCTGACGATGAAATTGCTCATGATTATTCCTTGTTAGAACAGTTCGGCTTCGAGATCGAGCAGCGGCTTGGCTCCGGAACGCGCCTGGCGGATCAGCATCGCCGTCTCGGGCAGCAGGCGGGCGAAGTAGAAACGCGCTGTGGCGAGCTTGGCCTTGTAGAAATCATCGCCGGAATCCTGCTTCTCCAGCGCGATCTTCGCCATGCGGGCGAAGAAGTAACTGTAGACCAGATGGCCGACCACGCGCAGGTAGGGCACGGCGGCGGCGCCGACCTCGTCCTGGTTCTGGAAGGCCTTCATGCCGATTTCCATGGTCAGCTTGGTCACCTTGTCGCCCAGATCTGCCAGCGGCGTGACAAATTCGTTCATCGCCTCGTCGGTGCCGTTCTCCTCGACGAAAGCCTGTACCAACGCGCCGAATTTCTTCAGCTTGGTGCCGTTGTCCATCAGGATCTTGCGGCCGAGCAGGTCGAGCGACTGGATGGTGTTGGTGCCCTCGTAGATCATGTTGATGCGGGCATCGCGCACATACTGCTCCATGCCGGTTTCGCGGATGAAGCCCATGCCGCCGAAAACCTGCAGCGCTTCCGAGGTGGAAATCCAGCCGTTGTCGGTCATGAAGGCCTTGACGATGGGCGTCAGCAGCGTGACGAGGTCCGCGGCCTCCTTGCGCACGGCTTCGTCTGGATGATTCAGTTCGCGATCGATCTGCAGCGCGATGAAGGACGAGAAGGCACGGCCGCCTTCGGCATAGGCCTTCGCCGTCAGTAGCATGCGGCGCACGTCGGGGTGCACGATGATCGGGTCGGCGGGCTTGTCCGGCGCCTTGGGGCCGGAGAGGCTGCGCATCTGCAGGCGCTCCTTGGCATAGGCCAGCGCGTTCTGGAAGGCGACTTCGGTCAACCCCAGGCCCTGCATGCCGACGCCGAGACGCGCGGCGTTCATCATCACGAACATCGCATTGAGGCCCTTGTTCGGCTGGCCGATCAGCCAGCCGGTGGCTTCGTCCAGGTTCATCTGGCAGGTCGAATTGCCGTGGATGCCCATCTTCTCCTCGAGCGCCCCGCAGGTGATGGGATTGCGCGCACCCAGCGTGCCATCGGCATTGGGAATGAACTTCGGCACCACGAACAGCGAGATGCCCTTGGTGCCGACAGGCGCATCGGGCAGGCGGGCGAGCACCAGATGCACGATGTTCTCCGCCATGTCGTGCTCGCCGGCCGAGATGAATATCTTGCCGCCGGTGATCCTGTAGCTGCCATCGGCTTGCGGCGTTGCCTTCGAGCGCAGCAGACCCAGGTCGGTGCCGCAATGCGGCTCGGTCAGGCACATGGTGCCGGTCCATTGCCCCGACACCAGTTTGGGCAGGTAAAGCGCCTTCTGCTCCGGCGTGCCGTGCTCATGCAGGCATTCATAGGCGCCGTGCGACAGGCCGGGATACATGTACCAGGCCTGGTTGGAGGAGTTCAGCATTTCCGAGAGCGGGTTATAGACCGCTACCGGCAGTCCCTGGCCGCCGTACTCCGGATCGCAGGTCAGCGCCGGCCAGCCGGCCTCGACGAACTGGCGATAGGCCTCCTTGAAACCGGTCGGCGTCGTCACTTCATGGGTCGCGGGATCGAGCTTGCAGCCCTCGATGTCGCCGACATGGTTGAGCGGGAACAGCACCTTGGAGGTGAACTTGGCGCCCTCTTCGAGGATCTGGTTGATGGTGTCGGTGTCGATGTCGGCGTACGCCGGCAAGGCCTTGAACTCCTTGGCCACGTCGAGCAGTTCGTGCAGCACGAAGTGCATGTCGCGCAGAGGCGCGTTGTATTGACCCATGGTGTCCTCCTGGGTTGTTATTGGCTTAGGTCGACCGCACAGAGCGAACGATCGTTTCAAACAAACGTTTTAATAATAGCGCAATTCGTCGGCTGCGTGTAGTTGCATGACTCTAAAACGGGAGCCGCGGGACAGCGGCGATTCAGCGCAGGAAGTTCCTGCTGACCTCGCGGAACAGGTCCGAATCGGCGCGCCGCAGCCATTCGAAGGCCACCATCTCGCGGCTGACGATGCTGGCGCCAGCCTCGCGCATGCGGGCCAGCGCCAGGGCCTTGTCCGAGGCGCGGCGCGAACCGACCGCCTCTTCGACGACGAAGACCTGCTTGCCGCCGGCGAGCAGTTCCATCACCGTCTGCAGCACGCAGACGTGGGATTCCATGCCGCAGACCACGATATGTCCGCGGCCGCCGTCCTGATCCAGGCCATGACAGGCGCCGGCCACGGCGGAAAAATGCAGCTTGCTCGCGATGCAGCCGGCCGGCAATTCGGCAGCCACATCCGGATGGGTCGGCCCGAGACCCTGCGGATACTGCTCGCAGGCCAGCACGGGGATTTCCATGCGGCGCGCGACGCGGATCAGCCAGACGACCTGGTCGAGAAGGACTTGCCAGCGTGCAATCGCCGGCACCAGCCGGCCCTGGACATCGACCACCAGCAAGGTGGAATCGCGTGCGTCGATCAGCATGATGCCTCCCAGGCGGCAATGAATTCCTTCCAGTGCGGCAGGCCGGTGGCCGCTAGCGTCGATTTGACCAGTTGCAGCTCCGTGTCGTGTTCGCCCGCGGTAAGCAGGCCGCGCATCAGCTGGAAGCGCAGGAACACCAGCCAGGTATTCACCACGTCGGTTTCGCAATAATCGCGGATCTCGGCGATACGCCCCTCCAGCCAGGCGCCCCAGACCGCCGAGCCGTCCATGCCGAGCTTGCCGGGCAGGCCCATGAGGCGCGCCAGCTGGTCGAGCGGCGCACTGCCGCGCGGCTGGTACATCGCCAGCAGGTCCATCAGATCCGTATGCCGCATGTGATAGCGGCTGATGTAGTTGTTCCACTTGAAGTCGCGCGAGTCGCGGTAGTCGCCCTCCCCCATGTCCCAGTAGCGCGGCGCGGTGACGCGATGGATCAGGCCGCGGTAGTGCAGCACCGGCAGGTCGAAGCCGCCGCCGTTCCAAGACACGATCTGCGGCGTGAACTTCTCGATGCCGTCGAAGAAGCGCTGGATGATCTCGCCCTCGCCCGACTTCGGCTCGGCCAGGGACCAGACGCGAAAGCCTTCGTCACTGCGCAAGGCGCAGGAAATCACCGCCACGCGCTGCAAGTGCAGCGGCAGGAAGTCGCTGCCGTTCTTCGCCCGCTGGCGCTGGAAGGCGAACTCGGCCACTTCCGCATCGCCCAGTGACGTCGGCAGTTCGTGCAGCGTACGCAAACCGGCGATGTCCGGGATGGTCTCGATATCGAAGACGAGAACGGGAGTCATGGGCTGGATCCAGTGAAAAGGCGCCATGTCAGCAAAGAGTCGGCGCTGGCAACCCGCCGATTCTATAATCCCGCTCCATGTCAGGTGAAGAAAAAGACGCAGACGTCCGCCAGGGGATCCAATCGATCGAGGTCGGCGTGCCGCTGCTGCGCGTGCTGGCCGATCACGGCGCGCCCATGATGCTGCGCGATCTCGCGGCCGCCGCCGGCATGCCCGCGGCCAAGGCCCACCGCTACCTGGTCAGCTTCGTGCGTACCGGGCTGGCGACCCAGGACAGCCTCTCGGGCCGCTACGATCTCGGCCATTTTGCACTGGAGCTTGGGCTCGCCTGCCTCGCCCGGCTCGACGCAGTGCGCGTGGCAACGCCGATACTCGACGCCCTGGGCGAGGAAATCGGCGAAACCGTGGCCCTCGCGGTCTGGGGCAACATGGGGCCAACCATCGTGCGCTGGGTGGACTCGCGCCGGCCGGTCAGCGTCAATCTGCGTACCGGCGCGGTGATGCCGCTGCTGCATTCGGCCATCGGCCTTTGCTTCGTAAGCTTCCTCGACTCGCCGCTGCTGCAGCGCCGGATCGAGGAGGAGCTGCAGATCAACGCCCGCGGCGAGGATACCCGGGCGCCGATCTCGCGCACCCAGCTCGATGCCCTGGTCGCCGACTTTCGCCGGCACGGCATGTCGCGCGTCGTCGGCTCGGTGATTCCGGGCATCAATGCCTTCAGCGCGCCGGTATTCGACCACGAGGGCAAGATGGCGCTGGCGATTACCGGGCTTGGCCCGGCGGGCCTGTTCCCGCCGGACTGGAACAGCCCGATGGCGCATGCGATCGGCGCCACTGCAAGAGACATATCGCGCCAACTGGGCTGGCGTGCTGCGGCCACGCGCGACAACGCCTGAGCAGCCGGCGCAATCCGACGCTCGCCGGCGTTTGATTCAGATCAAACAGGCTGCAAATTTCCGCCGATTTACTACTTTCGTGGAATTCCAATTCTCGACGAACGGGCGCATGGTCCAGGCATCGAAATACCTTGAGTGGATTTCGGGTTTCGATGATCTCTTGTGAGGAAATCATGCGTTATCCAGTGTTATGCGTATTGGCCTTGTGTACCGCGCCGGCCGCGATCCATGCCCAATCCATAGTTCCAAGTCTCGACGAACCCGGGCACAAGGGCGATATGGCGAGAATGGCATGGAGGAGGTCGGTCGCCCAGTTCGACGGTACCGACGCGGACAAGGACGGCCGGCTGGCGCGGGAGGAAGTCGCCAGGCAGTCCCGCTACCTGACCGACAACTTCGACCGGCTGGACACCAGCAAGGACGGCTATCTCAGCTGGGAAGAATTCGTCGGCCACGACCGCTGGCCGAAATAGCCGCATCGGTTCTGCAACAGGCTTTATATGCCGTCGGCGTCAAACAGAATGGGAGTTCATTGATCAGAATGCCTGGTCCCAGCGCACCGAAAGTCGGATCGCGGCATTGATCAGGCCCACCATGCTGTAGGTCTGCACGAAGTTGCCCCATTGCTCGCCGCTGCGGGGATCGATGTGTTCGGCCAGCAGGCCATGGCGATTGCGGCAGGCCAGCAGCTTCTCGAACAGCACCCGCGCTTCGTCGCGGCGATCCAGCGCCGCCAGCGCATTGACATACCAGAATGTGCACACCAGGAAGGCATTTTCCGGCTCGCCGAAATCGTCCTTCTCGACATAGCGAAAAATGTAATCGCCATGGCGCAGGTCCTTTTCTACGGCGCCGACGGTGGCGGCAAAGCGCGGATCGGCGGCATCGAGGAAGCCGACCTCGGCCAGCAACAGCAGGCTGGCATCCATCGCCTTGCCGTCGAAGGTCGAAACAAAAGCCTGGCGCCGCTTGTTCCATGCCCTCTGGCTGATGGTTGCATGCATCTGCTTGGCATGGTCGAACCAGTACGCCGCGCGCTCGGCCAGACCGAGGCGGGCGGCGATGCGTCCGAGGCGGTCGCAGGCCGCCCAGCACATCACGGACGAAAAGGTGTGCACGCGCGCGCTGCCGCGCAGTTCCCAAAGCCCTGCGTCGGGCTGGTCGTAGCAGCGCCGGGCCTGTTCGCCGAGGGCTTCGAGGCGACGGAACAGGGCCTCGTCGCCGCGCCGGGTCAGCCGCTGGTCGAAGAAAATGTGGGTCGCCGCGAGAATCACCGAGCCATAGACGTCGTGCTGCACCTGGCGATAGGCCAGGTTGCCGATGCGGACCGGCCCCATGCCGCGATAGCCGGCCAGCGCCGGCACCTCCCGCTCGTCCAGCCCCGCCCTGCCGTCGATGCCGTACACGGGCTGCAGCACTCCGCCGCCGGCGCTGGCGGCGACATTGACGATATAGCCGAGGTAACGCTCCATGGTGCGGGTGGCGCCCAGCCGGTTCAAGGCATTGACCACGAAATAGCCGTCGCGCACCCAGCAATAGCGGTAGTCCCAGTTGCGGCCGCTGCCTGCCGCTTCGGGAATCGAGGTGGTCATGGCGGCGATGATCGCGCCGGTGTCGTCGTAGGCATTCAGCTTGAGCGTGATCGCGGCGCGAATCACCGCTTCCTGCCACTCGAAGGGAACGCCGAGGAAGCGCACCCACTCGCTCCAGTATTCGGTGGTTTCCACCAGAAAACGGCGACCGACCTCATTCGCCGCCTCGTGCACGGTCTCGTCGGCTCCCAGCAACAGCGTCACGGTGTCTTCGAGAAAGAAGGGGGTTTCCTGCATGATCGCGGTCAGCGAGGCATCGGTCGTCAGCCGCAAGCTGAGGCCCTGCGCCACGTAGCGGATATGGTTGCTGCCCCAGGTCACCTCCGGGCGCCCAGCGCCGTCGTTGCAGGCCGGCCGCACGCGCAGAGTCAGCCGCGGGCTGCCGCACAGGCGACGGATGCGGCGCACCAGCATCATCGGCCGGAACATGCGGCCATACTGGCCGAAGCGCGGCGCGAAATCGGTGACTTCGATGCCGCCGCCATGGCAGTCGTAGAGACGGGTCACCAGGATCGCCGTGTTCTCCTGGTAGTGCTGCTCGATGCGCTCGCAATCGGCAAGCTCGACTGCGGAAAACCCATAATCGTCGCCATCCCTCAGCAGCGAGCAGAACACCGGATCGCCGTCGAAGCGCGGGAAGCAGCCCCAGACGATCTTCGCCCGGGCATCGACCAGCGCGCCCACGGTGCAGTTGCCGATCAAGGCCAAGTCTAGATTTGGCATGCTCTTCCTTTCAATGTGTCCGCCAGCCAGCGCCGCACGGCCGCGACATTGGCCAGGCGGAAGCGGGCGCAACTCGCGCCGGGACCGACCTTGATCGAGGTTCCATCCAGCCGATTCACTTCGGCGAAGCCGTGTTCGTCGTTGAGGTCGTCGCCGATGAACACCGGATGCCGGTTGCTGAAGGGCGACTCGGTCAAATACTCCGCCACCGCCGTGCCCTTGTCGATACCGGCCGGCTTGAGTTCCACCACGCGCTTGCCCTTCTGCAGCTCCAGCCCGCCGCCCACCTCGTTCATCAGCCGCAGCATCAGCCGCTGCACATAGGCAGCCAGGTGCGGCGCCAGCCGGTAATGCAGGGCCAGGGTCAGACCCTTGTCCTCCAGCAGCAGTCCGGGGTGACGCTCCAGCACCGGCCGCAGCGCCTCCGTGATCGCACATTTGGCCGCAGGCGGTGCGGCGTGGATCCACAGCCGTCCGGCGGCGTCGCGCCGCTCCAGGCCGTGCTGGCCGGCCAACGGCAGGCGCAGCGCGCCCAACATGCCTTCCAGGTCCGAGATCGAGCGCCCGCTGACCAGCGCGAGCGCGCCGCCGCTCAAGCGGTACACCTGCCCGATCAGTTCCAGCAGTTCCAGATCGACCCGCACCGCCGACGGCTTGTCGGCGATTTCCAGCAACGTGCCATCGACATCGAGGAAAAAGGCCCACTCGACCCTCGGCGCGGGCGGCAGCGTCCTCGGCCTCCGGTTCATACCGTGCCGCCTCCTCGTTCAATGAGACGGCTGTGCTGGCGCATCGCGGCCGCATCGAGCAGCATGCGGCCGGCCCAGCGGTAGACATTGAATTCCGCCACCAGGCCACGCATCAGGCGCATGCGGTCGCGCTGCTCGGCCAGCGGCATGGTCAGCGCCAGATGCAGTGCCGCCGCACATTCGTCGGTATCGTAGGGATTGACAATCAGCGCCTCCGGCAGTTCGCGCGCCGCGCCGGTGAATTGCGACAGGATCAGCACGCCGCGATCGTCGTCGCGCGCCGCGACGAACTCCTTGGCGACCAGGTTCATGCCGTCGTGCAGGCTGCTGACGAAGCAGCAGTCGGCGGCGCGATAGTATTCATAAACCTGCTGCGCATCGTGGTGCTCGACCTTGAGCACGATCGGCGGCGGCAGGTCGCGCCGGCCGCGGCCGAAGCGCTCGTTGATGCGTGCCGCCAGCGTCCGCACCTGCGCCTCGTGGCTCTGGTATTCGTCGATGCTGGAACGCGTCGGTGCGGCGATCTGGATCAGGCTGAACTTGCCTATCCATTCCGGATTGAGTTCGAGCAGGCGCTCGACGGCGCGGAAGCGCTCGAGGATGCCCTTGGTGTAGTCGAGCCGATCGACGCCGACGCAGATCCGGTGGCCGGGCGGCAGGGCATTCAGCAGGCGGATGTCGCCGGCGCACTGGTCGACCGGCTTCGCCAGCAAGCCCGCAACGGGCGGCCAATCGACCGAGATCGGGTAGCGCCGCACCGCGGTCGACTTGCCGCCGAGCGACACCGTGAAGTTTTCCCGATCGACCCGCGCCTCCATGAAGCGGTCCACGGTGTCGACGAAATTGTTGCAGTGAAACTGGGTGTGGAAGCCGAGGATGCTGCTGCCGAGCAGGCCGGCAAGGATTTCCTGGCGCCAGGGGCAGATGGCGAAGGATTCCGGGTTCGGCCACGGGATGTGCCAGAAGGTGATCACGGTGGCATCCGGCATTTCCTCGCGGATCATGCGCGGCAACAGGGCCAGATGGTAGTCCTGCACCAGCACGATCGGATTCTTGGTGCGCGCCTCGGCGGCCACCGCCTTGGCGAATTTCCGGTTGACCGCGACGTAATGCGCCCAGTCCGAGGAACGGAAAATCGGGCGCACATGCGCGATGTGGCACAGCGGCCACAGCCCTTCGTTGGCAAAGCCGTAGTAGTAGCCGGCCTCCTCCTCGGCGCTGAGCCAGACCCGGCGGATCTTGTACACCGGCTTTTCCGGGGGTACGCCGACCCGGTCGTGGCGATCGACCACCTCGCGGTCGGCCGAGCCGCTGCCGTGGGCGATCCAGGTGCCTGAGCAGGCGCGCATGATCGGTTCCAGCGCCGTCACCAGGCCGCTGGCCGGCCGCTGCACCTCGATGCGATCGCCGCGACGCTGATGGATGTAGGGCTCGCGGTTGGACACCACGATGACGTCATCGCCGCGCAAATCGCCATGCAGGATCGCCCGCAGGGTTTCGGGGGTCCAGTTCATCTGCGATTCGTCGCGCGCCCGGTATTCGAATTCGAGCTCGCGCACCAGGCGCTGCAGGTCGCGCGCAATCGGCCGGAATTCGGGCATGCCCATTTTCGCCGCGGCGGCCGGGTCGCGCAGCAAGCCTTCGCCGCGCAGCAGCGAGCGCATCCCGGCCAGCCAGCCGCGCCAGGACAGCTGGGCGATCACCACCGTCAGGAGGGAGACGACGGCAGCGAGACCGATGAAGGCATAGAAGATGTAGCGCGTGGTTTCCTCGCTGCGCCGGGTGGCGAAACTCAGGTCGTGTACCAGCACCAGCTTGCCGGCGGGATAGGCGTCGTTCGCCATCGGCTGCACCGAGACATGCAAGGGTCCGCGTTTGCTCGGCAGCGAGTTGTCGTGGCCCGGTTGCCAACGGGAGAGGTCGTTGCAGTGCACTTCGGCCGGCAACGACTTCGAGGCCACCGGGGCGCCGTCGTCGCCGGGACAGAAGCCGATCGCATAGAGGCGCTCGTCCTGGGTGATGCGGAAGAAGAATTCGCCGATTTTCGCCTTGCGCCCGGCCGCCAGCTGTTCGAACAGCGGCTCGCTGATGGTGTTGGCGATCAGCACCGCGCGAATGTCCAGGTCGCGCGTAAACCAACGCAGGATCATTCGATCGACCAGCGGCGAAACCGCGTAGGCGAAGCCGGTCAGCACGAGTATCAGTGGCAGCACAAAGCGCAGCGAAAGTCGCATGTCGTGATCCTTTCTGTCCGGCGAGGCCTATTCTGCCACGCCGGTCCTGCCGGTTCGCGCCGGATCAGCGATGGATCGGCGTGCCGCCAGCGCCAACTCTTGCCGTTCGACAGGATGAACTGCGGCATCGACAGGATGGCCGCCGCAGATTGACTGCGCCTGCCGCACTCGGGGATACTCGCAGCGATGCCCCATCCTCTCCCGCCTCTCATGCGCAGCCTCGTGCGCCAGCTGGCCGTCGTCGTCATCGCCGGCCTGCTGCTCGCGGGTTGCAGCGCGGTGCGTCTCGGTTATGGCAATGCCGACAGCCTGATGCGCTGGTGGATAGACCAGTACGTGGACCTGTCGCCGGACCAGGATCTGCTGCTGCGGGAGCGCCTGGCCGGCTTTCTGGCCTGGCACCGCAAGACCCAGCTGCCGGACTACGTGCTGGTAATGCGCCAGGGACAACAACTGGTCGACGGCCGACCCACGGTCGGCGACATGCTGAAACTGAGCGAGGGCATCATCCGCCGCGCGCGCAATCTATCCGACCGGGCGACTCCCGACATTGCCGATTTCCTGGCAACCGTCAGTCCCGCGCAGATCGCGCGCATGGCCGGACGTTTCACGGAGAAGAATATCGATTACGCCAAGGAGGCGAAGCTCGCAGAGGATGAAAACGCCCAGCGCCAGGCACGCTACAAGCGCCTCCTGGAACGCGCCGAATACTGGTTCGGCGACTTCAGCGACGCCCAGGCAGCGAGCTTGCGCCAACTTATCATCGGGCAGAGCGCCGGCAGCCAGTTCTGGTACGAAGAAAGGTCGCGGCGTCAGCGCGAGTGGCTGGACCTGTTGCGCCTGGTCGAGCGCGAACGCCCGCCGCGCGACAAGCTGATGCGGCTGCTCCACGATTACGCGGCACGCTTCGATCTGCCCGCCGATCCGGCGCGCCTGTCACAGGCTGTGGCGCTGCGCCACGCCGCAGCGGAACTCGCCGTCGCCATCCATGCCCTGACCACGCCGGACCAGCGCGCTCATGCCCGGCAGAAGCTGGACGACCTGATCCACGATTTCACCGAGATGTCGCAGGCAGACTAGGCCGCGCTGCCGCCGCGAACGGCGCGCCACGCAGGGATGGACAGGCGGCCGGCGGCTCGCCATACTGCGCACCCCATCGGCAGCACCCGGACGGACATTCCCATGCAAACAGAAAGCTTCATCCCCGGCAAGGACGCCTCGCTCGAATCCTCGATCGCCACCATGCAGGGCAAGCTCGACGCGCTCGGCTTCCACGTCGAAGAACGCTCCTGGCTGAATCCCGTGGATGGCGTCTGGTCGGTGCATGTGCGCGACCGCGACTGCGCGCTGCTGTTCACCAACGGCAAGGGCGGCTCGCGCCTGGCCGCGCTGGCCAGCGCCCTGGGCGAATTCTTCGAGCGCCTGTCGTGCAATTATTTCTGGACCCACTACTACCTGGGCGACCAGTTCGCCCGCCGCGACTTTGCCCACTACCCGCGCGAGCAGTGGTTTCAGCCGGGTCCCAACGGCGAATGGCCGGAGCAACTGCTGAGCCCCGAGCTGCGCCGGCTTTACAACCCCGACGGCAGCATCGACGCCAACACCCTGGTGGACCTCAACTCGGGCGACGCCGAGCGCGGCATTTGCGCCCTGCCCTACCTGCGCCAGCGCGACGGCGCGACGGTCTGGTTCCCGGTCAATATCATCGGCAACCTGTATGTCAGCAACGGCATGTCGGCCGGCAATACCGAGATGGAGGCACGCAGCCAGGCCCTGTCGGAAATCCTTGAGCGCCACGTCAAGTTCCGCATCATCAGCGAAGGCCTCTGCCTGCCCGACGTGCCGGAGGACGTGATCGCCCGCCATCCGCGCATCGCGGCCGGAATTGCCGGCCTGCGCGAGGCCGGCTTCGGCATCCTGGTCAAGGACGCCTCGCTTGGCGGCGAATACCCGGTGATGAACGTCACCCTGCTGCACCCCGAGGATCAGGGCTGCTTCTCCAGCTTCGGCGCCCACCCGCGCTTCGAGATTGCGCTGGAGCGTGCGCTGACCGAACTGCTGCAGGGCCGCGGGCTCGATGCCCTGGCCGGCTTTCCGCCGCCCGGCTTCGACCTCGACGAGATCGCCGCCTCGCCCAACATCGAGATCCACTTCGTCGACTCCAGCGGCATCATCAGCTGGAACTTCCTCGGCGCCACGCCGGATTTCGAATTCTGCGACTGGAATTTCAGCCGCACCACCGCCGAGGATTACCGATGGCTGGTCGATCGCGTGCATCGCTGCGGCCACGACATCTATGTCGCCGACTTCACGCACCTCGGCGTCTATGCCTGCCGCATCCTGGTGCCGGGCATGTCGGAAATCTATCCGCTGGACGAACTGGAATGGGAGAACAACAGCGTCGGCAACCTGGTCCGCGAGGCCATCCTGCATCTGCCGGAACTCGACGAGGACGAATGCGCCGACCTGCTGGAAACGCTCAACGAGTTCGATCTGCCGGACCAGCGGCCGGTCAGCACCCTGATCGGGCTGGCGGCGGAAGCCGATTCCTTCTGGGCCGACCTGCGCGTGGGCGAACTGAAGACCATCCTGGCGCTGGCCGTCGGCGACGACGAGGCGATCCGCGAAGGCTGCGAATGGGTGCGCCACTTCGAACAGATCGACCCGGCGCGCCGCCTGGTCTATCGCTGCATCGAAACCCTGCTCGAACTGGGTGGTGCCGACGGACACCGCGCCGCGCTCGAACATCTCTACGGCAGCACCACACTGGCGACCGCCGAAGCCATGCTGCGCGGCGAGCAGCGCTGCTTCGGTATCGAGGCACCGGGCCTGGCGCTCAAGGGCTGCGATCTGCACCAAGCGCTGCTCGCGGCCTACGCCAAGCTGAGTCACTAGGGCCCGACCCGGGCCCCGGGACCCGCCCTACTTCTTGGTGATGCTGGCTTCTTCGATCAGCAGCGGATAGGAGTAGCCGGCGCCGAAATCGCGGTTCACCACGACCACGCCGGAAACCGTCACCTGGTCGCCCACCGCGGCGGTCTGCTTGCTGGTGACGATCAGGTTGTTGGTGGCGGTGGCGGCATCGCCCGTGCCGTCCTGCACGTGCACGAAATTGCGGCCCATGATGCCGTTGTTGACCTTCACCACCTTACCCTGGGCGCTGATCGTCTTGCCGGCGAGGGTGGCCTTGTTCTGGTTCAGGGCGGCGACCGTCTGCACTTTGGCATCCGCGGCGCCTGCACTGAATGAAGCCAGCCCGATGGTGCCGATGAAGCCGACGAAAGCGATGGATAGAATCCTCATGAAAACTCCTGTGGTTGGTTGAAGGTCGGCAGGAACCTGCCTGCCGCCAGTATACCCGTACGGAGTTCCCCGATTCCCGGACGTCTCACCCGCAGGCGGCACGCCCGGCTGCGTCAGGCATCGACCGTCTGCGTGAAAACCTCTTCGAGCATTTCGCGCGCCCGGCCGAAATCCAGCACCGCATCCTCGTAGGCTTCGCGCGCCAGGGTGTAGGCCTCCACCAGCTCGGTATTGATGCCCTCGCCGTGCAGCCGGCGATACAGGACCTGGCATTCCTCGAACAGGCGATCCGCCAGCAAGCGCCGCCGCATGTAGATGCGCGCCCCCTCCTGCGGCCAGGGGCTCAGCTCCGCATAGCCGGGCACATGGGCCCGCCGCAGCGTGGCGAAGTCGCCTCGCAGCAGTTGCCACATGCCCGCCCAGTCGGGTTCCGCATCGCCGAAGGGCGTATAGCCGAAGCGCCTGAGCTCGGCGACCTCGCCGTCGATCAGTTGCTGGGGGGACGCCGCTGCGCCGCCGGGCCGCCCGCTGCGGGCAGCAGTGACTGGAGCGCCCTCACCCCCGGCCCCGCTCCCCAAGGGAGCGGGGTGACCAGTCACCCCCTCTCTCGGAGAGGGGGTAGGGGGGAGAGCAGTCCTTTGCCCACCGGGGTGCGCTTGCGCACTCCCTCCCTTGGGGAGGGGGCTGGGGGGAAGGCTCATGGTGTCAGGCGGCCAGCGGATGTGCGGCTTCGTAACCCATGCGCATGTCGTAATCGGCCTCGACGTCCGTGGGCATGATCAGGCCGACTTCCTTGAGCCGCGAATCCAGCAGTTCGAGATATTCGGCCTGCAGCTCTTCCGGCTTTTTCACCTTGATGCCGTACTCGTAATAGATGTCGAACATTTCCGACTTCTTGTCGCCGGTGGACGGGCGGCCGTAAAAACCCAGGCCCATCTGCATGAACTTGGGAATCCGCTGCTGCATGAATTCGCGCGTCTTCTCACCGCCGAACTCGATGCAGCGCTTGGAAGCCCAGACACCGAAGGCAAGGTGGCCGTATTCCTCCTTGTGGATGCGCACATTGACGCGCGCCCAGGGCAGGTAGGAACACTCGCGATACTGGCCGAGGAAGGCCACGGCTGCCGGCGTGACCACAGTCGAGAACAGCGCGACGTCTTCCCAGCACTCGAAGAACTTCGACCAGTTTTCCTTGCGGAAGCCGTTGATCACGTTCACCTTCTTCGGGTCCGGATTCTCGGGGTTGTGCGACAGCTCGTAGAGGCGTGCATCGACATCGACGCCGAGTTCCTGCAGCAGGTTCCAGACGTAGAAGGCGTGGCCCATTTCCTCGAACACCTTCTTCGACAGGCGGTAGGCCTCTTCCGGGCGCGTCGCGTAGCGATGGTTCTCGGCCACGCGCTGACCGCCGGCGTATTCCGAGTCGGCCTGGAAGCACATCAGGTTGATCAGGGCCTTGCGGTAATCATCGGGCAGCACGTCGCCCTTGTCGTAAGTCTTGAATGTTCTCATTTCAGCTCTCCAGGTAGTGCCTACAGGCCATCGCACCGGCTTACAAACCGGCGCAAGGGCAAAGCCATATTTCAGCAAACTCCTAATTGCGATACAAATTTAGTTGCTATGTAAAATAGTAATGTATCACTTCGAAAGTGTCAATTTCTTTTTTATACTTCAACCATCCACTCCCTTTTACATGTTTTGTCTTTGTTTTTTTGGTTCTCGCAAAACAGCTCCAGGTCAGCCCAAGAAGCGAGTAACAAGGCACTCCTCAGTTGTGTTACAAATCCATGCAGCCAGTGATATCATTTGAAGAAATTACTCAGGGAGCGTTTCACTCATGAAGAGCCGCTTCATCAGCCAATGGCTGAATGCCTTCCTCGCCGACCACAAGTTGCGCGCCAACTCGCTGATCATCACCATCTACGGCGACGCGATCGCGCCCCATGGCGGCACCGTCGGCATCGGCAGCCTGATCACCCTGATCGAGCCGCTGGGCCCGAACGCAAGGCTGGTCAGAACCAGCGTGTTCCGCCTCACCAGGGAAAAGTGGCTGGTCTCGGAGCGCATCGGGCGCAAGAGCTACTACAGCTTGACAGCGACCGGCCGCCGGCGTTTCGAACATGCCTACCGACGCATCTACGATGATCCGCGCCGGCAATGGGACGGCGACTGGCAGGTGGTGTTTGCCGGCGGCGGAATCCTGAGCGCCGCGCAGCGCGACATGCTGCGCCGCGAACTGCTGTGGGAGGGTTTCGGCGTCATCGCGCCGGGCGTGCTGGCCCACCCCTACGCCAACCACGACGCGGTGCTGGAAATCCTGCAAAGCACCGGCACCCACGACAAGGTGGTGGTGATCGAGGGCCGCTCGCTGGGCGCGCTGGCCAGCCGTCCGCTGCAGGAACTGGTGCGCGAATGCTGGAACCTAGACACGATCGCCGCCGACTACAAGCGTTTCATCGACTGTTTCCGTCCTCTGGCACGGGCCGTCAAGGCGGCGCGCGAACTGGATCCGGAACAGGCCTTCTGCGTGCGCTCGCTGCTGATCCACGAATTCCGCCGCGTCCAGTTGCGCGATCCGCAATTGCCCAGGCAGTTGCTCCCCGCCGACTGGCCGGGCGAAAGCGCCAGACAGGTCTGCGGCGAGCTCTACACGCTGGTCGGCCCCAAGTCCGAGCAGCACCTGACGAACGTGCTGGAAACCGCCGACGGGCGACTGCCCGAAGTCGCCGAGTATTTTCAGCGGCGCTTCAACGACGCGACGGCAAGCAGAATCGAGGCGCTGGCATGAACCACGCTCCGATCCATATCGGCATCGTCGGCGCCGGCCCTTCGGGCTGTTATGTGGCCGACGCCCTCGGGCGCAAGCTGTCCGGCGCGCGCATCGACATGTTCGACCGGCTGCCGACGCCCTTCGGCCTGGTGCGCGGCGGCGTCGCGCCCGACCATCAGGGCACCAAGAACATCGCCCGGCAGTTCGAGCGCACGCTGGGCAAGGAAGGCGTGCGCTTTCTCGGCAACGTCGCCGTCGGCCGCGACATTTCCTACGAGGAACTCAAGGCCGCCTACGACGTGCTGGTGATCACCATCGGCGCGCTGGACGATCGCCGCCTCGGCATCCCCGGCGAAGAACTCGACGCCGTGTATGGCTCGGGGCAATTCGTCGCCTGGTACAACGGCATTCCCGCTGATCGCGAGTTCGAACCCCGGCTCGACGGCAAGTCGGTTGCCATCATCGGCAACGGCAACGTGGCGCTGGACATCGCGCGCCTCTTGGCGAAGACCGCCGACGAACTGGCCGCCTCGGACCTCTGCGCCCGCGCCCGCAGCGCATTCGCCGCCGCCCGCATCGAGGACATCTGGCTGATCGGCCGCCGCGGGCCGGCCGACGCCAGCTTCACCACCGCGGAGCTGGGCGAGTTCGGCGACCTTTCACGCGCGGCGACGCGAGTCGATGCTGCGCAGCTGCCGACCGAACTTCCCGCGGAACTCGGCGAGGAACAGCGCAAGCTGGCCGAACGGAATCTCGAGGTGCTGCGCGGCTATGCGCAGCGCGGCGCACAGGACGACCGCCCGCTGCGCGTGCATTTCGTGTTCAATGCGCGGCCGCTGGCCATCCACGGCGACGGTCGCGCCCGCGAACTGCTGCTGGAAAGGACCCGTGTCGAACATGGCCGCGCGGTCGCCAGCGGCGAACGCTTCGCCATTGCGGCCGATACCGTGATATCGGCGATCGGTTATCGCAGCACCGCCTTCCCCGGGCTGCCCTTCGACGCCGCGCGTGGCGTGGTGGCCAATGACCAGGGCCGCGTCGAGCCGGGCGTCTACACGGCCGGCTGGTGCAAGCGCGGACCGCAGGGCGTGATCCCGGCCAACCGCGCCGATTCGCTGGCGGTGGCCGAACTGATCCTCGCCGACATCGCCGGCGGCGCGTCGGGCGAAAAACCGGGTCGCGCACTGGTCGATTCCCTGCTGGCGGGGCGGGGTGTGCGGCCGGTCGACTTCGCCGGCTGGCAGAAAATCAATGCCGCGGAAGTCGCCGCGGCACAGGGGCGTCCGCGCGAAAAACTGGTGCGCCTGGATGACCTGTTGGCCGCCGCCAGAAGCTGAGCTGCGCTCAGGCCGGCGCGCGCGGCACGGCTGCGACGCGCTCGTGATAGCGCGCCCGATACAGCAGGCGCCGGTGTTGCGGCGAATCGACGAAGGCGGCGCGATCGTGCAGCACGTTGTTGCAGACCAGGCCCATGCCGGGTTCCAGGCGTCCGCGCAGGGTCCAGGGCGTCGGCGTCGCGAGGATACGGGTCAGGGCCGCCACGGCCGCCCGGGTCGCCGCATCGTCGCGCCATTCGATGCTGATGCTGCGCGCCGTGTAGCGCATGTGCAGATAGCCCTGCGCATCGATTGAAAATACCGGCCCCGGCTGCGCGGCGCGCGCGATGCCGGTGTCGTCCAGGCGCGGCGGGATGGTCATGGCGTCGTCGCGCGACAGGGCACGGATATGGTCGGGATTCTCGTCGCGCAGCAGGATGTAGGCGAGCTCATGGTCCAGCAACTGGTTCTCGCCGCCGGATTCGGCGCGCTGCACGCAATGCAGGACCATGCCGCGCACCGTGCGCTCGGGCAGGTTGTAATAGCCGTCGGTGTGCCAGCGGATCGGCTTGTCGGTATAGGGTATGAATTCCTTGCGTTCGCCGCGCTCTTCGGCGCCGCGCACCGAAATCGGCGAAATCGCATCGTCGTCGGTCAGCCAGTGGCTGTCGAGACTGTGCAGGCCCAGCTGGGCGCCGAGGCGGCGCGGGATCTCCTTGTCGGGATTACCGGCCGTGTTGCTGGCGTAGATCGCCATGTTGGCCGTGGCGCAGCGCTGCAGCAGGGCGTCGAGCTCGCCGGGCGTCAGCCGGCGCGGATCGTCGAGCGCAACCAGGATGTCCTCGATGCGGCGCGGCGCGCTGTCGAGCTTGCGCTCGCGCCACGCCGCATATGCCGTCCGGTTGGCGAGATCGAAGGGACTGTCCTTCATTCGCCCACCTCGCCGCGGCGCGGGCGCCGACTCTTGGCCTCGCCGGGATGGAACAGCCCGGCCAGGGTCTTCTCCAGCGCCTTGATGGCTTCCGGCGATTCGATTTCCATGACCTGGTCGACGGCCCAGAGGCGGTCCTTTTCCGGCAGCACTTCCTTCAGGCAGGCGGCAAAGCAGCGGCGGAAGCCGAAGTCGGGCCCGTTCTCGGTATAGCCGTGATCGGCATATTCGGCGCCGCGCCGGTTGAACAGATCGAGCACATGCTGCTGGATCTTGCCCGGCGCCACGTCGTAGAGCAGCATGTCGCGGTTGTCGTCGATCGCCGCGGCGATGCGCTGCGCCAACGCGGTGGTGAATTCCAGGCGCTGCTCGGGCGCCAACTCGCGATAGGCGATGCGATCCGCCGCCAGCGCCAGGAACACCATGAATTCGCAGACGAAATCGAAATAGGCGCTGCCCAGGTCGATGTCGTAGTCGGCTTCGCGCATGCGCTTGATCGAATCGATCGCCAGCTTCCAGGCCAGCATCGCAATCACGCCGGCGAGCTCCGCCATCGTGCGCGGCTTGCCGCCGGCGTGGAAACTGGAACGTATGCGGATGGCCATCGAAGCCTAGCTCAGGCAATAACGAAATCGTTTACCACCAAGACACCAAGGACACCAAGTTGCACAAAGAAAAGCCAGTGCACTTCTTGGTGATCCTTGGTGATCTTGGTGTCTTGGTGGTGAGGTTTTTGCTGCCATTTTCGCCGCGACTACGTCAATAGCCTCCCTTGCCGAGGGGCATGGGCAGCCCGCCGACCTTGCAGCCTTCCTTGGCGGCGCCGCCGTCGGGGAAGAGTTCGAACAGCAGCGCGCTGTCGGCCTCGGGCATGCCGCCTTCCTCCTGCAGACCCTTGATCAGGTTGCGCATGTTCGGCGTGTGGCCGTCTTCCTTGTACTTCTCGCGCAGGAAATTGACGACCTTCCAGTGCTGGTCGGTCATCGTGATGCCGCAGGCGGCGGCGATGACGTGCACCGCTTCCTCGCTGAAGTCAGGCTCCAGCAGGTAGCCGTATTCATTGACTTCCTTCTCGACGCCGTTGATGGTGTAGCTCATGGGATCTCCTCTGAAATAATCGCCCCTGCCCACGGGGAAGGGGTCGGGGGATGGGTAATCTTTTGAAGGTTTTATCTGTGCAAGGCTCAAGCCTTGCGCAGATAAAACTCGTGCACGCCGCGCCCGGATTCATGCGTGAAAACCAGATTGGCGGCGCCGGCTCTGGCCCAGGACGTAATGTCGTCGGCCGATCCGGGACAATCGCTGATCAGTTGCAGCACCTCGCCCGGCTGCATGCCGTCGAGCAACTTCTTGGCCTGCACGATGGGGCCGGGGCAGGACACGCCGCGCATGTCCAGGGTGACATGGGCGAGCGGCGTGGCATTGGCGCCGCCGGCGCGCTGGATCAGGTAGGCGTGCTTGTGACCGCCCAGCTTTTCGCTGCCGAGCACGACATTGCCGGTCACCTTGGCCCAGGCGAACAGGTCGTCGGCGGTGCCCGGACAATCGGAAATCAGGCGCAGCGTCTGGCCCGGTTGCAGGTCGTCGATCAGTTTCTTGGCGCCCAGGAGCGGTGCCGGACAGGGCAGGCCGCATACATCGAGCGTCACGGTGGCAACTTCGGACATCAGGATTCTCCTCGTTCGTGTTTGTGGTCAGCCGCCTACGGCAACGACCGATTTATGTGGAATGAATAAACCGCAGCCGAGCGCGCGATGCCCGCCCAGGCCGATTTCCTGCATGGCCAGCGATTCCGCGGCGGCCAGGCCATGCAGCATCAGACTGAAACCGCGCACCGGGCCTCGCGCCGTGCGCAGTTCGTGGGCCTTGCCGGTAATCAGTTGCGGCTGCAGGCCGCGCCCGGCCAGCAGCGTCTTGCAGCGCGCGAGAAACTCGATCTCGTCGTCAGCGCCGACGCTGACCAGATGCGAGTAGACGACCCCACGCGCCGGCAGCAGCGGCCGCACGCTGCCCGCACCCACGATCAGCACGGCGCCATCGAGGTCGAGCCGGGTGCCGGCCAGAGAGTTGGCGCTGGCGCTGCGGTGAATCGGCAGGCGCAAGACCAGCCGGCTGCGGCGGCCAACGAAACACACACCATTGTTGCCGTGCGCCAGCCCGGACAGCGGCAGGATGCCGGCTTCGGCTTCCTCGTCGAACCAGGGCAGGACACGCCGCACCGCCCGCGCCAAGGCCTCGGCATGGTCGACGCCGAAAGTGCCCTCTGCGAGCGAGAACACCACGTCGACCATCACGGCCGAAGCCTCGTCCGGCGTATGGTTCACTCGCCCTCCTTGTCCACGTCGCCCCCCCCCGGCTGCGTCGCCGCCCAGGCGCAGAGCACCTTGCCCCAGCGCGCGGCGGTGGCCGGATCGATGTCGAAAATGGTGAAGCGGCTGCGCTCGCGAATCCGCGTGCGCAGCAGCGGCATGCCGCCGGCCTCGAAGATGAACTGCTGCAGTTCGATCTCCTGATTGCCGATGGGCACACGGAACTTGTCTAGCGAGGTGACGGTATCCAATGGGTTTCCAATCTCTATGGGGGCGGACTATGGCACCAGCGACGGGTCAACAGCCATCACCGGATGGGAGTGCAAGCATATAACCCTTTGGGGTAGGTCGAATTACCTGCCGGGAGTATGGTTTGTGCACCGCACAGACTCCTAACATCGCTCCATCACGTTACCCCCCCGACAACGAGGAGACCAACCATGGCCAAGCCCATGCACCCAACACCGAATCTTGATCAACTGGAAAGTGGCCCCTGGCCGAGCTTTGTCACCGGCCTCAAGCGCCTGGCCAAGGACAAGGATTACGTGGTCGACATTCTCGGCCATCTCGAACATTCCTACCAGACCCGCAAGGGCTACTGGAAGGGCGGCACGGTCGGCGTGCGCGGTTACGGCGGCGGCATCATTCCGCGCTTCACCGAGATCAAGGATGAAGCCGGCAACCCGGTTTTCAAGGACGCCGCCGAATTCCATACCCTGCGCGTCATGCCGCCCCCCGGCATGCACTACAACACCGCGACGCTGCGCCAGTTCTGCGACATCTGGGAAAAGCACGGCTCCGGCCTGATCGCCTTCCATGGCCAGTCGGGCGACATCATGTTCCAGGGCGCCACCACGGAAAACGTGCAGAAGGCCTTCGACGAAATCAACGACATGGGCTTCGACCTCGGCGGCGCCGGCCCGGCCGTGCGCACCTCGATGTCCTGCGTTGGCGCCTCGCGCTG
>JAMPYF010000040.1 GCA_023700805.1 Sulfuritalea sp.
CACCACGAGTCCGACGAGCCCCGACCCGACCGGCTTGACCACCAGCCCGACGAAGCCGACGACGAGTCCCGACCCGACGGGCATTACGACGCGACCGCCCACCACGAGTCCGACGAGCCCCGACCCGACCGGCTTGACCACCAGCCCGACGAAGCCGACGACGAGTCCCGACCCGACCGGCATTACGACGCGACCGCCCACCACCACGGGCACTGATCCGACGAGTACAACGAAACCGCCTACAGGCACGGACCCGACTAGCACGACTCGGCCGCCGACAGGCAACGATCCGACCAGTGCTGTCACCACGAGCACCAGCCCAACGAAACCCATCACCACGGGCACGGGCGTGGGACCGGCCACCACCACCGGCACTGCGGCGACGCGACCGCCGACTGCGAGCACGGATCCAACGGGCGCCGTCACCAACGCGACCAGCCCCACCAAACCTGCCACTACCGGCGGCAGCAACGGGACCAGCACCGCAAGACCGCCCACCGGTACCGACCCGACCAGTGCCGTCACCACAGGCACATCGAACGACGTGGGCATCACCATCATCACCGGCACTGCCGGGAGCACGGGAACCACCACCACAGGCACCGAGGCGACGCGCCCGCCGACTGCGGGCACCGGCGTGGGACCAGGCACGACAGGCACGACGAGCGTGGGGGGCACGACCACGGGCACCACCAAACCCACCACCACCACGGGCACGGGCGTGGGACCGGCAACCACCACAGGCACCGCGGCGACGCGACCGCCGACTGCGAGCACGGATCCAACGGGCGCCGTCACCAACGCGACCAGCCCCACCAAACCTGCCACTACCGGCGGCAGCAATGGGACCAGCACCGCAAGACCGCCCACCGGTACCGACCCGACCAGTGCCGTCACCACAGGCACATCGAACGACGTGGGCATCACCATCATCACCGGCACTACCGGCAGTGCAGGCACCAGCGCCACCGCGGGAACGTCCGGCAACACGGGAACCAACGGCACGTCGAATAATGTGGGCGCGACCATCGTCACGGGCACTACCGGCACCTCAGGAACCAGCGGCAACACGGGAACCAGCGGCACGTCGAATAACGTCGGCGCAACCATCCTCACCGGCACTACCGGCCCATCAGGGACTGGCGGCACGACTGTCGCCGCGGGTACGACTGGCACGGCGGGCGCCGGCGAAACACGTCCTGACGGGAAACCTGCCGATTCGGCTCAAAAGGCCGGGAACGAAGAACGCGCGCGCGAACCGAAAGCCGATTCCAGCGCTTCCGGAAACCAGGCTGTCACCAGTGGCACGGCAGGGGCGGCGCCCGATGCAGCGGCCAAGCCTGGTGAAAAGCCCGTCGGCGGATTCGGTAGCGGCAACGCCATGAGTCCCGGCGGCATGGGCTCCGGCCCCGGCATGAGCCCCATGGGCCCCGGACCGGGCATGGGCCCCGCCGCGCCGGGCGGTGCCATGGGTGGACCCGGCGGCGGCCCCATGGGTGGCCCGGGCGGTCCCATGGGCGGGCCTGGCGGTCCGATGAGACCTTAGGCGGTTTTCCCGGCGGCCGGCAGCGCCTGGCAAGCGGGTCGCCCGCCGCGGCGCCTATGACAAATTGGTGGTTTTACCTGATCGGCATGCATGAAAGCACTTTACCTGGGCGAACTTGAATTGGTCGGACGCGCGCTGTTGCCGCAACTGGAGCAGGCCGGCTACACGGTGTACTGCGGCGATCCCGATCCCGCGCAGCACTATGAACTGGTGGTGGACAACGCCTCCGCGTCGGCGACCGAAGTACGCGCCCTCGTCGCCGGCATCGGCCACCATGCCGCGCACTACGTCTTGCTCTCCGGCAGCCGGGTGTATCCGGCATTCTTCCGCCTGAGGCCCTGGTGCGAAGACGAGATCGACGTCTCGCTCGACCTGTTCCCGTCCCTTCCGCCCGCCGTGCTTGCGGCTCGCGCCACGGAAAGGGAACTGCGCCTGTTGTCGCGCGGCCGCTTCCCGATCACGATCCTGCGCCCGGCCGAAGTGGAGGGCCCCGATGCGCCCAAGGGCATCACCGGCTGGTTCGTCGACCGCATTCTGGACGGTGGCCTGATCGTTCTGCCCGAGGGCGACCTGCCGACCTACCGGCATGTTTCGGCTGACGACCTGGCGCGAGCCATCGTCACCGTCGCCGGGCGCAAGGAAGCTTTCGACCGCGCACTCAATGTCGCCAGCCAGGCCCTGCTCGGCTACTGGGGCCATGCCGCGATGGTGCGCGACGCCCTGGGCCTGCCCTTGCGTTATGGTTATGTTCCTGCCTGGCGCTGGCGGGCGGCCGGGCTTTCGCTGCCAATGGGGGAACTGGCTTCCTCATCGTTCATCGAGTCGTCGCCGATACTTCATCAACTGGGCTGGCGCCCGGGCGACACCTTTGAATTCGTCAGTACGCTTGCCCGCCACTGTGCCGAACACAGGCAAGCCGGCGACCAGGCGGTGATCGCGCGTGAGCGTCAGGTGTTGCACGAGGCGGAGGCGGTGACGCTATACACCCCGGCTGTCGCAGCGGCTCCGGCGCCGCAGCACAAGACCCGGCAGTGGAGCTTGCGCGCCTGGGGCGGCCGGCCGGCCAGCCTTACGCTGGAGCGCATGGACGATGTCCAGACCTTCCCGGCGCCGCTGGTCAAGGTCTGTGCGCTGACCCTGACCGCCGCGGAAGAATGCTTTCTGCGCGGGGAATATCAGCAGCAGGGCGACCGCACCATAGGCCACAACGCCCTGCTGCAAGTGGTGCAGCCCGGCGCCTCCAGCCTGAGCTTCGGCGCCATGATGCTGCCGCTGTCGACACTGCCCTGCGACGACCCGGAGTGTCCGTGGTGCTGCAACGGCTATCACGCCGTGCTGGGCATAGGTTGCGGCGGCTATGGCTGGGGCATCTGCACCACGCCGCCCTCGCATCTGATTCCGGCGCCGGCGGAACTGGGCATGGTCGTCCTTCTCGCCGATCCCCTGGCCTGCTTGCTCGATGCACTATCGGCAGCGCTGGCCGACGATCCTGGGCCGGTGTGGATTGCCGGACGCAGCTTCGAAGCAGCGCTGGTCGCCTGGCTGGCGCAGGATGCCGGGCGGCCGGTGCTGCATGTGGATCGCCTCGGCTGGGCTCATGCCGAGTTTCCCACCCAGGCCATCGACCAGGCGCTCGAGCAAGTGCGCACCGGCGTCCGCGCCGCGCCGACGCTGGCGGTGGATTTCAGCGGCTCCGGCGACGTCACCTGGCCCCTGGCCCACGCGCTGAGAGCCGGCTCGTCGCTCCATGTGCGGCGGCGCCCGCTCGGCCTGCCCTACGGCATTCACTGCCACGTTCTGCCCGCTGCTGCGGCCACCCGCGCCCTGCTGGAAGCGGCCATCGGCACCCTGCAGCGCTGGTCGCTGTACCGCAACATCGACGCCCGCGTCGGCCCTGCGGTACCGCTCGACATCTATTGGGATGCCTTGCTGCCATCGCCATTTTCCCTGCCCTGGCTGGAGGACAAGGCATGAAGATCCTCCTGGTGGGTGGCAACCGCTATGTCGGCGTGGAAATCATCTGGCATCTGCTCGGCGCCGGGCATGAGGTCACCGTGCTGGCGCTCGACGCGCCGCCGGCCGACCTCCGCGCCCACGTCCGCCTGTTGCTGGCCAATCGCAACGACGAGGCCGCGCTGGCGACGTTGTTCGGTCATGAGCATTTCGATGTGGCGATCGACAACATCGCCTACGAGCCGCAGCAGGTCGTCAGTCTGACCGGCGCCCTGCAGGGCCGGGTCGGGCGCTATCTGCTGACCAGCACCACCGACACCTATCCGCATAATATGCCGCGGGACTACACCGAAGAGCAGACGGAAATCCGCGAATACGACATGGCCAGCCTGGCCGAGGGGGACCGCTACAACTACGGCAAGCGCTCCTGCGAAGCCGTGCTGATCAAGTCCGGCCTACCCTGGACGGTGCTGCGCCCCTGCATCGTGACCGGCCCGCGCGACAACATCCACGGCGCGCCGGCGATGCGCGGTACGCACTGGTTCGAGGAGTCCGCCCGCAGCCATTTCTGGCCCCAGCGCATCCTCGACGGCGGTCCGCTGCTGATGGCCAGCGAAGACGAGTACGTGATGAAAATGGTCTGGATCGGCGACCTGGCGCGAGCCTACACCCATGCCATTGCCCATCCGGAATCCACCACGGGGCAGGCCTTCAACGTCGCCGGCGACGAAGTGTGGACCAATGAACGCATCGTGCGCGCCCTCGCCGCGGCGGCCGGCGTTGCGCCCGAGATCGTGCGCGTGCCGGCTGCGGTCATCGAGCAAGCCGGCCTCGACTATGCGCCGGTGTATGGCACGGCGGCCTACTGGCCGCTGGCCGATAACGCCAAGCTCAAATCGACCGGCTGGAAACCCACCCCCGCCGAGCAGTGGCTGCCCTTCCTGCTGGAAGCCGACTCGGCGCCGATCTCGCGCGCCTGGTACGGCACGCGGATGCAGGAAATCGCCCTGGCGCGGCATGTCCAGCGCAAGCAAGGCGAAGTGGTCGTCATTCCCGCGGCTATGGAAGTACAGGCAGACAGGGCAAGACCCGAGCACGCCGCCAGCACTGCTTCGATCGCGGGCCGCCACGAAGCGCAGGCAAGCCTGGCCTGGCAGGCGCGGGCCATGGAACAAGGCTCGGGCAGCCTTCCCTTGCCTGAATTCTTCAAGACTTTCCGTGGCGCCACCGTCAGCGGCATCGGGGTCGGCACCTGGATGGGCGATCTTTCCGCGGCCACCGACGCGCGCTATGTCGAGACCCTGGTCCATGCCGCCAGCCGCGGCCTCAACGTGTTCGACACGGCCATCAATTACCGCCACATGCTGGCCGAGCGCTGCGTCGGCCAGGCGGTGCAGCGCCTGGCAAAGTGCGGCATTCCGCGCCAGGCCCTGCTGGTCGCCAGCAAGGGCGGCTACATCACCCACGATGCCGCCGGCGTGCGCGACTGGAACGCCTATGTGCGTGAGGAATACCTGGAGCCCGGCCTGATTTCAGCGGAAGAAATGTCGCGCGCGCATGCCATCAATCCGCAATTCATTCGCCGCCAGGTCGAGCAGAGCCTGGACAACCTCAAGCTCGAAACCCTGGACATCTACTATCTCCATAACCCCGAGGAAGCGCTCGCCGGGCTGGCTGCAAAAGAGTTGCGCCGCAGCATGACAATGACATTCGCCGTGCTCGAAGAAGCTGTCGCCACCGGCAGGATCGGATCTTATGGCCTCGCCACCTGGGATGGACTGCGCGTGGTCAAGGATGATCCCCGCCACCTGTCCTTGGCCACCGCCGTTGCTGCGGCCCGTGATGCAGCGGGCAGCGACGAGCACCACCTGGCGGTGATTCAACTGCCGTTCAACATAAGGGACCATCAGGCCGCGACCCTGCCCACGCAAAAGCTCGGGCGCGCAACGGTGCCCGCATTGCAGGCCGCCGAAGCGCTCGGGCTTTATGTCATGACCAGCGCCAGCGTCATGCAGGGTGGGGAAACCGCGGCAGCCGACGAAGCCCGCTTGCGTGCTGCGGCGCCCGGGCATTCGCTGATCACCGCGGCGCTGCAGATTTCGCGCAGCGGCCGCGGCGTCGGCACGGCGCTGGTCGGCATGCGGCGCATACATAGCGTCGAGGAAGCCATGGCCGTGGCGCAGATGCCATTGGCACAGGAGGGCGCATGAGGGTTGGCGTTTGCCGTATCGCCAACGCCAACTTTCCCGCTTGCTCAGCGCTGCGGCAGCTCGTTCGGGCGCAGGTCGAAGACCAGCACTTCGGCATCCTCGCCGCTGTCGAAGATCAGTCGGCCGGCCTCGCGCACGCGGGCGCCATCGCCGGCCGCCATCGCGATGCCATTGACGCGCAGCGCACCGCGCGCGACATGGACGTAGGCATGGCGTCCCGCCGCCACGGCGAATTCGGCGCGCTCGGCGCCGTTTAGCAGGCCGGCATAAACGCGGGTGTCCTGATACACGCCGAGCGCACCGTCGGCGGCGTCGGGCGCGATGATCAGGCGCAGGCGGCCGCGCTTTTCGGCGTCGGCGAAATGCGTCTGCTGGTAGCGCGGAGCGACGCGCAGCCGGTCGGGCACGATCCAGATCTGCAGGAAATGCACGCCTTCCTCGCGCGAGTGGTTGAACTCGCTGTGGCTGATGCCGGTGCCCGCGCTCATCATCTGCACGTCGCCGGGGCGGATCACCGAGCCGGTGCCCATCGAGTCCTTGTGCTCCAGCGCGCCTTCCAGCACATAGGAAAAGATCTCCATGTCGCGGTGCGGGTGGGTGCCGAAGCCCATGCCGGGCTCGACGCGGTCGTCATTGATCACCAGCAGGTCGGAAAAGCCGACCTGCTCGGGATCGTGGTAGTGGCCGAAGGAAAACGTGTGGCGCGAGTCGAGCCAGCCGAAGTTGGCGACGCCGCGATCGGCGGCCTTGCGCAGTTCGAGCATGTTCGTTTCCTCCGGTCGGCGGTGCTTCAGCGGTTCCAGCGCGCCGCGGTTTCGGCGACGCGGGCGCCGAACAGGCGGGCGGTTTCCAGGTCGCCGGACAGGGGGCCTTCCTCCGGGCTGGAATCCACCGGCGATTGCGCCATGGCGCCGGCAAAGGAGCCCAGCCAGTTCACGTCGTTGCGCGTGGCCGCCTTGGTGTTGGCCGGCACCATGCCGGTGCCGACCCAGACCATGCCGTGCTGCATCGCCAGGGTGATCATGTAGTGCAGGGTAGACAGCTTGTCGCCGTTCATCGAGCCCGAGTTGGTGAAGCCGGCAGCGACCTTGTTCTTCCACTTCGAGCCGAACCAGGGTTTGGAACTGGCGTCGGCAAAGCGCTTGAACTGCCACGAGGCACCGCCCATGTAGGTCGGCGAGCCGAACACGATGGCATCGGCGGCTTCCAGCTTCTTCCAGCCATCGGCCGCCAGTTCGCCTTCCGCGCCGATTTCGAGCAGTTCCGCCGTGGCCCCGGCGACGCCGGCGGCGCCCTGGTGCACCGCCTCGGCCTGCTTGCGGGTGTGGCCGTAGCCGCTGTGATAAACGATGACTGTGTGGGACATGGTGTTTCCTCCGGTTTAAATGTTCGATGTTGCCGATGATCGCTGCTAGAATTATTCTCAGAAACGGCTGGGTTGAGCTTGCTTTGAATAGTCAGATAAGATGGAGTATCAACGATTACAAGGCTTTCAGCGACGAAACTTTTCACGAGCTATAGTCGATTTTTTCGAATGTTAAATCCTTTCCCATGCTCAAGCTGACGCTGGACGCGATCGAAATCATCGACGCCATCGATCGCGGCGGCTCTTTTGCCGCGGCGGCGGAAGCCCTGCACAAGGTGCCGTCGACGATTTCCTACACGGTGGCCAAGCTCGAAGAACAGCTCGGTTTCCAGCTCTTCGTGCGGCGCGGGCCGCGCGTCACGCTGACCCCGGTCGGCCGCGAACTGCTCAGGGAAGGCCGCTGGCTGCTGCGTTCCGCCGCCGATCTCGAATCGCGCCTGCGCCGCATCGCCACCGGCTACGAATCCGAATTGCGCCTGGTGCATGACTCGCTGCTGCCGGCCGCGGCCCTGGTCGAGGACATCCGCGCCTTCGAGGCGCTGGACTGCGGCACGCGCCTGCGCATCAGCACCGAAGTCATGACCGGCAGCTGGGAGGCCCTGCGCGAAGGCCGCGCCGACCTGATCCTGGCCGTCGGCGATCCGCCCTCCGGCTTTGCCCAGCAGGCCAAGCGCCTGCAGGACATCGAATTCATTTTCTGCGTCGCGCCGCAACACCCGCTGGCGCGCATCGACCGCCCGTTGACGCCCGACGATCTGCGCGCGCACACGGCGATCGTCGTCGCCGACAGCGCCCGCCTGCTGCCGACGCGCAGCATCGGCCTGCACGCCGGGCAGTCGCGCATCACCGTGTCGAACATCGAGGCCAAGATCGCGCTGCAGATTGCCGGGCTGGGTTACGGCTTCCTGCCGCGCTGCCGCATCGACGCCGCACTGACCCAGCGCCAGCTGGTCGCCCGGGACGTCGCCGAAGTGCGCGCCAACGAGCCGCTGTGGCTGGCCTGGAGCCTCGAAGGCGAAGGCGAGGCGCAGAAATGGTGGCGGGCACGGCTGCAGGCGCCGGGCGCCCTGGGCCGGCCCTAGCGGCGCCGTGGCGCCAGCGCCAACTCTTGACATCCACACCCCGCGATGAATCCGCCCGCAACGCCCGCAGCCCTTGATCCCGCCCGCGAACGCATGCTGCTGCTGACCCTGGCCGGCGTGCAGTTCGCCCACATCCTCGACTTCATGATCATGATGCCGCTGGGGCCTATCCTGATGCAGGAACTCGGCGTCGGCACCCACGAGTTCGGCCTGCTGGTGTCCTCCTACACCTTTTCCGCGGCCTTCACGGGCCTCCTGGCGGCGATGTTCGTCGACCGCTTCGAGCGCAAGCGCCTGCTGTTGACCATGTTCGCCCTGTTCGCCGTGGCCACCCTGGCCTGCGGCCTGGCGCCGGGCTACTGGACCCTGCTCGCGGCGCGCGGCACGGCCGGCGCCTTCGGCGGCGTGCTCGGCTCCATGGTGCAGACCATGGTCGGCGACCTGATTCCCTTCGAGCGCCGCGGCCGCGCCAGCGGCACCATCATGTCGGCCTTCTCGCTGTCCACCGTAGCCGGCGTGCCGCTGTCGCTGTATCTGGCCAACCATTTCGGCTGGCGCTTTCCCTTCGTTTTCATCGCCGCATTGTCCTGCGGTTTCCTGCTGCTGGGCTGGAAGATGCTTCCGGCATTGCGCGGCCACCTGCCCAGCGCCACAGTCTCCGAAACCGAGCGCGCCCATCCGCTGGCGGCCATGGCCGCCGTGCTGCGCGACGCCAATCACCTGCGGGCGCTGCTGTTCATGGCGCTGATCATGTTCTCCGGCTTCAGCGTGATCCCCTACATCACCATCTACGTCACGGCCAATGTCGGCATCCGCCAGGAAGACATTCCGCTGATCTACCTGTTCGGCGGCACCGCCACCTTCTTCACCTCGCGCCTGATCGGCCGCCTGGCCGATGTCCACGGCAAGATCCGCGTCTACCGCTGGATGGCGCTGTGCTCGATGCTGCCGCTCCTGGTGCAGACCCACCTCGGGCCGGTGCCGCTGTGGCTGATGATCGTCTGGTCCACGGTGTTCTTTATCTTCGTCCCGGGGCGCATGGTGCCGGCCATGGCCATCGTCACCTCGGCCGTGCAGCCGCGCCTGCGCGGCACCTTCCTGTCGATGAACGGCGCGGTGCAGCAGCTGGCCTCGGGTGCCGCGTCTTATCTGGGCGGGGCGATGATCGCCGCCGACGTATCGGGGCGCATCGTCGGCTACGGCAATGTCGGCTGGCTGGCGGTCGGCGCCACCGTCATCGCCATGCTCTTCGTCGGCCAGATCCACCTGCACACCGGCGCACCGCCGCAGGGCGGCAAGGCCTGAGCGTGCCCTGTGCCGGAGGGACTGCGGTTCAGGCGTTCAGCGCGTCCACCACGCCGCGGCGACGAAGATCACGGCGGCGATGACGGCGTAGGCCTGCCACGGCTGTTCCTTTTCCGCATAGGGGTCGGTCAGCGCGCGCTCGGCGCCTGGCGGCAGTTGCGCAAGTTGCGTCAGCGAGGTGCCGAAGGGGATGTTGATGCGCGCCCGCGCATTCACCGCCCAGCCGTTGGCGTCGAGGATGGGACCGAGGTTGCGGCTTCTGAGCTTGAACCAGGCGAGCACCATGGCTGGGGCCGAGATCAGCAGCATCAGGCCGCCGACGGCCAGCGGCATCTGCCACCACTTGAGGCCGAGCAGCCCGCTCATGACGCCGGCGAGGACGGTGCCGATCGCGCCGATGGCGAGTCCGAAGGCGGCGAAAATGCCGGCGAACTTGCCGACGTCGAAGGCTTGCGGCGCGGCAGGCGCCTCGACCTTCTTGCCGACGCCGGCGGCGGCTGCGCCGAGCTTGCCTTCGGCCGCGGCGGCCTTGCTCGCGGCGAGCTTCTGCAACTGCTCGCCGACCATGCGCATCAGGCGCTTGTAGGGCGACCAGAAGGCCTGGCGCAGGCTGATCGGATGCTCGACCAGCTTGACTATGGTGGCGTTCCAGTCGCGGCCCTGGCGATCGTAGAACACGCCGTTGCGGCCGACCATCAGCTGATCGGAATCGCCGGCGGTGAAGGCCGCGGCGATGCTCAGTTTTTCTTCGTTGCGCGTGCAGTCGCAATACACCAGGCAGATGCGCGAGAGCCCGGCCAGCGCGGCGTGCTTGGCGGCGTCATTGACCGCGACGCAGAGTTCGGCGGAACGGCCGTCGAGATACAGGGTGCCGATCTGGAAGGTCGCCTTGCCTTGATGCGTGTAGAAATCGCGGAAGGCGACGAAGTTGTTGGCCAGCGGCAGCAGGTCGCGCACATAGCGCGCCAGCCGTTCCAGGTCGCGCACGGCCTCGGCCTCGGGCGGCAGGCCGGCGGGCTTCGCCGCCTGCCAGGCGACATGGCCGGCGAGCTGGTCCTGGATCGCCAGCCAGTCGGATTCCGAAATCGCCGCGCGGGCGCCCAGCAGCGGCACCACGGCGGCCTCGCGCAGGATGGCGATGCGCTGGGCCCAGGCCGGATTGATGCCGGAATCGCTGCCGGCGCCGAGCGGCACCGTGGCGCCAGCGCCGACTCTTGCCAGGGGCAGGGCGGCGATATCGGCATGGGCCGCGGACAGCGCGGCGGCGCCCAGTGATTTGAGGGCGTCGTCGGAGGCGTTCAAGGCATCGCCGGCGCGCATGTCGAAGGCGGCGAGGCGGCAACGAACGAAGAAATCGTCGAGCTTTTCCTTGACCTCGGCGACGGCGGCGCAGGCGGCTTCGGTCGCCTCGCCCAGCGGCATCACCGTGCTGCCGGCGCTGCTGGCCAAGGCCTCCCAGGCGGCCAGCGCGCGCGCCGAGTATTCGGTTTCGGCGGCGCTGGCGGCCTCGACCGAGACCAGTTCGCCGCCCGCGGGCAGCAGTCCCTGCGCCGCAGCGAGCACGGCCGGGTCCTTGATTGCGGCCAGCGGCACGCCGGCCAGCCCTTGCGCCAACACATCGGCATCGTTGAGCCGGGCCGCTGCCCAGTCGATCGCCGCCAGCAGTTCCGCGGCGCGCACGTGGCCGTCGTTGTCGGTATCGATCAGCGCCAGGCTGCGCGTATCGAATTCGATGCCCTTGACCGGGCAGGACAGCGCAACCCACAGTTTCTGGTCGAGTTCGCGCAGCGCCAGCAGGTCGGCGGCGGTATCGATGCGCACCTGGTCGAAGCCGCCGGCGCGAAAGAATTTCCAGGTGTGGCTCATGGGACTCCCTTGTGGTCGTTGTTAACCTGAAAGAACTCGTTCGGAGCGACTGGTGATGGTCGAGCGAAGCGAGCCGATCATTCGGAGTGGCTTTGCCCGCGTCGTTTGCGGGCTTAGCCCACTCCGCAGGGGCATCATCAGTAGCCCCCCGTGGGGGGCGAGGCGGGGTTTCGCATCGCATGCGATGCGCCGCCGCAGCCGGCTGGCTGTGCAAAGCCAGCCGTGGGCCGCAAAGCGGATGGGGGGCGGGCCTTCAGTGCCTTTCGCGTGCTTCATCTTCTGCGGGTGGAGCTTGCTGCCATGAGCGTTTGCCGGATTCAGGCGCGGTCGCCGACAAAGGGGTTGCTCAGGCGCTCTTCGCCAAAGGTGGACATCGGTCCGTGGCCGGCAATGAATTCGACGTCGTTGCCGAGCGGCCAGAGCTTGTGCTTGATCGAATCCATCAGCGTCTGGTAATCGCCGCGCGGGAAATCGGTGCGGCCGATGCTGCCGGCGAACAGCACGTCGCCGACCAGGGCGAGTTTCGAGCGGGCGTGGTAGTAGGCCACGTGGCCCGGGGTGTGGCCCGGGGTGTGGATCACCTGCAGGGTCTCGTTGCCGACGCTGACGGTGTCGCCGTCATTGAGCCAGCGGTCCGGCGTGAAGGCCTGCGCCGGCGGGAAGCCGAAGCTGCGGCTTTGCTCCACCAGCTGGTCGATCCAGTAGCTCTCTTCCTTCTGCGGACCCTCGATCGGCACGCCCAGGCGCTGCGCCAGTTCGCCGGCGCCGCCGGCATGGTCGATGTGGCCGTGGGTCAGCAGGATCTTCTCGACCGTGACGCCGAGCCGGGCGGCCGTATCGATCAGCAGCTCGATGTCGCCGCCGGGATCGACGAAGGCGCCGCGCATGGTTTTGCTGCACCAGAGCAGGGTGCAGTTCTGCTCGAAGGGCGTGACGGGAATGATGCGGTATTTCATCGGGGATGCTCCAGGGCGCCTTGGCGGCGCCGGTTTCTAGGTTTGCTTCGCGGCGATTGCCGCAAGCCGCGTGCGTGCCGACTCGAATTCGAGCCGGAGTAGTTCGAGGGCGGCGCTGGCGCCGGCGATCGTGCCGGCGCGGCCCAGCCGTTCTATCTCCATGCAGTGCAGGCGCATGCGCTGGGCGCCAAGATTTTCGATGCTGGAGAGGTAGCGGTGGGCGGCGTTGGCCAGCGCTTCGCCGTCCCCGATGCGTATCGCCGCGGCGAGGATGTCCAGATGCTCCGGCGAATTGCTGCAGAACAATTCGATCAGCTCGGCGACCAGGGCCGGCTGCTGCTCGTCCTGCAGTTCGAGCAGGCCCGAGATCCGGCGCGGGTCGATCACGGGCAGCGCCTCGTCGCGGTCCGGACCCGGCGGCGTCTGCCGCGGCGCCTGGCTCACGGCGAGCAGCACGGCACGGATGTCGTCGAGTTCGACCGGCTTCGAGACATAGGCATCCATGCCGGCGGCGAGGCAGATCTCGCGGTCGCCGGGCATGGCGCTGGCGGTCATGGCGACGATGCGCGGCGCGGTGGCGCCTACATAGCGCGCCTTCAGCCGGCGGGTTGCTTCGAGGCCGTCCATCTCCGGCATCTGCACGTCCATCAGGATCACGTCGTAATTTTGCCGCTCCAGCGCGTCGAGGACTTCGACCCCGCTGGCGACCACGTCGGCGCGATAGCCGAGATGGGCCAGCAGCTGCTGCACCACCTTTTGGTTGACCGTGTTGTCTTCGGCCACCAGGATCTTGAGCGGCAGGGTGTCGGACAGATTCGGGTCGCTGCGCACCGGTTGCCTGTCGATGGAGTCGATCGGCGTGATGCGCATCGCATGGAGCAGCACGTCGAGCAGCGCTGCGGGCTTGATCGGCTTGTTCAGGTAGGCGGCGAAATCGGCCTTGTCCATCGTGCCGTCGCGGGTCCGCTGGTTGGCCACCGAGGTCAGCATGATCAGGGGCAGGGACAGTGCATCGCGGTGCTTGCGGATTTCCAGGGCCAGCGCCAGGCCGTCCATTTCCGGCATGCTCATGTCGAGGATGCCGACGTCGAAGGCCTGGCCGTGCCGGATGAAATCCAGGGCCTCGATGCCCGATGCCGCCGCCGAGGGCAGCATGCCCCAGGTCAGGGCCTGCTTGACCAGGATGCGGCGGTTGGTGCTGTTGTCGTCCACGATCAGCGCGCGCCGGCCGGACAGCGCCGAGGAGTACTCCTGGAGGAAATTGTTGGCCAGCTGCGGACCGGCCGCTTCGGCCGCGACGGTGAAGTAAAAGGTCGAGCCGATGCCGACCTGGCTTTCCGCCCACATGCGGCCGTCCATCATTTCCGCCAGGCGCCGGCTGATCGCCAGGCCCAGGCCGGTGCCGCCGTACTTGCGCGTGGTCGAGGCATCGAGCTGGCTGAAGGACTGGAACAGCATGCCCAGTTTGTCTTCGGCAATGCCGATGCCGGTGTCCCTGACCGCAAACCTGATCTCGTAGCGGACCTCGTCCAGCGGCGCGCCGGCGACGGTGATCACGACCTCGCCGCCATGGGTGAACTTGATCGCGTTGGACAGCAGGTTAACCAGGATCTGGCGCAGGCGCGTGGCGTCGCTGATCAGCGATGCCGGCACGCTGTCGTCGATGAAATACGCCAGGTTGATGTTCTTCTCGCCGGCCTCGGCGCTGATCAGGTCCATCGCCTCTTCGAGGCAGCGGCGCAGGTCGAAGGGATAGCGCTCGATTTCCAGCTTGCCGACTTCGATCTTCGAGTAGTCGAGGATGTCGTTGATGATGGTCAGCAGGGCTTCGCTGCTGGCGCGCACGGTTTCGGCATAGTCGCGCTGCTCGTCGTCGATGCGGGTGTTGAGCAGCAGGCTGGTCATGCCGATCACGGCATTTAGCGGGGTGCGGATCTCGTGGCTCATGTTGGCCAGGAACATGCTCTTGGCCTGCATCGCCGCCTCGGCTTTTTCCTTGGCCGCTTCGAGTTCGCGCTCATGCGCGACGCGCGCGGTGCTGTCGCGCAGGATCACCGTATAGATCAGGGCTCCGCTCGTTTCCAGCTTGGAGATCGACGCCTCGGCGGGAAACTCGTTGCCGTCCTTGCGTACGGCATGAATCGCACGGCGTTCGCCCATCCTGCGGGCGACATCGCCGGACTGGCGGAAACTCTCGACCAGCTGGCTGTGCCCCGGCCGGAAGCGATGCGGCAGCAGCAGTTCGATCGACTGTCCCTGCGCTTCCGCCGCCGACCAGCCGAAGATCCGCTCGGCGCCGCTGTTGAACAGGATGATGCGCTGGTCTTTGTCGAAACAGATGATGGCGTCATCGGCGATGCGCAGGATGCCCTGCAGTTGCGCGGCGGTGAGATCGGTAGCGGGCAGGTGCTGGGCCATCGCGCTTTCCTCAGTGGGCCAGGCCGCGTCGGTAGTGCACGGCCTCGGCGATATGGGTGGCTGACAGCGGCGCGCCGTCGGGCACTTGGGCCAGGTCGGCGATCGTGCGCGCCACTTTGAGGATGCGATGATAAGCCCGCGCCGTGAGCGAAAGGTGGTTCATGGCCTGTTTCAGCAACTGCGCGCCGCCGGCATCGGGGCGCGCATGGCAGTCGATCTCGTCCGGGTCGAGCTGCGCATTGGGCTTGCCCTGGCGGGTGGTCTGGCGCAGCCGGGCGGCGGCTACGCGCCCGCGCACCGTGGCCGAGGCTTCGCCGTCGCCGCGCGCGGACAGGTCGGCGGCATCGACCGCCGGCACGTCGAGCATCAGGTCGATGCGGTCGAGCAGCGGCCCCGACAGCTTGCCGCGGTAGCGCGCAACCTGGTCCGGCGTGCAGCGGCACTTGCCGGCGGGATGGCCCTGCCAGCCGCAGGGGCAGGGATTCATCGCCGCCACCAGTTGGAAGCGGGCAGGGAACTCGGCGCGCCGCATGGCGCGCGCGATGTGGATCTGCCCGGTTTCCAGCGGTTCGCGCAGGGCTTCGAGCACGCTGCGCTGAAACTCCGGCAATTCGTCGAGAAACAGGGTGCCGTTGTGCGCCAGCGAAATCTCGCCCGGCCGCGGCGTGCCGCCGCCGCCGACCAGGGCCGCGCTGGAGGCCGAATGATGCGGCGCGCGAAACGGGCGCTGGTGCCACTGCGCCAGCCCGAAGCTTCCGGCCAGCGAATGCACCGCGGCGCTTTCCAGCGCCTCGGCATCCGTCATCGGCGGCAGCAGGCCGGGCAGGCGCTGCGCCAGCATCGACTTGCCGGCGCCCGGCGGCCCGCTCATGAGCAGTGAATGGCCGCCGGCGGCCGCGACTTCGAGCGCGCGTTTGGCCTGCGCCTGGCCCTTGACCTCGGCCAGGTCGGGATAGCGGGTGAAAGTTGGCGCTGGCGGCACGGCGAAGGGCGCGAGCAGTTCGCGCCCGGCGAGGTGGGCACAGACCTGCAACAGGTTCTGCGCCGGCAGGATGCTCATGCTTCGGATCAGCGCGGCTTCCGGCGCGCTTTCCAGGGGCAGCACGAAGGCGCGTGCCTCCTGGTGCTGCGGCCCGGCCTCGCGGCGGATCGCCGCGCACATCGCCAGCGTGCCGCGCACCGCGCGCAAGTCGCCGGAGAGCGCCAGTTCGCCGGCGAATTCGTGGGCATCGAGGCTGGCCGCCTTGAGCTGGCCGGAGGCGATCAGGATGCCCAGTGCGATCGGCAGGTCGAAACGTCCCGACTCCTTGGGCAGGTCCGCCGGCGCGAGGTTGACGGTGATGCGCCGCTGCGGGAATTCGAAGCCGCAATTCTGGATCGCAGCGCGCACCCGGTCGCGCGCTTCCTTGACTTCGGTGTCGGGCAGGCCGACCAGGGTGAATGAGGGCAGGCCTGCGGCGAGATGGACTTCGACCGTCACTTCCGGGGCCGCGAGGCCCGCCAGTGCTCGCGAGCGGAGTACGGCGAGCGACATCGACGGCCTTAGCGGGCGGCCGGGTCCGGCGGAGCCGTCTGGCTGCGTGCTTCGAATTCCGCGATACGCGCTTCGAGGGCGTCGAGTTTGGCGCGCGTGCGGGTCAATACCTCGCGTTGCACGTCGAACTCCTCGCGGGTGACCAGATCGAGTTTGCCAAACAGGCCGGCAAGCGCCGCACGCAGGTTCTTTTCGACATCGCCGGCCGGTGTCGCCGCCAGCAGGGATGAGACGCGGGCGGACATTTCGTCGAGCAGTTTGGGATTCAGCATGTTGTAGGAGCGCTTTGGTTTGACGAGGAAAACGTCTTCTTGTTGCAGCCCGGGACCAGGCCGGTTTCAGCGGCGCCAGGTGCCACGGCCGGAGCCAAAGTCTAGCACAGCGCCGCCGCCGGCCGGGCTCCCAGCGGGTGCTGCACCACGACGGTGCGCCGCGCCTCCGCCGGGGGTGCAGTTTGGTGCGGTGGCATCGCTGCGGCACCACGGGCATATATCAAGGGATTGATTATAAATGAAATAACTGTCTGGCACGGTCTCTGCATTAAGCAAGCTGTAGTTTTTCTATTCTTCCAAGGAGCATAACCATGCGCAAATCCCTGATCGCTGCCGCTGTCGCTGGCCTCGTTTCCCTTCCGTCGCTCGTCATGGCCCAGGCTGCCGCGCCGGCCAGTCCGCACACCTTCACCGGCAACGTCGGGTTCGTCACCGATTACCTGTATCGCGGCATCTCCCAGACCTCCGGCAACCCCGCGCTGCAAGGCGGCTTCGATTACGCCCACTCCAGCGGTTTCTACGCCGGTACCTGGGCCTCCAACGTCAGCTGGATCCAGGACGGCCTGAATGTTCCGGGTGCCGCGCAGACCACCAGCGCCGGGCTGGAAATCGACGTGTATGGCGGCTACAAGGGTTCGATCACGGGCGATCTGGGTTATGACGTCGGCCTGCTGACCTACAACTACCCGGGCAAGAACAAGACGCCCGGCGGCATCCTCAAGCAGGACACCCAGGAGATCTACGGCGCGCTGAGCTGGAAGTGGCTGACGGTCAAGTACTCGCATTCGCTGGGCGCGCTGTTCGGCTGGGCCAAGACCCCGTCCGCCACGGCCAACGAAAAGACCTCCGGCAGCGGCTACCTCGAGCTCAACGCCGCCTACGACCTGGGCAGCGGCTGGGGCATCGCCGGCCACGTCGGGCACCAGAAGGTCAAGGGCTATGTCGACGCCTCCTATACCGACTACAAGATCGGCGTGACCAAGGACGTCGGCTTCGGCGTCGTGGGTCTCGCTGCTTCGACGACCAACGCCAAGGATGACTGCGGTGCCGTGATCGGCGGCTCCCGCACGGCTGCGCAAGAGCCCTACTGCTGGGGCGGCGGCGTCGCCGGTGCGGTGAACTACAACGCCGGCAAGAGCACCGCGGTGCTGAGCTTCAGCAAGACGTTCTGATATCGATCGTAATCCCGCCGGCGACCCGGCCGGCACCGGCGGGATGATTTGACACTTACCCAAGTTCCTCACATTTTTAAAGGAAATAGCCATGAAACTCGTCACCGCCATCATCAAGCCGTTCAAGCTTGACGAGGTACGCGAGGCCCTCGCCGCCGTCGGCGTGCAGGGGATCACCGTCACCGAGGTCAAAGGGTTCGGCCGGCAGAAAGGTCATACCGAGCTCTATCGCGGCGCGGAATACGTCGTCGATTTTCTGCCCAAGGTCAAGGTCGAAGCGGCCATCCGCGACGACCTGCTCGACCAGGTCATCGAAACCATCGAAAAATCGGCCAGCACCGGCAAGATCGGCGACGGCAAGATTTTCGTCTTCGACGTCGAACAAGTCATCCGCATCCGCACCGGCGAAACCGGTGAGGAAGCCCTCTAAGCGCGCTCGGGAGATCAAGAAATGAAAAAATATCTAGCCATCCTGCTGACGGCGCTGACCGTCGGCATCGCCGGCGGCGCTTCCAGCGCCTGGGCCGACGACAAGCCGACGGCGGAGGCTGCGGCACCCGCCGCGGCCGCCGCCGTGGCGCCTGCCGCCGCTGCCACTGCCGAAGCTGCTCCGGCTCCGGCGGCGACGCCGGCACCCGTGCCCAACCGTGGCGACAATGCCTGGCTGATGGTGGCCACGGCCTTCGTCATCCTCATGAGCATTCCCGGCCTCGCGCTGTTCTACGGCGGCCTGGTGCGCGCGAAGAACATGCTGGCGGTGCTGATGCAGGTGTTCGTCATCTTCTCGGTGATCAGCGTGCTGTGGGCCGTGTATGGCTACAGCGTGGCCTTCACCGAAGGCAACGCCTTCTTCGGCAGTCTCGACAAGCTGTTCCTCAAGGGCATCACGCCGGATTCCGCGGCGGCCACCTTCAGCAAGGGTGTCGTCGTCTCCGAGTTCATTTTCGTCGCCTTCCAGGGCGCTTTCGCGGCCATCACCTGCGGCCTCATCGTCGGCGCCTTCGCCGAGCGCATCAGGTTCTCCGCGGTGCTGCTGTTCATGGTGCTGTGGTTCAGCTTCAGCTACCTGCCGATGACGCACATGGTCTGGTACTGGACCGGTCCTGATGCCTACACCACGGCCGAAGCCGCGGAAAAAGCCACCGCCACCGCCGGCTACCTGTTCCAGAAGGGCGCGCTCGATTTTGCCGGCGGCACCGTGGTGCATATCAACGCCGCGATTGCCGGCCTGGTCGGCGCCTACATGGTCGGCAAGCGCGTCGGCTACGGCAAGGACTCGATGGCGCCGCATTCGCTGACCATGACCATGATCGGCGCCTCGCTGCTGTGGTTCGGCTGGTTCGGTTTCAACGCCGGTTCGGCGCTCGAAGCCAACGGCACGGCGGCGCTGGCCTTCGTCAATACCTGGCTGGCCACCGCGATGGCGGCGACCGCCTGGATGGTGGCGGAGTGGCTGGTCAAGGGCAAGCCCTCGATGCTGGGTGCGGCGTCAGGTGCCGTGTCCGGCCTGGTGGCGATCACTCCGGCAGCAGGTTTCGTCGGCGTGGTCGGCGCACTGGTGATCGGGGGCCTGGCCGGCGTGATCTGCCTGTGGGGCGTCAATGGCCTGAAGAAGATGCTCGGTGCCGACGATTCGCTCGACGTGTTCGGCGTGCATGGCGTCGGCGGCATCCTCGGCGCGCTGCTGACCGGCGTCTTCGCCGCGCCCAGCCTGGGCGGCAGCGGCATCTACGACTACGTGGCGAACAAGGTCGCGGACAACTACGACATCATGGGCCAGGTCATGATCCAGGCCACCGGCGTCGGCGTGACCCTGCTCTGGTCCGGCACCGTGGCCTTCGTCTGCTACAAGATCGTCGATATCTTCATCGGCCTGCGCGTGCCGGAAGACGAAGAGCGCGAGGGTCTCGACATCACCTCGCACGGCGAGTCGGCCTACCACAACTGATTAGTCTCCTTCGCCCCCTTCGCCAGGAGGGGGCGGCCGCAGAGCCTCCTCACTCCTCCTGCGGTTTTTGATCGGGCGCCTTCACGGCGCCCGATTTTTATTCTGCGTGCCGCTATCGCTGTGGCCCGGCGCCAAAGGCGAGGCAGGGGTCCGGGCGCTCGGCGCGCGGCGTGAACCAGATGATGTCGTAGGGGGCGATGCCGCCGATGCGTTCGTTCTCGTATTGCGCCGGCGCCGTACTGTCAGCGCCAACTTCCACGAATCCGATCGACAGCACGCGGGTGCCGGGACGGCGCGCCTCAAGATAACGCGGCACGCCGACGTCGCGCCGGGCATGGCCGCGGCCGAGAATGAAGACCACGCCCCGGTCCAGCTGGTCCAGCGCCGAGTCGGCCAGCGTCGCGTCGCGCAGGCGCTGGGCGAGGACCAGGCCGTCGCGCAGTTGCGGCGTGACCTTGCCGCAGTGCGAGGCCTCGATCAGACCGGCCATGTAGCTTTGTCGCGCGTCGTCCCAGGCCGCCAGGAGCGCGAGGCGCCGCTGCTCGCCGACGGCCAGCGTCGCAAAGCCTTCACGCACCACCGGGCGCGCCGCGCCGCGCGGCAGGTTGGCCGCCCGCAGCGGAATCCGTGCCGAGCCGGCCAGCGCCACCAGTGGGCGGTAAAGCGCCCAGTCCCAGCCGCGCATCAGCGGCGCAAGATCCTTGCCGGCCGTGCGCGCCTCGTCGATCGCGGCCTGCTGGTCGTTGTCGAACTGCTCCATCAGCAGCGCCGGCCGGGCGCCGGCATCGAGCCGCGCCTGCAGAATCCTGAGTTGCAGCCGATGGTGTTCCGGATTGTCATGGGTCTCGCCCAGCAGCAGCGCTTCCGCCCGGCCGGCGCGGCGCAGCAGCTCGGCTTCGTCGATGAAGCCGCCGGCGGCCACGTCCCAGAGCCGTCCGGCAAGCGGATGGTCCGTGTCGCGCAGGGTCCCTGGCGGGACCTGGGCACAACTCGTCAGCAGCAGGAGGGAGATAAGGGCGGCAAACAGGCGCGGCCGCGCGCGACGATTGAGGGAGTGCATCAAACCATGATAGCAAGCTGCGGCGCAGGGCTGAGGCCGGCTACTTGTCCGCTTGCTGGTCCAGCAGGTCCAGAATCTCGCGTGCCGGGGTGATGCCGGCCTTCTCCGCCTCGCCCAGCCAGCGCCGGGCTTCGCCCAGGTTTTGTGCCGTGCCGCGGCCGGCGGCATAGAGCCGGCCGGCATTGAACTGCGCCGGCGGGAAGCCGCTCTGCGCCGCGGCAAGGTAGTACTCGAAAGCGGCTTTTTCGTCCTTGGCGACGCTGCGGCCCTTCTCGTGCAACTCGCCGAGATTGTTGCGCGCCGACGGCTCGCCCTGCCTGGCCGCCTCGCGGTAATACCTCGCGGCGCGCGCCGCATCGACCTTGCCGCCAATGCCTTCGGCATACATCCAGCCGAGCAGGGACTTGGCGCTGGCCCGGCCGTCGTTTGCAGCGCGTTCCAGGCGGGAAAAGGCACAGGGCGCATCCGGGGGTTGCGCTTCCAGGCAGATACGCCCGAGTCGCTCGTTGGCCCCGACATGGCCGCCATCCGCGGCTTCATTCAACAGCGCAAAGGCGCGCGCCGGGGCGTTCTCCTCTATGCATTGGGCGTGGCGGAACTTGGCGCCGCCGAAACCCTTGTCGAGCGCCGCGGCAAAGTGCGCGCAGGCGCGTTCGACATTGCGCGGTTCCAGCATGCCATGCAGGGCGAGTGCGCCGAGCGCATATTCGGCGGCGCCGATGCCGCGCGCCGACATTGCCTCCAGGCCGGGGCGTGTGTCGACGAAGCGGGTCCGGATCTGCTCGCGGTAAGCGTTGAAGAGGTCGTCGTCGCCGCGCGACAGCGCGCGTTCCGCCGCACGCGCCGAACGCAGCGCGAGCAGGGCAAGCTTCTGCCGCGACGAACTGTCATCGGGGTCGGTCTCCAGTGCGTTGCGTAGGGCAATGGTCTCGCTGCTGATGATCTCCAGTTCGTTGACGGGATCGATCTGCGCCGGCACCGCAGTCCTGGCTGTTCGCACAAGGGCGCGCGGCTTGTTCGTGTTGGCTTTTTGCCTGACCGTCTTCGCGTCGACCTGGCGCGGTTTGGCCTTCGCCCAGACATCAGCAGCAGGCGCCGTTGCCAGTCCCAGCGTCACGGACAGGCAGGCGGCAATGCGGTAATATTGCTTTAAATCAAAAATTAACGACATATTGATGAAGTCATTCCTCTATTCGGACGGATCCATGTGCAAGGCTGTTCTGGCGTCCGTGCTGGTTCTCGCCATGCATCCTGCCACAGCGCAGAACGTAAACGAGGATGCCGCGGAAACGCTGGCCAAGGCGGGCGGTTGCTTCAAGTGTCATTCGGTCGAGAAGGCCAAGAAGGCGCCATCCTACAAAAAGATTGCGCAGAAATACAAAGGCAAGCCGGACGCCGAAGCCGTCTTGATCAAGCATCTTTCGGGCAGCAGGTCGGTCACGGTCGAGGGCGGCGACGACGAACAGCACGAACCGCCGCCGGCCAAGGACGCGGCCGACCTGAAGAACCTCGTACAGTGGATCTTGTCGCGCGGATAAGCGCCAGGATAATGCCGAAGCAATACCATCGGCCAATTGAAACAGGCCGCGTGTGGCGGCCTGTTTGCCTGGCGCATGGCCCGAATTACCAGCTCTTGACCACCGCCGAAACCCCGAACACGTGGTTGCTGTAACGCGGCGCCTGCTGGCCGGTAAACAGCACATTGACGTTGGACGTCGCGCCGACGTCGCTGAGCGCCCAGTCATAGGAATTCAGGTTCTCGTAGAGATAGTTGAAGCGCCAGCTCAACTGCTTGCTGTAGTCCCACTTGGCGAAGAGTTGCAGCGTGTGCAGCCGGTTCCAGGTGTCGGGCACCGGTTGCGCGGTTCCGGCATTGGTCGTCACCCCGCTCATCCCTGTGCCCCGGTTCAGCACGTAGGTTCCGCCGAAGTCCCATTTTTCCTCGGGCTGCCACTTGAGGCCGAATCCGACAGTGTGGTCGCGGTAAATCATGTCGCCGTTCCAGTTGTTGGTCTCCAGCGCTCCTGACGCGTTGCCCCGCGTCCAGACCCTGCCGGTTTCCCTGACGCCGGTCTGCGAGAAGTTGGCGAAGGCGAAGGTCGTCAGGTTCTCCTCCGGCTGGTATTGCAGGTCGAGGCTCATGCTGCCGCCGTCGGCACTCTCGCGCCCCAGGCAGGTGCCCGAAAGGGCGGCGGTGACCGCCAGCGGCTGCAGTGCGTCGGAGAACTGGCCGCAGTTCGGGCCGCGCATCTTCTGCTGGTAGCCATCGACGCTGCCTTGCAGACTGACCGTCTCGCTGACTGTCCAGTTGCCGGCGGCGCGCAGGCGATCCTCATCGAAGTCGGCGTACATGAACGAGCGCATGCTCGGGTTGTTGGTCAGCCTGCCGGTCGCGCCGGCCTGGAAAACCGGATCGGTATAGGTATTGCGGAAGTAGACGTTCTTGTCGTAATCGGCGCCGCGGCGCTGGGTGCGGCTATAGCCGACGCTGCCGAGGAATTCGTCGGAGATCGGCCGGCGCAGCTCGACCGACAGCTTGTTGGTCTGGGTATCGGTGCGGTCGCTCAAGGTGTATTTCTTGTCGCTGTGCTCGAGCCCGGCGCGCAATATCGTCTTCGCCGCGATTTCATAATCGCCTTCTAGGCTCAGCTTGCTCTCGGTGGTGCTGACCGGGGCATTGCTGCGAATGGTTGCTCCGGCGACGGGCACGCCTGCTGCGCCATCACGGCCGATATAGGCGTAGCGGGCTATCGGCGTCCGGTTGTCGCTGTCGCGATACTGGTAGGCAACCTTGAGATTCATCTTGTCGATCGGTTTCGTCGTCAGCGCGACGTCGAGCAGGGTGTTGATGACCTTGCCGTCCAGCGAACTGCGCGGGAGCCCGGCGGTGGTGCTGGCGGCCACGGTTGTGCCGTTGGCCGAATAGGGCAGGAAGGCTTCGTTCTGGCGCGCGATACCGTAGCTGTAGGTCGCGGAGAGGCGCGTTGTCTTGCCGAAGCGGTAGGCGCCGGTGGCAAAGATCTGGTGGTGGTCGTTGTCCGGCGCCAGCGAAAGGCGTCCCAGCGTACCCAGTGCCGAGCCCGGATCCTGAACAGTGAACGCGTTCAGGCCGTTGCTGAATCGCGAGTAGTTGTAGCCGAGCTGGAACTGGGCGAGCTTGGAGGTGTAGGACAGCACGGCCTCGATCTGCTGCGTTTTGTCGTCGATCTGATAGGGCAGGATCGCTGCTTCGCCGCTGGGCGCAAACGACATTCCTGTCATCCGGGTGCCGTCGCGACGGTCTTCGCGGTAGCTGACCTTGTAGTCCCACTCGTTGCCCAGCAGGCCTTTCAGGCCGAGGCGGTAGATGTCGCGGCCGTGCTGGATCTCGAAGGGCTGCAGCAAGGCCGGGTTCATCGTGGTCGGATTGGTGACCCAGGCCCTGGCCGGCAAGCTCAGGTTGCTGGTGCCGAGCCCCTGGTGAATGAACATCGCGGATTCGGTCTGCGACTTCTTCAGGCCGTCGAAGCTGAACGATGCGTCCCAGCGGCCCTGCACGCCGCCTTCGGCCTTGAACTTGCGCGAATCGAGGCCGAGATTGGCGCCATGGATCTGCCAGTACTGCGCATCGCTGGCCTGATTGCGGGAGAGCCAGTTGAAGCCTGCGATGGGGAAGCCGCCCTTGTCGGTGAGGCCCGAAAACTGGCCGAAACGCACCGAGTCCTTCGAGTTGTAGCCGACGCCGAGTTCGACATAGTTATCGGCCCAGCGCGACATGTCGGCATCGCGGAACATGACCTCGGAATCGCGAAAGAGCTTGATCGTCAGCAGCGGGTCGGCGAGGGCGGGCGCCGCGGCAAGCGACGCCAGGGCGGCGCCGACGGCGAGGACTACGGTGCGACGGCGAAGCGGCGCGTGATTGTTCTGTTTCATGGCATCACCTATGGGCAATGTATTGTCGGCTCAGCGCTGCAGGCGCGCGCCGGACGGGTGGTTGCTGCCGTGGACCTTCATATGGCAGTTCGCGCAGGCATTGCCGAGGATCCGCTGGGCGCTGCCGGACGTGGGCGCCAAGGTGCTGCCGTCAAAGGCAACGTTGGAATGGCCGATGGCGGTCGAGTGGCATTGCTGGCACAGGTAGGGCATGCGCACCTTGAGCATCGGCGCGATGTTGGTGCCGTGCGGATTGTGGCAGTGGGTGCAATCGTCCTGCGACGGACGGTGTTCCCAGAGGAAGGGCCCGCGCAGCTGCGCGTGGCAGGTGTAACAGGTTTCATTGACGGTATTCTTCTGCAGCGATCCGCGCTGGGCGGTCGAACCGTGCGAGGCATGGCAGGCCGAACAGGAGAAGAAGCCATTCTTGGTCGGGTGGGTCGACACGCGGTGCAGTTCCGCGCGGCGATCCTTGTGGCAGTCGAAACAGACGCTGGCCTGAGTCTCGGCGACCATCACCGGATCCTTCGGTGCATGCAGGCGGTGGCAGCTTGCGCAGGACTGCTTGGTCTGCTCGTGCTTGCTGCCTTGCCAGTGGATGCGCGAGCCGGATTGGTGGCAGCTCAGGCAGGCCTCGTTCTGCGGCTCGGCCGCGCCTTTCTTGCCGAAGACTACCGGCACCAGGCCTTTGACGCGCGGCGTTTTCAGGTGAGCGGCGAGGTCGCCATGGCAACTGCCGCACATCTTGTCTTCAGGATTGCCAGTGAGCGACGTGCCGGCGGCTTCAGGGGTGCGCGCGTCGCCCTTGACCGCGTGCTTGGTCCGGGCGATCGCATAAAAGCCTTCGTGGCACTCGACGCAGGACTTTATCTCGCCGCTTTCGGCACGCGAACGAGTTGCCGCGGCGTCTGCCTTCTGTGTCGTCTGGGCGGTGGCGATGCCGGCAAGGCCGCCTGCGATCAAGAGAGCGAGACCGGCCGCAACTGCGCGATATTTCCTGATTGTCTGGTTCATATGTCTCGTTCCGACGATGCGTTTGAGCGATCTGCGGATGGATTTCGTCCCCAAACCGGGACGGCTCTCCGTAGATCTTGATAAATCACATTACTAAATTTCTCGTTGTTACTGATTCAAACAGACTTTTTTGACAAAAACAAGCTATTTCCCATGTCCCGAGCTAAGTCGACAGGCTGATAGTGTTTCTTTTCTGCAACAAAGCATTTTTCGTGGTTTGGCCGATCGACGCTTGGGAAAAGGTCGAGTTTTGACAACGGCTTATGCCGCAATGCTAATGTATTAGTGGAGAATTCTTCCGTCGCTGCCGACATGGGCGTCGAAACATGGCGCCGGTATGGCGGCGGACGGAGTGCGGGGCCTGGCGGGGACTACTTGGCGCGGGTGGCGATGTAGTCGGCGACGATCTTGAATTCGTTGCCCTTCATGTCGTCGGTGACGCCCTCTTCCTTGTGCGTCTTGTTCTTGGTCAGTCGCGCAACGACGCATTCCCAGTCGCCCTTGTATTTCTCATGGATCTGTTTCATCGGGGGACCGGTCTTTTTCTGCACATAGGCGTGGCATTGCGGGCAGCCGACGCGGTCGATGACCGCCTTGGCGCCGGCTTCGTCGATCGCGCCGAGTGGGGCTCCGGTCGGCGCTGCGCAAGGTGGCAGGTCGGAGCCATCGCGATAGGCGAGCTTCTTTCTGGCGCCGGGTTTGGCTGTTTCCTCCTTGGCTGCGGGCGCGGCTGCCTCGGATTTCTTCGCCTGTGCCGGTGCTTCCGCCTCGCGTTTCTGCGTGGCGAGAGTCTCTGCTTTCGCCTTCGCCTCGGCTTCCCGTTTGGCACGTTCGTCGGCGTCGCGCTTCTGCGCTGCGAGCGCATCGGCCTCGCGCCTGGCTTTCGCCTCCGATTCCTGTTTGGCCGCACGCTCGTCCGCCTCGCGTTTCTTTGCGGCCAGGGCCTCGGCGTCGCGCTTCGCATTGGCCTGTGCTTCGGCCTCGCGCCTGGCGCGCTCTTCGCCTTCGCGCTTGATCGCATCGAGGGCGGCGGAATCCTTGCGCGCCTTGGCGTCGGCTTCGCGTCGCGCGAGTTCGGCCTGTTCGTGTTTGGCGGCGGCTTCGCGCTTGCCCTGGGCTTCCGCGTCGAGTTTGGCCTGGGCCCTGGCGTCGGCTTCCTGCTTGGCCTTGGTTGCCGCGTCTTTCCTGGCCTGGGCCTTGGCTTCCGCTTCCTGCTTGGCCTTGGCTGCTGCGTCTTTCCTGGCCTGAGCTTTGGCTTCGGCCTCATGCTTGGCCTTGGCGGCGGCTTCCTGCTTGGCCTGGGCCTTGGCTTCCGCGGCCGCCTTGGCCTTGGCGGCGGCTTCCTTCTTCGCCAGGGCCTTGGCTTCCGGACTGCCGGGTTTCGGCTTTGCGGCTGTCGCGGCCTCTTGCTCGGCGAAGGTGGTCGCGGCCAGCCATTCCGCAATGGCCCGAATCTCGTCTGCAGATATCGATTTGAGTTCGCCGGCATGGCCGGCGGCAGAGGAAATCGCGGCTGCGGCTTGCGCCGGATCGCCCTTCATGCCGGCCTTCATGCTTTTCACCGAAGGCGCGATGCTGCGCGCTTCGTAGAAATGGCAAAGGGCGCAATTCTTCTGCTTGAACAACAAGCGGCCGTTGGCGCCGGTTTGTGCCTGCGCGCCGAATGCCGCCAGTGTGCACAGGGCAAGGGCGGCGGCACGCAGCGACATGCGGGAAGACCTGGGCTTCATCGAACCGGCCTCAATCGCTTTGCTTGTTGAAAAATTCCATGGCCTTGACCAGGCTGCGGCGCATGCGATTGAAGGCGGAACTGAGCTGGGCGACTTCGTCGCTGCCCTTCTCGTTGAATTCGCCCATCTCGAAATTGCCTTTGCTGATCTCGTCGGCAATCGCCGCCATTTCGCTCAAGCGGCTGGTGATCAGCGCGGTCAGCATCAGGTTGAGGAGGATGAAGACGGCGACGAAGACACCGGTGAGCGTGCCCATGAAGGTCGTGAACATGCGCTGGGCATTGGCAATCGGCACCGACAGCGGAACGCTGACGATTTGCGCGCCGACAATCTCCTTGAGCTTCCAGCCGTAGCCGTTGTCGCCATAGATCGCGACCATTTTCGGCGGTGCCTTTTCCGGCGTGGTGTGGCAGCCCAGGCAGCCGGACTGTTTGATCTGGATCGGTCGTGCGAGGTAGAGGTAGGGACCCTTGGAGGTTTCGCGCACTCCCCATTCCTGTTCCTTCGTGGCGTCGCTGCGGAAGCCGTTGATGATGCGGGCTTCCCAGTCTTCCGGACGATGCTTGACGTTGGTCGGGTTCAGCGCGACTTCGCGGTAGCCGTATTCCGGGTAGCGCTTCTGCACGGCCTCCATGACCTTGTTGGCCGCATAGGCGGGGATGCCCATCATGAGCATTTCCTCGTCCTCCTCGGTCTCGCGCAGATTCGGACCGACTTCATTGACGGCCCAGGTGCGCGCCGAAAGTATGGTCTCCATAAGTACGCCGGCATTGGACAGGACTTCGTCGCGGGCGTTGTCGTTGAGCTGCTGGTACGAGAAGTAACCGGAAGCACCCAGCGCCAGCCCGAACACGACAAGCAGCATCGAATTGAATTTTCCCCTCAGCTTCATGCACGATCTCCGCCGGATTCCTTGGCGGCAAAGGATAGCACGAGGTATTGCAGGATTCTTCGAAGCCCGGCGGCTGGACGCGATGGCTGTTCCCATGCCAGAATCGCCGGCCTGGGCAGTATCGGCGTGGCTGCGGCCCGGGCCAAGGTCATATTTTAAGAATAAACTGAATCGAGAAAGCAGCAGGCGCCAGCCGGCATTTGCCTTGGCTGCCGATGCCAAAAATGGAGAAGGAGGAGTAGGACGCCGTGTCTTCGCAAGTCAGCGCACCTGTATCAACCACGGTCATCGCCTGCGATATTGCGGGGGCGTATATCGTCGATGCGGCGGCTTCTGCGAGATTTGATGGCTTCGTTACCGCGGCCCGTGCGCTCGGTTTTGTCACGCAGGAAACGGGCAAGCCGAATCTGACCTTGACCCTGGCGCCGGAACTGGCGGTGGGAGACATCCTGCACCGGGTCGTCGCCGCCGTTTCGGCCTTCGAAGTGGCCGCGGCGCCGTTGCGCATACGTGCCATGGTCCACTATGGCGTCGTCTTTCGCACCGAATCGGCGGGAGAGCTGAGTTATGTCGGATCGGCAATCCGCTCGACGCAAAGCGCGTTGCGGCGGGCGCCGCCGATAGGCGGATTCGTGGCGACGCAGGACTTCGCGGCCTACGCCGCCAAGTTGCCGGATCTTCCGTTCCGGCTACAGGCGATGAACGGAGCCGCCGCCACGGATGGCATGAGTCAGATGGCTTTTTCCGGCAGCACGGTCGCGTCGCCGCCGACAGCCGGCGGGCGCCTGCAAAGCGCCGATGCCGAGTTTGTTGGATTCGCCAAGCGGCGCCTGGCCGAGGACATCGGGCCGTTCGCGAGTGCCCTGGTCGATCGGGCAGTGCGGTCTTCGACGGCGGTGGAGCAATTGGTGCCGGCCTTGAGTCGGGAAATAGACGATGCGGCCGCACGCGCGCGTTTCGAAGAAGATATGCTTCGCTATATAAGCTCGAAAGCCCGATAGAAATCGGGCGGGGCATTTCAGGGAAGGTAGACATGGGTTTTTTCAGCAACCTGCTGCACCAATCGCAAGCAGTCGCCTGCGTTCTGCCCGAGACGCACCCGGTGATCCGCCAGATCTCCGACGCAGTCGGCTTCGATGTCGTCGGCGCCGAGGGCTATGCATCGGACCTGGTGCCAGCGATCAATTCCGCAGCGGAATATTTCGATGCGCAGATCGGCGCGATTCCCGGTCCGCTGGACATTTCCGCCGCGCACTACACGCACCATCCCTTGGTCCACGCGCTGTTTGCGGCGCGGCAGGATATCGCCCATGGCATCGGTCGCAGCATGGACGTCAGGCAGCCGCTGGCCTTTCTTGCCGGGGCCGACCAGCCGGAGTCGTTCGCGCTGCTCGGCGTGCGCCAACAGAAGGACCAGGCGTCCGACAGCCCGAAACACGGCTTCTGCGAACATACCCTGCGCTCGCTCGCGGCGACCGAGGCCGGTGCGCGGCAGGGCTTGCGCACCGCGGCGCTGACCCGCCTGGTGAAAAGATTCAGCGAGCATATCGACCTGTTGCGCAAGAAGGGCCAGTTGCCGCGCGACGCATGGAATATCGAGAACCGCCGCGAGCTCCAGTCCGCGGAGGGCGACAAGGGCAAGCTCGTGCTGGCCAGCGAGGAACTGCAGGCGGACAAACTGATGCGCGGACTGGCCGCCTGGCTGCGCCGTCCCGCCGAGCAACTGCAGGTGCGTGCCGGCAACAAGGCTGACCCCGCCCAGGCGGCGCCGGTCGAGTCGATGTCGCAGCTGCTGTGCCACGATCGTCGTCGCTGGACCGTCTGCATGGTGCGTTTCCCGACTGCCGAGGGCGTCGCCGCGGTCCAGAACGAAGCCCGCCAGTACCGCTACATCCGCATCTGAGCGGGAGCCTGCCGGCGAGCGCCAACTCTCCGGGTCTTACAAAGCTGTTCGCAGTTCCGCCAACGCCGCCTCGGGCGTGAGGATGCGGAACAGCCCGCGCAGGCGTTCGCGTCGCGCCAGGCGCAGCAGGGCCTTGTCCGCCGTTACCAGCCAGTCGGCGGCGCCGTCGCGGGCCAGTTCGAGGAACTTCTGGTCATCGCGATCCTTGCAGCGCGGCAATTGAACTGCCGCAGCGGGGGGCGGGGCGTCGTGGTGGATGGCACGGGCCGCGTAGGCCGCCAGCGCGTCCGACTGCTGCTGTTGCGTCAGCGCGAACAGCGGATAGCCGAGCACGCGGCGGAATTCGCCGAGGCAGGCGGCGTTGGTGATCGCCTGCCATTCTCCGCTGTCGCTTCTTGCGCGCAGCGGGGCGAAACGGCTGTCGGCGAACACGTAGAGCGACACGAGAACGTTGGTGTCGAGCACCACCCGCAGGCTTGCGGGGCTCAAAAAAACGGGCGCGGCATCTTGCGACGTCACGCCCGCTTCAGGTTCCCGGGGAAGCCGGATCACGCCTGCTGCTTTTTAGTTTCGGCCGCTGCGCTTAACGCCGATGAAGCTGGCGTTAGCCTTCACTGAGGCTTCGCTTTCTTCGGCGCGTCGAGGCGGAACTTGACGAAGGAACCCGGTGCATCCTCCAGCGGCTTGAGCCTGCCCTTGGCCGGGTCGCGCGCCGGCACCTTGTCGTCATTCAGCTCGGTGATCCATTTCTGCCAGTCGGTCCACCAGGAGCCCTCGTGCTGCGTGGCGCCTTCGAACCATTCGTCGGGGGTCTCCGGGCGGGCATCGTTGGTCCAGAAGCCATACTTGTTGGCCGCGGGCGGATTGACGATGCCGGCGATGTGGCCGGAGCCGCCCAGGGCGAAGCGCACCGGGCCGCCGAGTACGGTGGAACCGAGATAGACGCTGCGCCACGGCGCGATGTGGTCTTCGATGGTGGAGATGAAGTAGGACGGCGTCTTGACCTTGGACAGGTCGATCGGCGTGTCGAGCAGGGTGATGCCGCCCGGTTCGCGCAGCAGGTTCTTCAGGTACATGTTGCGCAGGTAGAAGCTGTGCATCTTGTAGGGCATGCGCGTGGAATCGGAATTCCAGTAGAGCAGGTCGAAGGGGAAGGGCTCCTTGCCCATCAGGTAGTTGTTGACCACGAAGGTCCAGATCAGGTCGTTGGAGCGCAGCATGTTGAAGGTGGTGCCCATCTCCGAGCCTTCGAGGTAACCGCGTTCCTCCATTTTCTTTTCGAGGCTGGCGACCTGGCCTTCGTCGATGAAGACACCGAGCTCGCCGGGAATCGAGAAGTCGAGCAGGGCGACGAAGAAGGTCGCCGAGGCGATGCGCTTGTCCTTCTTGGCCGCCATGTAGCCCATGGTCGAGCCGAGCAGCGTGCCGCCCAGGCAGTAGCCGATCATGTTGATTTCCTTTTCGCCGGTCTGCTGGCAGACCGCGTCGATCGCGGCCAGCGCGCCTTCGGTCATGTAGTCGTCGAAGCCCTTCATGGCCAGCTTGGCATCCGGATTCACCCAGGAGATGACGAATACCGTGTGGCCCTGGTCGGTGGCCCACTTGATGAAGGAATTGCTCTCGCGCAGGTCGAGGATGTAGTACTTGTTGATCCAGGGCGGAATGATCAGCAGCGGGCGCTTGTACTGTTCCTTGGTGGTCGGATTGAACTGGATCAGCTGAATCATCTCGTTCTGGAAGACCACCTTGCCCGGCGTCACGGCGACGTTCTTGCCCATCTCGAAGGCCGAGGGATCGGTCATCTTGACGCGCAGCTGGCCGTCGCCTTCCTCGATGTCGCGCAGCAGGTTGTTGAAACCCTTGAGCAGGTTCTGGCCATTGCTCCTCAAGGTCTCGCGCAGCACTTCGGGATTGGTCAGCGCGAAGTTGGAGGGCGCCAGCGCATCGATAAACTGGCGGGTGAAGAAATTCACCTTCTTCTGCGAGATATCGTCGAGGCCCTCGATGCAGCAAACATTGTCATGTATGTGGCGCGCAGTGATCAGGTAGGACTGCTTGATGAAATCGAACAGGAAATGCTCTTCCCACTGCTGGTCGGCGAAGCGCTTGTCGCCCTTCTTGGGCTGCGCCACGGGCGCGCCCTGCATGCCCATCAGGCGCATCGTCGAATGCTGCCACAGCGAGAAATAATCCCACACCAGGTTCATCTGCGCCTGCGCCAACTGGTAGGGATTGGCCAGCATCTTGGCCATCATGTCCATGAAAGCCTGGGCGATGCCGAGGTCGTCGCCGGGGGCACTGACGCCCTTCTTCATCTGCCGCTTCATGTGGTCCGTGATCAGGTGCGAGGCACGCTGTGCCACTTCGGCATAGGTCTTGGCGATTTCCTTGGGGTCGGGCAATTGATGGGCTTCTGGTGCAGACATTGGGGCTCCTTCGGTTAGCGGGTGTAACGGACAAGACCGTTCTCTTCGATACGTTTCAATTTGCCTGCGTGCTCAAGATAATTCAGGTGGGCAATCGCTTCGCCCATGGCAAACATGGTCTGGTGCGGGTCCGGGATTTCCCGGTTGAACAGCACCGCGATCAGCTCGGCGGCGCTGCGCGGCTTGTCCTTGCAGGCGGCCAGCAGCACCTCGCAGCGCTCCGCATGGTGGGCGTGAAGCTGCTCGACGCGGGCGTGCAGGCCGCGGAAGGGCCGACCGTGCGAGGGCAGCACCAGCGTGTCCTCGGGCAGGGCGCGAAAGCCGTCGATGGAATCGAGGAAGAGGCCGAGCGGATCCGCGTAGGGGGTGCTGGCCATCACCGAAATATTGGTCGAGATGCGCGGCAACAGCATGTCGCCGGAAATCAGCACGCCGAGTTCGGCGCAATACAGGCTCATGTGCTCCGGGGCGTGGCCGTGGCCGACGATGGTGCGCCACTCGTGATCGCCGATCTGCAGCAACTGATCGTCGAACAGGCGCCGATAGGTGGCCGGAATTTCGGGTACGCCGCGCTTGTAACCGTTGCCGCGCGCCACCAGGGCGTCGATGCGCGCCTGGTCGAGGCCGTGGCTGCGGAAGAAATCGACCATGGAACCGATCGAGTAGCCGGCGATCTGCTCGACCATCATGTGCGCCGCCAGATACTCGCCCTGGGCGATCCACAGTCCGGCGCCGGTTTCCTGCTCCAGCCAGGCGGCGAGGCCCAGATGGTCGGGATGACAGTGCGTGACGATGCAGCGGCTTAGTCGGCGCCCCGCCAGCGCCGACTTCCAGGCTTGCTTGACCGGATCGAGCGCAAAGCCGGTGTCGACCGCGGCATAGCCGTCGCCGTCGGCCAGCAGCCACAGATTGATGTGGTTCAGCGCAAAGGGCAGCGGCATGCACAGCCATTCGATGCCGGGCGCAACGGTTACCGCAACACCGGGCGCGGGCGCGGTTTCGTGGGGGTAGGCGATGGGAGCGTTCAATTCGCGTCTCTTTGCATCGGTGGGGGAAATCTGCTTAACTTGTCGACCGTCGGTCTGCCATCTTATCCAATTTCCGGGGCTTTATGTGCACTGCAGCATAACGTGCATTTCAGTCTCTCATCATGAACGATACTCAAACCATCACCGAACTGGCTCGTGATTTCGGCGTAACGACCCGTGCCATCCGCTACTGGGAATCCCATGGCCTGGTTTCTCCGGCACGCGAAGGCGGCAACCGGATCTACAGCAAGCGCGACCGGACCCGGCTCAAGCTGGCCCTGCGCGGCAAGCGCCTCGGGCTCAGCCTGGCCGAGATCAAGGATTTGATCGACATGTACGACACGGCCGAAGACGAGTCCACACAATTGCTATCCTTCCTCGGCGCGCTGGCCCAGCGTCGCGCCGCGCTGGAGCAGCAGCGTGACGACATACAGGCCGTGCTCAAGGAAATTGCCCGCTTCGAGCGCCAGTGCCGCGATATGCTGAAGTCCGAAGGAACCGAGTCCGCCGCCGGCAATCGCAAATCCCGCACCGGTAGTTGACGTTGACGTCAACGTTAACTACCATGCGCACCTCAGGCAGGAGATGAAATGCCGCACACCGCACGCCCAGCCGGGAATGTTTTCGAGCCGCGCAACCCGAACTGGGATGCCACGGTGCGGGCCAGTTTCGCCCGCCAGAAAGTGATGACGCTGATCGGCGCCGAAATCGGCGAGCTGCAGCCCGGGCATTGCGAGATCCGCCTGCCCTTCCGCGACGACCTGACCCAGCAGAACGGCTATTTCCACGCCGGCATCACCAGCACCATCGTCGATAGCGCGGGCGGCTATGCGGGGCTCACGCTGATGCCGGCCGGCTCCGATGTGCTGACCGTGGAATTCAAGCTCAACCTGCTAGCGCCGGCCGACGGCGAGTTCCTCGTCGCCGAGGGCCGGGTGCTGAAGACCGGGCGCAATCTGGTCATCACGCGCGGCGAGGTGTATGCCATCAAGAACGGCCGCGCCACGCACTGCGCCACGATGCAGCAAACCCTCATGACCATGCACGCCAAGGAGAAAAACTGATGCTCGGACTGAACTTTGATCTCGGCGAGGACGTCGACATGCTGCGCGACGCGGTATGGGCGTTCGCGCAGAAGGAAATCCTGCCGCGCGCCGCCGAGATCGATCGCGTCAACGAGTTCCCTGCCGACCTGTGGCAGAAGTTCGGTGACATGGGCCTGCTCGGCATGACCGCCGGCGAGGAATACGGCGGCACCAACATGGGTTACCTCGCCCACATGGTGGCGATGGAGGAAATCTCCCGCGCCTCGGCCTCGGTCGGCCTGTCCTACGGCGCGCATTCCAACCTCTGCGTGAACCAGATCCGCCGCAACGGCAACGATGCGCAGCGGAAAAAGTACCTACCCAAGCTGATCTCCGGCGAGCACGTCGGCGCGCTGGCGATGTCCGAACCTGGCGCCGGATCGGACGTCGTGTCGATGAAGCTGAAAGCCGAGCTCAAGGGCGACCGCTACGTCCTGAACGGCTCGAAGATGTGGATCACCAACGGCGGCGACGCCGACACCCTGGTGGTCTATGCCAAGACCAGCCCGGATGCCGGTGCCAAAGGCATGACCGCCTTCATCGTCGAAAAGGGCTTCAAGGGCTTTTCCAAGGGCCAGCATCTCGACAAGCTCGGCATGCGCGGTTCCAACACCTACCCGCTGTTCTTCGACGACTGCGAAGTGCCCGTCGAGAACGTCATGGGCGGCGAGGGCAACGGCACGCGCGTGCTGATGTCAGGCCTCGACTACGAACGCGCCGTGCTCTCCGGCGGTCCGCTGGGCATCATGGCCGCTTGCATGGACGTGGTGCTGCCCTTTGTGCATGAGCGCAAGCAGTTCGGCCAGAGCATCGGCGAATTCCAGTTGATGCAGGGCAAGCTGGCCGACATGTATTCGACCTGGCAGGCCACGCGCGCTTATGTCTATGCGCTGGGCAAGGCCTGCGATCGCGGCGACCACACGCGCACGCTGCGCAAGGATGCCGCCGGCGCGATCCTCTATTCGGCGGAAAAGGCCACCTGGATGGCCGGCGAGGCGATCCAGGCGCTGGGCGGCGTCGGCTACACCAACGAATATCCGACCGGCCGCCTCTGGCGCGACGCCAAACTTTACGAGATCGGCGCCGGCACCTCGGAAATCCGCCGCATGCTGATCGGCCGCGAACTCTACAACGAGACCATGTGATGAGCGCCCAGCATACCCAACAGCAGCGCGAGGATTGGCAGCAGCTTTACGACGAGGTGCTGGCCCGCTCCAGCGGTCCCGGCGTGCTGACCCTGGAAAATCTGCGCGAGTGCTCGGGCCTCGAACTGTTCCAGAAGATGATCGCCGGCGAACTGCCGCGGCCGCCGATCAGCGACACGCTGGGCTTCCTCCTGGTCGAGGCCGAAAAAGGCCGCGTGGTATTCCAGGGTCTGCCGCAGCATCGCCATTACAACCCGATCGGTTCGGTGCATGGCGGCTTCCATGCGACGCTGCTGGATTCCTGCGTCGCCTGTGCAGTCCAGACCACGCTCGAAGCCGGGCAGGGCTACACCACGATCGAACTCAAGGTCAATTACATTCGCGCCCTGACCGACCGTGTCGGCCCGGTGCGCGCCGAAGGCCGCGTGATACACGCCGGCAAGCAGATAGGCACGGCGGAAGGCAAGCTGTTCGACGCCGACGGCAAGCTCTATGCGCATGCAACAACGACCTGTCTCATATTCAACGTTTAGGGTTACGTCATGAGCGGCCTCTTGGATACTTATCGCGGCACCGTCTATCCGTGGCACTGCGACCACATGAACCACATGAATGTGATGTGGTACGTGGGCAAGTTCGACGAGGCGACCTGGAATTTGATGTCTCATCTGGGCATGAGCGCCGCCTTCCTGCGCGAACACCATCGCGGCATGGCGGCGATCGACCAGCGCATCAGCTACCAGCGCGAACTGCATGCCGGCGACACCGTGGCCATACGCACCGGCGTGGTCGACGTCACCGACAAGAAGATCATCTTTTTCCACGAAATGCGCAATGCCGATACCGACACGGTCTCGGCCGTGACGCTGCTGACCGGCATCCACCTCGACACCCAGACGCGCAAGAGCTGCCACCTGCCCAAGGCGGCGGCCGACAAGGCGCGCGAGCTGGCGGTCGCCTACGAACTGCCCTGGAAATCATGAACAACGCGGTGAAAGTTGGCGCTGGCGGCACGGCGATTCGCGTACTTGGCGCCGAGCATGTCGCCGAACTGGAACAGGTGCGCCAGTTTTTCCGCAACTACGCAGGCTGGCTCGGCGTCGACCTGTGCTTCCAGAATTTCGACGAGGAAATGGCCAGCCTGCCGGGACGCTACGCCGCACCTGAGGGCCGCCTGTTCTACGCTGAGGTCGATGGCAAGGGTGCCGGCTGCGTCGGCATCCGGGCGCTGGCCGCCGGGGTCTGCGAGCTCAAGCGCCTCTACGTCGAGCCCGGCTGCCGGGGGCTCGGCGTCGGCCGCGACCTGGCCCTGGCTGCGATACGCGCCGCGCGGCAGATCGGCTACCGCACCATCATGCTCGACACGCTGCCGGCCATGCGCATCGCGGTGAAGCTCTACCGCGAACTGGGCTTCCAGGAGGCGCCGGCCTACTACCAGACCTCGCTCGAAGGCACGCAGTTCCTCGCGCTCGACCTCGAAAACTGGTCCGAGGAGCAGCTCAACAACCAGACCCTGCACCACTTGTTCGATTTCAACCGTGCCTGGGCCAGGCAGATGCGCGAGGTCGATCCGGACTACTTCGAGCGCCTGTCCCACCTGCAGTCGCCGGAATACATGTGGATCGGCTGCTCGGATTCGCGCGTGCCCGCCAACCAGATCGTCGGCCTCTTGCCGGGCGAGGTCTTCGTGCATCGCAATGTCGCCAACGTGGTGGTGCACACCGACCTCAACTGCCTGTCGGTGATCCAGTTCGCGATCGACGTGCTCAAGGTCAGGCACATCATGGTGGTCGGCCACTACGGCTGCGGCGGCGTACACGCGGCGCTCCATCACCACCGCGTCGGGCTGGCCGACCTCTGGCTGCGCCACGTGCAGGACGTGCATGTCAAGCACATGGCGCGGGTCGACGAGCTGCCCGAGGAAAAGCGCCACGACAGGTTGTGCGAACTCAACGTGCTGGAACAGGTGATCAACCTCTCGCGCACCATCGTGGTCCAGGACGCCTGGCAGCGTGGCCAGAACCTGACCATCCACGGCTGGATCTACGGCCTCAAGGACGGCCTGATGCGCGACCTCGGCCTTACCGTCAGCGCCCCCGACGAAATCGCAGGGCGCTACGCCACTGCACTCTCCACCTTGATCTGAAAGGAAGCACCATGTCGGACCCCATCGTCATCGTCTCCTCCGCCCGTACCCCGATGGGCGGCTTCATGGGCGACTTCGCTTCGCTCACTTGCTCCCAGCTCGGCAGCGCCGCGATCAAGGCCGCCGTCGAACGCGCCGGGATCAAGCCCGAGCAGGTCGATGAGGTCATCATGGGCTGCGTGCTGCCCGCCGGCCAGGGCCAGGCACCGGCGCGCCAGGCCTCGCTCGGCGCCGGCCTGCCGCTGGCGGCAGGCTGCACCACGGTGAATAAGATGTGCGGCTCGGGCATGCGCGCAGCGATGTACGCCCACGACATGCTCGCCGCCGGCAGCGCTGAGGTCATGGTCGCCGGCGGTATGGAATCGATGAGCAACGCGCCCTACCTGCTGCCCAAGGCGCGCGGTGGCTACCGCCTCGGTCATGGCGAGGTGAAGGACCACATGTTCCTCGACGGGCTCGAAGACGCCTACGACAAAGGCCGCCTGATGGGCACCTTCGCCGAGGACTGCGCCGGGACGTACAAGTTCACCCGCGAGGCGCAGGATGCCTTCGCCGTCGCCTCGACCACGCGCGCCAAGCAGGCCAACAGCGACGGCAGCTTCGCCTGGGAAATCGCTCCGGTCACCGTGTCCGGGCGCAAGGGCGACGTCGTCATCGACAAGGATGAACAGCCCTTCAAGGCCCAGCTCGAAAAAATCCCGACGCTGAAGCCGGCCTTCCGCAAGGACGGCACGGTCACGGCGGCCAACTCCTCGTCGATTTCCGACGGCGCCGCCGCGCTGGTCATGATGCGCGCCTCGACCGCGGCCGAACTGGGATTGAAGCCGATTGCCACGGTGGTCGGCCATGCCACCTTCGCCCAGGAGCCGGGCTTGTTCACCACGGCCCCGGTCGGCGCCATGAAGAAGCTGCTGGCGAAGAACAGTTGGAGCGTAGCCAGCGTCGATCTCTGGGAAATCAACGAGGCCTTCGCCGTGGTCACCATGGCGGCGATGCACGACCTCGAACTGCCCCACGAGAAGGTCAACGTGCATGGAGGCGCCTGCGCACTGGGCCATCCGATCGGCGCTTCGGGCGCCCGCGTGATCGTCACGCTGATCGGCGCGCTGAAGAAATACGGCAAGAAGCGCGGCGTCGCCAGCCTGTGCATCGGCGGCGGCGAAGCCACTGCCGTCGGTATCGAGTTGGCGTAACCGCGATGACCCTGCAGACCCTCACCTACAGCACCGAGGGGCGCATCGCGCGCATCACGCTGAACCGTCCCGAGCGGCTCAATGCCATCGTGCCGGCGATGCCGCGCGAGATCCGGATCGCCGTCGATCGCGCCAATGCTGACGACGACATCCATGTCATCATCCTGCAGGGCGCCGGGCGCGCCTTCTGTTCCGGCTACGACCTCAAGGACTTCGCCGAGGCCGACGTCGATACGCCCTGTACCCAGTCGATGCCCTGGGACCCGATGGTCGACTACCGGACCATGAAGGGTTTCACCGACGACTTCTTCAGCCTCTGGCGCAGCCACAAGCCGACCATCTGCAAGGTGCAGGGCTTCGCCGTGGCCGGCGGTAGCGATATCGCGCTGTGCTGCGACCTCGTGGTGATGGCCGAGGACGCCAAGATCGGCTACATGCCGGCGCGCGTCTGGGGCTGCCCGACCACCGCGATGTGGGTCTATCGCCTCGGCGCCGAGAAGGCCAAGCGCATGCTGCTGACCGGCGACAC
>JAMPYF010000056.1 GCA_023700805.1 Sulfuritalea sp.
CCGGACCAGCAGCCATCCCTTCGATCTCGGAATGACTACCCACCACCACCTCCAGCACAGCAAGCACCTACACCTATCGGTTGTTTGGTTTTTAAAGAACTCCGCCTCACTCACTTCCTTCAGCGGCTCCGCATGCAGCAGAGAGGGGCAATTATAGGGGGCCATTTTCAATGTGTAAACCCCTTCTCGTTTTTTTCTTTCCGATGTTGATGAAATTCTTCGCAGAGCCCGCATCGTAGAATCCTCCGCCATGATTCCATATGCCTTGATTCGGCCCTTACTCTTCACGCTCGACCCCGAGCGCGCGCATGAATTGACGCTCGGCCTGCTGGCCATCGGCGGGGCTCTGCGCTTTGGACAAGCCGCCACGGCAGACGCCAACGCGGTCGACGTCATGGGCCTGCATTTTCCCAACCGTGTCGGTCTGGCGGCCGGCCTCGACAAGAACGGAACGGCCATTGATGGACTCGCGCGCCTCGGTTTCGGCTTCCTGGAAGTGGGCACGGTCACGCCGCGCCCACAACCCGGCAACCCGAAGCCGCGCCTGTTCCGGCTGCCGGAACACCAGGCCATCATCAACCGCATGGGTTTCAACAATGACGGCATCGACGCGCTGCGCGAGCGATTGGCGCATGTGGGTTATCGCGGCATTCTCGGCATCAACATCGGCAAGAACTTCGACACACCCATAGAGAAGGCGGTAGACGACTACCTGATCTGCCTCGACAAGGCCTATCCGCTGGCAAGCTACATCACCGTCAATATTTCCTCGCCCAATACCAAGAACCTGCGCCAGTTGCAGGGAGCATCGGAACTCGACGCCCTGCTGGGTGCACTCAAATCCCGGCAAACGGCGCTGGCCGACCGGCACGGCAGTTACGTACCGCTGGCGCTCAAGATTGCACCGGATCTCGACTCGGGCCAGATCACCAACATTGCCGACGCGCTCAAACGCCACCGGATCGACGCCGTCATCGCCACCAACACCACACTTGGTCGCGAAGGCGTCGAATCATCGCCGCTCGCCGCCGAAGCGGGCGGCTTGTCCGGCAGTCCGCTGTTCGACAAGTCCACGGCGGTGATTCGCGACCTGGCGCAGGCTTTGGCCGGGGAATTGCCGATCATCGCCGCCGGCGGCATCACCAGCGGCGTTCGCGCACGAGCCAAACTGGACGCCGGCGCCGCCCTGGTGCAGCTCTATAGCGGACTGATATACCGAGGCCCGCAACTCGTCGCCGAATGCATTGAAGCCACCGACAAGGCCACGCGGCAGTAAAATCAACTTCCTTCTTGCGCAAATACCATTAAAAGCGAGATAATTTGATCTCCACCAATTGTTGCGGACTACGCGCTGCGCGCTGCGCATCATGACCAGTTATCTCTTCATCGTTCTCGGCGCCGTCCTCGTAAACAACGTCGTCTTCGTGCGCATTCTCGGCTTGTGTCCGTTCATGGGCGTATCCAAGAAGCTGGAAACCGCACTCGGCATGGGGGCTGCCACGACCTTTGTGCTGACCATGGCCTGCGGCGCCAGCTTCGTCATCGATCGCTGGCTGCTGATACCCAATCATCTGGAGTATCTGCGCACGCTGTCCTTCATCGTGACGATTGCCGCCATCGTGCAGCTCACGGAACTGGTGATCCAGAAGACCAGCCCGCTGCTGCACCAGGTACTGGGCATCTACCTGCCGCTGATCACGACCAATTGCGCGGTACTCGGCATCCCCTTGCTCAACGTCAGCCTGCGCCACAACTTTCTTGAGTCGCTGCTGTTCGGCTTCGGCAGCGCGGTCGGCTTCACACTGGCGCTGATCCTGTTCGCCGGCATACGCGAACGCCTCGAAGCGGCCGACGTCCCGGTGCATTTCCGCGGCACAGCCATCGCCATGATCACGGCGGGCCTGATGAGCCTGGCCTTCATGGGCTTCGCCGGCCTGGACAAATACAAATGATCGAAGCGCTCCTGGTCATGGCGCTGGGCGCCGTGCTGCTGGGTGCCGCGCTCGGCTATGCGGCGGTGCGCTTTCGCGTCGAAGGCGATCCGCTGGTCGAGAAGATCGATGCCATCCTGCCGCAGACGCAGTGCGGCCAGTGCGGCTTTCCGGGTTGCAAACCCTATGCCACCGCCATTGCCAAGGGCGAGGCGGAAATCAATCAATGTCCGCCGGGGGGCGAGGAGGGTATCCACAAGCTCGCCGACCTGCTGGGCCGCGAGTTCAAGCCGCTTTCCGCGGAGCACGGCATCGAGAAGCCGAAATCCGTCGCCGTCATCGACGAGCAGGCCTGCATCGGTTGCACGCTGTGCATCCAGGCCTGCCCGGTGGATGCCATCGTCGGCGCGGCAAAGCAAATGCATACCGTGGTCGCCGCCCAGTGCACAGGTTGCGAGCTGTGCGTCGCGCCCTGCCCCGTCGATTGCATTCGGATGGAAGCCATTCAGGAAACAGTCGACACATGGAAGTGGAAATACCCTGTGATCAAGCTGCGCCAGGCCGCATGATCGCCAAGCTGTTCAGGTTCAAGGGAGGGGTCAAGCCCGACTCCCACAAGGACGTATCGGCGGCCGCGCCCATCCGCGTTGCGCCGCTGCCTTCGCACCTGATCATTCCGCTGCGCCAGAGCGCCCGCGCCATGGCGCGCTGCCTGGTGCAGCCCGGACAGACCGTGCTCAAGGGGGAAATGATCGCAGCCGCCGAAGGGCCGCTATGCACCGCCGTCCATGCGCCGACCTCCGGTACGGTGCGCGCCATCGCACCGCAGCCCGTGCCTCATCCATCGGGTTTGCCGGCGCCCAGCATCGTCATCGATCCGGACGGACAAGACCGCTGGATCGAACGACGGCCCTTCGACTACAGCGCCGTCCCGGCGCAGGAAACACGGAATTACCTGCGCGACTGCGGCGTGGTCGGCCTCGGCGGCGCGGGCTTTCCCAGCCATGTCAAGCTCGGTCCCGGCGAGAAGGGTATCGAAACGCTGATCCTCAACGGCGCCGAGTGCGAACCCTGGATCACCTGTGACGATCGCCTGATGCGCGAACGCGCCGACATGATTCTTGCCGGCGCCGCGATCATGCGCCACATCGCCGGCGCGCGGCGCATCCTGGTGGGCATCGAAGACAACAAGCCGCAGGCGATCGAATCGATGCGGGCCGCCGCCCTGAAACTCGGCGAACCCGATATCGAAGTTGTCGCGGTTCCCACCCGCTACCCGGCCGGCGGCGAAAAACAGCTGATCCGCGTCCTCACCGGCATCGAGATCCCCTTCGGCAAGCTCGGCACCCATTTCGGAGTCCAGTGTTTCAACGTCGGCTCGGCCCACGCCGTTTTCCGCGCCATCGCGCACGGCGAGCCGCTGATCTCGCGCGTCCTCACGCTCTCCGGCAACATGGCGCATGCCGGCAACTTCGAAGCCCTGATCGGCACGCCGATCCGCGAGTTGCTGCCGCTGGCCGAACCCCGTGCCGATACCGACCGCTACCTGATGGGCGGGCCGATGATGGGCGTCGCCCTGCTGAGCCTCGACACACCGGTGATCAAGGGCACCAACTGCATCCTGGCCGGCTCGCCGACCCTGTTTCCGCCGCCGCCGCCGGAGATGCCCTGCATCCGCTGCGGCGAATGCGCCAAGGTGTGCCCGGCCGAACTGCAGCCTTTCGAACTGTACTGGTTCAGCCGCGCCAGGATTTTCGGCAAGGCACAGGAATACTCGCTGTTCGACTGCATCGAATGCGGCTGCTGCTCCTACGTCTGTCCATCGCGCATTCCGCTGGTGGATTATTTCCGCTTCGCCAAGGGCGAGATCTGGGCGCGGGAAAAGGAAAAAGCCGCGGCCGACATTGCGCGCGAGCGCTACGAATTGCGGCTGGCGCGGGAAGAGCGCGAGAAGGCAGACAAGGCCGCCAAGCTCGCCGCCAAGACGGAGGCCGGCAGGCAAAAGGCCGCCGCGGCGCTGGCCGAAGTGGCAAAGCCTGCAGCGACTCCCGAGGAAGATGCCAAGAAAGCTCTGATCGCTGCCGCGCTGGAGCGCGCGCGGGCACAGAAGGAGCAGGTGCACCCCGAGAACGTCAGCAACCTGACGCCGGAACAGCAAGCCGAAGTCGCCGCCATCGAAGAACGCCGTGCCGAGATTCGCGAAATGGCCAAGCCCCACCTGCGGCAGGACGACTAGACGGAACGAACCCCAGTGAATAACTCGCCCTACTCGCTCAAGCCCGCCAGCGTGCAATCCGTGATGCTGCGGGTGCTGCTCGCCCTGCTGCCCGGCATCGCCGCCTACGTCTGGTTTTTCGGCGCCGCGATCCTGGTGCAGATAGCGCTCACGTCGATTGCCGCGCTGGCGGCCGAGGCCGCCATGCTTGCCTTGCGCGGAAAGCCGATGCGGCAATTCCTCACCGACGGATCGGCACTGGTCACCGCATGGCTGATCGCCCTGACCTTTCCCTCGATCGCCCCCTGGTGGCTGACGGTGCTCGGCACGCTGCTCGCGATCATCGTCGCCAAGCATCTCTATGGCGGGCTGGGGCAGAATCCCTTCAATCCGGCGATGGTCGCCTTTGCATTGATGATCGTCGCCTACCCACAGCTCATGTCGCAATGGCCGGCGGTCGGCGCCACCGACTTCGCGGCGCAGTTGAACGCGATCTTCGGCGCGCGCCAACTCGATGCGATGACCATGGCGACGCCGCTCGATGCGTTGCGCACGGTCCTGCGCGACCCGGAACAACGCGCGGCGATCGCCGGCCTGCTGGGCAGCAACGCAACCTTCGGCAACATCGGCGGCAAGGGCTGGGAGTGGGTCGCCGCGGGCTATCTGGCCGGAGGCCTGTGGCTGATCCAGCAGCGCATCATCACCTGGCACATGCCGGCTGCGTTTCTCGCCGCCCTGTTCGCCGTCGCCGGAATTTTTTCGCTGATCGACGCCACGCAGTTCGCGCCGCCGCTGTTCCATCTCCTCACCGGCGGCGCGATGCTGGGCGCCTTCTTCATCGTCACCGATCCGGTTTCGGGGGCCACCACGCCGAAAGGCAAGCTGATCTTCGCCGCCGGCATCGCGCTGCTGACCTGGATCATCCGCACCTTCGGCGCCTATCCGGACGGCATAGCTTTCGCCGTGTTGCTGATGAACATCGCGGCACCCCTGATCGACATGTATACCCAGCCTCCGGTGTTTGGCCACAAGCGCAAGGAGGAGGAGCCGCGATGAGCGAACCCATCGAAGTCGCCGAGAGGGAGGCCGGAGTATTCCGCATCTCGCTGCGCACGGCCGCCATCATGCTCGCCTTCACCCTGGTGTTCACCGCGCTGATGGCCGGCACCTACAAGGCCACCGCACCCATGGTTGCCGCCAGCGCGCTGGCGGAGAAACAGCGATTGATCGGCGACGTGCTGCCCGGCGGCATATACGACAACGACCTGATGGCCGACGCGATTACATTGCCGGCGCAAAAGGCCCTTGGGCTCGATGAAGAAACCCGACTCTGGCGCGCGCGCAAGGCTGGCGCTCCGGTTGCGCTGGTGCTGGAAGCCGCCGCGCCCGACGGCTATTCCGGTCGCATCGGGCTGATCGTCGCCGTCGGCGTCGACGGCAGGCTGATCGCCGTGCGCGTGACGACCCACAAGGAAACGCCGGGCCTGGGCGACTACATCAATCCGAAGAAGGATCGCAACAAGGCGCGGCCATGGATCACCCAGTTCAGCAATCTGGGCTTTGATACGGTGCCGCGCGAAAAATGGCGGGTGAAGAAGGATGGCGGCCGCTTCGACCAGATGAGCGGCGCCACGATTTCCGCCCGCGCCGTGACCAATGCCAGCGGCCGCGCCCTGGCCTGGACCCTGGAAAACCGCGACAAGCTGTTCGCCCTGCCGGCCAACAGCCGCCTTGACGAAAGAGGTACACCATGAGCATCTACAAGGACATTGCCTGGAACGGCCTGTGGAAGCAGAACAGCATCCTGGCCCAGTTGCTGGGCCTGTGTCCGCTGCTGGCGGTGAGCACCAGCCTGGTCAATGCGGTCAGCCTCGGCTTGGCGACCATCCTGGTCATGATGCTGTCCAACTTCGCGATATCGGCCTTGCGCGCCCTGATCCCCTACGAGATCCGCATTCCCGTGTTCGTCCTGATCATCGCGGCGCTGGTCACCGTGGTCGACCTGGCCTTCAACGCCTTCCTGCACGACCTCTACCTGGTGCTCGGCATTTTCATCCCGCTGATCGTCACCAACTGCATCGTGTTGGCCCGCGTCGAAGCCTTCGCTGCCAAGAACGGCTTGCGCGCAGCGACGCTCGATGGCCTGATGATGGGCGTCGGCTTCGTCTGGGTGATCGGGCTGCTCGGCGCGGTGCGCGAGCTGGTCGGCCAGGGCACGCTGTTTTCCGGCATCGAGATGATCTTTCCGACCCTGTCGGGCATCCAGGTGCTGCCGGAGAGCTATCCGGGCTTCCTGATCGCCATGCTGCCGCCCGGCGCCTTTTTCGTCCTCGGCCTGCTGATCGCCGGGCGCAACTGGCTCGATGCGCGCGCCAACCAGCGCCTGCGCGAACATCGCCTGCACGACCAGCCGCCGCCGGCCTCCGTCCCGGCATGAGCCCGAGCAAGGTTCGCGAGTTCTTCGCCCGTCTCGCGGCGGCGAACCCGGAACCAAAAAGCGAGCTCGAATACGCCACGCCCTTCCAGTTGCTGGTGGCCGTGGTGCTCTCCGCCCAGGCCACCGACAAGGGCGTCAATCGCGCCACGCGCGCGCTGTTCCGCGACCACCCGACGCCGCAGGCCATCGCCGCGCTGGGTGAAGAGGGACTGATCGACTACATCCAGACCATAGGCCTCTACCGGACCAAGGCGAAGAACGTCGCGAAGCTCTCGCGCCTGCTGCTGGAACGCCACGGCGGCGAGGTGCCGCACGACCGCGCGGCGCTCGAAGCCCTGCCCGGCGTCGGCCGCAAGACCGCCAACGTGGTGCTCAACATCGCCTTCAAGGAACCCACGATCGCGGTCGACACCCACATCTTCCGCGTCGGCAACCGCACCGGGCTGGCGCCGGGCAAGACCGTCGAGGCGGTCGAGCAGAAACTGCTCAAGGCAGTGCCCGCCGAGTTCCGCCTGCACGCCCACCACTGGCTGATCCTGCTGGGCCGCTACACCTGCAAGGCGCGCTCGCCGGACTGCGTGCATTGTCCCGTGTTCGACCTCTGCGCCTGGAAAGAGAAAAATGTTTAACCCGTCGCGCGACCAGGCGCGCCAGTTCCTGATCGACGCCTGGACCAAACACCGCAACCGGCTGCCGGGCACGGCGATGGAAGCCCTGGCGGCCGACCTGATCGCCCTCCATCCCGAATACCACGCCCTGCTCGAAGCCGAGGACGCGCTGACCCGCGAATGGACGCCGGAGCAGGGCGAGACCAACCCCTTCCTGCATCTGTCGCTGCACCTGGCGATCGAGGAACAGCTGTCGATCGACCAGCCACCCGGCATCCGCGCCGCCTTCACGCTGCTGCAAAGCCGCCGCGCCGACCGCCACGAAGCGCTGCACGACGTGCTCGAATGCCTCGGCGAGATGCTCTGGCGCGCCCAGACGAGCGGCCTGCCGCCCGACGGCGAGGCCTACATCGACTGCGTGCGACGCAAGGCCGGGTAAGAGTTGGTGCTGACACTACGGCAAAACGCGCGGCGAAATGCGCGGCGAAATGCGCGGCGACAAGACAGCGACTCTGGGATAATCTCTTGCTTCAACCCTGAAAGAAAACACCATGCGCTTTGAAGGAACCGACACCTACGTCGCCACCCCCGACCTGATGCTCGCGGTGAATGCCGCGATCACCCTGCAGCGCCCTCTCCTGATCAAGGGCGAGCCCGGCACCGGCAAGACCATGCTGGCCGAGGAAGTCGCCGGCGCGCTGGGCGTGCCGCTCTTGCAGTGGCACATCAAATCCACCACCAAGGCGCAGCAGGGCCTCTACGAATACGATGCGGTGTCGCGCCTGCGCGATTCCCAGCTCGGCGACGAGAAGGTCAAGGACATCTCCAACTACATCGTCAAGGGCGTGCTGTGGCAGGCCTTCGAGCAGGGCAAGCCGTCGGTGATCCTGATCGACGAAGTGGACAAGGCCGACATCGAGTTTCCCAACGACCTGCTGCGCGAACTCGACCGCATGGAATTCCATGTGTACGAAACGCGCCAGACCGTGCGCGCCGCGGTGCGGCCGATCGTCATCATCACCTCGAACAACGAGAAGGAACTGCCCGACGCCTTCCTGCGCCGCTGCTTCTTCCACTACATCAAGTTCCCCGACAAGGACACCATGGGGCGCATCGTCGA
>JAMPYF010000007.1 GCA_023700805.1 Sulfuritalea sp.
CGACCTGATCGGCGTGAAGTCCATGGGCGAAACCTATGTCGGTCTCGGCGTCACGCACCGTTCGGGCATCTTCGGCACCTCGCGCCTGCTCGGCAACGTGAACGGCGGCTCGAACTACATCTATTCCTACGTCGAGTGGCGCATGTAGTGCGCAGGGCGGGCGCCGGTCACGACGGCCGATGCGACGGCAGCATGACGGCAGATGCTTTGCAGCCAGGCCGGCTGCCTGACACAGTGATCATCCGGCCTTGACTGCCAATACCGGGCAGGGAACCGTAAGCAGAATTTCCTGGGCCACACTGCCCAGAAAAAGCTTTCCTACCGGGGTGCGTTTGCGCAGGCCGATGATGAGAAGCGAAACCCGCAGCGAGTCGACCATTTCTTCAATTTCCTCGATGGCGCTCTTGCCACGCACAAACTGCTTGAATGTCGCGTCGACCCCGGAAGCCCTCAGCAGTTTTTCGACGCGTTCGACATCCTGAACGTCGGCCATCGATGGATCTTCCCCGCTGCCGCCCCGGCTGGTGTTGACCACCACCAGGGCTTCCTTGCGGCGACCGGCAATTTCGATGCCCTTATCCAGGGCGGCCTGCCCTTCCGGGCGCGGTACATAGGCTACAAGTATGGTCATGGCTACTCTCCCTATCAGTGACGGCTGGGTACCTGGAGAACGCAGATCCCGCACGCGTCCAGAACCTGAATGCTCTGATCTTAACCTGCTTGTCGAACGCGCTCGAGCAGCATCCTCCCGGATTGCCCGCAGCTTACCGGAACGGCATGGCCTCGTACCGCGCCCAATCCATCGGCAAGCCATGAGTCCGGGCCAACGCCATGTCAATCGCAGGGCTGCGATGCCGGGCGTGGCTGTCACCGGGCAGCGATCGACCGCAGACTGGCTGCGATCCAGTCGGTCTGCGGGTCCGCGACATCATCCGGCGGTAAATGGCGCCGCCTTGGAGTTCCTTCAGCCGATCGTATAACCGCCGTCGACGACGAATTCCTGGCCGAATATGTTCTTGGCCGCGTTCGATGCCAGGAACACCGACATTTGCGCGATGTCTTCGGGTCCGCCGAATGCACCGGGCATCAGGCGGGCGGTCACGTTGCCGGCGACGAGCGCCAGCACATCGGGGGGCAGACCTACGGTTGCCCACAGCGGCGTACCGATGGGGCCCGGAGCAATCGAGTTAACCCGGATGCCTTTCGGCGCGAGTTCCGCAGCGAGTGTCTGGGAGAAGGACTTCAGTGCCGCCTTGCTGGCGCTGTAGATGGATAGTCCGGGAAACCCGACCTGGGTGAGGAAGGTCGTAATGAACTGAACCGACCCGCCCTTGCGAATATGTGGCAGGAACAGGCGCACGGTTTCGACGGCGCCGAAGAGGTTTACGGAGAACTGGGTGTTGCAGGCTTCCGCCGTGCTGTCCTCGAAGGAGACGACGCGGGCGATACCGGCATTGGGCACCACGATATCAACGCCGCCATAGGCCTTGACGGTTTCCGCCACGAGTTGCTTCAGGTCTTCCGCCCGGGTCACGTCGCCGCCGACGGCGAGGACCTTGCCCGGATGTGCGGCGGCCAGTTCCTTGAGTGCCGCAAGGTTTCGGGCAAAGGCGACCACGGTGGCGCCTTCCGCCACATAGTGTTCGACAATGGAACGGCCAATCCCGCTACTGGCACCGGTGACAACGGCTATCTTGTTTTCCAATCGCTTCTGCATTTCGTTTCCTGACATGGTTGTTCCGAGCGAAATGCTCGGGTGCCTAGTGTCCGACAAAAATAGTCAACTTTGATTGATGCCAATCAACCGGCAGGGCGTTTCGGGCCGTCGTCGGGATCGGCAGGCGACCGGGCTTACTGCCTGCCCTTGACCACCATGTCGTTCTTGATCGACTTGACGCCCTTGACGCCTCGGGCAAGCCTGACGGCCTGGTTGATATCGGCGCGCGACTTGACGAAGCCGGTCAACTGGACAATCCCCTGGTGGGTTTCGACATTGATCTCCGTCGCCTTGAGCGTCGAGTCCTGGAACACGGCGGTCTTGATTCTGCTGGTGATGACGGCATCGTCCACATACTCGCCGACGGATGCGGTCTTGCTCGCCGCAGCCTTGGGTCCGGTCTGGGGAGTGGTTTCGGCGGCGATCGCCTGGGCGCCGAAGGCGAGGGCGATTGTGGCGGCGATTGCGGTCAGATTGATTCGTTTCATGGGATTTCCTTTCGTGGTGGCAATGCCTGAGGTGATGCGCTGATCCCCGGGCGAAGCCCTTGCGGGCGGCCGATCGATGCGCGGCACGACGGCAAGGGAGGTGAGCTTGGGTCGATCTCAGACGGCTTTCTTGATGTCTTCTTTCAGATCGCCAAAACCGGCCTGTACCTGACCTTTGAGGTTTTGCAGCTTGCCTTCGTCTTCGAGTTTCTTGTCGCCGCTCAGCTTGCCGGCAATTTCCTTTACCTTGCCCTTGACTTCCTCGACGCGGCCTTTGGTTTGATCCTTGTTCATGGTCTGCTCCTGGTGATTGAAATTGAGAAGTGTCGGCAGCGCCGCCTGGCAGCGCCCACCGTCAATCAGGCTAGTCGCGAAACCGGCGGCCTTCCGTGCGCTGGCGCTCAGAGGTGCCGGAATCCGGGGGCGCGCTGAGACGGAAAAAGGCCCGGAGCAGCGTCGCTGCCCCGGGCCAAGTACTGCGGGGGTTCGTTGCGGAGGAGGACAACGAAACCTGGATTCAGAATGCCTGGGCCTTTCGATTCGATCTGTGCGCTGTCGCAGCTTGCGGCGATTCTCCTACTTGGCTTGGACAGCCTTGGCCACCAGCCGGTTGTCGACCTGCCTGACGCCCGCCACCGCTCCCGCGAGTTCCTTGACCCTGTCGCTGCTCTGGGGCGAATCGACCGATCCGGTGAGCGTCACCACGCCCTTGACGGTGTCAACGCTGATCTGCAGCGTCTTCAGGCCGGGCTCGGCAAAAATCGACGCTTTTACCTTTGCCGTGATTTCGGCGTCGTCGATGGCGACACCGGCTTTCATGCCCTGTTCGCCCAGCTTGTCGCCCACCTTGTCGCTTGCCGCGTTGATGGTCTTGCCGGCGGCTTCCGCGGTTTGCTCGATCTTGCGACCGGCGGCCTCGGCGGTCTGGTCGATCTTCCTGCCTGCGGCCTCTGCCGTCTGATCGATTTTCTTGCCGGCGGTTTCTGCAGGTCCGGGCTTGTCGCATGCAGCAAGCCCGGTTGCGAGCAGGACCGAAATGGCGACTATTTTGAAACGATATGGCATTTTCATTTGGGTTTCCTTTTGGGATGTTGCGATCGAACCACAGGGTGCACTTATCCTCCTTGCGGCAGCGACAGTCGGTGCGCTGGACCACATAGGCCCGATCGACCGGCGACGGTTCACAGCGGGTCCATGGTCCGATTCGTACGGTGCCGTACAGACCGGCGCACCGGCAGGGATCAGGCTGTCCGGCAGGGGAGCATCGGCGCTCGAATCTCCGGTCGCCGCTGCTGCTCGTCAACATCGGGAGAGATCATGAATATTGCATTATTCGAGCATCGCGGCGCCATCGAAGTGAAGAAGGACAGGCTGGTCAAGGATCTCAAAGCCGTCGTCGCCGATACCGACGACCTGTTGCAGCAGGTGGTGAATTCGACCGCCGAGGAGTTCGCTGCGACGCGTACCCGGATCGAGGGCCAGTTGCGGGACGCGAGATCGCGACTCGATGCGGCGCGAATTGCGGTGGCTAGAAAGGCCAGCGACGCCGCCGACGCCACCCAGGAATACGTCAGGGAAAATCCCTGGAAGGCATTCGGCATACCCGCGGTGGCCGGGCTCATCGTCTTCCTCCTGCTCAGCCGTCGCTGAGCGGCCTGCCCATAGCGCGCCTGCGGCGACAGGCCGGCCAGAGAGTTGGCGCTGGCGCGACGGCGGGCGCAAGGCGATCGCGCCAGCGCAAAGCCGTGCGGATGCCGAGTTCGATCACGGATGGGCGATGGAGGCGCCGGTGAACAAGTAGCTCTTGAGCTGGCTGGAAAAGCTGCGGTCCTTGCGCTGTATCCACTCCAGCAGCATTGCCGCGTGTTCCTTCTCCTCGTCCCGATTGTGGATCAGGATGGCCTTGAGCGCCGGGTCCTTGCAGGCGTCGGCGCGCTGGTTGTACCAGTCCGTGGCTTCCAGTTCTTCCATCAGTGAAACTATGGCCCGGTGCATGTCGCGCGTTTCAGCGGACAGCTCCTCGACGGGTTCGTGATAACCGACACTCGACATTCGATGCTCCTTTTGGGTTGCAGGGGCGGGCAGAGGCCGCCGCACGCTGCGATGACCATGCAGGATGGACACGAAACGATTGCAATTCCGTTCGCTGGCGCACCCTTTGTCCTGCGCTATGTACGCCACCGCACTGACGCCATCTGTGGTCTCGACTATTCTGGCCTTGAGGCTTCGAAAGCGTGTGCGGTTTGCATCCCAGGGGCTCGGTTCTTTGTGCGGAAGATGGCGAAATGCTCGAATCCGGATCGGGAATTCTGTTCAACTCAAATTTGGAGAATCAATCATGAAACAAGCTAGAAGTTATATCTCGGCGCTTTTCCTGGCCGTCACGCTGGTCTCGGTTGTCGGCTGCGCGTCCACCACCAAGCAGGAAGGCACCGGCGAGTACATCGACGACGCCGTGATCACCACCAAGGTAAAGACGGCAATTTTCAACGAGCCGACCCTGAAGTCCGCTGAAATCAATGTCGAGACCTTCAAGAACGTGGTTCAGCTGAGCGGATTCGTCAGTTCGCAGACGGCGATCAACAAGGCCGTCGACCTGGCGCGCGGTGTTGCCGGTGTCCGCTCCGTCAAAAATGACATGCGGGTCAAGTAAGCCAACCTGAAGCCGAAGCGGGAGCAGGTAGCCGCGGGCTTCGCCCGCGCTTGCCTGTTCGCGCTGCGCCAGCCACCGCAAGCGTCCCGGGCGAGACCAGCCATGGCCAGCGCAATTGTCGATCTGATCGTCCACGTCCCGATTCACTGGGCGCGGCGGCTGCGTATCGTCCTGGTCGCCTCGCTGGTCTCGTGGATCGACCATCGTGCCGCCAGCAAAGGTGCGGCGCTGGCCTTCTATACCCTGTTTTCGATGACGCCCATCCTGGTGCTGGCGATTGCGGTCGCCGGCTATTTTTTCGGCGCCGAGGCGGCCCAGGGCGAGATCGTCGCCCAACTCGAAGGTCTGGTGGGGCCGAATGGCGCAAAGGCGATGCAGGCCTTGCTGGCCGGTGCGCAGAGCCCCTCTTCGGGCCTGATGGCCACCCTGATCGCCAGCGTGCTCCTGCTGCTGGGTGCGACCAGTGTTTTTGCCGAGCTGAAGGGCAGCCTCGATGAACTGTGGGGCATAGGCCGGCCCGGCCGCTCGGGCTTCGGCGTACTGCTCCGAACGCGGCTCCTGTCGTTCGGCCTGGTACTGGTGCTGGCCTTTCTGCTGCTCGTATCGCTGGTCGTCAGCGCCGGATTGGCGATGGCGGAGCGCTACGCGCATGGAATTCTCGGAAGTTCTGCCCTGGTGCTCGAGACGATTTCGTCGCTGGTCTCCTTTGCCGTGATCGCCTGCATGTTCTCCATCATCTACAAGACCTTGCCCGACGCGCCGCTGTCGTGGCGCGATGTCTGGATCGGCGCGGCCTTCACCGCCGGGCTGTTCAGCCTGGGCAAGTACGCGATCGGCCTGTATCTGGGCAACAGCGGCGTGGCATCGAGCTTTGGCGCGGCCGGATCGCTGATTGCCCTGCTGTTGTGGGTCTACTACTCGGCACAGATTTTCTTCCTCGGCGCGGAGTTCACGCGGCACTACGCGCTGTGGTTCGGCAGCCTGCAGCAGGAGAGGCTGCGCATGGAGGAGATCAGCGCCCTTGCCGTGCGGCCCGAGGTCGACTGATGAAACAACAAGCTATTCCGATGTCTGCCCCCACGCCCCTTGCCCCAACTGCCGAAATCGACGCTGCGGCCGCCAACCCGGCTGAGCCGGGTTCCGATTCGGCGGCGCCGCCGCCCGTGATCAGCGTACTTGAAGGCAGCCGGGATCTGGCGCTGGCCGTCATCGCCCTGGTGGCGACGGTATTTGCCCTGAAATGGGCGCAGGGATTTTTCATTTCCCTGCTGCTCGGCATTCTCTTCGCCTATACCCTGGGTCCGCTGGTGGCCTGGCTGGAGAGGGTCCGCGTGCCGCGCGTGCTCGGCACCAGCATCGTGATGGCCGGCGTGGTGTCGGCGCTGGCCTTCGGCAGCTACTCGCTGCGCGATGAAGTTCAGACCATACTGGACCAGTTGCCGGAAGCGGCGACCAAGTTGTCGGCCGGCCTGGCCAGCCTGAACAAGGGGCAGGGCAGCACCATGCAGAAGGTGGAGACCGCCGCGAGCGAAATCGAAAAGGCGACCAGTGCGGCGACAGGCCAGTCAGGCAAGTCGAAACGGCAGGCGACCCACGTCGTGATCGACTCGCCCGGTTCCCGCTTCGGCAATTTCCTCTGGGTCGGCTCCATGGGCGCGGCAGCCATGCTCGGCCAGGCCACCATGGTGCTGTTCCTGACTTTTTTCCTCCTGCTGTCGGGCGACATCTTCAAGCGAAAACTGGTGCGGGTGACGGGACCGTCGCTGTCCAAGAGAAAAATCACGGTGCGCATCCTCGACGACATCAATGATTCGATCCAGCGCTACATGCTGATGCTGCTGGCGACCAATGTGCTGGTGGGCTTGCTGACCTGGCTGGCGCTGCGCTGGATCGGTCTCGAAAACGCCGGCGCCTGGGCCGTGGCGGCGGGCCTGCTGCACGTGATTCCCTATCTGGGCCCGGTGGTCACGGCGGTGGCCATGGGCATGGCGGCCTTCATGCAGTTCGACGAACTCTCCGCGGTGCTGCTCGTCGCCGGGGCTTCGGCGGCGATTGCGATTGCGGTCGGATTCTTCGGCGTCACCTGGATGACGGGCCGGATCGCGAAAATGAACACCGCCGCCGTATTCATCTCGCTGCTGTTCTGGGGCTGGCTGTGGGGAATCTGGGGCATGCTGCTGAGCGTGCCGATCACCGTCATCGTCAAGGTGGTGGCGCAGCACGTGGAGCAACTGGAGCCGGTTTCCGAGTTGCTCGGCGATTAGGCCGCCAGGGCTGGAGCCGATCGATGCAATGGGCATCGACGGAATGACTAAGCGAAAAGGCTGGCTGAATTGAATATCGACACCGGGCTGGGCGGATCTTGGCGACAGTGGGCCACGCGCCTGCGGGCGAATCTGTGGCCGCAAGCTGCGTCCGACGAGGAGTCTCCGTTGCGCGCCCGCCTGTTCAGCGCCGATCAGATGGAACAGCATGGCAAGGTGCTCGCCGGCTCGCACCGGTTGGCTGCCGGCCGCGCACCGGACCAGCTCCTGGCGCGGCTGGCGGCCAACGAAAGCGTGCTGGTCGGCGTCAGCCAGCTGCTGACGGCGGCGGTGACGAAACGGCACCGGATCACGCCGGCGGGGGAATGGCTGCTCGACAACTTCTATCTGATCGAGGAACAGATCCGCACGGCCCGCAAGCATCTGCCCAAGGGTTACAGCCTGGAACTGCCGCGCCTGGCGCAGGGCCCATCGGCCGGCCGGCCGCGGGTCTATGACATCGCGCTGGAAATCGTCGCCCATGGCGACGGCCACGTCGACGCGGAATGCCTCGGCCGCTTCGTCACCGCCTACCAGACCGTGACCACCCTCGATCTGGGCGAGCTGTGGGCGATTCCGATCATGCTGCGCCTGGCCGTGATAGAAAACCTGCGGCGCGTCAGCGTGCGTATCGCCGCCAGCCTGAAGGAGCGCAATCTGGCCGCGCGCTGGGCCGACGAGATGACGGATACCGCCGCAAACGACGCCAAGAACCTGATCCTGGTGATCGGCGACATGGCCCGTTCGAAGCCGCCGATGAATTGCTCGTTCGTCGCCGAACTGGCCCGCCTGCTGCAGGGAAAGGGGCCGGCGCTGGCCTTGCCCCTGACCTGGATCGAACAGCATCTGGCGGAATCCGGCCTGACCATCGAACAGCTGGTGCAGACCGAGAACCAGCTGCAGGCGTCGGGCCAGGTCTCGATCAGCAACAGCATCGGCAGCCTGCGGGTGCTGGGCGCGATCGACTGGCGCGACTTCGTCGAGAGCATGAGCGTGGTCGAGCGGACGCTGCGCGAGGACCCGCCGGGCGTTTACGGCAGCATGGATTTCGCCACGCGCGACCACTACCGTCACGCCACCGAACGGATCGCGCGGAAGAGCGGGCTGGCGGAGGAGCTGGTGGCCCGCGGCGCGCTGGCACTGGCCGCCGCCGCCGATCCGGCCGCCGGAGGCGATGCGCGGGCGGCGCACGTCGGCTTCTACCTGATCGACCGGGGCCTGCCGCAACTCGAAGGCGCCATCGGCGCGATCCCCTCGCGCCTGGGCGCCTTGCGGCGCACGGCAGGCCGCTTTCCGCTGCTGCTTTACCTGGGCGGCATCACCCTGATCGCGCTGCCCATCGCCTGGGCGCTCGTGGCGCAGATGCTGCCTGCCGTGCAGCGCATCGCGCAGTTTGCCGCGCTGCCGGCCACGCTGTCGCTCTGCGTGACGCTGCCGCTGACTGTGCTCGCCCTGCTGGCCGCGAGCCAGCTGGCGCTGGCGCTGGCGAACTGGCTTGCCACTCTCGTGGTGCAGCCGAAGCCGCTGCCGCGCATGGATTTTTCCGGAGGCATTCCGGCAGCATCGCGCACCCTGGTGGTGGTGCCGACCATGCTCACCAGCAAGTCGAACATCGAGGATCTGATCGAGGCGCTGGAGGTCAGATTCCTCGCGAATCGCGACGAGCGCCTCCACTTCGGCCTGTTGACGGATTTTGCCGACGCCCGCCAGGAAACCCTGCCTGAAGATGAGGCCCTGCTGCAACAGGCGCGGGCCGGCATCCTCGAACTCAACGAGAAATATGTCGGTGCCGGCCTGCGGACTCGGGACGACATTTTCCATCTCTTCCATCGCCGGCGCTGCTGGAATCCCGTCGAGAGGCTCTGGATGGGCTATGAGCGCAAGCGCGGCAAGCTGGCGGCCCTCAATGCGCTGCTGCGCGGCGGCGCCGGCGGCCAGTGCGAGGGCGCCGCGGACGCGTTTTCGCTGGTCGTCGGCGACACGGCGATTCTGGCCGGGGTCAAGTATGTGATCACCCTGGACACGGATACGACCCTGCCGCGCGATGCGGCGCGGCAATTCGTCGGCGCGATGGCGCATCCGCTGAATCGCCCCGCCTACGACGAGGAACAGGGACGGGTCTCCAGCGGCTACGGCATCCTGCAACCCAGCGTCGCGGTCAGCCTGCCGGGCACCAACCGCTCGCGCTATGCGCGCCTGAACGGCGGCGAGCCCGGCATCGATCCCTACACGCGCACCGTTTCGAATGTCTACCAGGACGTGTTCGGCGAAGGGTCCTTCATCGGCAAGGGCATTTACGACGTCGACGCCTTCGAGCAGGCACTGGGCGGGCGTTTTCCCGAGAACCGCGTGCTCAGCCACGATCTGATCGAGGGCTGCTACGCGCGTGCCGGCCTGTTGAGCGACGTGCAGCTCTACGAGGACACGCCCGTGCGCTACAGCGCGGAGGTAAGTCGCCGCCACCGCTGGATACGCGGCGATTGGCAACTCGCGGGCTGGCTGCGGCGGCATGTTCCCGACCATAGCTCGGACTTGAAAGTTGGCGTTGGCGACACGGCGAGAAAGAACCCGCTGTCGCTGCTGTCGCAGTGGAAGCTGTTCGACAACCTGCGGCGCAGCCTGGTCCCCGCCGTGCTGACCGTGCTGTTGCTGCTGGGCTGGATGCTGCTGCCGGCGGTCGGACTATGGACCTTGTCGGTGATCGGCATCCTGTTGATTCCCTCCGCCTGCGCCTCGATCGTGGAACTCTTGCGCAAGCCGGACGAGGTGCTGCTGCGCCAGCATCTGGCGGCTGTCGGCCGGTCGGCGGCACGGCGCCTGATGCAGTTCGCATTCGAGTTCGCCTGCCTGCCCTACGAGGCGTACTACAGCCTGGATGCCATCTTTCGCAGCGTCTGGCGCATGCTCGTCACGCAGCGGCGGCTGCTGGAATGGAATCCGTCGAGCGAGGCGGAGCGCGAGTCGGCCAGGGGCGATGGCCACAGTCTGGCCGGCGTGGTGCGGACGATGTGGGCGGCGCCGGCGCTGGCGCTGGCCACCGCAATCGAACTGGCGGCATGGGCGCCGGCGGCCTTGCCGGTGGCCGCGCCGATTCTGCTGCTCTGGTTCGCTTCCCCCGCCATCGCCTGGTGGCTGAGCCTGCCGCTGGCCCGCCGCCAAGCCAGCCTGAGCGTCGAGCAAACCCGCTTCCTGCGCGCGCTGTCGCGCCGCACCTGGGCCTTCTTCGACAACTTCGTCGGCGCCGAGGATCACTGGCTGCCGCCCGACAATTTCCAGGAATACCGGATTGCCGCGATTGCGCACCGCACCTCGCCGACCAACATCGGGCTGGCGCTGCTGGCCAATCTTGCCGCCTGCGACTTCGGCTACCTGGCGCCCGGACAACTACTGCTGCGCACCGCCAACAGCTTCGCCACCCTCGATCTGCTGGAACGACACCGCGGTCACTTCTTCAACTGGTACGACACCCAGACACTCCAGCCTCTGGCGCCGCGCTACATCTCGACGGTGGATAGCGGCAATCTTGCCGGCCATCTGCTGACCTTGCGCGCCGGCCTGCTGGCGCTGGCCGATGAACGGATATTGCCGGCGCGGCTGTTCGACGGCCTGCGCGACACGCTGGGAATCCTCGCGGATGCGGCGGACGGTCCGGGGGCCGGGCCGGTGGCGGTGTTTCAGAATGAGCTGGAGGCGGCCTCGCTGGCTCCGCCGCTGACGCTCGAAGCCGGGCACCGGCTGCTGGCGGCCTTGTCGAGCGCCGCCGTCGAACTGCGGCTGCAGATTGCCAAGGCATTCGCTGGCAGCGACGATCCGGTGCTGAAGGGCGAGGCCGACGAATGGGCGGCGGCGCTGGCGCGGCAGTGTCGCGAGGCGCTGGACGAGTTGAGCCTGCTTGCCCCCTGGCTCGCATCGGGTGGGTTGCCGACAGTGGCGAACCAGACCGGCATTCCGACCCTGCGCGAACTGGCCGCGGCGGGCAGCGTCCCGGCGCGCGAGCGCATGGCGGCGCTCGACGCACTGGCGGCGCGGGCCTTCGAGTTCGCCCAGATGGAATATGACTTTCTGTTCGACCGGGCGCGGCAGTTGCTGACCATCGGCTACAACCTCGATGAGCGGCGGGTGGATGCCAGCTACTACGACCTGCTGGCGTCCGAAGCGCGCCTGTGCTGCTTCGTCGGCATTGCCCAGGGGCAACTGCCGGTCGATAGCTGGTTCGCGCTGGGCCGCCTGCTGACCCGCGCCGGCGGCGAGCCGGTGCTGTTGTCGTGGAGCGGCTCGATGTTCGAGTACCTGATGCCCATGCTAGTGATGCCGACCTACGACAATACCCTGCTCGACCAGACCTGCAAGGCGGCCGTGGCCCGCCAGATCGAGTACGGACGCCAGCGCGGCGTGCCCTGGGGCATTTCGGAATCGGGCTACAACACCGTCGATGTGCAGCTCAACTATCAATACCGCGCCTTCGGCGTGCCGGGCCTGGGGCTCAAGCGCGGCCTGGCCGAGGATCTGGTGATTGCCCCCTATGCCTCGGTGCTGGCCCTGATGGTGGCCCCCGAGGAGGCCTGCCGCAACCTGCAGCGGCTCGCGGCCGAAGGATTCATGGGCAAGTTCGGCTTGCTCGAAGCCATCGACTACACCCCGGCACGGCAGCGGCGCCGGCAATCGAGCGCGACGGTGCGCTCCTTCATGGCGCACCACCAGGGCATGAGCCTGCTGGCGCTGGCCTATCTGCTGCTGGACCGGCCGATGCAGCGGCGCTTCGAATCGGACCGGCTGTTCCAGGCCGTGATGCTGTTGCTGCAGGAACGGATTCCGAAGGCCACGGCGCTGTTCTCGCACATCGCGCAACTGGCCGATGCCAGCGCGTCGCCGATGGCCGCGGAGATGCCGATCCGGGTCTTCGACAGCGCCGACACGCCGATACCGGAAGTGCAACTGCTCTCCAACGGCCGCTATCATGTCATGGTGACCAATGCCGGCGGCGGCTACAGCCGCTGGAACGATCTGGCCGTGACGCGCTGGCGCGAGGACGGCACCTGCGACAACCGCGGCAGCTTCTGCTACATCCGCGACCGCGCCAGCGGCGAGTTCTGGTCGACCGCCCATCAGCCGACACTGAAGCGGGCGGATAGCTTCGAGGCGATCTTCTCCGAGGGCCGCGCCGAGTTTCGCCGGCGCGATGCCGTGGCCGACGGCGCTGGCGAGTTCGAGACCTATACCGAGATCGTGGTTTCGCCCGAGGACGACATCGAGCTGCGCCGGGTGCGCATCACCAATCGCTCGCGCCAGCGCCGGGTGATCGACGTCACGACTTATGCCGAAGTGGTGATCGCGCCGGCGGCGGCCGACGCCATGCATCCGGCCTTCAGCAATTTGTTCGTGCAGACCGAGATTATCGCCGAACGGCACGCCATCCTGTGCACGCGCCGGCCGCGCTCGGCCGGCGAAAAGGCGCCCTGGATGTTCCATCTGATGACGGTGCACGGGGCGGAGCCGGGCGAGGTGTCCTACGAGACCGATCGCCTGCGCTTCATCGGCCGCGGCCGCGACTGCGTCGCGCCGCTGGCCATGAGCCTGGGCCCGGCGCCGCTGTCGGGCGGCGCCGGTTCGGTGCTCGACCCGATCGTCGCCATCCGTCATACGGTAACGCTCGATCCGGACCAGGTGGTGACGATCAACCGCGTGTCGGGCATCGGCGAGACGCGCGCCAGGGCGCTGGCGCTGGTCGACAAATACCAGGACCGGCATCTCGCCGACCGCGTCTTCGATCTGACCTGGACCCACAGCCAGGTGGTGCTGCGCCAGCTCAATGCCACCGAGGCCGATGCGCAACTGTACGCGCGCCTGGCCAGTTCGGTGATCCACGTCAACGCCGGGCTGCGCGCCGAGGCCGCGCTGCTGATCCGCAATCGCCGCGGCCAGTCCGGGCTTTGGGGCTATGCGATTTCCGGCGATCTGCCTATCGTGCTGCTGCAGATCGGCGACTTCGCCAATCTCGATCTGGTGCGCCAGCTCGTGCAGGCCCATGCCTACTGGCGCCTCAAGGGCCTGACGGTGGACCTGGTGATCTGGAACGAGGAGCACGCCGGTTACCGGCAACGCCTGCAGGAACAGATCATCGGACTGATCGCCTCGGGCATCGAGGCCAGCGTGATCGACCGGCCCGGCGGCATCTTCGTGCGGCCGGTGGAGCAGATCTCCAGCGAGGACAGGCTGCTGTTCCATTCGGTGGCCCGCGTCGTCCTCAGCGACACGCGCGGCACCCTGGCGGAACAGCTCGACCAGCGCCGCCCGGCGGAAGCGCGGCCGCCGCTGCTCAAGCGCGGCCGCGCGCAGCGCGCCGAGTTACCGTCCGCCGCCGCGCCGCCGCGCCAGGATCTGATCCTGTGCAACGGCCTCGGCGGATTCACCGCCGACGGGCGCGAGTACGTGATTACGCTGGGGCCGGGGCAAACCACGCCGGCGCCATGGTCGAACGTGCTGGCCAACCCGCAGTTCGGCAGCGTGGTTTCGGAAAGCGGCGTGGCCTACACCTGGAGCGAGAACGCCCACGAATTCCGCCTCTCGCCCTGGCACAACGATCCGGTCAGCGACGCCGGCGGCGAGGCCATCTACCTGCGCGACGAAGACAGCGGCGAGGTCTGGTCGCCGACGCCGCTGCCGGCCGGCGCCGGCCTGTCGCACGTGATCCGCCACGGCTTCGGCTACAGCGTATTCGAGACCCAGGCGGCGGGCATCCGCACGGAACTCTGGGTTTACGTGGCGATGGACGCGGCCGTGAAGTTTTCGGTCCTGAAGGTACGCAACGAATCCGGGCGCGCGCGGAAACTCTCGGCCACCGGCTACGTCGAGTGGGTGCTGGGCGATCTGCGCGCCAAAACGGCGATGCACGTGAGTACCGAAGTCGCCGCCCAGAGCGGTGCGCTGTACGCGCGCAACCCGTACCACACGGAGTTCGCCGAATGGGTGGCGTTCTTCGATGTCGACGAGCGCCAGCGCAGCGTCACTGGTGACCGCGTAGAATTCCTCGGCCGCAACGGCACGCTGGGCGACCCCGCCGCGATGAAGCGTGCGCGCCTGTCCGGCAAGGTCGGCGCCGGGCTCGATCCCTGCGGCGCGATCCAGGCGGGCTTCGACCTGGCCGACGGGCAGGAGCGCGAGATCGTGTTCCGCCTCGGCGTCGGCCGCAATGCCGACGAGGCCGCGCAACTGGTGCAGCGCTGCCGCGGCAGCACTGCCGCGCGCTCTGCGCTGGAGGCGGTGTGGCGCTACTGGAATCGCACGCTGGGCGCCGTGCAGGTGGAAACGCCCGACCCCGCGCTCAACGTGCTGGCCAACGGCTGGCTGCTGTACCAGACCCTGGCCTGCCGGGTCTGGGCCCGCAGCGGCTATTACCAGTCGGGCGGCGCTTACGGCTTCCGCGACCAGTTGCAGGACATGATGGCCTTGATCCATACCGAGCCCGCACTGGTGCGCGAACACCTGCTGCTGTGCGCCAGCCGGCAGTTCGCGGAAGGCGACGTGCAGCACTGGTGGCACCCGCCGGCGGGCCGCGGCGTGCGCACCCATTGTTCGGACGACTATCTGTGGCTGCCGCTGGCGGTGTGCCGCTATGTCACGGGCATCGGCGACAGCGGCGTGCTGGATGTCGCCGTGGCCTTTCTCGAAGGCCGCCCGGTGAACGCGGAGGACGATTCCTACTATGACCTGCCGGGTCGCTCCGGCGAGACCGCCAGTCTCTACCAGCACTGCGTGCGGGCCATCCGCCACGGACTGCGCTTCGGCAGCCACGGCCTGCCCCTGATCGGCTCCGGCGACTGGAACGACGGCATGAATCTGGTCGGCATGCAAGGCAAGGGCGAAAGCGTCTGGCTCGGCTTCTTCCTCTGCGAGGTGCTGCGCCAGTTCGCGCCGCTGGCGCTGGCGCACGGCGATGCGGGTTTCGCCGAGCTCTGCCGGGAGGAGGGCGCACGCCTGCGCCGCGACATCGAGCAACATGCCTGGGACGGCGACTGGTACCGCCGCGCCTATTTCGACGACGGCACGCCGCTGGGCACGGCCGGCAACACGGAATGCCGGATCGATTCGATCTCGCAGAGCTGGTCGGTGCTGTCCGCCACGGGCGAGGCCGGCGGCAGGGACGGCGTCGGCAACGCGCGTTCGCGCCTGGCCATGCAGGCGGTCGATGCGCATCTGGTGCGCCGCGACGCCGGCCTGGTGCAACTGCTCGATCCGCCCTTCGACAACAAATCGGCGATGGATCCGGGTTACATCCGCGGCTATGTGCCGGGGGTCAGGGAGAACGGCGGGCAATACACCCATGCCGCGATCTGGGCCGCGATGGCCTTCGCCGCCCTGGGCGAGCGCGAGCGCGCCTGGGACCTGATGCGCATGATCAATCCGGTGAACCACGCGCTGTCGGCCGAGGCTGCTGCCGTCTATAAGGTGGAGCCCTATGTCGTTGCCGCCGACGTCTATGCCGTCGAGCCGCACGTCGGCCGCGGCGGCTGGAGCTGGTACACCGGATCGGCCGGCTGGATGTACCGCCTGATGCTGGAATCGCTGCTGGGCCTGAGCCTGGTCGGCGACAGGCTGCACCTTGCGCCCTGCCTGCCGGCGGACTGGCAGGCGTTCAAGATCCACTACCGCTATCGGGAGACGGCGTACCACATCGCCGTCGCGCAGGCTGGCGACGACGGCAGCGATGGCGGCCGCAGCGGCGTGGCAAGCGTGCTGGTCGATGGCGCCCTGCAGGCCGACAAGACGATCCCGCTGGTCGACGACCGGCGCGATCACGAGGTGGCGGTCACGCTCGGTGCCGGCCAGCCGGGCCATCCATAGCCTGAAAAGCCAGTCCTGCCAGGGGCTTGCAGGAGGCGTCTTGACTTTGCTCGCGCCGTGCTTATACTGCGCGCTCTTCAGTAGGCGCGTAGCTCAGCTGGTTAGAGCACCACCTTGACATGGTGGGGGTCGTTGGTTCGAGTCCAATCGCGCCTACCAGGATTCCGCAGGAAATCAGGTAGTACATGTCACGACAAAGCCACCGCGAGGTGGCTTTTTCCGTTGTGCCGCTGGAATGGACGGCGCGCGCGCCGAATTCAGGGTTTGAGATAGGGCACGTAGGCCATGTCGGTCGTGGCGATGTGCTGGACCAGCCAATCGCGCAGGAATTGCACCGTTTCCTCCGAGATGTCCTGGTCGATCGAGCGGATCTGGAGTTCTTCCAGCCTGTGGCGGAACTCGGCGTGCGCTGCCATGTGCTCGGCCAGCTTCGGATATGCGGCCGACTCCATCAGGGCTTCCTCGGCCGCGAAGTGGTCCCGGATATAGTGTTTGAGCCGGGTAATCGCGTAAACGCCGAACAGCGTGCGCTGATCGGCGCTGGCGCGTTCCAGCTCGGCAAGCCACTGGAAAATCATCCTGTGGTGCTCGTCGATCAGCGGCACGCCGGTGCTGAGGGCAGGGGTCCAGTTTGTCATGAATGCATGGTAGCAGTTGGCAGCATGGCCGTGAGCATGTCATGAAGCATTTCAGAATCCTCAAACCCGGCGGCCCTGGCTTGGTCCGGCGCCGGAAGTGCATACTTGGCATGCTTGCAGACCCGCGAGGAGATGAAAAATGCGTATAGGCGTTCCTGCCGAAATCAAGTCAGGCGAGTTTCGCGTCGGCCTGGTCCCCGCCTCGGTGCGGGAGCTGTGCGCTGCCGGGCACGAGGTCCATGTCCAGTCGGGTGCCGGCGCGCCGATCGGCTTCGGCGATGCGCAGTATGCGGCGGCCGGCGCCCGCATCGTGCCGGGCGCGGCCGACACCTGGGCGGCCGAACTGGTGGTCAAGGTAAAGGAGCCGCAGGCGGACGAGTACGCCTTCCTGCGCTCGGACCAGGTGTTGTTCACCTACCTGCACCTGGCGCCCGACCCGCGCCAGGCCGAGGCCTTGCAGCGCGCCGGCGGCGTCGCCATCGCCTATGAAACGGTGACCGATCGGCATGGCGGGCTGCCCTTGCTGGCACCCATGTCGGCGGTGGCCGGACGCCTCGCGGTGCAGGCCGGCGCCCGCTTTCTCGAAAAAACCCAGGGCGGCCGCGGCGTGCTGCTCGGCGGGGTTCCCGGCGTGGCGCCGGGGCGCGTCACGGTGCTCGGCGCCGGCAGCGTCGGCAGCCATGCGTTACGCATGGCGCTGGGGCTAGGCGCCGCGGTGACGGTGGTCAATCGCACGCTGCCGCGTCTGGATGCGCTCGACCGCGAATATCCCGGACGCATCCGCACGCTGCTGGCCAGCGGCGCGGTCATCGAGGAAGCCGTCTGCGGTGCCGATCTGGTGGTCGGTGCCGTGCTGCAGCCGGGCGGCGTCGCGCCGAAGCTGATCGACCGCGCGCTGTTGAGGAAAATGCAGCGCGGGGCAGTGATCGTCGACGTCGCCATCGACCAGGGCGGCTGCTGCGAAACTTCGCGCCCGACCACCCATGCCGATCCGGTTTTCGTCGAGGAAGGCGTGCTGCACTATTGCGTCGCCAACATGCCCGGTGCCGTGCCGCTGACCTCCGCGCTGGCGCTGAACAACGCCACCCTGCCTTATCTGCGCGCGCTGGCCGGCAAGGGCTGGCGCCAGGCGCTGGGCGACGACCCCGGCTTCGCCGCAGGCCTCAATGTCTGCGCCGGGCAGATCGCCCATGCGGCGGTGGCGCAGGCGCTGGGCAAGAGCTGGACGGCGCCGCAGGAACTGATCGCGGCTTGAGCGCGGCCGGCGATTCAGCGGGCGCTGGAATACCAGGCGATCAAGGCCGCCAGTTCCGCATCGCTGAAGGGGTTGCGCCAGGCGGTGGTGCGATCGCCGCGCACGCCGAGCAGCAGGCGCGCGGCGAATTCTTCGCGCGCCATGGATTTGAGCTGTCGCGAAAGATCGAAGGCCGGCAACAGCGTGTCGCCGCCCGCCGCGTCATGGCAGCCGGCGCAGGTCGTGCGGTGGATCGATGCGCCGAGAGCCAGCATTTCCGGCGTCGGCGCGGCGGCCAGCAGCGAACGCGCATCGAAGGCATGGCGCTGCTTGAGCGGCGCCAGCGCGGCAGCGAAGGCGCGCCAGTCGCCGCGGACCAGCGACGCGCGCAAGGCGGCCACCGGCCTGGCATCGCCCTCGGCCCGGCGCAGCAGCAGCGGCAGCGAGGAAAGCGCCCCGTCGAGGCGCTTGACCAGTCCCTCGCGTTCCTGCGGTCCGCCGGCGCCGGCTGTCAGCCGGCGCGCATCCCCGGCCATGACGACGAGTTCCGCCGCCAGCCGCCGCTGATGCTCTCCCGCGGCCTGGACGGCGGCGCAACAGCACGCCGCCGCCAGGCCAGCGAGCAGGACGCGGACGCGCATCCAGGCTTATTTCAGGCTGATCTTGTGTTCGACCGGGCCGGCCTTGGTGATGGTCCATTCGGTCATGGAGCCGTCGTAAATCCTGGCTTTCTTGTTGCCCATGAGCTCGCTGGAAACGAACCAGCCGACGGACGCCCAATGGCCGGTGTTGCAGAAGTTGATCTGTTCGCCGCTGGTCGGCACGCTGGCCACCTTGAACAGCTTTTCCAGCTCGGTCCTGGGCCGGAACATGCCGCCGCCATTATCGGTGGTCCAGCCTGAGGGCAGGTTGTGCGCGCCGGGCAGGGTGCCGTTTTCCTTGGCCGCCGGACTGCCGTTGATGCCGACGAACTGGTCCTCGGGACGGTTATCCACCAGCAGCACGCCCTTGGCCTTTGCCGCCTTGACGTCGGCGACAGTGGCGACCATGTCGAGGCGCGGATGCGGCGTGAAGGTCTTGGCCGTCACCTTGGCGGCGCCGGTTTCGAGCGGATTGGTTTTGTCCTTGGTCCAGGCCGCCATGCCGCCGTTGAGGATGGACAGATTGTCGTGACCGAGCACCTTGAAGGTCCAGTAGATGCGTGTCGCCCAGCCCATGTCGCTGTAGTTGCCGCCGGGAGCGACCAGCACGACGTGGCTGTTGTTGTCGATGCCCAGGCTGCCGATGTGGGCGACCAGCTTGTCGAGTTTGGCCGGCAGCATGCCCGGTACCTTGTCGGCATTCTCCTCGCGCCAGCCGGATTTGGCGAAATCGGTGCTCGCCGCGCCGGGAATGTGGCCGCGCAGGAAGTCCGACGTGCCCTGGATATCCACGACGACGATGCCGGGCTTGCCGAGATTGGCCTTGACCCAGGCCGCGTCGACCAGCGGATCGGCGGCGCAGGCGGCGCCGATGAAACCGAACAACAAGCTCAGGACCAGCCAGAACGACCGGCCGCTATTCATCAATATATTTTTCACGAATCTCTCCTCCATCAGGTTTTGTGGGTGCTGCGGGGGTGTTGCCTGCTTCAGGTGCTGACTACCAAATCCGCGGCCAGGATGGCGGCAATGACGCCGTCCCAGTCGCTTTCCTGCAGGTCGAGACGCCGGATATCGACGAGCTCGACGCGATGCGTCGGAGCCATCTGCCGCAGCGCGGCGATCACGGTCTGGGCGTCGGGAAACAGACCGGTGTTCAGTTGCACGATGTTCATGGCCGACTCAGACGGAAAGCACGATGTCGGCGCTGCTCATGGCCTGCGCCAGCGCCGCGGCGTCGAGCAGGGGCAGGTCGTCGGCCATCGCGGCGACGGTGGTTTGCGGCGCGATGCCGGTCAGTTCCAGCAATTCGACGTTGGCGGCGTTCTCCGGCGTGTCCGCCACCGGCCCGGCCATGAACACCAGGCCGACCTGGTGGCCGAAGATGGTCAGTCCGGCCGCCACGCGCATCGCCTCGGCGTGGTCGTGGCGCGCCAGCACCAGGAGCTTTTTCTCGCTCATTGGTCTACCCTCCCCCCGGTCCCCTCGCCAGGCGAGGGGGTGACGTTGGTTCGCCGCTGCGCGGCTCCGTGTGATGACTGGCGCCCCTTCGGGCGGCCGTGCGGGGCGCTCACAGGCTCACCACCTTGCGCGCCTCGCCCATCAGGGCGCTGTTGCTGGTCTGGCTGCCGGCCTCGACCGGGCAGGGCAGCCCCGGGCAGAAGCGATGCCAGGATTCCTCGCAGGCCACGGCGCGCTCGGCCTGCGTGAGCGCCGCCGCGAGGTCGGTGTCGCGCAGCCCGAGCACGCCTTCATGGGTGAAGAAGGCGCCGACGCGGCAATCCGCGCGGCCTGCGGCGAGCAGCAGCGGATACAGCAGTCGCCCGCCGGCCGCCGTGCTGACATGGAACAGGATGTCCATTACCGCGCTCTCCCTGCCGCCAGGGCCAGACTTCCGGGATGAACGCGGACGGCAATGCCCTGGCCCGCGCGCAACTGGGTGAAGCGAGCGATCGCCTGATAGGCATCGTCCGCGACCACCACCCCATTGGCCGCCGTCGGCCTGGGCCCGCCGGCAGCGACGAGTGTCGGCTTGTCGCGCACGATGTCGACCCCCAGCACCCACAAGCTGTCGCGCATCGGCGCCGTCCACACCGCGCTGCGCACCATGCCGCGTTGCTGGCCGCCTTCGGCACGGCCATCCAGGCTGGGCATGGTCCCGCTAAGAATGTGCACCGATTTCTGTCCGGCGAGATACAGCAGGCCGGCGACGAAATCGCGCGCGGTCGCATCCTGGCCGACCACCAGCGCGGTTTCGCTGCCGGCCAATCCTGCGGTGCCCAGCAGCCAGAGTATGTCGCGCTCGCTGGGCAGGCGCCGCTGCGGACCGAGGAACTCCTCCGCCGGCAGGCAACGCGCGCCGGGAAGGCTGGCGCGCCTGCAATCGACCAGCGGCCGACTGTCGATCACCGTCGCGCCAGCGGCAACTCTTGACGTGTACGCAAAGTCGCCCGCCGCCCACGCGGGCGCGGCGATCAAGGCCAGGGCGAACAATGCGCCGCGCATCATCAGCAGCCGCCGAAGCGCTTCGCCGCAGCCGGCGCGCCGCCCGCAGCCACCGGCGCCGGCGGATTGTCGATGTAATAGCCCATCAGGTCGATCGCCGTCACCCTGCCGAAGCCGGGCAGATCGAGATCGGGCAGGGTTTCCGGCGGCGCCGGCTGCTTCGAGGCCGCGATGGTTGCGCGCGGCAGGGCGGCCAGCGAGAAGCCGACGGCGCAGACGGCGGCGGTCAGCACCAGGCTCACGGAACAGAAGATGACGCCGGTGCGATTCAGCATGAGGCTCTCCCGAAAAAAATCGCGCTCACAGCGAGTCGCTGAAAAATGCCAGGTACATCATGCCGAAGGCCAGGCAGAACAGCAGGCCGTGGGCAATGGTTTGCGCGTCGATGGCCATCATTTGCCTCCCTTGTAGTGGCGCACCAGGGTTTCCATCGGCACGGCCTCGCCGCTGACCGGATGCAGCACCGGCGGGGTGAAATAGGGCACGCCGTCGGCGGTCGCCTTCATGCCCGGCGGCGGCGCGAAAGTCATCCAGAGCAGGCCGCCGATGCTGGCCAGCGCCGAGAGCGCCACGAGGAAACGCAGCAGCAGTCTTTGCCACATGGCATCAGTCCTTGCGGATGTAGATGTGCCAGCAATTGGAGGCCTTGACCGTCTCCAGGTGCGTGGCATCCAGTTCGTCGCACAGCGGCGGCAGGGCCTCGACCGAAGACGGGTTGTCGGCCAGCACTTCGATGATGTCGCCGACGGCGACCTCGCCCACCGCCTTCTTGGTCATCAGCTGCGGCCGCGGGCAGGACACGCCGAGGCAGTCGACGCGGCGCGCGATGCCTATCTTGGTGCCGTCCGCGAGCACCGCCACGCCACCGGAAACGCTTTCCTCGACTTTCTTTTTCGATCCGAACAATCCCATTTTCTTCTTCTCCCGATCAGGCTTCGACAGCGGCGGCCGCGGCCGCCTTTTTCTTTTGATGCTCCTTCTGGTGCTTCTCGTGCTCGGCATGCTGGGCGCGCTCGCGGCGCAGGATGCCGCGATAGAGCAGACCCAGGAAGGCCGTCTGCGCCAGGCCGAAGACGATCGCGGGTATGCCGAACTTGTCCTGCAGCGTCTGCGCATTGGCGAAGCCGAGCTGCAGGGCGGGGGCATTGATCTGCCCGGTCATGGTCTGCGGCGCGGGCGGCCACCAGCTGGCCGACCAGACCAGCGAGAAGAGGAACATGCCGACGAAGGTGAAGATCAGCGCCCACAGCGCGCCGATGTTGCCCTCGCCGGCCTTGACCCAAGTCGAGACGGTGCAGGCCCCGGCCAGCACCATGCCGATGCCGAACAGGAACAGTCCGGCGAAGGTATTGAGGCCGACGTCGAACTGCAGCGGATGGCCGGCGCCGACGCTCATGAAGCCGGTGAAGCCGACGGTGAGGATCATCATCGCCACCAGCATGGCCTTGGTGTTGCGGTAGGTCTTGAACATGATCGCGTCGCGCAGCGCGGCGGTATTGCAGAAGCGCGAGCGCTGCATCAACAGGCCGGCGACGGAGCCGAACAGAAAAGCCACCAGGCATTCGACGATGGGTGTCATACGTCCCGCTCCAGAAGTTTCTTGTAGATCAGCGAACCGACCCAAGCGCCGGCGACGATGCCGGACATTGCCAGGTAGCCGCCGAGGTTCATCTCCGGCATCAGGCCGAAGAAGGTCGAGACGTTGCAGATGTAGGCCAGCCGGATGCCGAAGCCCATCAGCAGGCCGCCGATGGTGATCAATACCCATTCGGAAAGATGGCGCGGCACGCGCAGGTAGAACTCCTTGCTGGCCACCGCGCCGACGAAGGCGCCAAACAGCATGCCGAGGCTGATGTAGATCTTCCAGTAGTCCGCATGCGGCGGAAAGACGATACTCCAGAAGGGGATGCGGCCGAGCTCGTCGCCGAGCACGGCCTGGGCCACCAGGCCGGTCATCATGGTCTCGCCGCCGCCGACGGTCCACGCGCCCATCAGCAGGAACATGAAAATGTCGAGCACCGCGATGGCCGCAAGCGCAATGATGGGGTCGAGAGTCTTGCGGAAAAACTCCATGCCGGTTCTCCTCCTTGTTGTGGCGTTTCGGCTTGGCCGGCCGACGCTGTGAAAGAATTCTATGGAAGGGGGCGTGGCTCGGGTAGTATTTATTGCAAACAAGAATTCGCCGCAGAACTGCGGCCCGTCCGGAGGAGGCAAGATGACCATATATCGTGAATCGCGGGATCTGCTCGATCACATGTTCGACTCCTGCTCGACCGCGCAGATCAGCGAGTTCATTCCCGAAAAGCGCGGTTTCCGCATTCACGGCCACAGCACCACGGTGGCGCTGGAGCGCGCGTTCTGGAACGTCATCGACGCCATGGCCGAGGAATGCGGCCTCACCGTGCCGCGCCTGATCGAGCGGGTGCTCGACGGCTGCCTGGTCGCCAACGACAAGAACCTGTCGTCCTGCCTGCGCGTGATCAGCCTGAAATTCCTCAACATCTACGCCACCGGCGGCATGGCCGCCGATTGCCTGGCCATCCGCGAGGACCGGGCCTGATGGTGCCGAGGATCCGGCAGCCTGTCGCCGCTAGGAAGGTGCGTTGCGGCGCCGGGCCCGTCCTCTGCGGGAGGTGCCGGCATTCATGAATCCGGTGCGCAGCATCAAGGGTCTGCTGCTCGCCGCCGGTGCGGTTTTCGCGGTCGCGATCTTCGCCACCACGCTGTTCGTGGTGCGCGGAATTTACGACCGCTCGGTGCGCGACGATGCCGTGCAGGACGCCACCGCCTTTGCCGAGCTTACCTTCAACGCCATGTTCGAGTTGATGAGCACCGGCTGGAATCGCCGGCAACTGGAAGGCTTCCTCGGGGCGATACAGAAATCCGTGGACCGGAGCCAGCGCCAGATCGACATCTATCGCGGACCCAAGGTCAGCGCACTGTTCGGCGCGATCGCGCAGAAGACACCCGATGCCGCCATCGAGCGTGCGCTGAAGGAGGGCAACCGTCAGCGCATCGACGCCGGCGACATCATCCGCGTCGTCTATCCGCTGCAGGCTCAGGAGGTCTGCCTCAAGTGCCATGTCAATGCGGCGCTCGACGATGTGCTGGGCGTGATCGACGTGCGACAGGACGTGGCGCCCGCCATCGAATCGCACCAGACGCGCTTCACCTACGCCTTCGCTCCCATCGTCCCGGTGGTCCTGATCGTGACCCTGATCATGGTGCTGTACATACGGCGCCGCCTGGAAAAATCGATCGACACCCTGGCCGGCGACATCAGGGCGGTCAACCGCATCTCCGACCTGCGCGCGCTGGAAGCCAGGCAGATCGACCTTGGCTTTTCCGAATTCAATGCGGTGGCCAGCGAAGTCAGGCAGCTGACCGAGCGCATCCGGGCGATTGCGGTGGACAAGGACATGCTCGAATTCGAGATCCGCCTGCTCGAAAAATTCATTCTGACCACGGAAGTCATCAAGGACTGGCGCGAGTATGTCAGCCGCCTGATCGTCGACATCGATGCCGTGATGCCGGCCTATTTGCTGTTTTCGGTGTTCAAGATCGGCGACGAGGCCTACGACCTGGAAATCTTCTGGCGCCGGCGTCCGTCCGATGCGACCAAGCGCGTGTTCGAAGACTGCCTGTACCAGATCCTGCAGCGTGCCGAGTATTTCGAGACCGGCTATTCGATCCGCGTCAAACACAATATTGCCGACGTCGGCACCATGACGCCGGAACTCAAGGCGGCGGATATCGATGTGCAGATCAAGTCGCTGCTGGTCGATGCGCCGAAGATCGGCGGCATCGTCGGCATCGGCATGCAGCCGCAGGACGAAACCGACCCGATGCGCCTGCTGGTGGTGCAGAGCATTCTCGCCACCTTGCTCAACGTCGTCGGCTCGGTCAAGGCCATCGACAAATACACCAAGGATCTCGAGTACTACGCCACGCGTGATCCGCTGACCAATCTCTTCAACCAGCGCGTGTTCTGGGAGTTGATCGAGAACGAGGTGATCCGCTCCTCGCGGCACGGCAAGAAATTCACGCTGCTGGTGATCGATGCCGACAACTTCAAGTCGATCAACGATTCCTACGGCCACGGCGTCGGCGACAAGCTGCTGCAGTTGCTGGTCGGCGGCATCAAGTCGGCGATCCGCGACGACGACCTGCTGTCGCGCTACGGCGGCGACGAATTCGTCGCGATCCTGCCGGAAACCGACCTGGAGGCCGCTGCGGTGGTGGCGCGGCGGATCATCGAAGCGGTGGGCGGCGTGACCATGGGCGTGCCGGACGGCGCCGTCGTCACCGGTTCGGTGTCGATCGGCATGGCCACCTATCCCGATCATGCCGTGGCGATGAAGGACCTCTTCCTGTTTGCCGACAACATGATGTATCGCGCCAAGGCCGAGGGCAAGAATCGTGTCGTGGTGCCCGATGCCCAGGACGTGATCGACGTGTTCCGCACCCTCGGCGAGAAAAGCATGCTGATCCTGAACGCGGTCGAGAAGCGCAGCGTGGTGCCCTTCTTCCAGCCGATCATCAACGTCATCAGCGGCGAGGTCGAGGCGATCGAGGTGTTGTCGCGGATACGCATGGAGGACGGGAGCTACATCATCGCCGACGAATATGTGGCCATCGCGGAAAAGATGGGCGTGATGCACAAGCTGGATTTCATACAGCTGGAGAAAACCCTGGAGGCGGTGGAAACCACCGGCTACAGCGGCTACCTGTTCATCAACATGTCACCGCGGGCCCTGGTGCTGAATGATTTCGTGCAGGAAACCCGGCGCATTGCGAGCCGGTTCAGGATCGATCCGACACGCCTGGTGTTCGAGATCACCGAACGCGAGACGATCAAGAACATGGCATTGCTCGAGCGCTTCATCGGTACCCTGCGCAGCGAAGGTTTCAAGCTGGCGATCGACGATTTCGGTTCCGGGTTTTCGTCGTTTCATTATGTCAAGCGCTTCCCGATCGATTTCCTCAAGATCGAAGGCGACTTCATCCTCGGCATGAAGAACAGCGAGAAGGACAGGGCGCTGGTACGCAGCATCGTCACCCTGAGCAAGGACCTCGGTATCCGCACCGTGGCCGAGTATGTCGAAGACCAGGCCGTGCTCGACCAGGTCGTGGCGCAAGGCATCGACCTGGCGCAGGGCTTCTACATCCATCGGCCGAACATTTCGATGGCGGAAGCGATGCGGGGCCGCCAGGGATCGGAAACTGCCGCCGCGGCGGAAAGCTGAGCGCATATCCCGGCCCGGGCGCCGTGCCCGGGCCGCAAGCTCTTCAGTCGTCGATCCGGCTATGCCACCAGAGGCGCAGTTCGCGGCACAGGCCGTCCTGGTCGAATTCGACGACGGCGATGCCATCGAGCGCCAGGCGCGGCAGCGGGTCGCCGGGCTGGCGCGCCAGCATATTGGTGCCGGTCGATGCCGCCCACATCTTGAACATGTCTTCCGAGGTCACCTGATAGGTGGTGTGCCAGTGGGCGATGCCGCCCGAGGCGTGGCGCTGCAGCACTTCATAGGTGAGCCGGATGTCGGTCTGCAGCTTGGTGCGCTGCCAGTACTGCTTGATCGCCTCATGACCCTGCTGCACGGCGAAAGGCGTGTTGCGATAGCAGCCGTCGTCTGCGAACAGCGATGCGAGCAGGTTTTCGTCGCTGGTTTCCCAGGCGCGTTGGTAGTTCTGCATGAATCCGTCGATATCCATAGCTTGCCTCCCTGAGCCCGTGGCGAGAGCGGAATGATGCCGTAAGGCCGGCAGGCGCTGTGATAAAATTTCGCAAAATCGAAACTAGGGCGCACCGCGTGATTTCCGCGTGAACCGTGCGCCCTGTTGCATTTCTGGAGCTGCGACTATGCCGGTGATCACCCTGCCTGATGGATCGAAACGCGAATACCCGCAAGCGCTGACGGTGGCGGAAGTTGCGGCGTCGATCGGCGCCGGCCTGGCCAAGGCGGCGCTGGCCGGGCGCGTCGACGGCGTGCTGGTTGATACTTCCTTCCTGATCGAGCGTGATGCCCAACTGGCCATCGTCACCGACAAGGATGCCGACGGCGTAGACATCATTCGCCATTCGACCTCGCATCTGCTGGCCTATGCCGTCAAGGAACTGTTTCCCGAAGCCCAGGTGACCATCGGTCCGGTCATCGAGAACGGCTTTTACTACGACTTCGCCTACAAGCGGCCGTTCACGCCGGAAGACCTCGAAGCCATCGAAAAGCGCATGGCGGAACTGGCGAAGAAGGATTTTCCGGTCAGCCGCGAAGTCTGGTCGCGCGACAAGGCGGTGGAATTCTTCAAGTCCATCGGTGAGCACTACAAGGCGGAACTGATTGCGGCAATTCCGCAGGGCGAGGACGTGTCGCTGTATCGCGAGGGCGACTTCATCGATCTTTGCCGCGGCCCGCACGTGCCCTCGACCGGCAGGCTCAAGGTGTTCAAGCTGATGAAGGTGGCCGGCGCCTATTGGCGCGGCGACCAGAACAACGAGCAACTGCAGCGCATTTACGGCACCGCCTGGGCCAAGAAGGACGAACTCGACGCCTACCTGCACATGCTGGAGGAAGCCGAGAAACGCGACCATCGCAAGCTCGGCCGCCAGCTCGACCTGTTCCACCTGCAGGAGGAAGCGCCCGGCATGGTGTTCTGGCATCCGCACGGCTGGGCCGTGTGGCAGGAGGTCGAGCAATACATGCGCCGCGTCTATCGCGACAACGGCTACAAGGAAGTCCGCTGCCCGCAGATCCTCGATCGCAGCCTGTGGGAGCGCTCCGGCCACTGGGAGCATTTCAAGCACAACATGTTCACCACCGAGTCGGAGAACCGCGATTACGCGGTGAAGCCGATGAACTGCCCGGGCCATGTGCAGATATTCAATACCGACGTGCGCTCCTACCGCGAACTGCCGCTGCGCTACGGCGAATTCGGTTCCTGCCATCGCAACGAGCCTTCGGGCGCGCTGCACGGCGTGATGCGCGTGCGTGCCTTCACCCAGGACGACGGACATATTTTCTGCACCGAAGACCAGATCCAGTCCGAAGTCACGGCCTTCAATGACCTGTTGCGCAAGGTTTATGGCGACTTCGGCTTTCACGACGTGGCCGTCAAGCTCGCGCTGCGCCCCGATAGCCGGGTGGGCGAGGACCATCTCTGGGACAAGGCCGAAAACGCCTTGCGCGCAGCGCTCACCGCCAGCAATCTGTCATGGGACGAGCTTCCCGGCGAAGGGGCTTTCTACGGCCCCAAGATCGAATTCCACATCAAGGATGCCATCGGCCGGTCCTGGCAATGCGGCACCGTGCAGGTCGATTTCTCGATGCCCGGGCGTCTCGGTGCCGAATATGTCGGCGAGGACAACAGCCGCCACACACCGGTCATGCTGCATCGCGCGATCCTCGGTTCGCTGGAGCGCTTCATCGGCATCCTGATCGAAAACCACGCCGGCGCCCTCCCGCTCTGGCTGGCGCCGGTGCAGGTGGTGGTCACGAATATCTCCGAAGCGCAGACGGATTACGCGGAAAATGTGGCAAAAATGCTGCGCGAGGCCGGCCTGCGTGTCGACAGCGATTTGCGCGGAGAGAAAATAAACTATAAAATCCGCGAACATAGCTTGTTGAAGCGGCCTTATATCGTTGTCGTCGGTGACAAGGAAAAGGCTGCAGGGTTGGTTGCTTTACGTGCCCGCGGCAATCAGGATCTCGGGCAGATGTCCCCCCAGGCCTTGATCGAGCGTCTGCTGCATGAACAGTGCAACAGAGGCGCAACGGTCTGATTTTTTGAATTTTTTGGAGATTTGAACCATCGCTCAGGATAAATCGCAGCGTCTCAACGAAGAGATCACCACCCCCGAAGTTCGTCTGGTCGGGGAAGACGGAGAGCAACTGGGCATCGTCCCGATTCGTCAGGCGCTGGCGCTGGCCGAAGAGGCTGGCGTGGATCTGGTGGAAATTGCTCCCACGGCCGTGCCGCCCGTCTGCAAGATCATGGACATCGGCAAGTTCAAGTACCAGGAAGCCAAGCGTCAGCATGAGGCCAAGCTGAAGCAGAAGCAGGTGGTGGTGAAGGAAGTCAAGTTCCGCCCCGGTACCGACGAGAACGATTACCAGATCAAGCTGCGCAATGTGATCAAGTTTCTGAGCGAAGGCGACAAGGCAAAGATTACCTTGCGTTTCCGCGGACGTGAAATGGCGCACCAGGAAATCGGCATGCGCATGCTGGAGCGAATCAAGCTGGACCTGGAGCAGCAGGCGATGGTCGAGCAGTGGCCGAAAATGGAAGGGCGCCAGCTCATCATGGTGCTGGCGGCTTCGAAGAAAAAGCCGCATTGAGTTTTTGAGAATTTGTTCCGCATGCCCGGCATGCGGAAACAAGAAGTGGTTGCAGGTCACCAAGCATTCCCGAGGCGGGAAACACCTGGCAGCCATGTAATAGGGAGATCTTCGATGCCGAAGATGAAGACCAAGAGCGGTGCCAAGAAGCGCTTTGTCGTGCGCGCTTCCGGCGGCATCAAGCGGGGTAGCGCATTCAAGCGCCACATCCTGACCAAGAAAACCACCAAGAGCAAGCGCCAGTTGCGCGGTGTGCACACCGTGCATGCCTCCGACGTCAAGTCGGTTCGCGCCATGCTGCCCAACGGTTAAGGAGAGACACCATGCCAAGAGTCAAACGTGGTGTAACGGCGCGCGCGCGCCACAAGAAGGTTCTCGACCTGGCCAAGGGTTACCGCGGCCGGCGCAGCAAGGTCTATCGCATCGCCAAAGAGGCGGTGATGAAGGCCGGACAATATGCCTACCGCGACCGTCGTCAGCGGAAGCGGCAGTTCCGCGTGCTGTGGATCGCCCGTATCAATGCGGCGGCCCGCGAACTGGGCATGAAGTACAGCACCTTCATGAACGGCCTGAAGAAGGCTTCGATCGAAGTCGATCGCAAGGTGCTGTCCGACCTCGCGGTGTTCGACAAGCCGGCATTCGCCGCCCTGGCCGAAAAGGCCAAGGCCCAGCTGACGGCCTGAGTCTGCCTGTAGCCGGAGAAGGAGGCCCAGGGTTGTTGGGGGGTCTCCTTTTTTATTGCTGTCATTTTGTCTTGATCAATGGATAACCTGGATCAACTCGTCGCTTCCGCGACCGCCGACTTTGCCGCGGCCACCGAGCCAGCGCGGCTGGAAGATGCCAAGGCGCGCTATCTGGGCAAGGAAGGTTCGCTCACGGCGCTGCTCAAGGGCCTCGGCAAGCTGCCGGCGGAAGAGCGCAAGAGCGCCGGCGCGGCGATCAACATCGCCAAGGAACGCATCGAGTCCCTGCTTACGGCACGGCGCGAGGCGCTGAAGAATGCCCAGCTCGAAGCCCAGCTGGCGACCGAAGCGCTCGACGTCACGCTCCCCGGCCGCGGCAGCCTGCGCGGCAGCCTGCATCCGGTGATCATCAGCCTGGACCGCATCGAGCAGCTGTTCCGTTCGATCGGCTTCGATGTCGCCGACGGCCCCGAGATCGAAACCGACTGGCATAACTTCACCGCGCTCAACACGCCCGAGAATCACCCGGCGCGTTCGATGCACGATACTTTCTATCTGCAGGGCGAGGACGGCAAGCCGCAGGACGACGTGCTGCTGCGCACCCACACCAGCCCGGTGCAGATCCGTTCCATGCTGGCGCACACGGAACGCTACAAACACCTGGAAACCATGCCCGAGCTGCGCGTGATCTGCCCCGGCCGCGTCTATCGCGTCGATTCCGATGCCACGCATTCGCCGATGTTCCACCAGGTCGAAGGCCTCTGGATTGGGGAAGCCGTCAGCTTTGCCGACCTCAAGGGCGTGGTCGCCGATTTTCTGCGGCGCTTCTTCGAGTCCGACGACCTCAAGGTGCGCTTCCGCCCTTCCTTCTTTCCCTTCACCGAGCCGTCCGCCGAAATCGATGTCGCCTTCATGAGCGGCGCGCTGGAAGGCCGCTGGCTGGAAATTGCCGGTTGCGGCATGGTGCACCCCAACGTCTTGCGCTTCGGCGGCTTCGATCCCGAGAAGTACACGGGTTTCGCCTTCGGCATGGGCCCGGACCGGCTGACCATGCTGCGCTATTCGATACCCGACCTGCGCCTGTTCTTCGAAGGCGATCTGCGCTTCCTTTCGCAGTTCCAATAATCTATGCAATTCTCCGAATCCTGGCTGCGCAGCCTTTGCAATCCCTCGTTGTCGAGCGAGGAACTCTGCCATGTACTGACCATGGCCGGCCTCGAAGTCGAGGAACGCCGTCCCGCCAGCGCCAACTTTTCGAATGTCGTCGTGGCGCAGGTGCTGAGCGTCGACAAGCACCCTGACGCCGACAAGCTCAAGCTCTGCGCGGTCGATGTCGGCGAAGCCGCGCCGCTGCAGATCGTCTGCGGCGCGCCGAATGTCGCCGCCGGCATGAAGGTGCCGTGCGCACGCGTCGGCGCCAGGTTGCCGGGCATCGAAATCAAGCGCGCCAAGGTGCGCGGCATAGAGAGCTTCGGCATGCTCTGCTCGGCGCGCGAACTCGGTCTTTCCGACGACCATGGCGGCCTGCTGCCGCTGGCCGCCGATGCGCGGGTGGGCGAGGACATCCGCCGCCACCTGGATCTCGACGATCACCTGATCACGCTCAAGCTGACGCCGAACCGCGCCGACTGCCTGTCGCTGCTCGGCATCGCGCGCGAACTCTCGGCGCTGACCGGCGCACCGCTGCTGGCGCCCGAAGTCCAGCCGGTCGCGGCGGTCGTCGCCGACACGCGAGCGGTGGTGCTCGATGCCCCCGCTTCGTGCCCGCGCTACTGCGGCCGCATCGTGCGCGGCGTCGATGCCCGCGCCGCGACGCCGGAATGGATGAAGCGGCGCATCGAACGCAGCGGCATCCGCGCCATCTCCTTCCTGGTCGATGTCACCAACTACGTGATGCTCGAACTCGGTCAGCCGCTGCATGCCTTCGACGATGCCGAACTCGCGGGCGCGATCCATGTGCGCCTGCCCAATCCCGGCGAGCAACTGCTGCTGCTGAACGAACAGACGGTGACGCCGTCGGCCGACACCGCACTGATCGCCGACGATGAAAAGCCGCTGGCGATGGCCGGCGTCATGGGCGGCGAGCACTCGGGCATCGGCGACTCCACCCGCGACCTGTTCCTCGAGAGCGCCTTCTTTCCGCCTGCCGCGATCGCCGGCAAGGCCCGCGCGCTGGGCTTCAGCTCGGACGCCTCGCACCGCTACGAGCGCGGCGTCGATTTCGAACTGCAGCGCAGGGCCATCGAACGCGCGACGCAACTGATCGTCGAAACCTGCGGCGGACAGCCCGGTCCGGTGGTCGAGGCGGTGTCGGCCGCACACCTGCCCACACGCAAACCCGTGCGCCTGCGCACGGCGCGCGCGGCGAAGGTGATCGGCATTCGACTCGGTGCCGAGCGCATCGAAAGCATACTCAAGGGCCTCGGCCTCGGCGTCGAGCGGCAGGGCGAGGATTTCCTCGTCACGCCGCCGTCCTTCCGTTTCGACATCGAAATCGAGGAAGACCTGATCGAGGAGATCGCGCGCATCCACGGTTACGACAACATCCCGTCCCCGCCGCCGGTGGCGCAGATGGCCATGATGCCGGCCACCGAGCACAGCCGCACGGCGATGAGCCTGCGCCGTCTGGTGGCCGCACGCGATTATCACGAGGTGGTCACTTACAGCTTCGTCGAAGCCGCCTGGGAAGCCGACTTCTCGGCGGCCCAGGCCGCGGGTGCGGCGCCCATCGTGCTGGCCAATCCAATCGCCAGCCAGATGGGTGTGATGCGCTCGACGCTGATCGGCGGCCTGGTCGGAGCCCTGGTCGCCAACCGCAAGCGGCAGACGGAACGGGTGCGTATTTTCGAACTGGGGCGCTGTTTCATGCGCGACGCCGGTGCCGGTCCGGTCGCAGGATTCGATCAGCCGCTGCGCCTGGGCGGCCTGGCCGCCGGCCCGGCGCTGCCGGAGCAATGGGGGGCGCCCGTCAGCCGGGTCGATTTCTACGACGTCAAGGCCGACGTCGAAGCCCTCTTCGCGCCGCGTCGCCTCGAATTCGCCAAGACCGGGCATCCGGCGTTGCATCCGGGCCGCTGTGCCACGGTCAGTCTCGACGGCCGGCCGGTGGGCTTCCTTGGCGAACTGCATCCGCGCTGGGTGCAGAAGTACGAACTGGGCACCGCCCCGGTGGTTTTCGAACTCGAACTGGCCGCCCTGCTGGCCACACCCTTCTCGCGCTATGAGGAAGTTTCCCGTTTCCCCGCGGTGATCCGGGATCTGGCCCTGGTGGTGCCGCAAAGCCAGGCCCTGGCGCCCCTGCTGACTGCCCTGCGCGGCGCTGCGCCGGCCATCGTGCGCGATGTGGCCTTGTTCGACGTATATCAGGGCAAGGGCTTGGCCGAAAACGAAAAGAGCCTTGCCTTTCGCATAGTTATGCAAGATACTCAACGTACTCTCGAGGATGCGGAAGTGGAGGCGGTAATCGCCGATCTGCTGGCAGTCGCCAGCCGGGATTTTCATGCGTCCTTGCGCGGATAAACGCAGTCGGAGCTTATATGACATTGACCAAGGCGGAACTCGCCGACCTGTTGTTCGAAAAAGTTGGCCTCAACAAGCGCGAAGCCAAAGACATGGTCGAAGCCTTTTTCGACGAAGTGCGTCTGGCGCTCGAAAAGGGCGACAGCGTCAAGCTTTCCGGCTTCGGCAATTTCCAGTTGCGCGAAAAGCCGCAACGTCCGGGGCGCAATCCCAAGACGGGCGAGGAAATCCCGATCACGGCTCGCCGCGTCGTCACCTTCCACGCCAGCCAGAAACTCAAGGCGGCGGTCGAGGCATTCCCGCGTGGCAACGTCCAGCAATAGCCGGGACGAACTGCCGCCGATACCGGCCAAGCGCTACTTCACCATCGGTGAAGTGAGCGAACTTTGCGGCGTCAAGCCGCATGTCCTGCGCTATTGGGAGCAGGAGTTCACACAACTGCGTCCCGTCAAGCGACGTGGCAACCGCCGCTACTATCAACACCACGAAGTCCTGCTGGTGCGGCGCATCCGCGAACTGCTGTACCAGGAAGGTTTCACCATCAGCGGCGCACGCAACCGCCTGGAAGATGCCCCGGGCAAGCTGCAGGATGCCGCCGAGGCGCAGGGCAGCGCGCCGCAGGCGTCGGTGCGCGCCGAACTCGCAGCCATCATCGAATTCCTGCGCGCCGCCTGACGCCGCCGGGCGTTTCCTTTGTTATAATTCGCGCAGTCGGGGCGTGGCGCAGCCTGGTAGCGCACTTGCATGGGGTGCAAGGGGTCGCGAGTTCGAATCCCGCCGCCCCGACCAGTAATACCAAGGGTTTCCGGTTAATCGCCGGAAACCCTTTTTCCATTTGCGGCCGCGATCGCCACGGCTGCCCGAGCCCTTGAGGTAAGCTTGCGGCCATGCTCGTCGTCATCGCCCTCACGCTGAAAAAAGCCGTCGCGCTGTTCGCCCTGGTGGGGCCCGTGTCGATGATCCCGATCTTTCTCGCCGCGGCGGCCGGTCTGGATTCCGCCGGGAAGGCCCGCTTTGCGCGCACCATCGCGGTCAGCGTCACCGTCGCCTTGCTGGTCGCCACCTTTCTCGGCATGCCGCTGCTGGGCCTGCTCGGCGTCACGCTGGGCGCGATGCAGGTGGGCGGCGGCGTCATCGTGCTGCTGCTGGCGATTGCCATGGTGCTGGGCAAGGAAACCAGCTTCAAGGGCTCGCCGCCGCTGGCCGACAAGCAGGAGGTCCAGCGCGCCTCGATCGTGCCGCTCGCGGTGCCGCTGCTGGCCGGCCCGGCGGCATTCAGTTATGTCATGGGCAACAGCGCCTGGCACGACTATGCCGACTTGATCCATGTGGTCCTACCGATATTCATCGTGGGTATCTCCTGCTGGGTGACCTTTCGCGTCGCGGCCCGGGCGCATCGGAGAATTCGCCAGGCGACGCTGGATGTGGTCGAGCGCGTCGGCGGCTTCATCCTCGCGGCGATGGCGGTGGAAATGATGGCTACGGGCTTGCGCGGCCTGTTCCCGATACTGGTTCCCGGCGGCGGCTGAGGCCCGATGGCGGGCGCGGAACTCCTCGAGCTGCTGGTCACCCGAACCATGCCCTTCGGCAAGCACAAGGGGCGGCTGATCGCCGATCTGCCCGGAAACTACCTGAACTGGTTTGCCCGCGAAGGCTTCCCGCCCGGCGAGATCGGTCGCCTGCTGGCGCTGATGCATGAGCTTGACCACAACGGACTGACGAGCCTGCTCGATCCGCTGCGCGAAAAGCCCGTTTCCGCGCGGCGCAAGGATTAACGAATCCGCTTCGCGCCGTCCTGCCAGCGCCAACTCCTGTCATGATTGCGATTCGCGCCGAATGGGAAGCGGAAACAAGGGGCGATTCCCGTTCAATTTCCGGATTACGGGGGGCCGACGGGGGGCGCAGGATGATGAAAAACACAGCCTCAAGAGGAATCTCCCATGCGCATCGAATCCGTCGAACTGGTTGCCCTGCCCAACGCCCCGACCTGGCAGGAGAAGGTTTACCGTGCCCACCTCGATACCGGCGAGGACATGGATTTGTTCCAGCAGCACTGGGACGTGCCCTTGCCGCCCGAGAGCCTGGTCGGACTGACCGTGGATGAGGCGCGCAAACGGCGCAACGAACGGATGTTCGCCATCGCCTCGGGTAATCATTGAGGCTTTCTAGGGCCGTGTTCAGCCTGCCTGCTTGAAGGGCAGGTGGTTCGCGGTTTCCGCTTCGTAGTCCTGCATCGCCGAGTCTTCGCGGACGATGAAGTCGGCCACTGCGCGGCGCATGCCGGGATGGGCGATCCAGAACGCCGACCAGGTGGCGACCGGTTCGAAGCCGCGGGCGAGTTTGTGCTCGCCCTGCGCGCCGGGCTCGAAGCCTTGCAGGCCGTGGCGGATGCAGTAGTCGATGCCCTGGTAATAGCACAGCTCGAAATGCAGGCCGGGCAATTCGATTTCGCTGCCCCAATGGCGGCCATACAGCGTGTGGGCGTCACGGTAGCAGATGGCCGAAGCGACCGGGGTCTGCCCGCGAAAGGCGATGAAGACGACCAGGCGCCTGGCGAGCAGGGCGCCGGCCTCGACGAAGAATTCCAGCGGGAAGGCCGGATGGTTGCCGTAGCGGGCAAAGGTGTCGCGATACTGGCGGTGGATCGCCTGCCAGAGTCCGGCATCGATTTCGTCGCCATGCCGGGCTTCCAGGCGCAGGCCTGATTCGGCGACGGCGCGGCGTTCGCGCTTGAGTTTCTTGCGCTTGTCGGCGGTGAAGCCGGCGAGGAAGTCGTCGAAATCGCGGTAGCCCCGATTGAACCAGTGGAACTGCACGCCGCGCCGCATCAGGAGGCCGGCCGCGGCCAGCCGGACGCGATCCTCCTCTTCGACGAACAGGCATTGCCAGGAGGACGCGCCGAGCTGGCGCGTGACGTCCAGCGCCGCCTCGATCAGCGCCGGCGCCACGATGTCCCGTGCCAGGTCGCGCCGCACCAGCAGGCGCGGGCCCGGTGATGGCGTGTAGGGCATGCCGCTGACCAGCTTCGGGTAGTAGTCGAGTCCGGCGCGTTGCCAGGCCGCCGCCCAGTTCCAGTCGCGTGAAAAGTCGCCGAAGGAATGCGTGCGCAGGTAGAGCGGCAAGAGACCCGCCAGCCGCTTGTCCTCGTACAGCGCCAGGTGCCGGGCCTGCCAGCCCATCGCCGCGGCGCCAGCGCCAACTTTCTCGGCCGTGCCGAGGAAGGCGCGGCTGACGAACGGGTCGTCGCCGTGGTCGAGCAGGGCCCAGTCCTCATCCGGGATGGCGGTGGCGGCGTCATGGAGCACGATTTGCATGGTGGGCAATCCTACCCCGCGCCGCCCGCCAGTCGTGCATGCGACGCGCTTTTGCTCCCGGGACGCTTGGCGGCATAGTCCATTTCTGTTCCGGTCTTAGGGCGCCTGCCGCGATAAGCTAAAATATGCGCTGGATTTTCATCACCCCGGCTCTGACCTTCATGCGCATTCTGCTCAGCAACGACGACGGCTATTTCGCGCCGGGGCTCGCCCAGCTTGCGACCAGCCTCAACGATCTCGGCCGGATTACGGTGGTGGCGCCGGAACTCAACCGCAGCGGTGCCAGCAATTCACTGACGCTGGATCGCCCGATGCACCTGCGCCGTGCGGCCAATGGCTACATGTACGTCAGCGGCACACCGTCGGACTGCGTGCATCTGGCGGTCACGGGCGTTCTGGATCACCAGCCGGACATGGTGGTGTCGGGCATCAATCTCGGTGCCAACATGGGCGACGACACGATCTATTCCGGCACCGTGGCCGCGGCGACCGAAGGCTATCTGCTCGGCGTGCCGTCGATCGCGATCTCCCTGGGCAGTTTCGAAGGCCGGCATTTCGACACCGCCGGACGCGTGGCGCGCGAACTGGTGCAGCGCTTCAGCGCGACGCCGTTTACCGAACCCGTGCTGCTCAATGTCAACGTGCCGGACCTGCCCTACGAGGAATTGCGCGGCATCCAGGTCACGCGCCTGGGACGCCGCCACAAGGCCGAGCCGGCGGTGAAGTCGGTCAGTCCGCGCGGCGAGACGCTGTACTGGATCGGCGCTGCCGGTCCCGCGGCGGACGCCGGCGAAGGCACCGATTTCTACGCCGTGGAGCACGGCTGGGTGTCGGTCACGCCGCTGCAAATCGATCTCACCCATGCCGCGCAGCTGGCCAGCGTGCGCAGCTGGCTTGCGCCGGACCGATGAATACCGCCGCACTGACCGGCATCGGCATGACCTCGCAGCGCACCCGCGCGCGCATGGTCGAACGCCTGCGCGCGCAGGGCATAGGCGATGCGCGCGTGCTGCATGCCATGGGACTGGTGCCGCGCCATATATTCATCGAGCAGGCGCTGGCGAATCGCGCCTACGACGACACGGCGCTGCCTCTGGGATTCGGCCAGACCATCTCGCAGCCTTACGTGGTGGCGCGCATGATCGAACTGCTGATCGCCGGCCGCCAGTTGGGCAAGACGCTGGAGATCGGCGCCGGCTGCGGCTATCAGGCGGCGATTCTGGGCGTGCTGTCGAAGCAGGTGTTCGCGGTGGAGCGCATTGCGCCGCTCCTGGCGCGGGCACGCGACAACCTGAAGCAGATCAAGTTGTCGCATATTCGCCTGAAGCACGCCGACGGCAACCTGGGGCTGCCCGAGGCGGCGCCCTTTGATACCATCATTTTGGCCGCCGCCGCGGCCGCGGTGCCGCAGACTCTGCTGGCACAACTGGCGCCGGGAGGGCGGCTGATCATGCCGCTGGGCAGCATCGAACAGGTGATCAGCCTAGTCGAGCGCAGCGCCAGCGGCTTTGTCGAAACCAGATTTGACGCGGTGCGTTTCGTGCCGTTGTTGCCGGGAGTCGAATGAGCGCTACCCGTCTGATTCTGGCTGTGCTGCTGCCTGTCCTCGGCGGCTGCGCCAGCCACGCGCCCGCGCCGGTCGAGCAGCGCGGCGCAGCGCCGGCGGCGCAGCCGGCGGCAGCGGCGGCAAGCGATCCCGGCGTCCGTTATCACACGGTCAAGAAGGGCGAAACGCTTTACAGCATCGCGCTCGATCAAGGCCAGGATCACAAGGATGTGGCGGCCTGGAACAATCTCGACAATCCCAATCTGCTCAAGATCGGTCAGCAGCTGCGCGTCACGCCACCGGAAAATGCCGCGCCGGTTGCGGTGGCGAAGCCGGTGACGTCCAGCGCGCCGATCGAGGTCAAGCCGGCGGCGGGCGCAGCGACCGGCGGCAGCAGCAACAGCGCAAGCCTGAAGCGCGAACCCAAGGGCGGCAAGCTGGCCTGGTCCGATGCGGCCCTGGCCAAGGCGCAGCAGGCAGAGAAAGCCGGGGCGCCGGCGGAAGTCAAACCCGAGCTGCGACCGACGGAACCCAAGCCTGCCGAGAAGCCGGCCGTCACCGGCGACGAGGTGGATTGGATGTGGCCGGCCAATGGCAAGCTGATTGCCCCGTTTGCCGAAGGCAGCAGCAAGGGGGTCGATATCGCCGGCAAGGCCGGTGACCCGGTGCTGGCGGCGGCCGGCGGCGTGGTCTCCTATGCCGGTGCGGGTTTGCGCGGCTATGGCAACCTCGTGGTGTTGCGCCACAACGCGACTTATCTTTCGGTGTATGCCCACAACAGCAAACTGCTGGTCAAGGAAAAGGACACCGTCGCCCGCGGCCAGAAGATTGCCGAGATGGGCAGCACCGATACCGAAAGCCCGCGCCTGCATTTCGAGATCCGCCGCCAGGGCAAACCGGCCGATCCGCAGAAGTTTCTTCCGGCGCGCTGAGGGCCGATGAACGACGACGCCCTGTTTCCGGAACGCGACGCCGCTGACGCCGCCTCGGCCGCCGAGGCGGTCGCGGATGCGCACGAATCCGGTTTCATCGAAGACATCACCCAGTTCTACCTGCACGAGATCGGCGCGACGCCGCTGTTGACCGCCGCCGAGGAAATCAAGCTGGCGCGTGCCGTGCGCGCCGGCGACTTCCTGGCGCGTCAGCACATGATCGAGGCCAATCTGCGGCTGGTGGTCAGCATCGCGCGCCACTACCTGCACCGCGGCCTGCCGCTCGACGACTTGATCGAGGAAGGCAACCTGGGCCTGATCCATGCGCTGGAAAAGTTCGATCCGGAACGCGGCTTTCGTTTTTCGACCTACGCCACCTGGTGGATACGGCAAAACGTCGAACGCGCGATCATGAACCAGTCGCGCACCGTGCGCCTGCCGATCTACGTGATCAAGGAACTCAATATCGTCCTGCGCGCCATGCGCAGGCTCGACCGCGAGCGTGGCGCCGACGAGGAGACGCCCGGCGCCATGCTGGAAGGCGTGGCCCGCCTGCTGGATCGTCCCGTCGCGGAAATCCGCCAGTTGCTGCTGCTCAACGAACGCTCCGCCTCGCTCGATTCGCCGCTCGACATCGATCCCGACTTGTCGATGGCCGATTCGATGGCCGACGAGGCCACCGAAGATCCGGTGGCCCATCTGGCCCAGCACGAGGCCGAGTTGCTGGTGGCGGACTGGGTGGCACAACTCACCGAGCGCCAGCGCCTGGTCGTCGAGCGCCGCTACGGTCTGGGCGGCAACGACGCGACGACGCTCGAAGTCATCGCCGGCGACCTGGGCCTGACGCGCGAACGCGTGCGGCAGATCCAGATGGAAGCCCTGTCCAAGCTGAGGAAACGCATCGCCCGCGACGGGCTGACGCCCGATGCGCTACTTTGACGCCGCCAGTGCGGTCGCCAGGTCCATGACGGCTGCCGCGTAGAAGCTGCTGCGGTTGTAGCGCGTGATCACATAGAAGTTGCGAAAGCCGAGGCGGTACTCGGTCGCCGCGTTGGGTGTGATCAGATCGATCAGGGCCGCCGGCCGGTCGGGAAACGCTGCGCCGGTTGCGTCCGTCGCCGTGTCGTCAGCGCCAACTCTTGTCAGTCGCACATTGGCCGCCGCCATCTGCCGCGGTGCGCGTTGCGGCGCGATGCCCTCGTCGATCAGCGCCTGCACACCATCGCCGGTGATGCCGACGGCGACGGCGATCGGCGTATCGCGCTCCCAGCCGTGGCCGGCCAGAAAATTGGCGACGCTGCCGATCGCGTCGGCCGGACTGGCATCCAGATCGATGCGGCCGTCATCGTCGAAATCGATGGCGAAGCGGCGCCGGGAGGACGGCAGGAACTGCGGCAAACCCAGGGCGCCGGCGTAGGAACCGACGTAGGACTGCGGGCTGCGGTTTTCCTCGCGCGCCAGCAGCAGCAGTTCTTCGAGCTCGCGGCGAAACAGTTCGGCCCGCGGCGGGTAGTCGAAGGCCAGGGTGGTCAGCGCGGCAAAGGTTTCGAAACGGCCCGGCTGTTTGCCGTAGAAAGTTTCGATGCCGATGATGGCGGCGATGATCTCGGCCGGCACGCCGAAGCGCGTTTCGGCGGCGGCCAGTTGCGCGCCGTGGAGATGCATGAAGCGCCGCCCCGCGGCGACGCGTTTCGGCTCGACAAAGCGCCCGCGGTAGGCCTGCCAGGAGCGCACGCCGGGATCCCTGGGCGGCATGATGGCCTTGATCACGGCGGCGATCGGCTGGGTCCGGCGGAACAGCCCGCCGAGCGCATCGGCATCGAAGCCGTGTTGCTGGCGCATGTGCTCGACGAAGGCCTGCACGTCGGGGCGTTGCGCGTAACTGTGGTTGCGGCCGCTGCGCTTAACGTCGATGGAGCCGACGTCAGCCTCCACTGAAACTGCGTTTTCGGCGCGCGCCTGCGCGCTGAAGACGGCCAGCACGGTGAGGAGAAGCAGGCGCGTCATGGCTTGAATGCGGCGATGCGGCGCTTGAGCTGCTCCAGGTCGCTGCCCTGCGGCGCGGGGCCGTAGCGCAGGCGCGCATACAGGGCGGCGATCTCGCGAATGCCCACGGCATGGAGCGGCGCTTGGGCAGCCGCGCGTTCGGCAAAGGCCTGCGGTCCCTCCCAGGATTGCCAGGCAATGCCGCGCTTGGCCAGGCGGCGGGTGAAGCGCCGCCATGCCGCCAGCGCCGGATCGACGCGCAGGCGGTTGCGCAGTATCCAGGCGGTCAGCCCGAGCATGACCGCACCGCACAGCACCGACAGCACCGCGGTCATGCTGCGCCAGTCCGGCGCGCTCATGCCGAGGCTGGCCAGCAGATCGCGCTGGCGCTGAGGGTTGTAGCCGAGCACCCATTGATTCCAGCCGTTGGTCACCGCATCCAGCCGGTAGCGCAAGTCCTTGAGCCAGGCGGCGCGGGCCAGGAAGGGCAGGCCTTCGCCGGCGGGAATCGCCGCGGCCAGATTGCTGTTGATGCGGCTCGGCGCGGAAATCGCCGTCGGGTCGATGCGCACCCAGCCGCGCCCGGCAATCCAGGCTTCGGCCCAGGCGTGGGCATCGTACTGGCGCACCTCCAGATAACCGTCCACGGGATTGACTTCGCCGCCCTGATAGCCGGCCACCACCCTGGCCGGGACGCCCGCGCTGCGCAGGCTGAAAACAAAGGCGGCGGCGAAGTGTTCGCAGAAACCGCGCTTGGTGTCGAACAGAAACTCATCGACCATGTCGGCGCCCAGCAGCGGCGGATTCAGCGTGTAGATCAGGAGCTGCTGGTTGAACAGCTTTTCCGCCGCGGCCAGGATGGCCGCACCATCGTCGCCGTGCTGGGCGCGCCAGGCGGCACCGATGGCGCGGGTGCGGGGATTGCCGGCCTCCGGCAGGGCCAGCGCCGCGCGCAGAACGGCCGGAGATTCCTTCTCGCCGGCGATCGCCTCGGGCCAGGCGCTTTGCGTATAGCGCAGGCGATTGCGCACCGCCTGGCGGGCGATCGGCTGGTAGTCGACGGTCAAGGCGCTGTCCGCCGGCAAGGTGGCCGGCATTTCCAGCGCAAACAGCCAGAATTTTCCGTGCGGCTCCAGGGTCACTTCGTAGTCCACCGGGGTTCCCGATCCCGCGTAGGGAACTGTCGGATAGGCGCCCTGGGTTTGCGCAACCCGCCAGCTGCGTCCGTCGAACGCAGGCATCACCGGGCCACGCCAGTAGAGCTGCGATTGCGCCGGTATCGCGCCCTGGAAGCGCACCCGGAAGGCGATCGCATCCGACTGCGAGAGCCTGGCGATGGTGCCGGGCGCCATGGTGTCGGACAGACCCGACACGGCCGAAAAGCGATCCTGCGGCAGGCCCCAGAGCGGACCCTGCACGCGCGGAAACAAGACGAACAGCAGCAGCATGAACGGCATCGCCTGGGCCAGCATCAATGTGGCACGCCGCAGCTGTTGTTGCGGTTGCGGGCGGTCGTCGCTGGCGGCCAGCAGGCTGGCGGTGGTGATCAGTACCGTGATCCCGGCAAGCAAGGCCGTGGCTATCGTCTGGGTGAACAGGAACTGGCCGAGGACCAGGAAGTAGCACAGCAGTGCAGTCGCCACCGCATCGCGCGCCGCACGCAGTTCGAGCAGTTTCAGCGCCAGAAACACCACCAGCAGGGAGATGCCCGGCGTGCGGCCCATGATGGTGCGGTATTGCAGGAACACGCCGACCGTACCCGCCATCACCAGCAGGACCAGCAGCCAGCGCGGCGGCAAGTGCCACTGGCGCCAGGTCAGTGCGGCGCGCCAGGCGAACGCGCATGCCGCGGCAAGCGAAAGCCACAGCGGAACCTGCTGCGCCAGCGGCGCGCTGGCGGCAAGGGCCGTGGCCAGCAGCCACCAGGCCTGGCGGCCGCTGACGGGACGGTTAGCCCTTCCCATCCTGGTACAGCGCCAGCGCCCGCAGGCCGGCAGCGAGTTGTTCCGGACCGTTGTCCGGGGCCAGCTGCAGCGCGGGCAGCCGCAAGCCCCAGGCCAGGCCGGCGGCGTCGGCATCGAGCATCCAGCGGGCGAGGATGGCCAGACGCTGTTCGCAGGTGATCGCGTCGGGCAGGGTATTCCAGTCGAGCCAGATCTGTTGTGCACTCGCACCCGAGAACAGCTTGGTCAGCAGCGGCCCATCCTGCTGCCGGGCGACGGCCTTCCATGCGACATGGCGAGGCGCATCGGCCACCTGGTGCTTGCGCAGGCCGGAAAAATCATCCGCGCCGCGGCCGTCCCTGGTCGATCCTCGCGCCGCCTCGCCGCCCCAGGGCAGCGGGGGCGCCGTGGCGGCCGGGGCCGGATAGACCAGGCAGTTGAAGTCGGGAACGGCATAGCTCCAGGCGCGCACCAGCCCCAGCGGCCAGGTGGTCTCGATGGTGGCGCGCGGCATGGGCAGCCAGCCGCGTTTTGTGGTGGCGACACCCAGGGTGGCAAGCGTGCTCGCATGCGGCCCGACATCGATTTCAAGCGGCGCATCGGCGTTGACGAACAAACGCAGGCTGGTGCGGGCATCGGGGCGCTGGCTTTTCAGGACCAGCGCAAACCGGGCCACATCGCCGACGAATACCGGCTCGCAGCGGCCGGGCCGGATTTCGAGCAGGGCAAGATTGCGAAAGGTGTGGAGTATGGTGACGACGCCCAGTCCGGCCAGCAGGAACACCAGCGCGTGACCGAGGCTCAGGTTGTAGTTCATCGCGCCGAGCAGGATGACCCCCAGCGCCGTGGCGTAGGCCAGTCCGGCCCGCGTCGGCAGGACATAGACGCGGCGCTGGGTGAGGACAATCGGCGCCGGCTCGGGCGGGCGCACGCGCAAGGCCCAGCGGACGAATGTTTCGTGCATCCGGTGGCGCAGGACGGCGAGCATCAGGAATTATTCCCGCAGCGCTTAGGGCAGCGGCACCGCTTCGATGAGAGCGGCGGCAACCGCATGGGAATCGGTGTGGGCGACGTCGTCGGCGGGCCTCAGCCGATGGGAGATGACTCCGGGCAGCACGGCCTGCACGTCTTCCGGCAGTACATGGTCGCGGCCTTCGAGCAAGGCCCAGGCGCGCGCCACCGCCAGCAGGGCGAGGCAGGCGCGTGGCGACAGGCCTGCCTGCCAGCGCGGCGTGGTACGGGTATGTGCGGCCAGCGCCTGCACGTAATCGATCAGGGCGGCGGAGGCATGCACCGCACGCGCCTTGTTCTGCAGGTCGATCAGTTGTTGCGGGGCTATGCGCGGGTTCAGGTTGGCGACCATTTCATGACGATCGGCACCGGCCAGCAACTCGCGTTCCGCGGCGGCATCGGGATAGCCGAGCTCGATCTTGAGCAGGAAGCGGTCGAGCTGGGATTCGGGCAGCGGGAAGGTGCCGATCTGGTGTGTCGGGTTCTGCGTGGCGATGACGAAGAACGGCTGGGGCAGGGCGCGGGTTTCTCCCTCCGCCGTCACCTGCCGCTCTTCCATGGCCTCCAGCAAGGCGCTCTGCGCCTTGGGTGTGGCGCGGTTGATCTCGTCGGCCAGCACGACCTGGGTGAAGATCGGTCCCGGATGAAAATGAAATGCGCCGCTGCCGCGGTCGAAGATCGAAACGCCGAGAATGTCCGCCGGCAGCATGTCGCTGGTGAACTGGATGCGCTGAAAGTCCAGGCCCAGCACGCGTGCCAGCACATGGGCCAGGGTGGTCTTGCCGACCCCCGGCAAATCCTCGATCAACAGGTGGCCGCGTGCCAGCAAGCAGGCGACGGAGAGTCGGATCGGCCGTTCCTTGCCGAGGATGATGCGGTTGACATCGGCCAGGACGGCCTCGAGTTCGGGGAGTCGCATGGGGTCGGGGTTTTGCGCAGACTTTGATGGATAATATGTTTTTGCATCACATTGTAAGTCATCAGCCAAGACGCCCGTCATGACAATTACCGCCTTTATTTCCCATCGCGACTGCTGGCAGCACGACATGGGCGCCCATCATCCGGAATGCCCGGATCGCCTTGGCGCCATCAGCGATCGCCTGATCGCGTCCGGGCTCGATGTCTACCTGCAGTTTCACGACGCGCCGCTGGCGGAGATGGATCAGTTGCTGCGCGTGCATCGGCGCTCCTACATAGACCATGTGCATGAAAGCAGTCCGGCGCACGGCATCGTGCATCTGGACCCCGATACCGCGATGTCGCCGGGCACCCTGAAGGCGGCCCTGCGCTCCGCCGGGGCCGGCTGCTACGCCACCGATCTGGTGATGCGCGGACAAGTGCAGAACGCGTTCTGTGCCGTGCGTCCGCCCGGCCACCACGCCGAGCGCGCGAAGGCGATGGGTTTCTGTTTCTTCAACAACGTCGCCGTCGCCGCGCGCCACGCGATCGAGGCGTGGGGGCTTGCGCGCGTGGCAATCGTCGATTTCGACGTACATCACGGCAACGGTACCGAGGAGATCTTTGCCGGCGACCCGCGGGTGCTGATGACGGGAATTTTTCAGCACCCGTTCTACCCCTATTGCGGCACCGAGAACCCGGCAGCCAATATGTGCAACGTTCCGCTGCCGGCGGGAACCCGCGGTGAAGAATTCCGCCAGGTGGTCTACGACATATGGCTGCCTCGGCTGCGGGAATTCCGGCCGGAAATGATCTTCGTCTCGGCGGGCTTCGATGCCCATTACGAGGATGACATGGCTTCGCTGGGCCTGGTCGAATCCGACTATGCCTGGGTCACCGAACAGATCAAGCAGGTCGCCGACGAGTTCTCCAAGGGGCGCATCGTGTCCTTGCTGGAGGGCGGCTACGTGCTGTCCGCACTGGCGCGCAGCGTTACCACCCACATCAAGGTGCTGGCTGATTTGTAAGCTGGTTTTGCAGGGCGCGCCGCAGGATGGCCATCAGTTAGAATTCATTCTTTTTTGCACTTACTTGGCGGCCGCTTGCGGCATGCAGTTCCGGATACGTTCATGAAGACCATACAGGGTTCCATTCCCGCCATACTCACGCCGATGCAGGACGACGGCTCGCTTGACCTGCCGGGCCTGCAGCGCCTGCTTGACTGGCATATCGGCGAGGGCTCCGACGCCGTCGTCGTCGTCGGCACCACGGGCGAATCGCCGACGGTCAATTACGACGAGCATTGCGCGCTGATCGAAACAACCGTGCGGCACGTCGCCGGGCGCATCCCGGTGATCGCCGGCACCGGCGCCAACTCCACCGCGGAGGCGATCGAACTGGCACATTTCGCCAAGTCGGCCGGCGCCGACGCGCATCTTTCGGTCGTGCCTTACTACAACAAGCCGACGCAGGAGGGGCTTTTCCGGCACTTCAAGGCGATTGCCGAGGCGGTCGATCTGCCCATGATTCTCTACAACGTGCCGGGGCGTACGGTGGCGGATCTGGCGAACGACACGACCCTGCGCCTGGCGCAGGTGCCCGGAATCGTCGGCATCAAGGACGCCACCGCCAATATCGAACGCGGCAGCGATTTGTTGAAGCGTGCGCCGGCCGGATTCAGCGTGTATAGCGGCGACGACGCCACGGCCATTGCCCTGATGTTGCTGGGTGGCAAGGGCTCCATCTCGGTCACGGCGAATGTCGCGCCGCGCCTGATGCATCAGATGTGCGCGGCGGCAATCGCGGGCGATCTGGCGGCGGCGCGCGAGGCGAATTTCCGCCTGCTGGGCCTGCATCGCAACTTGTTTCATGAAGCCAACCCGATTCCGGTGAAGTGGGCGGTGCAGCAGTTGGGACTGATCGGCGGCGGCATTCGTTTGCCGATGACGCCTTTATCACCGGACTTCCATGAACGCCTGCGCGCAGCCATGCGCGAAGCCGGAATCGTGCTCTGACCAGGAAACTGATATTCAATGAACCGTCCATTCTCGCTGCTGTCCGTGTCGCTGTTGCTGATCGGCTTGCTTGCCGGCTGCAGCGGCAACATCCTTCCGGAATCGAAGAAGATCGAGTACAAATCCGCCGGCAAGCTGCCGCCGCTCGAAATTCCACCGGACCTGACGCAGCAGAGCCGCGATGAGCGCTACGCGGTGCCGGACGTTTCCGCCAGCAAGGGTTCCGCCACTTACTCGGCGTATTCGAGCGAACGCGCCGGGCAGGCGCGCACCACGACGGCCCAGGACCTGCTGCCGCAGGTGGACAAGATGCGCATCGAGCGCGCGGGTACCCAGCGCTGGCTGGTGGTCGGCGGCTCGCCGGAGAAGCTCTGGCCCGGCGTCAAGGAATTCTGGCAGGAGCTGGGTTTCCTGGTGAATGTGGAATTGCCCGAAGCCGGGATCATCGAAACCGACTGGGCCGAGAACCGTGCCAAGATTCCGCAGGACATTATTCGGGGCACTATCGGAAAGGTCTTCGACAGCCTCTATTCGACGGCGGAACGCGATAAGTTCCGTACCCGTCTGGAAAAGGGCGCGGAACCCGGAACGGTCGAGATCTACATCAGCCATCGCGGCATGTATGAGATCTATACCAACGAGGGCAAGAGCGAGACGCGTTGGCAGCCGCGCCCGGCGGATCCGGAACTGGAGGCCGAGATGCTGCGGCGCCTGATGGTCCGCCTCGGTGTTGACGAAACCCGTGCCAAGACGATGGTGTCTGCAGAACAGCGACAGGATCGCGCCAAGCTTTCGCGCGCGACCGATGGGGCAGGCGCATTGCTGCTGGAAGAGGCCTTCGACAGGGCGTGGCGGCGTGTCGGCCTCGCCCTGGATCGCGTCGGATTCACGGTCGAGGATCGCGACCGCTCGCAGGGCCTGTACTTCGTGCGCTATGTGGACCCCGACGCGGACAGCAAGAAAAAGGATGACGACAAGGGTTTCCTGTCCAAGCTGATGTTCTGGAAGGGCGGTGCCGGTGACAAGCCGAACCAGGCCCAATATCGCATTCACCTCAAGACCGCCGGCGAATCGACCAGCGTGCAAGTGCTGACCCGTGAAGGGGGTGTTGATCGGTCGGATACTTCCCGACGCATCCTGGGCCTGCTGCACGAACAGTTGAAGTAGGCGCGGTGCGCTTTGCGTCGCTCGGCAGCGGCAGCCGGGGCAACGCCCTGCTGGTCGAGGCCGGCAACACCTGTTTGCTGGTCGACGCCGGATTCGGTCCGCGCGAAATCTCGCGGCGGCTGGAACGCCTGGGCCTCGCGGCCGACGCCGTCGATGCCGTGCTGGTCACCCATGAGCATTCCGATCACATCGGCGGGGTTTTCGCCTGTGCCCGGCGTTTTGATTGGGCCGTGCTGCTGACGCATGGCACGCTGGCGGCGTCTGCCGATGCCGGCGCCGACACGCGTATCACGATCATCGACAGCCACGAGTCGCTGTCCGTCGGCGATATTTGCGTGCAGCCATTTCCCGTTCCGCACGATGCCCGCGAGCCGGTGCAATTCACCCTTGCCGACGGCGCACGGCGCCTGGGCGTGTTAACCGATGCGGGCCATGTGACGCCGCACATGATCGCCATGCTGGAGGCCTGCGACGCTCTGGTGCTGGAATGCAATCACGATACGGCAATGCTGGAGCAGGGACGTTATCCGCAGGCATTGAAGCGGCGGATCGGCGGTCCCTGGGGGCATCTCGACAATACCGCAGCCGCCTCGCTGTTGTCGCAGATAGGGGCAGCAAAACTGCAGCACGTGGTCGCCGCCCATCTTTCGGAAGAGAACAATTCGCCGGCACTTGCCCGGGCGGCGTTGTCGGCAGTACTGGGATGCACGCAGGACTGGATCGGGATTGCGACCCAGGACCAAGGTTTCGCCTGGCGCGATTTGTGAACTGGACCCGCGGCGATTCTGGTCGAAAAAAAGCCAGCCCGCAGGCTGGCTTTTTCTTGCCCGAAGGCAGGTGAAGATTTACTTCTTGGCTGCGTCAGCAGCGGCAGCCGGGGCAGCGGCGGCGGCAGCGGCCGGAGCAGCGGCAGCAGCGGCAGCCGGGGCGGCAGCAGCAGCGGCAGCCGGGGCAGCGGCAGCAGCGGCAGCGGTTTCAGCGGGCTTCGGAGCTTCAACCTTGGGCGCTTCAGCGGGCTTCGGGGCTTCGGTTTTGCCGCAGGCGGACACGGCCAGGGCGAGGAGGGCAGCGACGAGGAGAGAGTGCTTCATATTAGTGAGATCCTTAACGTTATGGGAATACTTGGCCAATTGGTTGACCGCAACGTTGCCGTTTCAGTCAACGGATAATCATATCACATTAACAAACGTTGCATTGTGCGCTGCGGGAGCTGCGGGATAATAATTTGCGCCCTCAAAGGCCGGTCGTATTGACCTGCAGGCAGGGATGGGAGAGTTCCCAGAGTTCCTCGTAGCGTTGCCGCCAGGGATTGATGTAGGCGGGGTCGTCGAGGATCAGGGCGCTGCGCGGTTGATCGATATGAAACCGGCGGACGCCATGGCTTTCGTCCGCAAGTATGTGGGTGTCGGCCAGGTGGCGCAGGTTGTCCGGGCTCTGGCGCACCTTGATCACATGCGAAAAACGGAAAATGAGTCGCGTCAGGCGTGGCAAGTCGCGCTCCAGCGGACCCGGATCGTGCAGCACCATGCGTATCCCGCGCCTGCCGCCGGCTCGCAGAAAATCCGTCAACGCCGCAAGACGCGCCGCGTCTTCGAACTTCAAAGCGACAAGGTCGCGGTCGAATATCAGGATCTCACGTTCCGCCCTGCTCAGAACCGTATCGCAGGCCCGCCGATATTCGGCTTCGCTGGTCAGCAATTGATAGTTGGGATCCATGACGAAGCCGCTCGAACCTCCTGGTCGCCGATTCCGGAACGTCCCGGAATGTCGCGCTTGCGGCAGCAGACACGGGCATCGTTCCGCCGGACAATGCGACAAGACCAGGATTCAGGCGCCGATTATAATCGCCCCCTTTTGCTGAACAGGCTCCGACTTCATCATGCCGCTAGCAGCTATCGAATCCCTGGATCACGAAGGACGCGGCGTCGCGCACGTGGATGGCAAGGTGGTTTTCATCGAAGGCGCTCTACCCGGCGAAGCGGTCGACTACGCCAGCTACCGGCGCAAACCGAGTTACGAAAAGGCTCATGTCCTGCGCGTCTTGCACGCATCGAGCCAGCGGGTGGTGCCGCCCTGTCCGCACTTCGGCACCTGCGGCGGCTGCTCGATGCAGCACCTGCACCTGGCCGGCCAGACCGCCGCCAAGCAGCGCGTGCTGGAAGATGCTCTTTGGCACATCGCCCGCCTCAAGCCCGAGCAACTCTTGCCGCCGATCTCCGGTACCGGCTGGGGCTACCGGCTGCGCGCCCGTCTCTCGGTGCGCTACGTGGCAAGCAAAGGCGGCGCACTGATCGGTTTTCGCGAAAAGCACAGCAGCTATGTGGCGTTGATGGATTCCTGCCGCGTGTTGCCGCCGCATGTATCCGCGTTGATCCCGGCGCTCAAGATCCTGGTCGACGGCATGTCGCAACCGGACCGCATGCCGCAGATCGAGGTTGCCGTGGGCGGATCGAGCACGGTGCTGTTGTTGCGCCATCTGGAGCCATTGACGGCCGACGATCTGGATCGATTGCGGCAGTTTGCCGACGAGCACGGGATCATCTGGTATTTGCAGGCTGGGGGCCCGGATACCGTGGTCCCGTTCCATCCGGCCGATGCGGGCTTGCTGAGCTACGATCTGCCGGACTTCGGCCTCGAACTGCTGTTCCATCCGACCGAATTCACCCAGGTCAATCTCGGGGTGAACCGCATGCTGGTGCGCCGCGCCATGGCGCTGCTGAAGCCGCAGGCCGGGGAGAGGATCGCGGATATGTTCTGCGGTCTGGGCAACTTCACGCTGCCTATCGCGCGCATGGGGGCGAATGTGCTCGGTGTCGAGGGCAGCACCGCGCTGGTCAGCCGGGCCCGGCAGAACGCGACCCACAACGGCCTCGCGTCGCGCTGCGAATTTGCCGTTGCCAACCTGTTTGCGGCGACCGAGGACAGCTTTGCCGCGCTGGGCAGCTTCGACAAACTGCTGATCGATCCGCCGCGCGAAGGCGCGATCGCGCTGGTCAAGGCGCTGCCCGCAGAAGGTGGTCCGCGCCGCATCGTTTATGTGTCCTGCAGCCCTGCCACGCTCGCGCGCGACGCGGCGGTGCTGGTGCACGAAAAAGGCTACCGCTTGCAGGCTGCCGGCATTGCCAACATGTTTCCGCATACATCGCATCTGGAGTCAATCGCTTTGTTCGGGAAATGACCCGTCGTTGAATGAAAAACGGCGACCGAAGTCGCCGTCTTTCCATCTGGATCGCCGTTGCGTCAGCGCCAACTTTCCTCAGTCGCGGTCCCCGGTGAACGCCATCAGCAGATTCAGCAGGCTGACGAAGACGTTGTAGATATCCAGATATACGGCAAGGGTCGCCGTGATGTAGTTGGTCTCGCCGCCCTGCACGATCCGGTTGATGTCGTAGAGGATGTAGGCGGAGAAGAGGACTACCGCGACCGTGGAAATTGCCAGCGCCAGCGCCGGAATCTGGAAGAAGATGTTCGCCACGATGGCGACCAGCAACAGGATCACGCCGGAAAACAGAAACTTGCCGAGATTGGAAAAATCCCGCTTGGTGGTGGCCGCAACACCGGCCAGCGAAACGAAGATCGCGCCCGTACCGCCTGCCGCCAGGGCGATCAGTGTGCCGCCGTTGGAAAATCCGAGCGCGACCTGCAGGATGCGTGAAAGCATCAGACCCATGAAGAAGGTGAAACCCAGCAGCAGTGCAACTCCCATGCCGCTATTCTTGGTGCGCTCGATGCCCCACATGAAGCCGAATGCCACGCCGAGAAACAGCATGAAGGCGATGAACGGGTTGCCGGCCAGGAAGCTGAACTTCAATTGCACGCCGAGCAAGGCTCCGGCAATCGTCGGCGCCATCGACAGCGCGAGCAAGGCATAAGTATTGCGCAGGACCCGATGCTGTCCTTGCGCGCGGTCCAGCGCAGTGGTTTGCGGATAGCTGTGGATGTTTTCCATGGTCTTTGAAACCCTCCTTTAAGATGATTCCAACGCATTCGACAGCCAGGGGATGGCCGAGTTCCAGGCGCATCCCCAGTGGCAATGCGCCGCAAATTATAGCGGTGGATTATTGCGCGCAGATGGGCTGCCTTTGCCCAACACTGCGGCCTCAGCCGTCCGCGGAATTCGGTTGCGCGGCTGCCGTGGGAAGTCTAAGCTGATCATAACAAGTCAGGGGAGGCGTCGTGGCGTCGCTTGATCGCATACGAACAGATGGTTTCCGGCGCTGGTACGAGCGGCAACTGATCGAGTGCCATGCCTGGCTGGTCAGCTGGTTTCTTGGCGTCATCGTCCTGGTCAGCGGTATGGAACTGCTTGGAGGGCGAGTCGCCTCGCGCGCGCCGGGGCTGCTTTTGCTGCTGGGCGGGCTGGCGGTCACCCTGTACAGCTGGAAACGTTATCGTTTGATGCTGGAAGTTGCAGAGCGGCTTGGCGGACAGGCGGCATGCCCGGGCTGCAACGCCTACGCCAAGTTCGCCGTAATGTCTTCGGGGCCGGCACCGCTGCCGGATGGCGGCGATCCGGCATTGGAGAATCACGGTGGCGGCGTTTGGCTGCGGGCGCAATGCAAGAATTGCGGTCGGGAGTGGATGTTGAACAACAATTTTTGAGACATGGCACTGACTGAAGGGCTGGGCTCACAAGTCGGCACCGCTTTGCTGCGATCGCTTATGACGCTGGTTGTTGCAGGCCTGTCGTGCGCGGGCTTCAGCAAATTAGCCCAAGCCGGCGATTTGGCCGCCGCCGCTGTTTCCTCGGCCGCCTCGGCGACGGACGTATTGATCACGCCAGGCGATGGCGGGAAGCGGACGGGACTTCGATCATCGGTGACCCTGGGGGCGTCGCGGTCTGCTACTGACCCGCGTTTGCCGGGGAGGCCGAGTCCGGACGTGGCCAGCGAGCCTCCACGGTTGCGCCTGCAACGAAGTCTGGCGCCCGAGGCGACCCCCGCTGGATTGACGATGAAACATGCGCTACCCGGTGGCGAGCTCAACCGCGAAGGCATTGTGCGCGCCAGCCGGATACTGGTGCGCGACGGGACTATAGTTCTCGAAAGCGAGAGCAAAAGTTATGGCGAGACGGGGGCGCAAATTGTTCGTTCGCCGGCGCCATCCGTCAAAGACCCGCTGTCTGTCGAAGCAAGGAATCAACCGGCGCCCAAGCAGGGGGAGTGAGGCAGCGAGCGCTCCGATGCAGGAACTGCGGACAAGCTGCGACGATGCTCAGGAGTTGGCGCTGACGGTACGGCGATGCAGAGCGCCCCGAAAGGCGAATTTGCTTGCTGGAGGTGGCGGATGGGGTGGGATTCGAACCCACGGAAGGCTTGCACCTTCGCCGGTTTTCAAGACCGGTGCATTCAACCGCTCTGCCACCCATCCGTCGGGCCGCGGATTTTAGCACCGCGGCCTTTCGTTCTTTGTCTCAGTTGAAACTTGAGAAATCCGGCTTGCGCTTTTCGAAGAAGGCGGCGAAAGCCTCCCTGGCTTCGGGGGACACCAGGCGCTCCCTGAAGACCTCGGCCTCGGCGTTCATGGTTTCCTGGATCAGGGCGCTTGGTGCCCGCTTCATCAATTGCTTGGTAAGTCGTAGCGACGATGCCGGTTGGGTGGTCAGTTTTCGGCAGCGCTCAATGGCGTGAGCGAACACCTGTGCATCGGGCAGCACCGCGTTGGCGATGCCGACCTCAAGCGCCGTCTGCGCGGAGAAGACTTCCCCCAGCATCAGCATTTCGGCAGCGCGTGCGTGTCCCGCACGCAACGGCAACAGCAGGCTCGATGCGGCTTCCGGGGTCAGGCCAAGATTGGCGAAGGGCAGGGCGAAGCGCGCGCTGCTGCCCGCATAGACCAGGTCGCAGTGCAGCAGCATGGTGGTGCCGACGCCTATCGCGACGCCTTCGACGGCCGCGACAAAGGGCTTCTCCAGCCTGGAAAAGCCCTCGATGAAGCGATACACCGGGGCGCTCTCGTCCATCGGCGGCGTTGCCAGAAAATCCGCCAGATCGTTGCCGGCGGTGAAATTGCCACCGGCGCCGGAAATCAGGATCACGCGCACCGCCGGATCGTTGTCGGCATCGGCCAGTGCATCTGCCATGCACCGGTACATCTCCGCGGTCAGCGCATTCTTCTTTTCCGGGCGTGCCATTTGAATGTGGAACACGCCATCGGCCAGCTCCAGACGGACTGCGGCGCTCATTTCTTCGGACGCGACATGTAGGCTTCCATGGCCGCCTTGCGGTCCTCATTGACCTTCTGCGCATGAGGCCGTTCGCCGATCAGTTTCAGGTAAGCCTTGGCTTGCGGCAGCAACTCATCGACGAAATCACGGCCGTAGATCTTGCGCGAGGCCTGGCTGACCAGCGGCAGATGCACCCACGCCGCGCAATCGGCATGGGTGAAGCTGTCCCCGGCAATGAAGGGTGCAAAACGGGCCAGCCGCGTCAGACTCCTGAGGCCTTTTTCGAGCAGCGGCGCGACTTCCTTCTTGGTCTCCTCCGATACCGTGCCGCCGAAAAAGGCTTCAAGGTAAAGCCGGCGTGCCGGCAACTCAAGATGCAGCTCGATGTGTTCGATCAGTTCGCGGCAGCGCGCGCGCGCATAAATGTCGTGCGGATAGAGCGCGGGCTCGGGCCAGCTGTCCTCGATGAACTCGGTGAGCACCTGCGATTCGCTGAGCACTCCCTTGGGTGTGCGCATGAAAGGCACTTTGCCCATCGGCGACTCGGCCAGCATCTCATCTCCCTGCGATGGAAAAACCACGGCTTCGGTGAAAGGAACGCCTTTCTCCAGCAGGGAGAGCTTGACCTTGTTGTAGTAGTTGCTGACGGCGAAGCCGCAGAGGGTGATCGGTGTCGTCAATTCATGCTCCCGGAAAACGAAGTTTCAGTAAAGGCTAACGCCGGTTGTATCGGCGTTAAGCGGAGCGGCCGTCGCTAAAACGGTAATCGCGCAGGCGCTCGCGCAGCTGCAGTTTGGAAAGCTTGCCGGTGGCCGTGTGCGGCAGGTCGTCGACGAATATCACATCGTCCGGTATCCACCATTTCGCCACCTTGCCTTCGTAGAAGGCGATCAATTCCTCGCGACTGACTTCCTGGCCGGTTTTCTTGACCACTACCAGCAGCGGGCGCTCGTCCCACTTCGGATGGGCGGCGCCGATGACGGCCGCCTCGGTGACCGCCGGATGGGCGACGGCAATGTTTTCAAGATCGATCGAGGAAATCCATTCCCCCCCCGATTTGATGACGTCCTTCGAGCGGTCGGTGATCTGCATGTAGCCGTCGGGGTCGATGGTCGCGACATCGCCGGTGGGAAACCAGCCGTCGCGCAGTGCGTCGCCGCCTTCGCCCTTGAAATAGCCGCTGGTGATCCAGGGCCCGCGCACCAGCAAGTCGCCGAAGGCCTTGCCGTCATGCGGCAGGGCATTGCCGTTGCCATCGACAATCTTCAACTCGACGCCGAAGATGCTGCGCCCCTGCTTGAGCCGGATGCGGTCGCGCTGTTCCGCCGACAGCGCGAGATGCTTGTGCTTGTAGGTATTGACCGTGCCCAGCGGACTCATTTCGGTCATGCCCCAGGCATGCAGCACGGTGATGTCGAACTGCTCGTCGAAGGTCCGGATCATGGCCGGCGGCGCCGCCGAGCCGCCGATCACCAGGCGTTTGACCGTCGATAGCTTGAGTTTGTTGGCTTGCAGGTAATGCAGCAGTCCGAGCCAGATCGTCGGCACGCCGGCCGACATGGTGACGCCTTCTTCCTCGAACATCGAGTAAAGGCTGGCGCCGTCCAGATGCGGACCCGGCATCACCAGCTTGGCGCCGCTCAGTGCGCAGGAATAGGGCAGGCCCCAGGCATTGACGTGGAACATCGGCACCACCGGCAGGATGCAGTCGCGCGCCGAAGCGCCCAGCGCATCGGGCTGGCTGGCGCCATAGGCATGCAGCACCGTGGAGCGATGCGAATAGAGCACGCCCTTGGGGTTGCCCGTGGTGCCCGAGGTGTAGCACAGCGAGGACGCGGTGTTCTCGTCGAACTCCGGCCATTCGTAGTCGTCGTTTTGCGCCGCCAGCAGTTCTTCGTAGCACAGCAGATGGGGAATCGCATTGCTCGGCATTTCAGCCTGGCTGCACAGCGCGATCCAGCCTTTGACGCCGGGGCAATGCGGCACCAGCGCCTCGATCAGATTGGCGAAGTTGACGTCGAAGAAAATGAAGCGGTCGTCGGCATGGTTGACGATATAGGCGACCTGTTCGGGGAACAGTCGTGGGTTGATGGTGTGGCAGATCGCGGCCATACCGGAAACCGCATAGTAGATCTCGAAGTGCCGGTGGGTATTCCAGGCCAGGGTGCCGATGCGGTCCTCGGTCTTGACACCGAGCGACAGCAGCATGCGAGCCAATTGACGCGAGCGGCGATGGGCATCGTTGTAAGTGTAACGATGCGTTCCACCGACCGGCAGGCGGGACACGATTTCAGTATCGCTGTGATTCTGGGCGGCGTGCTGCAGGAGCCCTGAAATCATCAGCGGTCGGTTCATCATCAAGCCATGCATGGGCTGTACTCCTCTCTGTTGATCTGGTCAGGTGCCAAATTCGACGGCAACCATAGCATTGGAATACGCGAGAGACAATCGGGAATTGAATTGGGCGGAAATCGGTTCCGTCTAACGGAACAACAGCGGAATCCCGAAAACCTCGGGACGGATCAGGCGAGGTCGTCGCGGTTGGCGTCGGCCCAGCAGTTGGGGGTCTCGTAGAGCCGGATGCGCTCCAGGTGCAGATGATTGCCGTAGCTGTCGCGATAGAGCGGATCGAGAATCGAGAAGGCGATGCGGGCGAGGTTTTCCGCCGTCGGGACGGCGTCGAGCACGACCGTCTTGTGTTCCGGCATGCCGGCGAGAAAGCTCGCCACGACCGTATCGCCGCGCCAGACGAGAAAGGCATGGTCCCAGCGATCGACTACATGCTGTTTGGCAATCGCCTTGACCTCGGAAAAATCCATCACCATGCCGTCGTCCGGACGTCCTGCGGCGTCAATGACGCCGCCGGCGAGCGTGATCTCCAGGGCGTAGCGATGGCCGTGCAGGTGACGGCACTGGCTTTGATGATTCGGGATACGGTGGCCCGCATCGAATTCGAGGCGGCGGGTTATACGCATGATCGGAGTGGCCGGGTTTGTGGCAAAGTGTTCGCAGCTGCGCTGCCGGTGGGCTGGCGCGCATTATAGCCGTGCGGCAGCGCCGTCCCGCCAGCGCCAACTCTTGGAAATCCCTGCAGCTTTTCATTCCCTCGTTCTGCCATGTCCCGCATCCTGCTCAAGACCGAAGACCATTCCCGCGACAGCGCCGGCATGCGCTATGTCTATCCGGTGATTTCACGTCGGGCCGGCGGTGTTTCGGTCGGCATCAACCTGAACCCGAACAATGCCTGCAACTGGCGTTGCATCTACTGCCAGGTTCCGGATTTGCAGCGCGGCGGACCGCCGCCTATCGATTTGAAACTGCTTGAGCGGGAACTGCACGATTTCCTGACCTGGGCCAATTCCGGCGACTTCATGGCCACGCGCGTTCCGGTCGGCGCCCGGCAACTGGTCGATGTGGCATTTTCGGGGAATGGGGAACCGACCAGCGCCATCGAATTCGCCGACGCCGTGGCGGTCGTCCAGCGCGTGCTGGCCGCCCACGGCCTGACCGACAAAGTACTCGTGCGCCTGATCACCAACGGCAGCCTGCTCGATCGCAAAACCGTGCAAACCGGCATTGCGCGCATCGGCAGCGCCGGCGGCGAAGTCTGGTTCAAGCTCGACAGCGGAACTGCTGCCGGGCTAGCCCGTATCAATGGCACACGCGCCCGGCCTGACCATGTGGCGCGACGGCTGGCATGCTGTGCCGGATTGGCTCCAACCTGGGTGCAGACTTGCTGGTTTTGCCTCGACAACCAATTACCTGCCGCCCACGAGGTGGACGCTTGGCTGGCACTGCTGGCGTCATTGGCACCTCAGCTGGCCGGCGTTCATCTCTACAGCCTGGCGCGTCCCTCGCAGCAGAAAGAAGCACCCCGGCTGGCGCGAATCGAAGCGGGATGGCTGGAGGAACTGGCGGAACGCGTCCGCCAAACCGGGCTGACGGTGCGCGTCAGCCCCTGATGCAAGGAGCGCTCAGTTGCTCTTCCTGCTCTTGCTTGCGGCCCTGGCTTCCTTTTTCAGTTCCTTGAACACGTCCGACTTGGACGAGCGCAGATACTCGACGACTTCATAGTCTTCGCGCCGGATCTTCTGGATGTCGATCTGCTCGACGTGAACCAGCCGCAACAGTTGCTGAACCGGACGCGGCATGTTGCGTCCACTCTCGTAACGGGAGCCGCCGCTCTGGGTCACGCCCAACTTGGACCAGAACTGCTGCTGGTTCATTCCCAGCTTGCGGCGGATTTCGCGGGCATCAACCTTGTCATTGGCTTTCATTGAATTACTCCTTGAACTTATTGTAATCAGGTAAATACGTTGGGATTCGAATATCCCAAACTCTATTACTTCGGTAATAGAGTTTGAACTATATGATAAATTCGTCTGCCATACAAGAAAATTGTAGTGACATTAGTACGAAGGTATAACTTCGGCAGGGAAATGGTTATTGACTTTTGGCCTGCTTGGGCAAAGGAACTATCGGGTAAAATTCACGGCTTCCTAACTGACCAACCACGGCAATGGCTTTGATCGTTCAGAAATACGGCGGTACATCAATGGGTTCGCCCGACCGCATTCGCAATGTCGCCAAGCGCGTCGCACGCTGGAAAGCGCAGGGGCATCAGCTGGTGGTGGTGGTTTCCGCCATGAGCGGCGAGACCAACAGGCTGATCGCGCTGGCCAAGGATGTTTCCCCACAGCCCGATGCGCGCGAACTCGACGTGATGATTTCCACAGGCGAGCAGGTCACGATCGCGCTACTGGCCATGGCGATCCGGGATCTAGGCCTCAAGGCCAAGAGTTACACCGGCGGCCAGGTCAAGGTGCTGACCGACAACACGTTCACCAAGGCGCGAATTCTGGAGATCGACGACGCAAACATCCGGCGCGATCTCGACGACGATGCGGTGATCGTGGTCGCCGGATTCCAGGGCGTAGACGCCGACGGCAACATCACGACGTTGGGACGCGGCGGTTCGGATACCTCCGCGGTGGCGCTGGCAGCAGCGCTGACGGCAGACGAATGCCAGATCTACACCGATGTCGACGGTGTCTACACCACCGATCCGCGCATCGTTCCCGAGGCGCGCAAGCTGGATCGCATCACTTTCGAGGAAATGCTGGAAATGGCCAGCCTCGGCTCCAAGGTGCTGCAGATACGCTCGGTCGAATTCGCCGGCAAATACAAAGTCAAGTTGCGCGTGCTTTCCAGCTTCGAGGAAGAAGGTCAGGAGACCAGCGGCACGCTCATCACTTTAGAGGAAGATACCAATATGGAACAACCGATCATCGCAGGCATAGCGTTCAACCGTGACGAGGCCAAGCTCACCGTGCTCGGCGTGCCGGACCGTCCGGGTATCGCTTACCAGATCCTCGGCCCGGTTGCCGATGCGAATATCGATGTCGACATGATCATCCAGAACGTCGGTCATGACGGCACGACGGACTTTTCCTTTACGGTCAATCGCAGCGAGTTTGCCCGCGCCAAAAAGATGCTGGAAGACCAGATCAAGCCGCATGTCGGCGCGCGTGCGGTCGAAGGCGACAACAAGATTTGCAAGGTATCCGCGGTCGGCGTCGGCATGCGCTCGCATCCCGGCGTGGCCAGCAAGATGTTCCGCATCCTGGCCGAAGAGGGCATCAACATTCAAATGATATCGACGTCCGAGATCAAGATTTCTGTGGTGGTCGATGAAAAATACCTCGAACTGGCCGTGCGCGTGCTGCACAAGGCGTTCGAACTGGATCTGCCGACCTGACGCCGACCCGCACAGCGCTTCGCGCTCGCTCGGACAAACCCCGGCCTTGAGCCGGGGTTTGTCTTCATGCCCCGGCAATCTGCGGCGCGCCTCGGGTCGATATGTCTGATCAGAACACGCCCAGGACCAGCCCGGTCGCAAGCGCGGCACCCAGTTCCTTGCAGCGTTCCAGGTCGACCCCGCTGATCGTCTTCAGGGCAAGTATTTCCTCGGCTGTCTGCGCATGGGTGCACACGATCAGGCTATCCGCCACCCTGCGCAGCCGCCACCCGGTGGCGATGCGTTCGATCTGCCGCGCCGCATTTTGTCCATCGCTGCCGGCACAAATCAGCGCGGCGTAGGGTCTGCCATTGATCCGGTCGAGTGCGGGGTAATAGCAGCGATCGAAAAAATCCTTCATCAGTCCGGAGACCGCTGCGAGGTTTTCCGGCGTGGCGAAAACATAGCCATCGGCATCGACGACGTCCTCCGCTCGGGCCTCGGACGCATGCAGCAGGCGTGTCCTGACGTCGCCCTCGCTCGCGGCGCCGGCCGCCAGCGCACGCGCCATCTGCTCGGTGCCGCCGGTCATCGAATGGTATACGACCAGCAGGGTTTTCATTCAGCGGCGGGAGACCAGAGGCGCGGACGTACTAATCCAGGCCAGACAGAAAATAGCTTACCGAGCGAATTTCGTCCTCGGTCAACTTCGATGCTACCGAATGCATCAGGGTCTGGTCCGTGGTTCGTGAGTGATCGATGAAGCGGCGCAGCTGCAATTCCAGGTATTCGGCGTGTTGTCCGGCAAGCCGCGGCAGCATTTGCCCGCCTTTTGCGGTGGGGCCGTGACAGACCGCGCATGCGGGAACGCCGCTATTGGGATTGCCCAGCAAATACACATTGCGTCCTGCTTCGGCAAGTGCCTTGTCGGGCACCGGCCGCGGATTCAGTCTCTCGCCGCTGAAATGGCTCGCCAGCTGCACGATATCGTCGCCCGACAGATCAGCCAGTTGCGGCTCCATTACCGTGCTTCGCCGCGCCCCGCTCTTGAAATTGAACATTTGCTGAATCAGGTAGGCGGCGTTCTGCCCGCTCAGTTTTGGAAATAGGGAATTCGAACTTTGTCCGGTCGGACCGTGACATGTGCTGCAACGCTCAACGGCGATGGCGCGGATACGCGTGGCATTTGTATTCGCTGCTCCGGCAGCGCCGCACACGGTCGCGAGGACCAGTATCGCCAGCTTCTGTCCAAACTCCAGTCCCATTCCTTGTTCCTTCGCTCAATTCAAATGCCATTCTGGATCAGAACCATTCCCGATTCCAGCGTATCAGTTTTCGCCTCGCATCAACTTCCGAAGGTTCGCTATTCTTTCCTCGCCGCCAGGATGTGTACTCAGGAATCGGATTGCGTTCTTGCTGGGAGTCGTCAGCAAGAGTTGTTGCAGACGGACTGCGCCTTCTGCCGCAAAACCGGCGCGGCGCATATAGTCCACGCCGGTGCTATCTGCCTGGCGTTCATCGTCGCGGCTGAAGGCACGATCGGCCAACGTCGCTGTCGCATCGACTGCCAGGCTGGCGAAAGGCAGACCGATCGTTGACAGCAGCAATCCGGCGAAGGAACTGGTCGTCTCTGTCCTCTCGCGTCGGGCATGCATGTTCCGATGGTGATCGAGTCGAAGATGGGCCAGTTCGTGTCCCAGCAGGGCAGCCCAGGCGTCATCGTCCTCCGTGAGCAGGCGGACCATGCCTAGCGTGAACGCAATCGTTGGTTGATTCCCATTGAAGAAAGCGAATGCGTTGATCGATCCGGAAGCAAGCAAGACCAATTCGGGTTGGGGACCCTCGCCGGCTGCTTGAAGCATTTTTTCACCAATTGCAAGAACGCGCTTTACGAGTCCGATTTCAACAGCCCCATGGATCCCCTGCGAGTCGCGCAGCAAGACCATGGGTTGATCAAACCGCACCAGGTCGTCCAATCGCCACACGGTGATTTCGCTGCGAGGAGGAGTTGGAGCGCCGCCATGATGGCGGGAGTCGTACTGTCCCCATGGCGGACCGGATGTTGCACATCCGGATAAAAGAATGCACAGCAAACTCGCCCCTGCGGCGGCCCACTTCGAAAGACCCATGCTAATCATCACCGGGATTCCGCTTGGATCGGCATGGCATTGATACCTGGAACATTTTTTGCACACCAAATAACTGGAGTCGGGATCCGGCTTGGGAGATCCGCATGCTGAGCATAACAAAGACATGAGCTGGTTCGGCTGGTCAAACAACCTCAAGATATGGGTTCGTCTGGTCGCAGTCATCCTTGCCGGAACGATCTGCTCCGGTGTCGGCTTGATCTATTGGGGTACTTTGCAGCAAAAGAAGATTGCAGTTGATCAGGCGCAGGATTTCGCCGAGAGCGTTTATCAAATGACCATGGCCGGACTTACCGGCATGATGATCACTGGACAGGTCGCCCAGCGGAACATTTTTCTCGACCAGATCAGGGACAGCAACCATATCGAGTCGCTGAAGGTGTTTCGCGGGCGCCCTGTCGTGCTCCAGTTTGGCGAAGGGCATGCCGGCGAATTGCCCAACAGCGCCGCCGAGCGCGCTGTGCTGGATACCGGCAAGGCCCATCACGAGATATTTGTGGGCACTGACGGAAGCGAGAAGCTGCGTGTCATTCTGCCTGCAATTGCCCTGAGGAACTATCTGGGCAAGAACTGCATGGACTGCCACAAGGTGGAGCCAGGCACCGTGCTCGGCGCTGTCAGCATGGAGATATCCCTGGCACGGGCCAATCAAACTGCACGAGTGTTTGCGGTCAGTGCTTTTGGCGTAGCGGCATTGCTCTGCATTCCGTTGACGCTGTTCATCTGGTACTTCATCTCGCATTGGGTGACCCAACCCCTGCAACGAATGACACGCGGTCTGACGCTGATTTCCCAGGGCGACCTGGAGGCCACGGCACATCTGCACAGCAGCGGCGATGATGAAATCGGTCAGGCGACCGCAGCCTTCAACGAGGTCATGGACAAGGCCAAGGAACTGCTCTCAGAGCAGCGCATGTCACGGATCGTGTTCGAAAATTCGCTTGAGGGCATTGTCGTGACGGATGCCAGTTCAAGGATTCAACTGGTCAATCAGGCTTTCGTCGAGACAACCGGCTACAGCGCGGATGAAGTGATTGGATTGACTCCGGCGGTGCTCAAGTCAGGGCGGCAGGATGACGCGTTCTATCGCGAGTTCTGGCGCGTCCTGCGCGAGAAGGGTGAATGGCGCGGCGAGATATGGAACCGACGCAAGAATGGCTCCGTATATGCGGAAAGACTAAGCATCGGTGCGGTGAAGAATGGGCAGGGTGAGGTCGAGCATTATGTGGCCATCTTTTCCGATGTCACGGAACGCAAAAAACGCGAGGAGCGGATCAGCTTTCAGGCCTTTCATGATTCCCTGACCGGTTTGCCGAATCGCATGCTTTTTCTCGACCGGCTCGATCAGGTGCTGGCGCAGGCAAGACGTTCCAAATCCGGCACAGTCGCCGTCATGTTTCTCGATCTCGACCACTTCAAGGAGATCAACGACACCATGGGGCATGAAGCTGGTGATGCCTGCCTCAAGGAAGTTGCGCGCCGGCTGCGGCAGTGCGTGCGTGCTTCGGACACCGTTGCCCGCATGGGTGGCGACGAATTCACCCTATTGCTGCCGAAGGTTGCCGCGGAGGCCGATGTGCGCGCGGTCGCGCAAAAAATCCTTGAAGCAATGAGAACGCCGATCGTACTCAGCGGGCAGGAAGTTGCGATCACCACGAGCATCGGCATCAGCATGTTTCCGCGCGATGCCCAGGACGGGGAAACGCTGCTGAAACACGCAGACGCATCAATGTACAAGGTCAAGAACAGTGGACGCGCAGGAATGTTTTTCTTTGTTCCCGATTTGCTGGGAAGGCCGTCAAGCCCTAGCGCTTAGCGTTCTGCGGATCCGCCGGGACGGTCCGCAGGGGATGAAACGCACGATTGACGTAATCCGCAACCGCATCGATGTCCCGTGAGGACAGGACAGTTTTCCAGGCTGGCATGGAAGTATTTGGCAAACCTTCGCGCACGACATCGACGAAGCGCTCTCGGGTGATTCGGCTCATGAATCCGGTATCCCGCAGATTGCGCGGATGCGGCTCAAGAAAGCTTCCAATCCAGTTCTTCCCCGTTCCATCGGCGGCATGGCAGAAAGCGCAGTTTGATTGAAACAGCTTCTCCCCTTTTCGTTCCGATCGGGTCAGGCGCTTGAACTTGGGCGGAATATCGTGCAGGGCGTAGGGACTGGCGCTGGTCGTGGCATCGACGTTTGGTGGTACCGAGTAGGAGAAATTGTTGCGTGGATAGGACAGCGGCCGGGCTTCCCAAACCATGTCCTGATCGGTAGAAGCCCCCCTGTCATGGCATGTGATACAGGTATCCAGAAACAGCCGTTTGCCACGCGCCTGCTCGGGGCTTAGTGTCTCCCAGGCCTGATTGAGTGGGATCGCACCCGTCGCAAACGGGAAGGCAGGGCGATAGCGCTCGTGATCCGGCCATCCGTTATCCGCGGTGTGATAGCGGGTATTTGCGGCTTTCCTGACAACGAACTCGTCAAATACAAATCGTGCCACTGCGCTAATTTCATCGTCGGACAACACAGAAGCGAAGGACTTCATCGCCGTTCCGGGGCGGCCATTCTTCAGTGTGGCGACAATTCTTGATTCTGACAGCGTCGCTTCGGAGGCACCCGTGAAATCAGCCGGAGGCGGCGCCAGGAAACTCGCCGCCACGGTTTTGGCATTGCCCGAGTATCCGTGGCAAAAATAGCAGCGGAAGTTATAGATCAGGCGGCCTTCCGTGACCAAGTCGCGCGAAGACGTTGCGCTCGCCTGAAATGGCAGCACAGCCAGAATGGCGGCGAAAACAAGCGCCCTCATGCAGATAGGCTTCGACTACTTGGTCTTGGCTGATTTTTGCCCCGGCAGGATGAAGCGCCGAAACACGAACTCCGAGACATTGGCAAGTTCCTGCTCGCTGAGAACCTTGCTCCACGCGGGCATTTCCGTTCCAAGGCGACCGGTTGCCGTCGCGGCATAAACCGCTGGCCTGTTGAATGCCGAGATGAATCCGGGCTCGAGGAAATTGCGGGGCTTCGGGTTGATGAAATAAGCGCGCGGTCCCTTGCCGTCGCCAGTGACGCCATGGCAGGTCGCGCAGTTCGCCATGTAGAAACGGCCGCCGGCGATCGGGTCACCCTTCAGTCCATTTGGCATCGGCTGCTTCATGTCCGCGCCAGAAGGCTTTGACGCCTTTGGCTGCGGGGCCCTTGATCCAGCCACGCGCCCGGCATGGGCGTCGGTACCTGATATGTCGGTCTGAGGAACCATAAGGGCACTACGCACATAGTCAACCACGGCTTCAATGTCCGGTCCTGAAAGACGACCGCCGAATCCCGCCATCGCCGTTCCAGGTCTGCCGCTGGTCACCGAAGAGATCATGCGTTCACGAGTCAGCTCCGCGCGCGCTTGGGGTGAGGCCAGGTCACGCGCCGGCAGCGATCCGCCGATGGGCAAATTGCTGCCTTGCCCCTGTGCTCCGTGGCAGGCGATGCAGTTTTGCGCATAGATAGATTTTCCTTTCTGCAGCCGCGGATCCAATACCACGATCATGAAGGTCTTACGGATGTAATCGACGACACCCTCTATCTCGGCGCTGCTGAGCTGAGTCTTCCAGCCGACCATCGCGGTGCCGGGTTTGCCGTGCGTGGTGATCACGATCATTGTTTCGCGGCTCAGTTCACCAGCGCTGGTAAAGTCCCGTGGCGGAGGAACCAGGCTGTTTCGCGCACGACTGCGGCCGTCACCTCGGTCGCCGTGGCAGACCGAGCAGTAATTATGGTAAATCGCATCCGGTCTTGATTCGGCGCCTTTGGAATCGTGCTTGCCCGCAAGCACTTCCGGGGAAGCAAGTGTTCCCAGGGCAATAGCGGCAAGTGCAGGCATGGCAAGAGTTCTAAAAAGTCGGGATTGGATGGCTGTCATGGCCTCTAGGGAGCTCCGTGGAATTGTCTGCGCAAGGCGTGCATGGTAGAGCGAATCGATGTGATGCAGCAATGGCGAAAGCAGGGATCGAGCCTGAAAGATACTTTGGTGTGATTCTTGCGTTCCCCGCGGGTACTCCGGGTTTCTTGGCGGAGATTCAGGGCGATGCATATTAAAATGGATTTGGCCGTTTTCCGGATTTTATTGGTTCTGGCGCCGTTGGCCGTGTGGATGGCATCGCTTGTACCCATGGAGGGGATCGCGGTTGCCAAAGACCGGGCAACAGGACAGGAAGTCTTCCTGCAGAACTGTGCCTTGTGCCATGTCAACGGCGTGGCCATGGCGCCGCGTATCGACAATCGGGCGGATTGGGAGCCGCGTTTGTCCATCGGGCGGCAATATCTCCTGAATTCGGTGCTGCGTGGCAAGGGTGGGATGCCGCCGAAGGGCGGCAACGCTTCGATTTCCGATGCTCAGGCGGCGGCGGGCCTTGATTACATGCTGGGAAAGGTGGCGAGTTTGAAAGGCCCGACGCGAATGGCGCAAGGGAAGTAGCAGAATTGGCGTACAGCAGATAATTGCTCAACGGCAGGCAAGGAAAACTGAATCTACAATGCAGCTACACTGGAATTCAATGAAGGGGCTCATCTTGGCGGTTAGTGGAGTCCTACGCTTATCTAACTCCGATTCGGCCCGCTGCAGGGCAGATGTAGTTTTTCGCGCCAGTCCTTACGTACCCAGTGAGTCCGTCAATCGGGTTTGGATAGCCGCATGAAGTGTGGGCTGCCGTCCCAGCGCGCAAATTTGCTCCTGTCATGGGTGCTGATTGCTCTGGGCGGGCTGCTGACGCTCGATGCCGTGGCGGATATTCGTGCGACGCCGCATAATTTGATCCGCTCGCGGGATAAGACAGTTAATGAGAGAGCGGTGTGTGTCTTCTGCCACACTCCGGCAATAGATATCGGAGAGCTTCCGGCCGGTAATGCCGGCAACACGGGGCCCCGACACCCTTTATGGCAACAGTCGCTGGGTCCCGATCACGTGTTCGCGATCTATGACGATATTGGCCGTCTGGGGCTAGGCAAGCCATCGGTTGGTTCGCAATCGGTCGCGTGCCTGTCCTGCCACGATTCCAACCAGGCGTTCGAACTGGGGCGCACCTCGGCGGATCACCCCTACGGAGTGCCATATCGTGGAGCAATCAAGCATACCGGCCGTTCCATTCAGACATTTCGAGGCGGTTCGGCGCAACCGTTCAAGGCCGCGGAGCATCTTACGGCGGTGGACGATTTTCGCGATGCCAGTCAAGGCTTGATTGAAGGCAGGGCGGTTTGGTGGGTCTCGCGGGATGGCGTGACGGCGCGTCGCACCCGCGCTGACTTACCTCTTTATGGGCGCCGGGAGGGTGCAAGCGGGGAAGAGGACGAGATCGATGTCCGTGGCTCGATCATTCCCTATATCGAATGCAGCAGTTGCCATGATCCACACAGTCAGGCGAGAACTTTTCTGCGAGTGGCCAATGATGGCAGCAAGCTTTGCCTGACCTGTCACGACAAGTAGCAAGGGCGAGATGATCATGGTGCACTGTGCAGCGGCTGAACGTATGAATAACCATCGGAGCAAATCAATGAAATCATCCTTTTCTCGGCTCGGCGGCTCGATTCTCATGTTGGCGGCGCTGAGTTCGCTCTCGGGTTGCGTGGCAATCGACAAGCGCGACATGAGTCAGGTCGGCCGGGCTGCGAAAGAACTCGTATTCCCACTACCACCGGATGAACCCAGGTTTGTTTTTGAGCGGACCATACGCGGCAGCGCCGATGTCACCCCGGAAACCGACGAAGGTGCGTTGAGGCGCGCGTTGACCGGAGTGGCAAGCGTCGAAAACCAGCCTCTGGTGAAGCCCTATGCGGTAGCGGTATATCGGGGCAAGGTCTTGGTGACCGACTCGGCCGCCCGGATGGTTCGCGTGTTCGATGTTCCCGGCCAAAGGCACTACCAGATCGGTGACGCCGATGTGGAAAACACGGTATTGAAACCGCTTGGTGTCGATGTGGATCGGAGTGGCACCGTATATGTCGCCGATGCGACCCGAAATCAAATTATGGTATTCGATATCGAAGGCAAATTCCTGCGCAGAATTGGAGATCCGAAGATGTTCAAACGGCTGTCCAGCGTTACCGTGAGCCCGGACGGCAGCCGCATCTATGTGGTCGATATCGGCGGCGTGGATTCCGATCAGCATCGGGTCAGGATCTTCGATACGCGAAATGGGCAGCATCTCTTTGACATAGGCAAGCGTGGTTCCAATCCGGGTGAGTTCAATTTGCCGCGCGATGTGGCGATCGGCAAGGACGGACGGATTTATGTTGTCGATGGCGGTAATTTCCGCGTACAGATATTCGACAAGGATGGCAAGTTCATCAAGACTTTCGGCCAGGCTGGAAAACAACTCGGAGATTTCGCGCGGCCCAAGGAAGTTGCGGTGGATTCCGTTGGCAACGTGTATGTCGCCGATTCCGCCTTCGGCAACTTCCAGGTGTTCAACTCCGATGGGGAATTACTAATGTTTGTCGGTGACCGCTCCGAAAAGGATGTTCCCGCCGGCTACATGCTGCCTTCGGGAATAACAGTCGACGAGAATGATCGCATCTATTTCGTTGATCAATGGTTCTCCCGCGTCGACGTATTCCGGCCCTACGCGATGAAACCCACCGATGGTTTCCTCGGTAGCGCAAAAAAACTCAAGTGAGGTCCGCCAATACATAATTTCCGAGTACCGCACTGGGTTTCTTGTCTTCGGGAATATTTTCTCGATTCTGGTTCTTATGCAAGCGCAAAAAACCTAATACGGATAGACACGGTATCTGATGGCTCGGTACTGAGGCCCCAATTGATGTGACTATTGTCACGACAAGGAGTCTGTTTTGGGTTCAATAAGCTGACTGCTACCACTTCCGTCCTAGATTGAAACTGCTGGCACATAAAGTGCTTGATAGTGGGCGTGGGATTGAATCAATGGTCTTGGTTCTCAAATTTAGGAGGATGGTCATGGACAAGCGTTTGAGTGGTTACTTGGGCAGATATCTGCTCGGTTTGGGGGGGGCATTGTTGCTGTCGGCGATGTCCATGGGGGTTCAAGCGCAGATCAGTGGTTCCAAGCATGACCTCACGTCTACCGGTGGTGCCGGTAACAAGGTCTCCGGTACGGGCGCCAACGGATCTCCGGAAATCTGCGTGTTTTGCCATACGCCGCACGCGTCGAACAGCAACGTCAATGCACCTCTGTGGAACAAGGCGGTGAGCAACTCCACGCTGACGACTTACAGTCAGACCAATTCCTCGACCATGGATGGTTCGGTGACGACAGGCGGCGTGTCCCTCGCCTGTCTTTCCTGTCATGATGGTTCGCAGTCGATGGACGTCCTGATCAACATTCCGGGTAGCGGTGGCCTTTCGACCGGCACTCGGGCTTATGGCGGCGCCGGTTACACATGGAGCGCCACCGCCGACGGCAAGATTGTTCAGACTTCGATCGCCAACCTGGGCGTGGATTTGACCAACGATCACCCGATCCAGGTGCCTTACTGCGGTGGTGGCATGACCCTTTCAGGTGGTGCAGGCGTTCTGACCAACTGTGCCGACGCGGACTTCAATGCACCGGTAACCATGTCCGCCAACACGATTGCGTACTTCGACGGCAATTCGAACAGCAAGCGGGACAAGGCCGACATCCAGTTGTATTCGCGGAACAGCGACTATTTCGTCGAATGCGGCAGCTGCCATGATCCGCACAATACGTCGAACGGCACCTTCCTGAGAAAGTCGAATGCTGCCAGCGCGGTCTGCCTCACCTGTCACAACAAGTAATCGGCGACGAAAGATCGGCCATCACAGCAGTACGGATTGTCAAGTAGCGATGGCCGGCTGACATACCGCCCTGGCTTCACCGAGTAGCACAAGGCCCCGCGAAATTTCGTGGGGCTTTTTTTTTCGCTGCATGGTGCATGAAACCCATACGCTTTAACATTGTCTACCCGCGGCTTGGAATTCAAGCGCGCCCACCAGGAGGAAACTATTGATGAAACGGCTTTCCGGTCCAACGCTTGCCGGATTCGGCGCGCTCATGATGCTTGCCCTTTCCTCGCCGGTACTTGGTCAGGCGCCAGGACAGGCTTCTTCTGCCGCATCGGGAACGGCAGCTTCCGCAGCCGGTGCGTCTGCTCCTGCGCCGGCCATCGAGCAGGGACTTTTCGCCCGGGTCAATTCCCGGCGCGTGACCCAAGGGGAGTTTCACGCCGCCTTCGGCGCCTATTTGCGGACGAAGTACTATCATGGCCGCGTGCCCGACGAAGACTTGCTGAAGGCGCGGGAAATAGTCACCGAGCATATTGTAAATAGCATACTGCTGAGCGAGGAATCCACGCGACGCGGCATCCAGCCCAATCGCGAGGAAGTCGATCGGCGGGTCAGCGCCTTCGAGCTACAGAATGCCCGGTCGCCAGAGTGGCAGCGGGACCGCGAACGCGTTCTGCCCCAATTGCGCAGCGAACTCGAAGAGCAGGTACGGGTAGCCCAGCTCGAAACCCAGGTTCGTGATGCTGTTAGCATGGCACAGGATGAGGTGCGGGCTTTCTATCTGGCCAAACCCGAATTGTTTACCGAACCGGAGCGCCTACGGGTTCATGCGATTCTTCTCGGGGTGGATCCCTCGTCGCCGGTTTCGGTATGGAATGCGGCGATCGCCGAGGCGGAAGCCATAGTACGCAGGATTCGGGGAGGAGCGAACTTTGCGGATATCGCCCGCATGGTTTCCGCTGATCCCAGTTCCGCGCAAGGCGGCGACATGGGCTACGTACACATGGGAATGCTGCCCGAAGCAGTCCAGGCTGCATTGGGAACCTACAAGAACGGTGAAGTCGGTGAGCCTGTCCGGGTTCTGGAGGGGATAGGAATATTTCGGGTCGATGAGCGAACACCGGCGACCCTGCGCGACTATGAGCAGGTCAAGGAACGCGCGCAACAACTGGCAATGCGCGAAAAGCGGGATCAGGTCTGGAAGGACTTTGTCGCTTCGCTGCGCAAGAATGCGGACGTGGTCATTGCGGAAGGGCGTCCGGCGGCAGTAAAGACGCCAAGTCAATAGACTGAGGAGGGCTTGTACCAGGCGCCCATCCAGCACGCAATGGCAACGGTTTGGCATAGTGAGGAAATCTAAGCGGGGCTGTGATCGCAGCCATTCCGATCGTCTGCTGCTGAGCTTGATCGGGGGCGCATTTTGCACCAGTGCGGTGTGGTCTCAGGGCGGTTCCAGCAGCGGCCGTCAGGAAGCTGCCCTGGTGGTGCCGCGAGGGGCCGACACGAGGGCTGCGGTCGATTCTGGCGATCAGTTTCCGCTGCAGTTGTCCCTGCTGCTGACACCGCCTGTCCGCAGCAAAACTCTGCCACGGAAGCGAGCCGCCGCCGCGCGGCCCGAGCCAAGCCTTCGCCTGACCTTGTCGCAGAACCTGGGCTTGCTGCGGGCCATGCCGGGCAGCGTGACGGTCCTGGCCGGTACACCTGCAGTGGGTGGGCAGGGAACTGCCAGAGTTGGACGTGATCCGCAGCCGCGTGGGCCGACGACAGACGACGGACCGGACGCACCGGAACAACCCATACCCTTCGATCCGCGTCCGGCATCGACACCGCGGCGCCCGGCCGCAGGATCCGCTGCGCCTACCCGTGTGCAGAACGCTCCAGGCGACAGCCTTCCCGATATCGGCGAAACCCGATGGGGCATGGCGCCGATCCGCTGGGCAGGAAACACGGTGTCGAGTCTGAACTCGACGCAGGGGCAGGGTACGAATTTTCTCAACGATATAAATACCGTCGCACTCCAGGCCAGCAGTTTTGTCGTCGCCCCCTATGTCGCGCAATGGAACGGATCGTTCAACTACAACCTGGGCAAGTCGACCTACTCGTCTTCGACCGGACAGAACGTCAAAGGAGTCAGCAGCGGGCTCAGTTATTCGCTCGGCGCCGATGTGCTGCCGCTCAGCCGTTATCCGCTCAGCGTCAATTTCACGCAGGGGAGTTCAGAGACCAGGGCCTTCGACGTGGGGCAGGAGACCCGCTTCAATAATATTTCGCTGCGTCAGCAGTACCGTCCCGAGGAAGGCCGTGAGCGCTATGGCGCATCGTTCAACCGCAACAGCTTCAGCACCGCGACCGGTACCAGTTCCACTACGTCGCTGCTCGGGGATTTCTCGACGGGGGCGGAATTCGACTTCGATCATCTGCTGGAAGGCAGGCATGCGCTCAACGCCAATTTCGGGCTGACTTCGTCGGCGGCGGATCTGTCGGCCGAAAACTATCGTCGGCTGACCGGCAAGGTGAGTCATGGCTGGTGGGTGCACGAGGATCTGAGCATCAACAGCGCGCTGGAGTACACGCGGAATCAGACGACGTCAGCTCAAGGAAATGCATCCATCGAAAATGCCGCAAACCTGCTTCTGGGCACCACCAGCTTCACCTGGAGGCCATACGAAGACCAGCCATTGACGCTGACCGGCGGCGGCAACCTGATTCACACGCAGGTAACCAGCAACGGTGCAAAGAGCAGCCTGTTGAACGTCGTCGGCAATGTCACCGGCACCTACCGTTTCAACAACAACCTCTCGGCTTCCGGGGGAGCGTCTGCAGGAATACTCGGTACGTCGGAGGGGCCGCGCGCCTTCATCAACTCGCAATCGGCGGCCGTCTCCTACACCGGGGATCCCCTGCAACTGATGGGATTCAACTATGGCTGGGGCGTCGGCGGCGGCGCATCGAGGACGGCATCCAGCGCCGGGCAGAATTCCGTCGGTACCAGTGTCAGCGCCAACCATAGCCTTGGGCGCAACTTTATTTTCGGCGAGAGTCAGGCAGTCAATTTCTCCGCGAACCAGGGCCTTTCACGGTCCACCAGCGAACAGGGTCCGACGGTCACCATGAGCAATTCGGCGGCCGCTTCGTGGAACTCGACGCTGGGCGCGGCGTTGCGCGGAAATCTGAGCGTGACGTTTTCCGATTCGATATCGAACGCCTCGACCGGCGACCATCATTTTCAGAGCGCCAACCTGACGGGCGGCGGCGCCTATCAGTTTACTCGGCATGCCAGTATGACCGCCAGTGCGGGGCTGAACTGGAGCCGCTCCATTGCCAGTGTTTCCCGCGTTGAAACCATCAATGGCGTGAGCTTCGACAACTCGGCGCCGACGACAATGGGCACTTTCACCATCGGTTATACACACCGTAATCTGTTTTCTTTTCCGCTGTTGAACTACACGGGCAATCTGATGTATGTGAACAGCTTCTCGAACCAGCGTCTGGAAGGCTCGCTTGCCGGGGCGCTGAACAGTCAACAGAGCGTGTCCATGCAGCATCTGCTTGACTATCGACTCGGAAAGTTGGCCTTTAGCCTGAGACTGACGACCATCGATCAGGCTGGCAGGAAATCTGCTTCCATATTCGGCTCGGTCAGTCGTGATTTCGACGGAATCTTCGATGGCCGCTGGTAGAATTCAGGCCGCCACATTCAAGCAAAAACATGCTTTTAGAGGAAGGTAATATGATTGGGAAACCCCCCTGGCAACGCTGGTTCGCAATCCTGCTCGCATTTGCCGCGATAGTCGCATTCGATACCGACGACGCGCGCGCAGAGTACGGGGATGTCGTAATAAATAATTATTCCGATGCTGCCGGTATGCGCCCGGCGATATTTCCGCACTGGTTTCATCGCGTCCGGTTCCGCTGCAAGGTGTGCCATGCCGATCTCGGCTTCAAGTTCAAGGCGGGGGGCAATGAGATCAACATGGTGAAGATCATCGACGGCCAGTTTTGCGGCGCCTGTCACAACGGCGAGCTCGCCTGGTCGGTGGAGAATTGCAATCTGTGTCATTCGGCAAAGCCGGGTACCCCGACGCAAGTGCACGAAAGCACGATCCAGAAACTGGCCCCTGCGGCACTACAGAAGAAATAAGGGACGGGCGATCATGAAAATTGAACGAGTTATTCTTCCCGTCCTGATGTCGGTGTTTTTTGGAGGGGCGGCCGCCGCCGATGCCGGCAAGGATTTGTACAACAAGACGTGTGCGGTTTGCCATGCGGCTGGAATCGCCGGCGCACCTCGATTTGGCAATGCGGCCGACTGGCAGCCCCGTCTCGCAGGCGGCACCGCTCGCTTGTATGCCAGCGCCCTGAAGGGGACGGCCAAGGGCATGCCGGCCAAGGGTGGCAACCTGGCCGCATCGGATGGCGACGTCAAGGCGGCCGTCGATTTCATGCTGGCCTCGGCAAAGACCGCTTCGGCGAGTCCGGCGAAGCCCGTTGCGGCTGCGCCGGCACCCGCCGCTGCCCCGGTAGCGGCTGCTCCCAAGGCCGTTGCACCTGCTGCGACGGCGGCTGCACCAGTTGCCGCGGCGGCCGCACCAGCCGCATCGATCGATGCGGCGGCAAATACCTCGGGAGTATCGGCCGCCGATATCAATTCCTTCAACCGGTTGCTTAAGCCGATCGGCAAGCGTAACCCGCCGCCCGTCGAGGACGGCATCCATGATCCGGCCAATGACGGTACCGTCGCCTTGATGGCACCGTTGGCGGCGTACGGCCCTTTGCCGAAAAGCCTGGCCGGCAATCGCGTCAACTGGGTAAAGGCGATTGATGAGAAAAAGATCAACCCGCGCTGGGACCGCCAGGATGCCAATGCCGCCCCCGTCGTCATCGATCTCAACATCGTGCGTGAAGTAAAAGGCTCGATGCCCGACGTCGTGTATCCGCACAAACAGCATACGGAATGGCTTGACTGCTCGAATTGCCATCCGGCGATCTTCGTGCCGCAGAAAGGCGCCAACGCGATCAGCATGGCGGCAATTCTCCTCGGCGAGAAATGTGGTGTCTGTCACGGCAAGGTGGCCTTCCCGGTTTCAGAGTGCCGTCTTTGCCATTCGAAGAAGAAAGAATTCCGTCCCGCCCAGGCAACTGCGCCGGCGACGAAGTGAACGAGGTATTACGATGAACAAGCCGATGGTCCTGCTGATTTCCCTGCTTGCCTGCGGGGGTGTGCTGGCTCAAACTCCGCCGCCGGCCAACGCGCCGGAAAGTGCCGCATCGCGTCTGGCCGGCAACAAGATCGACAAGGTGCAGCTAACGTCCAATCTGGATTCGGTAGGCAAACTGCTGGAAAGCTCGTCTGCCGCACGCCAGATTGATTCCAGCAAAGCGCCTGAGGCGATGCAGCGACGCGACCGTGCGCGCGAACTGCATGGTGCCGCCAAGGCGGCGCTCGAACAGAACAATCTGGAAAAGGCGTCCGCACTGCTGGCTGAATCGCGTTCCACCTTCTTCGATGCCGTGCGCTTTGCTGCGCCGGAAGAAGTCAGCGCAAAGAAACTCGAGAACGATTACCTGCTGCGTCTGGAAAGTGTGCAAGCCTTGCTGGGTGCCTACAAGCGTGTCTCCGACGAGAAGTCTGCCAAGGGCGTGAGCGAAACCGTCGTGCAGATCGAGAAGTCGATAGCCACAGCGGCAGTGCTGGCGCAAGAGCGCAAGTTCAAGGAGGCGCGCGCCGAGATCGATCGCGGCTATCTGGTCGCCAAGGCCGGGCTGACTAGCCTGCGTAGTGGCGATACGCTGGTACGTTCGCTGAACTTCGCGAACAAGGAAGAAGAGTATCACTATGAAATCGATCGGAACAATACGCATCAGATGCTGATCAAAGTTCTCGTCGATGACAAGAAAGCGAGCGGCGAAATGGTCCAGGCCTACCTTTCGAAGGGTCAGGCACTGCGTATCAAGGCAGACGACGCAGCGTCGCGCAAAGCCTATGATGAAGCAGTCAAACTGCTGGAGGAATCTACCGCGGAGTTGGTGCGCGCTATTCGCAATGCGGGTATTTATATTCCCGGGTAAGCCGGCACAGCGGCGGTTTGTCGCCGTTTTGGCGGTTCTAGCAAGTGCGGCGGCATGGGGAGACGAATGGGCTTCCCTGCGCAAGGATGGCATACATGATCCCCGCGGGCCCGCCGTTAGAGTTCTGCAGGAGCCCGAAGTAGCGCTGTCCAAGCTGACACCGGACACCGCCGGGAACATGGTGCGGTGGGTTCAATCCCTGGAAAAAGGTGAAATCAACCCCCGCGCCAATCTTCGGCCCGATACCAAGATTCGGCTTTACGAATCGGATGTTCTGCTGAATCTGAAAGGCGGCATGCCTATCGTGCGCTTCCCGCATCGCCAGCATACGCTTTGGCTGGATTGCACGAATTGCCATGATCATCTGTTCAAGGCCGAGGCAGGGGCCACCAAGTTCTCGATGTTGAAAATTCTCGAGGGCGAACAGTGTGGCGTTTGCCATGGCGCTGTATCCTTTCCCCTGACGGAGTGCTTCCGTTGTCACAGCGTGGCCCGGCCAGGTGACGGGAAACCCCGGCCCTCGCTGCCGATCGCGATTCCTGCCGGTGCGGTACCGCCCAAGTGAGCGGTCCCCTGAAATTTTGGTGTCTTGTGCTGCTGGTCCCGGGCCTGCTCGCGATAGCACCGCAGGCCACTGCCGAATATGGAGATGTCGTGCTGAATCGTCGGGCCGAAAAGGAAGGTGTGCGTCCGGTGATTTTTCCTCACTGGTTTCATCGCATCCGCTTCCGATGCAAGGTGTGTCACGCCGAGCTTGGGTTCAAGATGCGCGTCGGCAGCAATGATTTCAAGATGTCGGATATTGTCGAGGGACGTTTTTGCGGCGCATGTCACAACGGCGAGATTGCCTGGCCGCCTGACCAGTGCGATCTCTGTCACTCCGGCAAGCGCGGCTTGCCGACCGGAATTGTTGGCGGTCATGAAACCGGCGGCCCTGGACGCTGGTAGCCGCCGCGAGGCGCTGCGCCGTGGCGTCGCGCTGGCCTGCGGCCTGGCGATAGTTGGTTGTGGCGGGACGCCGAGCCGATCGGCTGCTGCTGCCAGCAATGCCGCCGGCAACGATGCCTGGCTCGAACCCTTGTTCGGAGTTACCGGCGGCCGCCTCACCGACAAGGTCGATCCCAGCGGTATGCCCCTGCCGGGCGGCAATGAACGCCATGTCCCGTTCCTGTTTCCTGTCGCCGTGGTGGCCAGCCTGGGGGCGCTTTTCATCGCCGATGCCGGTCATGGTCGATTGTTTCGCTATCAGCACGCCGGCGGCATGATGGCCGCAGTGCCGGGAGTACGGATCAATACTTCCAGCCGGTTGCGTGCCGGCGCCGGCGGCGAGGTGTATGTCCTCGATGGGGTTCTGGGCGTGATTCAGCGCTACTCGATGCTGGGTCAGTTGCAGTCTCCATTGCAGCCGCGCTTGCCCGCCAGCCACTACCTGGATTTCGATGTCGACCCATTGAGTGGACGGGTATTCGCCGTGGATTCGCTGACCCGGTATCTGGACCAGGTGGAACCCGTGGGGCGTTTGGCGATCGCGCATCTGCAACTCGATGCCGCGGGACCGGTGGCTCTCGACGGCGCCAGGCTGCTGACGGCGGATGCGCAGTGTCAGTGCGTGAATGAGTGGCGCGACCGGCGTCTGGTGCGCAAGCTTGCCCTCGGACAGATTCGTCAACCCAGGGCGCTCGTGGCGGATAGCGGCGAGATCTACGTGCTTGACGGGTTCGACCGCAGCATTTCGCGGGTTTTCGAAGGCGGATTGGAAAAGCTGCTGCCGCAGCAGCTCAATCTCATTTCTCCGGAGCAGATTGCGGTATATGGTGGCATGATGTATGTAGCCGACGGCGCCAGCCGGACGGCTGCAGTTTTTCGCATACGACGGCGCCGGCGCTAATGCATCTGCAATCCCTACTCCGCACGATATTTCTGGTGGGCGCCCTGTCCGGTTGCGCCGAGGCGCCCAGCAAAGCCATTTTTGCGCTGGATGTCGACAGAGTCCAGACCACGCACTTGATGTTCCCGCCGGAAAGCGCTGGCGTGGTGCCGCGTTATGTTTATCTGGGCCACCTCTACGGCGATCGCAATTTTACGAAACCCGAATCCGAAGGCAGCGGCCTGTTCGACGCGATCGGGCGGGTTCTCCAATTCATCAAGGGCGAAGCGCCACCGCGGGAACTCTACCGGCCGCAGTCCGGCGTGGTCGATGAAGCTGGGCGCGTCCTGGTCACGGATCGTGGAACGCCCTCGGTTTTCGTCTTCAACGAAATGGAAGGCACGCTGAAACTTTGGCAGCAGGCTGAAGGTTCGCGCAATTTCATCAGCCCGATCGGAATCGCCCTGGGCCCCGACGGCACAGTGTTTGTCACCGACAGCGAACTGGGGCTGGTGGCGCGTCTGGACAGAGAGGGCAATGCGCTGGAAGCCATCGGCAAGGGCCATTTGACCCGTCCGACGGGCGTCGCTTACGACCCGTCGACGCGGCGGATTTACGTGGTGGATACCGCCGACCATCAGGTCAAGCTGTTCGACTTGCAGGGCAAGCTTCTGGATGTGTGGGGAGAGCGCGGCGAAGGGCCCGGAGAATTCAACTACCCGACCTATATCGCGGTCGGTCACCAGAAGCTATACGTTGCGGATACGATCAACGCGCGGGTCCAGACCCTGTCGGCCGAAACCGGCAAGCATCTTGCTACGGTTGGGAAGCTGGGTATGTTCGTGGGCAACATGGTGAGGCCCAAGGGCGTGGCCGCGGATAGCGAAGGCAATATCTATGTCATCGAGTCTTTTTACGATCACTTGCTGATTTATAACCCGAAAGGTGAATTCCTGATGTCGATCGGCGGTGTCGGCAGCGAACCGGGCAAGTTTCACCTCCCCGCGGGAGTCTGGACCGATGCGCACAACCGTGTCTATGTGGCCGACACCCTGAACAGCCGCGTGTCGGTGTTCCAGTTTCTCGGTGGAGGAGCGGAGAGTGAATAGTTTCCTGCGGCCGCTGATCCTGCTGGCGGCTTGCGGCATCCTGGCGGTGCCGGCGGCCCATGCGGCGCGCCAGTCCGATGTGCGCAACACCAAGCACAACCTGTCCTCCAGCGGCGCCACCGGCAATACAAAATCATCGAGCGAAACCCAGGTCTGTGTCTTTTGCCATACGCCGCATGCCGCCAACGCCTCGGCGGTTGCGCCGCTATGGAATCGCAAGATAGGCGGTGCCGCCGACACGGCGGCGACGTATGCGGCGACCTATACGCCCTACAACAGCGAATCGCTGGATGCCCGGATGGCGTCGATTCAGGCCGGCTGGAGCGGTCAGCCTCTGGGCAGTTCCAAGCTGTGCCTTTCCTGCCACGACGGCACCATCGCGCTGGGCAATGTCATCAACGCTCCAGGCTCGGGATTCGGCAGCGCAATCGAAGTCGGCGGCAGCACGTCGACCACCATGCCTGCGGGCACCGAGGGCTATACGCGCAATCTCGGGCAGAACCTGGCCAACGACCATCCGATTTCAATCACCTACAGCACGGCACTGACCAATCAGGACGGAGAGCTGCGTCCCCTGGCATCGATGCCGCTGATCAATGGCACCCATCCCCTGGTGGGCACGCGCGGCGGCGGCCAGGGCAGCGGCCTCGGCAGCAGCACCTCGGGTACCGGGCTGTACGGGTCCACATCGACGCGCCCGGTGCTGCCGCTGGAGACAACCTCGGGAACCGGCGGCGGCACCGGCCAGATGCAATGCACCACCTGTCACGATCCGCACATCCGCGAGACCACGCTCACCACAGATGTGGCCGACGCGGCTGACATCACCAAGGAGCGCAACATCAAGTTCCTGCGGCGCAACCGTTTCCAGATGGCGCAGCCCAGCGAATCCTACAGCGATGCAAATGACATCGTGTGCCTGTCCTGCCATCAAAAGGGCAACGACGGGACTGCGGCCAATTCCTTCAGCTGGGCCTATTCCTCGCATGCCAACTCGAACATCGCGACGCAGGCCTATACCTCCGGGGCGGCCGACACCAGGCAATTCCCTCAGGGCATGCCGGTGTGGAAGGTCGCCTGCCTGAATTGCCACGACACTCATACCGTGAGCGGCGCGCGCCGCCTGACCCGCCAGGGCGCAAGCAGCGGAGTTTCCAAGCTCGAAGAGACCTGCTATCAGTGCCATCGGCTGCTGGCCAACTCGATACTCGGCAACGTCGACTCCGTGCCGGACATCTACACGGATTTTCAGTCGACCTACAAGATGCCACTGACCAACGCTTCCGAGATACATGACATCGGCGGCGACAATGCCACCGACTGCCCCGGCGGGGTCGCCAAGTGCGGCGCGGACATGGTCGAGCGCCAGACCCTGCTGGCCAACCGTCATGCGGAATGCACCGACTGCCACAACCCGCATCGCGTGGTGCGGCTGCATCGCCTCGACGGCAAGGTCAGCACCACGGGCGCATTCACCGCGGGGATCAATCCGGCGGCGCAGCAGGACGACAAGGAGGGCACGCATTTCCACAAGGACATCAGCGGCTACACGCACAACAACGTGGCTTCAGGCGTGCTGCGCGGCGCCTGGGGCGTCGAGCCGCTCTATACCTACACCGACGCCAGCAAGTTCAATACGGCAATCCCCCAGAGCTACTACACGACGCGTCGTGGCGACCCCGGCAGCGACAGCCTGTCGACAACCGACGTGACGACCTATCCGGACACCAAGGGCTATGTCACCCGCGAGTACCAGGTCTGCCTGAAATGCCACTCCTCCTATGCCTACGGCGCCAGCCCGCCGACATCCGGCACTTCGATCGGCATCAACGGTCTGACCCAGTACACCGATCAGGCGCGCGAGTTTCATGCGCCGGCCGGGCACGACAGCGAGTCGACCTCGAGCGTTGCCGTCAATCTGGGCGACGAGGGCGGCGCCATCGGCTATGACAGCAACAACCACCGCTCCTGGCATCCGGTGATGAAGCCGACCGGGCGTACCGCGAGCTTGCGTTCGGTGACAGCCACCAGTGCTTGGCGTCTGCCATGGAGCAATGCCGTGGGCAGCCAGACCATGTATTGCTCCGACTGTCATGGCTCGAACGTAACCTCGACGAGTTCGGTGGTCCCTAACGGCACCTTGGCGGGAAGCGGCACCTCAACGGGTACCGGGAGTCCGTGGGGGCCTCACGGATCGGCCAATCCGTTCATTCTCAAGGGACCGTGGCACGCCAACAGTTCGACAAGCTCTACGGCGGCAAATACGGCGTTCTGTCTCAAGTGTCACAACCCGACCAGCTCGACGGGGTTTTCGGGATCGAAGGGCAACCTGCATCAGTATCACATCGAAAGGGGTGCTTCACCGCTGCAGTGCACCTGGTGCCACATTGCGGTACCGCATGGCTGGAAGAACAAGTCATTGCTGGTCAATCTGAACGATGTCGGCGAGGAAGCTGGCTTTGCCGCGGGCAGCAGCAACCAGGTGGCCATCAGTGGTAATAGCAATAATTACACGCAGGGTCCCTACTACCTGCAAGCCAAGAACAAGATCCGGACTTTCGCACGGCCCGGCAACTGGGAAGACAGCGCGTGCGGAACCTCGACCCAGGGCGTTCCGATTATCGCCAACAGCCAGGGAAGTACGTCGAACTCCACCGGGAGTGGAAGGAGCTGGATGCGTTCAGTGTGCGGCAACCCGCCGTGAGCATTTGATCCCTGTCACCCGATACCACGCGGCGCCTTGACCAGGCACTATATCGAGTAATAAATTGGCGTGTACCTTCACTGCAACCGCGGCGAGTTGCCGGTGACCTTGATTTTTCAAACCAATTCGTACTTGAAACCATGGCTGGACTGCTTGGAATATCCGCCTATTACCACGACAGCGCCGCCGCATTGGTGGTCGATGGGCGTGTCGTCGCGGCCGCGCAGCAAGAACGCTTCTCGCGACTGAAGTTCGATCCTGGCTTCCCCGCCGACGCCATTCGTTACTGCCTGCGCGAGTGGGGCGACAACCTGGCCAGGCTCGATGCCATTGTCTTCTATGACAAACCCATTCAGAAATTCGATCGTCTGCTTGAGACCCATCTGGCACTGGCACCTCGCGGCGCGCGCAACTTCATTGCCGCGATGCAAGCCTTCCTCCAGGACAAGCTGCCGCTAAAGCGCATTCTGCGTGAGGCCCTGGCTGATGCCTCTGGCTGTAGTGTCGCCGAACTGCCGCCGCTACTGTTTTGCGCGCATCACCAATCCCACGCTGCTTCGGCGTTCTTTCCCAGTCCCTTCGACCGCGCCGCCGTGTTATGCGTGGATGGCGTCGGCGAATGGGCGACGACCTCGCTGTGGCGCGGCGAAGGCCGGGATATCTCGCCGTGTTGGGAGTTGCGCTTCCCGCATTCGCTGGGGCTGCTCTATGCGGCGTTTACTCAGTTCTGCGGTTTCCGGGTCAATGCCGACGAATACAAACTGATGGGCTTGGCGTCCTACGGCACGCCGCGCTATTCCGACCTCATCCTGTCTCGGCTGGTGGACCTGAAGCCAGACGGCAGCTTCCGCTTGCAACTCGAGTATTTTGATTTCGCCGTGGGTCTGACGATGGTGAACCAGCGTTTCTGCGCGCTGTTCGGTGGCCCGTCACGCTTGCCCGGCACGCCGATCACCCAGCGCGAGAAAGATATCGCGTGTTCGATCCAGCACGTTACCGAGGAAATCCTGCTGCGACTTGCCGCCACGGCGCACCGCGAATTGGCAATGACGAATCTGTGTCTGGCCGGCGGGGTCGCGCTAAATTGCGTCGCCGTCGGTCGCTTACGCCGCGAAGGACCGTTCAGCCGCATCTGGGTGCAACCGGCCGCCAGCGACGCGGGAGGCGCGGTCGGTGCCGCACTGGCGGCGTGGCATCAGCATTTCGGCCGGCCGCGCAGCGTGTCGATGCAAGGTGGCATGGGTGCCGCACTGCTCGGCCCTGTCTACGGCGATTCGGAAGTGGTTGCTTGTCTCGCCGGACTGCGCGCGCGCTATGAGCGCCTCGACGAAGCGGAACTGCTCGAAACGGTGGCGCGGCGGCTGCTTGAAGGCGAAACCATTGGGTGGTTCGAAGGCCGCATGGAATTCGGCCCGCGCGCCCTGGGTGCGCGCTCCATCCTCGCCGATCCGCGCGCTGCGGCAATGCGCGAACGACTGAACCTGCACGTCAAGCGACGCGAGTCTTTTCGTCCGTTCGCCGCCGCTGTCACCGAGGAACGGGCCACCGAGCACTTCGGTGTAAGTCTGCCGAGTCCTTACATGAGCTTCGCCGAACTGGTGCAGCCTCCGTTGCCGGGCAAGCCGGCCTTGGCGGCAGTCACCCATGTGGACGGATCGGCCCGATTGCAAACGGTGTCCAAAAAATATCAACCCCGGCTCCACCAGTTGCTGGAACGGTTTGGGGCCATGACTGGCGTTCCGGTGCTGCTCAACACCTCGTTCAATGGTCCCGACGAACCCATCGTCAACTCGCCGGCCGAAGCTTTTCACTGCTTCATGAAGCTTGGTGTGGATTGTCTGGTGATCGGCGATTACCTGTTGGAGCGGAAAGCGCAGCCGGATTTGCCAACCGCACCCGCCGCCGTATCCGCCGTTGCGCCCACGCTGCGCAGCAGGCTGACCGCAATTTTTGCCCGCGCTCAGACGAAGCTGATTCTGGGGTCGATCTATTTCCTCGTGATCGTTCCGGCGGGATGGATTTCAAGAGCGGTAGGCCGACATCCCCTGGAACTCGGCGTTGATCCCGAACGATCGAGCTATCGGGTTACCTCCGATGCTCCCACCAACATGAGGCATCCTTTCTGATGTTCGAATTACTGCGCGACCTCTGGCTGTTCCTGCGCTACTGCAAGAAGTACTGGCTTGCGCCTATTTTGTTTCTGCTAGTGCTGGTCGGCGGTTTGATTGCGTTCGTCCAGACCAGCAGCATCGCGCCATTCATCTATGCGCTTTTTTAAGCACAGTACCGCCGCCGGCAACGGCCGGACGGCGCGGCATGCACAAGCCCTGGCGGCGCGGCTGCCGGTGTGGAAAAAGTCCTTGTTCGGGGCATTGGTGGTCGCCCTCATCCTTGCGCTGGCCGAGTTGGCGCTGTCCATCGCGGGCGTTGCACCGCGCTTGGCGACCGACGATCCCTTCGTCGGTTTTGCCGCCAGCCTGCCTTTGTTTGTCGAGAAGCCGCAGCCCGATGACACGGTAGTGATGGAGACTGCCCATGACAAACTGGGCCACTTCAACCGACAAAGCTTTCCCAAGGTCAAGGCGCAGGATACCGTGCGCATATTCTGTATTGGCGGCTCCACCACCTACGGCAATCCCTATCGTGACGCCACCTCCTTCTGTGGCTGGCTGCGCGAGATGCTTCCGGTCGCCGATCCCTCCCGGCGCTGGGAATTGATCAACGCCGGAGGCATCAGCTATGCGAGCTACCGCGAAGCCGCCTTGATGGAGGAATTGGCGCGTTACGAGCCGGATGTGTTCATCGTCCTCTCGGCGCAAAACGAATTCGTCGAACAGCGCAGCTATGGCCCGCTGAGGGAACTACCTTCCCCGATTCTCGAGGGCACGGCCTTGCTGGCGCGCACACGCCTCTACGCCGCGATGGATGGCGCCATTCGCGCCGCCGGCCTGGCGGATCGTGGCCGCTATATATTGCCGGCAACCGTCAGTGAGCGACTCGCCAAGTTTGTCGGGCCGCAGGACTACCATCGCGACGATGCTCTCGCAGGCCGGATTGGCGAGCATTTTGGTTGGAATCTTGCACGCATGGCGGCCATTGGCCGCGCGGCCGGCGCGCGCGTCGTCATGGTGACGCCGCCGGTCAATATGAAGGACATATCACCATTCAAAAGCGAGCACCGGGAAAACATGACAGTGGCGGATCTGTCGCGCTGGAACGCGCTCGACGCGCGTGGCCGGCAGGCGCTGGATCGTGGCGCACTGGATGAGGCCGCAAATGCCTTCGGAGCCGCCCTCGAGCTGGATCCGCGCCATGCGGAAACGCATTTCCTATTGGGTCGGGCGCTATACGGGATGGGCCGCTTCGAAGCCGCGAAGCTCTCCTTACAGCGCGCGGTGGATGAGGACGTCTGCCCGCTGCGGGCACTGTCCTCCATGCAGGCCACCGTGCGCAGCGTGGCCGCGAAGCTGAAACTTCCGTTGGTGGATTTCATTCGTCTGGTGGAAGACGAAAATGAGCGCCGTCTCGGCCACCGTATTCCCGGCAACGAGCTTTTTCTAGACCACGTGCATCCCACCATAGAAGTCAACCGCTTGCTTGCCTTGGCGCTGATCGAGGCACTGAATCGTGACGGCGTCGTGCGCTTCGGGCCGGAGTGGGGCGCGAAAGCGCAGGCGCAGGTGACGCGAAACGTGCTGGCGCGCCTGAAGCCGACCGACCACGCCGACGCCATCCAGCACCTGGGCCGCCTGTTCGGCTGGGCGGGCAGGCTGGAAGAAGCACACGCGCTGCTCTTGCGCGCCCTCGATATGTACGGGCACGATCAGAAAGACACGCTGCTATTGTTGGCCATGTCGTCGGAGCGGCGCGGCAAGCCGGAGGAAGCGATCGGCTATTACCGGCGCATCGCGGCATTTCGCGACATTGCCCGCCTGTCCGAAAAGCTGGGCCGCGACGCCGATGCCGCCGCGGCGTATGCTGAGCTTGTGCGCCAGCACCCGGACGAAGCGCATTCACGCGTGCAGTACGCTGCCATGCTCATGCGACTGGACCGGATTGACGCTGCGCGTGGCGAACTCGACGCGGCCTTGCGGCTATCCCCCGGGCTGGCGGAGGCGCGCGGCGAACTAGCCAATCTGTACATGCGGCAGGAACGCTTTGATGCAGCGATCCGGGAATACGAAGCGCTGCTGGCGCAACAGCCGGATGAATTCAATGCCCATTACAACCTTGCCATCGCCTTGCTAAACACTGACCGCCTCGCGCAAGCCGTCGCGCATTCGCGTCGGGCGATCACCATTCGTCCGGATTCCGCGCCCGCGCGTGTCGGCCTCGCTTCGGCGCTGGCCGCACAGGGGCTGCTCGACCAGGCAGCGGCCGAATACCTCGAAGCGCTGCGTCGCGACCCCCGCTCGGCGGAGGCACACAACAACCTTGGTGTCCTTCTCGCTCGCACTGGTCGCCTCGACCAGGCGGCCGAACACTTTCGCGAGGCTCTCGCCGCAACACCGGCCTTCGATGAAGCGCGGCACAATCTCGCGCGTGCATCAGCCGAAATGCAACGAGTTCGGGAACGCGCCGCAAGTCGCCCTCGGCAAAATGCCGCTGTAGGAAGCGAAGGAAAATCAAGTGGGTCAGTCCGAAATCATAGGTGACTCCATCACGAAGCATGCTACGTCGCCAAATTTCAAGTCGTCGATGATATTTGCCGGACCACCTGAAAGTTGGCGCTGGCGAGACGGCGGTGTGCTATTCGTAACTTGGCGCCAGTTGTAGTTTTGAGTTGCGGGAGGACGATGGGAACTGACACCTTGATGGGACTGACCGGCGACGCCGTTGACACGCCGACTTTCGGTGATCTGTCCTACGAAACCGGCGCTGACGCTGACGCTGGGGCACCGCGCCGTGCCGACTGAGCGTCCGCCGACATTGCTGCCGGTCGGCTCCGATCCGGCCCTAGACGTACCTGCGAGGCGCGGCCTGCTGATGGCCCTGGCCTCGCTGCGCCTGACCCTGTTCAGCCTGTTGCTGTTGCTGGCGGCCGTCGTCCATATCTACGACCGCGCGGGCGAGGCGGACGCGACCCTGCCGCTGGTCCTGCCCTTGTCCCTGCTGTCGATCAATCTCCTCGCCGCGGTGCTGAGCAACCGGATCTTTCGCCGGCAACTGCCCTTGCTGGTGTTTCATCTGGCCTTGTTGGCGGTCATCGTGCTGGTCGCCGTCGGTCGGCTTACCTATCTGCGGGCCACCACCGAAGTCGTCACGGGCGGCGAGCACCAGTCGCTGGAGCGCGTCGAGGCCGGTCCCTGGCACTCGGGCGCCAGGGACGCGCTGCATTTCGAGAGCCTCGGTTTCACGATTCAGTACAAGCCGGGACTGCAGCGCGACGCGACCGTGAATCGGGTGCGATGGCGCGACGAGGCGGGAATCCCGCGTATTGCGGAAATCGGCGACCAGGTGCCGCTGGTGATCCGCGGCTACCGTTTCTACACATCGTCGAACAAGGGCTTCGCCGCCTTGTTCCGCTGGGAACCGCAGCAGGGAGAAGCCCAGCTGGGTTCGGTCAACTTCCCCGGCTATCCGGGCAACAAGGATGACCAGTCAGCCACCTGGCGGCTGGGGACCGAGGAAGTTCGGGTCAGGCTCAACATACCCGAGCAGCTGATCGATCCGGCAGCCGCCAGCGGCTTTCGCCTGCCGGACCGGCACGACGTCAGCGTCGAATTTCCGTGGCGGGTGGCGACTTTGAAACCCGGCGAATCGGTCCTGATTCCTGCGGGCCGGCTGGTCTATGTCGGCTTGACCACCTGGATGGGTTACAACGTGTTCTACGACTGGACCATGCCCTGGCTGCTCGCGGCCTGCGCCCTGGCGGTGCTGGCGCTGGCCTGGCACTTCTGGCGCAAGTTCTCGCTCAAGCCCTGGCAGGCCGGATAGCCGCGGGCGACGCTCAACGCCGGCGCCGGCGTTTCTGTTGCGGGGCTTCCTGATCCTGGGCCGCGAAGAAATGCGCAATCGCGGTCAGGTCGGCTTCGCTCAAACCCCGGTAGGCCTCGTCCATCAGGTAGGGAAACTTCCGCTCGCCGGCACTGTAGGCCAGGGTCTGCGCGATCAGATATTTCAGGTCCTGGGCGGCGGTCAGCGGCGCTTCCTTGTCCGAGTCGCGTCCGTTGTCCAGATGGCATTCGGCGCAGCGCTTGAGATAGAGCGCTTCGCCGCTGGCGACGAGTTCCGGGCTGGTCGCCGATTTGGGGCGCTGCGCCTTCTGTTGCGCGTAGTGCGTGGACAGCGGCGCGACGGCGGCGGCAGCTATGTCGCGGTGGTCCTTCACCTTGGTCGATCGCTTGCCTTCCCGGAAGGCATTGATCATGTTGGTCAGCAGGAACTCGGACTGGCCGTTGAGATGCGGTATGCCGGGCTTGAAGCCGAGGCCGTCGCTGCCATGGCATTCGCTACAATTGCTGGTAAGGTTTGTGCTTGTCGTTTCCTGCGCGCCGCCGGCGGTGGAACCGAACAGCAGCACCGCGGTCAGTAGGCAGGTGCCAGCAAGGCTTTTCCTCACGGCTGCGGCCGACGAATGTTTTCCCATATTTGATGATCCTTGATTTGATGATCCTGGCACCCGCAATATCTTACAGCCTCCCGGTTTTTGCCGAGGCCGTCCTCGCTGCCGAACTCGTGGCGGGGTGATTCCCAAAATATGGAACAGCGCGAACTGCAGATTCTCTGGGTGGCGGTGGTGGCCTATGTGCTTTCCGGCGTGGTGGCGATTTTCGGCGTGGTGCTGAAAAAGTCGCCGCATCGCTTCGTGCTCGGCACGCTGGTGCTCGGCACGGCCTTGCTCAGCGTTTCGCTGGGCTTGCGCTGGGATCGCCTGGGGCACGGGCCTTTCATTACCATGTTCGAGGTTCTGGCGAGCAATGTCTGGAGCTTCGGGCTGATCTTCGCGCTGGCCTACTGGCGCTACCCGCCGATCCGGGGCACTGCGGCGGTGGTGATGCCGATAATTTTCGTCATGCTCGGCTGGATGACGCTTTCCAGCACGCACGAGGGGCATTTCCCGCAAACCTTCCGCACGCCCTGGCTGTACATCCATGTCGGCCTGTCCAAGGTTTTTCTCGGCACCGTGCTGGTGGCGGTGGGCATGGCCGGCATCATCCTGCTGCGCCGGGCCGGCATCGGGCTTTCGCGCTTCGAGAAGCTGCCCGCCGACGAACGCCTCGACGACCTGGCATACCGCTTCATGGCGCTGGGCATCATCTTCCAGACCCTGATGCTGATTTCCGGCGCGATCTGGGCGCAGGATGCCTGGGGTCGCTACTGGGCCTGGGATCCGCTCGAAACCTGGTCCTTCATCACCTGGATCATGCTGGCCTTCGCCCTGCACTGGCGCCTGACCATGAAGAGTTCCCCGGCCGTGGGCTCTTGGATGATCCTCGGCGTGTTCGTCTTCGCCTTCCTGACCTTCTTCGGCGTGCCCTTCATTTCGGAATCGCCGCACAAGGGCGCGGTATGAGGACCGATTGCCCATGAGGCTGGAGCAGATGCTGGCGCCGGAGCGGGACGAGGCCGCGGCGCATCTGGCCCTCGGCTGGTTGTTGCTGGCCACGGCGGCGGTGGCGGCATCCAGCCTGTTCGCGATCCTGATCGTGATGGCGCGGGTTCCGGGGCTGGGTTCCCTGTTTCCGGGTACCGAGTTCTATCGCGTGGCGCTGACCCTGCATGTCGACCTTTCGCAATGGGTCTGGTTCATGGCCTTTGCCGGCACGCTGTGGAGCCTCGGCGCGCGCCGCGCGCCGGGTGCCTGGCAATGGACCGCGCTCGCGCTGGGCGCCCTGGGCGCCCTGTTGATGGCGCTTTCCCCGGTGCTCGGCGCGATTCGTCCGCTCATGAGCAACTACATTCCCGTGCTCGACAGCCCGTGGTTTCTTGCCGGGCTGGGGATTTACGGCATCGCCGTGCTGATGGTGGCCCTGGCGGTGGCCAGGGAGGGGGCGAACGTCGACCTGCGCCGTGTCGCCAGCGCCAACTCTTTGCCCGATGTCCTGCGCCTCGGCTTGTTTCTCGCCGCGGCCGTGGTGCTGACGGCGCTGGCGCTACTTGTCCATGCCTATGCGACGATGCCAGCCGCCTTGGGCGGGCACGCCTTTTTTGAAGCCCTGTTCTGGGGCGCGGGCCATGTCTGGCAGTTCTGCCTGACGACCCTGATGCTGCTGGCCTGGCTGGGGCTTTGCGCGCCCAGGCTGGCATTGCCTTCCGGCCGAACGCTCAAGTTCCTGCTGCTGCTGGGCGCGCTGCCCGCGCTCGCGGCGCCCCTGCTGCTGGCGCTGCTGCCGCCGCTGCCGCTGAGTGCGGCGACTACCGAGTATTTCTCGGCCTTTACACACCTGATGCAATGGACCAGCTGGGAAGTGCCCTTGTTTCTCGGCGGCCTGCTGCTGATCCTGCATTGGCGCCAGCGGATCGTGCCCGCCACGGGCCTGTCCTTGTCGATGCTGCTGCTGGTCTCCGGCATCGTGCTGGGCGCCATGATCGACGGCCAGACCACCCTCGTCACCGCGCACTACCACGGCACCATCGGCGCGGTGACGCTGGCCTTCATGGGCCTCACCTATGGCGTTCTGCCGGCGTTGGGCTATGCCATGCCGCCCCGATCGCGCATCGACCTGCAACTGCGTCTTTATGGCTATGGCATTCTGCTGATGATGTCCGGGCTGGCCGGCGCCGGCCTGATGGGCGCGCCGCGCAAGATGGCCGGCAACGTCGGCGTCGAGTTCAGCGTCGAAGCCTTGTCGCGCATGGTTCTCGGCCTCGGTGGCAGCCTGGCGACGATCGGCATCCTGATGTTCCTGGTGCTGGTGCTGCGCCATCTTTGGCCCGCATTTTCTCCGCGGGCGGTGCGCCATGGCTGAGTCCGCCCTGTCGGCAAGGCGCAGCCGCGACGCCCGAATCATCGGCCTGGTGGCGACGGTGATCCTGGTGGTCGGCGGCGGATACTTTCTCGATCGATGGATCAACCAAAGCGACCGGCCCGATCTCCAGGCGCATGTCGACCAGAAGCGCAGCGAGGAGATCGATACCCGCTTCAAGCAGGGTGTGGTGATGCTGCACGCCAAGCAGTACGAGCATGCGACCACCGCATTCCACCGCGTGCTGCAACTGGCGCCGACCATGCCGGAAGCCCACGTCAACATGGGATTTGCCATGCTGGGACAGAAACGCTATAAGGAAGCCCTTGAATTCTTTGACGGCGCCACCGCCCTCAATCGCAATCAGCTGAATGCCTACTATGGGATGGCGGAGGCTTACGAGGGACTTGGCGACTACCGCGGTGCGCTGGAATCGATGGAAGCCTGGCTGCACCGGGCAAAGGCCGACGACCCGTTTCGCCGCCGCGGCGAGGCGGCGGTATGGGAGTGGCGCGATCGCCTGGCGCGGGATGCGCGCAGCAAGTCCGCTCCCAAATAGCCGCTGGCACGCCGTTTGCGTCTAAGTCGCCGGTCCAATACGGTTTACCCCCGCAACACAACCTGCATGTGGAGTAATTGAATGTTCCCTGAACTTGGTCAGTTTTCGTTGATCCTCGCGCTGGCGGTGGCTCTCGTACAGGGGATCGTGCCCATCGTCGGCAGCCTGCGCGGCGACGCGCGTTTGATGGGCATGGCGCGGCCGGCGGCAGCGGCACAGTTTCTGGTGATGTTGACGGCCTTTTCCTGCCTGGTCACCGGCTTTGTCACCAACGATTTTTCGGTGCTCTACGTCGCCCAGAACTCGAACTCGATGCTGCCCATGTTCTACAAGGTCACGGCGGTCTGGGGCGGTCACGAAGGCTCGATGCTGCTCTGGGTATTCATCCTGTCGCTGTGGACGGTGGCGGTGGCGGCGTTCTCCCAGCGCCTGCCCCTGCAGACGGTGGCCAATGCGCTGGGGGTGATGGGTATGATCACGGTCGGCTTCGTGCTGTTCCTGCTGCTGACGTCCAATCCCTTTGAACGCCTGCTGCCTGCGGCCATGGACGGCCGCGACCTGAATCCGCTGCTGCAGGACCCCGGCATGGCGATCCATCCGCCGCTGCTGTATATCGGTTACGTAGGATTTGCGGTGGCCTTCGCTTTTGCCATTTCCGCGTTGATTTCGGGGCGCCTGGATGCCGCCTGGGCGCGCTGGTCGCGTCCGTGGACCACGGTGGCCTGGCTGTTCCTGACCCTGGGCATCGCCATCGGTTCCTGGTGGGCCTATTACGAACTGGGCTGGGGCGGCTGGTGGTTCTGGGACCCGGTCGAAAATGCATCCTTCATGCCCTGGCTGGTCGGCACGGCGTTGATCCACTCCCTGGCGGTGACCGAGAAACGCGGCGGCTTCAAGAACTGGACCGTGCTGCTGGCGATCATGGCCTTCTCGCTCTCCTTGCTGGGCACTTTCCTGGTCCGCTCGGGCGTGCTGACCTCGGTGCATGCCTTCGCCACCGATCCGAAACGCGGCGTGTTCATCCTCGGCTTCCTGGTGGCGGTGATCGGCATTTCCCTGCTGCTGTATGCGTGGCGCGCGCCATCGGTCGGCCTCGGCGGCAAGTTCGAACTACTGTCGCGCGAGACCTTCCTGCTGGTCAATAACGTGCTGCTGGTCGTGGCGGCCGGCGCGGTCTTTCTCGGCACGCTTTACCCGCTGTTTCTCGATGCGCTCGGCCTGGGCAAGGTTTCGGTTGGACCGCCCTATTTCGAAGCGGTTTTTGCGCCCCTGATGGCGCCCCTGGTGCTGCTGATGGGACTCGGTCCCTTTGCGCGCTGGAAGCAGGCGCGCCTCATCGATTTCTGGCCGCGTCTGCGCTGGGCCGTGACTTTCGCTGTCGTCGCGGCGCTTGCACTGCCCCTGCTGCTGGGGCGCTGGTCGCCGTTGGTTATGTGCGGCCTGCTGCTCGCATTCTGGGCGGTGGCTTCGAGCCTCACCCATCTGGTCGAGCATCTGCGCGAGCGCGGCGGCGATTCCAGTCTTGCGCAGCGTCTGAAGTCGGTGCCACTGGCGAAATGGGGCATGCTGACGGCCCATATCGGAATCGGCGTGTTCATCCTCGGCGTCACCATGGTCAAGGGCTACGAGACGGCGAGCGAGGTGAAAATGCAGCCGGGAGAAAAAGCCTCGGCGGGTGGCTACGAGTTCCAGTTGATGGAAATCGGCGAACGGCGCGGGCCGAACTACATGGCCGTGCGCGCGACGATGAACGTCACGCGCGGCGGTGTTCCGGTGACCGTCATGCATCCGGAAAAGCGCATGTATTTCGTGCAGAAAATGCCCATGACCGAGGCGGCGATCGATACCAACGTGTTTCGCGACCTGTATGTTTCCCTCGGCGAGCCGGTGGACAATGTTTCGTGGATCGTGCGCGTCCAGCACAAGCCCCTGGTCAGCTGGGTCTGGGTGGGCTGCCTGCTGATGGCGCTGGGCGGCCTGCTGGCGGCGTCGGACCGCCGCTACCGGATTCGGCAGCGTGAAGAAGTTGCGGACACCGGCGCCGCGGTTACGGTCTAAGGAGCTTTGATGCGGCGTTTCCTGTTCCCCCTGGCAGTCTTTATCGTTCTTGCGGGCTTTCTTGCCGCCGGCCTGCGCCTGAATCCGCGCGAGGTGCCGTCACCGCTGATCGGCAAGCCGGTGCCGGCCTTCCGCCTGGCGCAGTTGCAGGCCGGCGACAAGAGCATCGGGCCGGAAGACTTGCGTGGCAAGGTCTGGCTGCTCAACGTCTGGGCTTCCTGGTGCGTTTCCTGTCGGCAGGAACATCCCGTCCTGATCGAACTGGATCAGCAGAAGAAAATCACCATCGTCGGCCTCAACTACAAGGACGAGAGGGCTGCGGCGATCAGCTGGCTCAACCAGCATGGCGGCGATCCTTATATGGTCTCCGCGGTCGATGCCGACGGCCGCGTCGGTATCGATTTCGGCGTATATGGCGTGCCGGAAACTTTTCTGGTCGACAAGAACGGTGTGATCCGCTACAAGCACATCGGTCCGGTCACGGCGGAGGCCTTGAAGACAAAGATTCTTCCCCTGGCGGAGGAGCTTGCGCGTGGTTAAGGAGATCATGAATTTGCCTGCCTGCTTGCAGAAGTTGGCGCTGGCGCTACGGCGTTTGTTGATCGTGTTGCTGCTGACTGCGGGACTTCAGCCCGTGCTGGCGGCCGATGGGATGGCGCAGCCGGTGGGCGATCCGGTGGTCGAGGCGCGGGTCAATAAACTGGCCGAAGAACTGCGCTGCCTCACCTGCATGGGACAAAGCATCGCGGATTCGCAGTCCTCGTTCTCCAGCGACATGAAGCGGGAAATCCGCGACATGGTCAAGGCCGGTAAAAATGACAAGGAGATCATCGAGTTCATGGTCCAGCGTTATGGCGATTTCGTGCTTTACCGCCCGCCGGTGAAGAGCACCACTTGGCTGCTCTGGGGCGGGCCTTTCCTGCTGCTGATCCTGAGCCTGGCGTTCCTGCTGGCGAAACTGCGCAAACGCCGCGGGCAGGCTGCGACGGAACTCACCGAGACCGAACACCAGGCAGCGGTGCAGCTGCTGGGCAAACGCGAAGGTGACCGCCCATGACCCCATTCGTTATCGTTGCCGTTCTATTGACAGCGGTAGTGCTGGCGCTGTTGCTGCTGCCCTTGCTGCTCAAGGAGCGCAAGCAGCACGTGGGCAGCGCCAGCCAGTTGAGCATTGCCGTGCTGCGCGACCAGTTGAGCGATCTCGAAGACCAGCGCAAGGCCGGGTTACTGGATTCCGAGCTGTTTGTCGAGGAACAGGCGGAGCTTGAACGCCGCGCGCTCGAAGACGGGGCGGCCACGCGTGCGGCAGCTTCGTCTTCGCCGGCGCGCAAACGGACCCTGGCGGCGGCCATCGGCCTGGCCCTGCCGGCATTGGCCGTCGGATTGTATTTCCTGCTCGGTACCCCGGACGCGATGAAGCCGCAGCAGGCGGCGGATGCCGAAGGCAACCACGCCCTGTCGCCACAGCAGATCCAGGCCATGGCCGCCAAGCTGGCCGAAAGGCTGCAGAGCAATCCCGATGATGGCGAAGGCTGGCTGATGCTGGGTCGCTCCTATGCGGTACTCGGCCGCTACCCGGAATCCGCGGCGGCCTTCGGGCGGGCGACCACCTTGCTGCCGCCCAGCGCCAACATGCTTGCGGACTACGCGGATATCATGGCCATGGCGCAGGGCCGCAAGCTCAGTGGAGAACCGGAAAAGATCATTGCCCGCGCCCTGAGCATCGATCCGCGCCATATCAAGTCGCTGGCGCTGGCCGGTTCGGTGGCGTTCGAACGCGGCGATTTTGGCAGTGCGATCCAGCAGTGGCGCACCATCCTGACCCTGGTTCCGCCCGATTCCAGCGTGGCGCAGAGCATCGGCAAGAGCATCGCGGATGCGGAGAACCGGATGGGAGTCGCCAGGGTGCCGACCGCCGACGCCGCGGTGACGCCACCGCTTGCATCGGCTGCTGCGTCGGTCTCGGGCACGGTCGTGCTGGCACCGGAACTGGTCGGCAAGATACCGGCTGACGGCACCTTGTTCGTATTCGCCCGTGCCGTCGATGGTTCGAGGATTCCCTTGGCCATGGCGCGGATAAATCCTGCCACGATGCCCCATGCCTTCAAGCTCGATGACTCGATGTCGATGGCGCCGACTATGCGCCTTTCGTCAGCAAAGTCCGTGATCATCGGCGCGCGAGTCTCCCGTAGCGGGGAGGCGCTGGCGAAGTCCGGCGATTTCGAGGGCTTTTCCGCGCCAGTCACGGTGGGCGCCAGCGGCGTCGTGGTGACTATCAGCGGCGTCGTGAAGTGACGCGGGGCAGTGTATCGCGGCGCAGTGTAATGCCGTGCCAGCCGGATAAGGATCAGCGACGCGGCTTGGCGCGAGAGACAGGAGAAACGGCTTTGTCGGCGGTTTCCATCGCCTTGCGTGCTTCAGCATGACCTTTGCTTGCGGCGCTACGAAACCAGCGCATGGCTTCGTTGCGGTCTTCCACAACGCCCTTGCCGGCGAGAAACAGCAGCCCCAGGGTGTACGCGGCTTCGGCATGGCCGGCGCTGGCCGCCTGGAAGTACCAGACGGCGGCTTCCCGGTCGGGATCGGCAACGCTTTTCGCCGCACCGCTGCCAAACAGGTAAGCATGCGCGATCTGGTACATGGCTTCGGCATTGCCGCTGGCAGCCGATTTCTTCCACCAATAGATGGCCATGTTTTCGTCTTCGGCAACGCTCTGGCCGTGATAATAGAGGCTGCCAAGACGAAACTGAGCCAGTGGATTGCCTTCGTTGGCAAGCTTGAGCAGAATCTCTGCCGCCTTGGGACTGTTGCCGGCGTCGAGCGCCTTGAGTGCGTCGTCGAGAGACGATGCATTCGCTGGAAGGTTTGGCAGAAGTGCGAAGAGAACTGCCAGCGAAGCGACCCATTTGATGGGCATCGGGATTTCCTTGTCGAGAATGCATTGCAGACAAATCAGACATTCTCGATAATTGTACCTTCCATCCTGCAGGTTCTGGAACACGGACCCGTACTTTGATCAATGTCGCAGCGCGGCCAATCCTCTGTCAATGATCCGCAAGGACCGTCTGATTCCGAAGCAGGCGGGGTATGGGGGACAAGCTTCGCCCAGAAGGGTTCCAGGGTCCTCGGCGGTCTGGTTATATACCTGATCCTGGCGACGGCGATAATCGGCTGGGAAAGAAAGCTGCTCTTCGACGCAGTGAATCAGCTGGATGCCGTCCATGCCCAGGAAGAGCAACAACTGGCGCTGAATTTCGCCGTCTCGCATGCGATTCTGACAATCAATGAAAACTACTTTTCGGAAGACCTGGCCGCCGCTGCGAGGTTGCTGAATCTGGAGATCGACGGCGTGGTTTCGAAACTTGTCAGGATGGACGCGACCTCCGGAGGCTTGGGCGAACCGGTTGCCAGCCTGAATCGATTGAACGCTGAACTGCAACGCGACCCATCGCGTGCCACGATTGCCGACCTGCGGGAGCAATTCCACAAACTGGTGCTTCGGCTCGATAGCATGACGCTCGGGATACGTCAGCAAAAAGCGGAGGTGATGGGCGGCTATCGGGATGTCTTCGGGCGCTTGACCGCCGAACTGTTCGCTCTGATGATTATCGGCGTGGCGATGATGGGCGGTGTCAGCGGTATATTTTTTAGACGGCTTTCCCGCGATATAGGTTTGGTCAAACTGCGGGCTGGTGAAATAGTCAGAGGCTATCGCGGCGCGCCCCTCGCCGTGACGCGCAAGGACGAGCTCGGCGTCTTGATGTCGGCCGTCAATGACATGGAGGCGGAACTCAGGATTCGCGACAATCAACTGGAATTGAGCCGACAGCAGCACTTCCACACCGAGAAGATGGCCGCCGTCGGTTCGCTAGCAGCGGCAGTGGCGCATGAGATCAACAACCCCCTCGCAGCCATCGTCGGCCTTGCCGAAAACCTGGTCATGGATCGGAAGCAGGGCGTCAACTCGGTCAGCAACGCCGATCACCAGATCGACCTGATACTCGAACAGGCACGACGGGTCATGACGATTACCCGCCAGATCGGGGAGTTTTCATTGCAGCGTCCTCTGGAACCGACATATATCGATTTGAATACCCTGGTCAAGAGTACGTGCACCTTTATCAGTTTCGACAAGCGTTTTCGCGGTATTGCGCTGAAGCATGAGTTCGCCGACAACCTGCCGGCCCTATTTGTGGTTTCCGATCATATTGTTCAGGTACTGATGAATGTGTTGATCAATGCCGCCGATGCCCTGGAGGGACGGGAGGCGTTCGCGCCATCCATCGTTGTTTCGACACGGCTCGAGAATAGCTCGGTTGCCCTCACCGTTTCCGATAATGGCCCGGGAATTGCTTCGGAAAACCTTGGCAGGGTCTTCGATACGCATTTCACCACCAAGCCGCCGGGGCGTGGTTCCGGATTGGGATTATCGTTGTGTCGCAGCCTTGTGCAGCAGGACGGAGGGGGTATCGAAGTGCAATCCGTCTACGGGCAGGGCGCCACGGTGCGGATCATTCTGCCGGTTCCGGCTGAAACAGTACATTAGGAGAAACTGGATGCATGTACTGATCATAGACGACGAGTTGGCCCTGAGGCAGATCATTGCGGTCACGGTGCGTCGCGCCGGGTACTCGGTCGATATGGCGGTCGGCGTCAAGGATGCGGCGGCCAAGCTGATTCGCGGCGACATCGATGTGGCGATCTGCGATATCAGGATGCAGGATGGCGACGGCGTCGATCTGGTGCGCAGCATGAAAAGCGCCGGCGTTCCGACCCTTTTCATCATGGTCACCGCTTTCGCTTCGGTACAGACGGCGGTGGAAGCGTTGCGTGCCGGCGCCATGGATTACATGGTCAAGCCGGTCGACAGCGAGGAACTGCTGTACAGGTTGCGTCAAGCGCAGACATTGCTGGGTTTGAAGGCTGAAAACGTAGCGCTGCGAAAATTTGTCAGTGGCGAACGGGGCAATGACCGGTTCAAGTTTACCTCGGCATCCATGGCCGCCGTCGAGAGGCTCGCCACGCGGGTTGCAACGATCGACAGCACCGTCCTGATCACCGGCGAAAGCGGAACCGGCAAAGGAGTGCTGGCGCGATTCATCCACGATCAGAGCTTGCGTGTCGAAGCGCCATTCATACCCGTGAATTGCAGCGCGATCCCCGAGAATCTTCTGGAAAGCGAGCTGTTCGGGCACACCAAGGGAGCCTTTTCGGGTGCCGCCCAGGCGCGCAAGGGCTTGTTTGCCCAAGCGGACACGGGAACGCTGTTCCTCGACGAGATTGGCGAGCTTCCCCTGCACATGCAGACCAAGATGCTGCATGTGATTGAAGACAAGGAAATCCGCCCGATCGGGGGCGAGCAGCTACGCAAGGTCGATACGCGAATCGTGGTGGCGACCAATCGGGATCTGTCGGCGATGGTGGCAGAGGGAACCTTCCGTGAAGATCTTTTTTTCCGGATTTCGCAGTTCCACATCGATCTTCCGCCGCTGCGAAACCGCGGGGAAGATATTCTGCGCTTGATACATTTTTTCCTGCAGACTGCGAAGCTCAAGGGTGAAACCAACGTCGAGCTTGATCCGGCAGCCGAGGAACTCCTGCTCGAGTACCACTGGCCAGGCAATGTGCGTGAACTTGAGAATGTAATCGGTCGGGCCATCATCATGGCCGACGGAGGCCGCATCACCATCGGCGACCTGCCTCCCGGACTGTCAGCCCGCACTGGAAAATCGGCGCGGGAACAGAAGGCGGCTTCAGCGAGCGGAAGTTTGCGGGAGCAAGTTCGGCGCGCCGAAGCTGATATCATTTTCCGCGTGCTGAGGGAGTGCGGCGGAGATCGCAAAGTCGCTGCGCAGCAACTGGAAATAGGACTCTCCAGCCTTTACCGAAAACTGGAGGAGTTTGAGAACCTCGGCGTTACTTTGTAGTGTCGATCGTAGTGTGCAGGCTTGGCCGAATCTGGCGTTGAAGGGGTGAGTTGAATGACCGTGTTTAAATCGTGCAGGAATTCTTGGCAGCTTGCTGGTCTGGCGTTCCTGATATTTGCGGCCGGCACAAGCCCGGCTTCCGCCGGGGCGGATGAGGACTATGCGGCCGGTATGGTGCAGTATGAAAGAAACGACTTCACCAATGCCATGCCCTTGATGCGCAAGGCTGCCGACGCCGGCCACATCAAGGCCATGATCATACTGGCGACGATGCTCGACGCCGCCGAGGTCGATGATCAAGCGGCGGCCTATTACCGCAAGGCTGCCGACGCTGGCAGTCTGGATGGAGTCTATGGACTGGCCACGATGTACGCTTCGGGAGATGGCGTCAAGAAAGACGTTCAGGAAGCACGGAACCTCATCATTCGCGCGGCCGAGGGCGGGCATCAGCAGGCCACCTGGGTCCTTGCTCAAGCTTATATCCGCGGAGAACTGGGAATCCCCGATGATCAGCGGGATGGCAAGGACGCGCTTAAGTGGATCACCCTTGCAGCCGACAAGGAGTTCCTGCCGGCGTTGGAGGCCTTGGAGAAAGCCTATCGTTCAGGCGGTTATGGCTTGGCGCCGGACATCGCCAAAGCCGACGAGCTGAAGCTGAAGATCAACAAGCATCGTGGAGTCACGGAGAAGAAACCCCGTCGTCGCGGAGAGAAGAAATGAAGTCGGGAGCCCTTGGATTTGCCGTTGCACTGGGTGTCGCAGCCCTGGTGGTTCCAAGGACTTCACTCGCGCTTGACCTGCTGCGCGGGCAACGTGTATTCAACATGCATTGTTCAGTCTGTCATGGCATGAACGGGGTCCCGGTAATTCAGCAGGCGCCAAGTTTTGCCACCAAGGAACGCCTGATGCAGCCGGATATGATGCTTGTCCAGTCGGTCAAGACCGGGAAGACCCTGATGCCGCCATTCATGGGGATACTCAAAGATGAGGAAATCCTCGATGCCATTCACTATGCACGAACGCTACGCTGAAGGAATTAGCCAGATGATGTTCTGGAACGCCTGCAAAAAAAATGCATTCTTCATGGCATTCCTATGCCTTTTCACAGACACAGCTTTCGCACAGGGAGCTGAAAAGGTAGCTGACCGATTCGAAACGGGAAGCGGCACCTATGTCCGTTCCCTGTTGCACGACAAGGCGGCCAATTCGCTTTGGGTCGGAACTTCCGTGGGAGCTATGGAGATCGACCTGAAGTCCAGCACGCCGCTGCGCACCTTTACGCGCAACGATGGCTTGGCGAACGAATATGTTTTTGGGATGGGGATCGACTCGCAGGGCTACACCTGGTTCGGCACCAACGCCGGGGGCGCCTCGCGTTACAAGAATGGCAAGTGGAAAACCTATTTTCCCATGCATGGCCTGGCTGACTACTGGATTTACTGCTTTGCCAATGACAAGGACGGCAATCTCTGGATAGGCACTTGGGCTGGCGCCAACCTTTTCAACGTCAAGACCGGAAAGTTCAAAACCTTCGTCAAAGAACTGATCAACGAATGGGTGTATGGACTGGGCGTCGATAAGGATGGGCGTGTCTGGTTCGGTACGGAAGGCGGCGTGTCGATGTTCGACGGAAAGCGCTGGACATCGTGGACCCATAAGGACGGCTTGGGAGCCGACAATCCGGAAGGACTCCCGACAAGTCCGAATACCGGCTTGGGAACCCGCTCCCGCCATGACCTGACTACCGAGGTGCAGGGGATGGGAACCTATAACCCCAACTACGTATTCTCGATCCTCATCGCCAAGGACGGCAGCATTTGGGCGGGCACCTGGGGCGGCGGCGTCAGCCGCTGGGACGGAAAAAAATGGACGAGTCTGTCGTCCAAGAACGGGCTTGCCGGGAATATCGTTTACTCGATTGTCCAAGACGATAGTGGCGTGTACTGGTTTGGCACCGACAAGGGCGTATCGCGATTCGACGGGAAGAACTGGAAAACCTTCGGGGTCAAGGATGGACTCTTCGATGAGCATGTATACGCACTTGCCCTGACTCCGGGGGCGAATCTGTGGGCCGGTACGAAACGTGGTGTGGTGAGGATTGCGGCAAAGTGAAAACAATCAAATATTCGGAGTTCAATATGGGTGCGGTTCCGCGTTTCCTGCTTGCCTCCCTGGCGTTGGTTGCCGCAGGGATCGTAGTTGCAGCTGACGCACCGCCGCGCGCACCGGTTGCCGGCGCCGCTGGCGGCGCAGCGCCTCATCCGCCGGTTGCCCCCCCCAGCCGTGAGGGCAAGGTGAACGTCGACCTGACTCAGAAGTTCACCCACTTTCGCGTCGGTGGCAAGAACGTCAAGTCGCTGTACTTCGATCGCGGCATTGCCTGGGTCGGGACCTCGGGTGGCGTCGTGCGCTATGACACGAAGGATGACAGTTTCAAGTTCATCGATACCAAGGATGGCTTGTTGTCGAACGGCATGTTCTACGTGGGCAGGGTCAAGGGCAGAATTGCTGTCGGCACCTATGGTGGCGGCCTTTCTTTGCTCGATGAAAAAACCGGCAAATGGCAGACCTACAATATCCCGGAAGGCCTCGGGGACGCCTTTGTCTATGACGTGATCACTGCCAAGAACGGTGATATCTGGATCGCGACATGGTCCGGGGCAAATCGCGTGCGCGGTGGCGATCTCGACAACCGTAGCAAATGGGATCTCTACACGGTCGAGAATACCAAGGGCGGGCTGCCCAATGACTGGGTTTATGGGCTTGCCGAAGGCAAGAATGGAGACATCTGGCTGGCCACCGAGGGCGGCATGGCACGCTTCGCCAATAATCGCTGGGAAAACTGGAACCACGCCAAGGGCCTCGGTGCCTCCTATGATCGAGTAAAGAAGGACATTGCATTCAAGAACGATCCGGGCAAGCAGTCGGTGCATCATGCCAAACAGAAGGAAGAAATGGGCTTGCTGGACGTCGATGTCGCCTACAACCCGAACTATGTGGTTGCGCTCGAGGTTGATGCAAACGGGGGGGTATGGGCGGGCACCTGGGGTGGCGGCTTGGCTCGGTTCGATGGGAAGCGCTGGCACAACTACACGACCACCGAGGGATTGCCCGGGAATCATGTCTTTTCCCTGCATCTCGATCCCAAGGGACAACTCTGGGTAGGCACGAACAATGGGCTTACACGGTGGCAGAACGGAAAATTTGCCAAGGCCCTGACTACAGCCGATGGCTTGTTTGCGAATAACGTGTTCGCCATGACATCGTCTCCGGATGGGGCGCTTTGGATCGGAAGTTACGGTGGAGTGGCACATCTGCGACTTGGCAAGTAACTTCGGCAGTTGAACGCGGATTGGTCCGCTCCGCCCCGGACTGCGGCCAAAATCGATGCAGGACCATTCTTGGTTGCGTGTTTGCATGAGGCCTCTGGCGGTTTTGTGCGGACTGCTTTTGGTTCCGCCGGCCGGCTGGATTCTCGAATCGGCGGCGGCTGGTACCTCGGCATTTGTAAAGGCTGCGCCGAACGTGGCGCCGGTGGAGGATCCGCCGCGCGCCAGCGCCGAAAGTTCGACCGGGGAAACGCATCCAGCGCGCCTTGCCCTGGAACGAAACCCGATTCACGACGAGTCGAATCCGGATTATCTGCGGCTGCAGCGCATCGATGAGGCAATGCGCTTCGTCACGCGTGACGCCATAGGATTCCCGGACTGGATGGCGGCTCTGCGTTCTGGCGCAATTTCGCCGCGCGCAGGGCTTTCCGCGACTGAAAAAATGGACGTCTTCGATTTGGATATCGTGATGAAGAACACCAAGGAAATGCCCCATGTTCTTTTTCCGCATCAGTCCCATACGCTTTGGCTCGACTGCTCCAACTGCCATCCCCGGCCGTTCTTGCCCAAGGCCGGATCGAATCCTGTTTCAATGAGCCAGATTTTTCGCGGGGAGTATTGCGGCATGTGCCATGATCGCGTCGCCTTCATAACCTTCTTCTCATGCGATCGCTGTCACAGCGTGGCTCAAAGCGTTCCAGCACCAAGAAAATGACTGACGTTGCAGATTCACCAGAGAATCGGTGACGCCATCCGACGCGTGTTCAAGACCGCATCGAGGAAATGCGAAATGCAGCGCAAGAGTTTGGCGGCACCGGCTGCTACCAATCAAGAAAGTCACAATATTCGGGTTCTCATTTACAGGAAGCATTCCCGTACTTGGAAATATCGATGCCGCGATGTATGGGCCGCGAGCTCAGATCGAGCCCAGTATCATTGTTTCGACCCTGACATGATTTTTGCTACGGCTTTGGTCGGCTCCCAATAACTGGGGGACTTTACTGGAGAGTTCAAATATGGATCTGTCTCGTCGCAACATGCTTAAGCTGGGCGGTGCCGCCCTGGCAATGATTCCCGTTGTCGCGCTGGCCGCAAAAAACGATGCCATGCGCTCGGCTATGAAATACAAGGACGCGCCGGAAGGTGACAAGAGCTGTGCCAACTGCGTGCAGTTCGTTCCGGGCAAGTCGCCGGCAGATGCGGGCGGCTGCAAGATATTCCCCGGCGACACCGAAGTTTCGCCGAAGGGTTACTGCGTGGCCTGGGCAAAGAAGCCATAAGAGCCACACCTGAAAATGAAAAGGGTGTTGCGCCCTTTTCATTTTCCGTCGTTTCAATATCCGACATTGTATTTGCTGGTTCCGAGTCTCAAGATTTCGAGTCGGCAATCGCGCTGTAGTGACACGTCAATTGGACTGGATGCGTAGCTGACGGATTCGTCGCCACGCTGAATGGCCAGGCTTGGCCTACACCGGGGCGGCCGTTTTGACGGCAGTCCAGGGCTGCACGCAAGATCGGTCAGATCGGGCTCGACCGAGATTGCGGTCATTGCACGCTGCGCGTGGACGGCCACTCGGTGTGCGCAAGGCTTCCTTGGCTTGAACTTCGCAAGAGCACAAGTCCTGCACTGCCACGGCGGCGAAAGCCCATACAATAATAGTCAAGCTCGATTTGACTGTCCCCTTCTCAGTCCGGATATTCCATGCATAGTCGTATCCGCCGTTTCTGCTGCCAAGCGTTGCGCGTGAGCAATCAGCCTCGATGTATGGGCCGGCCGACGGCTGGATGATGGCGATGCAGCGGCCCCGCTTGCACCTCCGCGACGCGGCTTTGGCGTTTTTGGTTTTTTTTCTGGCTGCCGCTGTGGCAGCTGGCTTGATCTGGTATTCGGAGAAGCACCGCCTTGAGGTTGAACGAGCGCGAGTCTCCATTCTTGCCGGACACGCCCACGAACTTCAACGCAACATCGAGAACGCGCTCTCTGCCACCTATAGCCTCGCTGCGCTAATTCGACAAGGCAGGGGCAGCATCGAAGACTTCGAGGCCGTCGCGAACCAGATGCTGCCGTTCTATCCGGGGGTGACGGCCCTGCAATTGGCTCCAGGTGGAGTGGTGCGGCATAGCGTGCCGCTCGCGGGGAATGAAAAGGCCATTGGTCACGATTTATTGAAGGACCCGGCGCGAACCAAGGAGGCTTTCCTCGCCCGTGACACCGGAAAGCTTACTCTGGCCGGGCCTTTCAATCTGATTCAGGGAGGGCTGGGCGTGGTCGGACGCTTGCCCGTATATCTTGATGGCGAACGAGGTACATCGATATTCTGGGGATTTACCACGGTCCTGATCCGTTTCCCGGATGTACTCGAAGGCATCAATCTGGATGAATTGATCGCGCAAGGTTTTGCCTATGAACTTTGGCGCATCCATCCCGATACCGGGTTGAGGCAGACCATTGCGGCATCGTCGCCGGAACTGCGGCTGAGCGATCCGGTCGAGGCCATGCTTCAGGTACCCAATGCGACCTGGACGTTCAGTCTGGCACCGATCAAGGGATGGGGGGATCCACTCGGCCTCTCGCTCAAGCTTGCACTGGGACTGATCTTCAGCCTGTTGTTGGCGCTCCTCGCCAAGCTGGTGCTGCAACTGAAGGCGCACCAGCAAGGACTCGAACGGCTGATTGCGGAGCGTACCAGTCAAATTCTGGCGACCCAGACGCAGTTGCAGGCGACACTTGATGCCATTCCCGATGTCTTGCTGGAGCTAGGGTTGGATGGGCGCTGTTATGACTGCCACGTACCGCGCACGGGTCTGCAGGCGGGATTTGTCGGTGACCTGATCGGCAAAAGCGTGGTCAACGCTTTCCCATCGGCGGCTGCAGAATGCATTCTTTCATCATTGCGGCAGGCGAACACGGCGGGCTACTCCCGCGGCACGGAGTTCGAACTGCAGGATGCAGCGCATAGGCGCTGGTTCGAGTTGTCAATTTCCGCCAAAGGCGGGGAGCCGGGTCAGGCGCCGCGCTTTGTGGTCCTGCTGCGCGAAACGACCATGCGCAAGCAGGCCGAGGAGGCATTCAAGGCGTCGGAGCAGCGCTTTCGGGACATCGTCAATACGACCGACGGAATTGTCTGGGAGGCCGACGCAGCCACGCTGACGTTCAGCTTTATCAGCAAACAGGTGGAGCGTCTGCTTGGCTACGCAGTCGACGATTGGCTCAGTCCGGGTTTCTGGGTGGAGCACCTGCATGCCGAGGATAGGGGTTGGGTGCCGGCGTATTGCGTCGAACATGCACGACGCCAGGAACCGTATGATTTCGAGTACCGGGTGATCGCAAAGGACGGACGTACGGTTTGGCTGCGCGATATCGTCACGGTCGTCGCCGAAAGCGGCGAGCCGCGCTGGCTGCGCGGCATCAAAGTGGACATTACGCGCAGCAAGTGGACTGAGGTCGCTTTGCAGGAGAGCGCTGCACGTCATCACGCCATTACGCAATCAGCCAACGATGCCATTGTCACCGGCAACAGCGCCGGCAATATTGTGGGCTGGAATCGACGCGCTGAAGTCATTTTCGGTTACGCCGAGTCCGAAGCCATCATGCAACCGCTGACCCTGCTGATGCCGGAGCGCTATCGGGAGCAACATCGCGCGGGAATGAGTCGGCTGCAAACCGGCGGCGAGGCGCGGATAATCGGCAAGGCCGTCGAATTGACGGGACTGCGCAAGGATGGCAGCGAGTTTCCGATGGAACTCTCGCTGGCCAAATGGGAGGTTGCGGAAGGACGGTTCTTCAGCGGAACCATACGCGATCTCACCGAGCGCAAACGGGACGAAGCGAGCCTTCGCATCGCTGCGACCGCGTTCGATTCCCAGGAGGGCATGGTCGTCACCGATGCCGCGACCAGGATCCTGCGGGTGAACCGCGCCTTCACCGATATCACCGGCTACACCGCGGAAGAAGCCGTTGGACAGACACCGCGCATGCTCAACTCCGGCCGGCACGGCAAGGCGTTCTATGCAGCGATGTGGGAGCATATCCAGCGCACGGGAGGATGGCGGGGAGAAATCTGGAATCGACGCAAGAACGGAGAACTGTATATCGAATGGCTCACGATCACGGCAGTGAAGGGAAACAGCGGCGACGTGACTCATTACGTCGGTACCCTGACCGACATAACCCGACGCAAGGAAGCCGAAGATGCGATCCAGCATCTTGCCTTCTACGATCCCCTGACGCAATTGCCGAACCGGCGCCTGCTGCTGGATCGGCTGCAGCAGGCCCTCGCCACATGCGCCCGTAGCGGGCGCGAGGGCGCGCTGCTGTTCATCGATCTGGACGACTTCAAGACGCTCAACGATACCCTTGGCCATGACATCGGCGATCTGTTGCTGCGGCAGGTTGCCGAACGCCTCGTCATCTGCATTCGTGAGGGCGACACGGTGGCCAGATTTGGTGGTGACGAGTTTGTGGTGATGCTCGAAGATCTTAGCGGGGACTCCCAGGAAGCGGCAATTCAGGCCGAAACCGTGGCCGGGAAAATACTGGCCTCGCTGAACCATGCCTACCGGCTCGCGGGCACCGAGCATCAGAGCACGCCGAGCATCGGCATCACCCTGTTCGGCAATCGCCGCGATACGGTGGAGGAACTCCTCAAGCGCGCGGACCTTGCCATGTATCAGGCCAAGGCGGCAGGCCGCAATACCCTGCGTTTTTTCGATCCGAACATGCAGGCCGTGGTCAGTGCCCGCGCAAGGCTGGAAGCCGACTTGCGCCAGGGTTTGCGCCAACATGAGTTCCTGCTGCACTACCAGGCCCAGATGGACAGCGGAGGACGTTTGACCGGTGTCGAGGCGCTGGTCCGCTGGCAGCATCCGCAACACGGACTGGTGCTTCCGGCCGAGTTCATCCCTCTGGCCGAAACCACGGGGCTGATTCTGCCTCTTGGTCATTTGGTGCTCGAAGCTGCCTGCCGCCAACTGGTCGCCTGGGAGATGCGGCCGGAAATGTCCCATCTCACTGTGGCCGTGAACGTCAGTCCGCGTCAGTTTCGTCACAAGGATTTTGTGGAACAGGTGATGGCCGTGCTGGCGGCTACGGGCGTCAATGCGAAACGGCTGAAACTGGAGCTTACCGAAGGTGTTCTGGTGGACGATGTGGACAACACCATCGCCAAAATGACGGCTCTGAGGGCAGAAGGCGTCCGCTTCTCCCTGGATGACTTCGGCACCGGCTATTCTTCGCTGTCCTACCTGAAGCGCCTTCCGCTCGACCAGTTGAAGATCGACAAGTCATTTGTGCGCGATGTGCTCACCGGATCAAACGATTCCGCGATCGCACGAACGGTCATCGCCCTGGGACAGAACCTCGGCTTGTCGGTCATCGCCGAAGGTGTGGAAACCGAGGCACAGCGCGATTTCCTTGCGCGCAACGGCTGCCATGCCTATCAGGGCTATTTGTTCAGCCGTCCGCTGCCCTTGGACAAGTTCGAGGAGTTCGCGCAGAGTATCTGACCGTGGTCGCGAGGCGCCCGATTTCCAGGTGTTGGCAGCCGTGCCGTGCCGCTTGCCCCCCGCGCTGGTGAATTCGGTCCTTCGATTCGCCGCGCCGCCAGCACCAACTTTCCTGCCAGCCGTCGATTTGTGCTAGCCGGCCAAGACATCATGCCGACTCTTGCAGTCTTGCCGCGAGGCGGTTATCTTGTGCGCTTCTTCGATAACCACACACACTGCTATGAAACTCGCTGCTTTGATCGCTTCCCTGAGCCTCGCATTGCCGCTGTCTGCCGGTGCCCAGGACAACTACATACGAAATGCGCAGGACTACGTCGGCAAGGTCGACTGGAATGCCATGGAAACGGTGACTATCAACATCACCGAGCATCTCTACGAACCCACTGACCTGAAGTTCAAGGTCGGCAAGCCATACAAGCTCGAACTGAAGAACAAGGGCGCAAAGGATCACTACTACACCGCCCCCGAGTTCTTTCGTGGCGTGGCCTGGCGCAAGGCAATGGTGAACAGCCAGGCAGAGATCAAGGCGCCCTACTTTGCGGCGTTTGAGATATTGAAGAACGGCGGACAGATCGATCTCTATTTCGTGCCGGTAACCAAAGGCAGCTATCCAGTGTATTGCACCATCGAAGATCATCGGCAGCAGGGAATGGAAGGTTCCGTCACGATCGAATGATGCGACGTCTCGCAACGGCATGGATTCTTGCCTCGCTCGGGCTTCCCTCGTGGGCGCAGGAAGCGACGGTGATACGGGTCGCGCCGCTCGCTTCCGCCCCAATCGTCGACGGAGTCGTCGACGATTGGGGCGGTGCCTCATGGATCAAGGTGCCGATCAAGCCGGCCGTCGACAGAAATGATCGGGCGAAACTCGGGCTCGCTCCGGAAGACAACAACAACACCGGTGCGATCGTGGTCCAGTTGCGGGCCGGGGTAAACAACGGGCGCCTGTATCTGGCGGCGCGCTGGCCCGACGATGCGGCGAATACCGAGTACAAGGGCTGGGACTGGCAAGCGGACCGCTACGTCGAGTCGAAACGGCGCGAGGACATGTTCGCCGTGCGTTTCCATCTCGATGGCGATTTCGATCGCAGCATGCTGGCCGCCAAGACCTACCGGGTCGATGTCTGGCTGTGGTCTGCGGCGCGCACCAATCCGCTGGGTCTGGCCGAGGATCAGCTGCACAGCATTTCCAACCGGCTGATCGAGGACGCGGCCGAGTATGCCACTCGCGATCACGGCGTGATCTATATCAAGAAGCAAAGGGATGCGGGCACCTCCCTGTATCAACCGGTGAGGGCGCCGAAAGAGAAAGGCGAGCAGCATCTTAGTGGCATAAAACTGAATCCTGGCGCCAACGGAAGCATTGCCGATGTCAAGGCCAAGGGGAACTGGAAAGCCGGGTTCTGGACCGTGGAGCTTTCCCGCCAATTGGACACAGGCAATTCCGATGACGTGAAATTCAGGCCGGGCCAAAAGATAACCGGCCAGATCGCCGTTTTCAATCGGAGTTCCGACGAACACAAGAGCGTCTCGGAACCGCTTCTATTCGATCTTACGCAGGTCAGGTAGCTTCGGTTGCCGCCGGCGTGGCAATCGTGCTGCGATTGCGTCCGCCATCCTTGGAACGGTATAGCGCGCCATCGGCCGCAAGAATCAGCGCTTCCGGCGCGGCGGCGGCGATGTCCGGATAGCAGGCGATGCCGAGGCTGATCGTGACCCGGAGATCGTCCACCCGCATCGACTCGACATCGCAACGCAGGCGCTCGGCGACCGCCAGGGCGCCGGCTGCTCCGGTCGCGGGAAGCACGACGGCAAATTCCTCGCCACCGTAACGACACGGCACGTCATATTCGCGAAGCGCAGCTTTCATCACATGGCCGGTCATCTTGAGCACACGGTCACCCTGATCGTGTCCATAGGTGTCGTTGAACTTCTTGAAGTGATCAACGTCCAGCATGATCACCGAAAGCGGCAGGCCGCTTTGTTTGGCCCGGTCCAGTTCCGTCTTGAGCGTGGCATCGAGGTGCCTGCGGTTGTATACGTCTGTGAGTGCATCCGTTGTTGCCAGTCGTTGCAGCTCGCGAAGCAGGCTCTGCTCCTGGGTGACATCCCGGAACAACGCCGCCGAACCGATGAAATTTCCTGTGGCGTCGCGAATCGAGGAAGCGGCGCCGAACAGCCAGCGGCCGCGATACTCGATCAGCGTCGGATCCGGGCGCGCATCGCCTGCGTCGAGCATGCCGCGAATCAGGTCCGGACGATCCACCAGGTTGACTATGCCCTCAGCACAGATCCGTTCCTCGCTTTTCCCCAGCAGCTCGCAGGCTGCGGCGTTTACCAGCACCACCTTTTCTGCCGCGTCGGTGACGACTACAGCCTCTTGAGTGCCCTGGATCAGGGTACTCAGCTTACCCTTTTCGAGTTGCATTCCAAGGTGGGTGTCCCGCAGGTAGGTCCGCATCGCATTGAAGCTTTCAGCCATTTCGCTGATTTCGCCTTTGCCTCGGGAGATCACCGCGGCTTCGAAATCGCCCGACGAAATATTGGTCATGGCCTGGGTCACGGCTTCGATCGGTTCTGCCACCAGGCGGCCCAGCATGTAGCCGGTTGCGGCCATGGTCAGCGTCAGCGAGACGATCAGAATGACCAGCGATTGCATGCGGGCCGACATCATGTCGCGTTCGAGCGCTGCCATCGAACTGGTGATCTTGACCACACCGCGAATTTTCTGATCTGCACCATGGCAGCGTTCGCATTTCTTGCCACCCGGGATGGTGTCGAACAATTGCATCAAGTTCCCCTGCGCAGGCGACGCCTCGATGCGATAGACGGACTCTTGTCCCTCGAACAGCTTGGCGATCTCCGCGTCGCCGGGAAGGAAGACCGGTGCAGGATGGCTTTCCCTGATGCGGGGTTTAAACGCCGTCTCACCAAGCCGATCATTCACGGCATTGATCGTCCGGTTGTCCTGAAAAGCCTCGGTACCGTCTATCCTGGCGATGCGAAAATCGATCACGCCGGGCAGGGTCTTCAGGCGCTTGGTGAACTCCGGCATGATCTCGGCATGACTTTCGCTCATGATCGTTTCGACGCTCATGATCACCGAGTCAGTGAGTCGATGTAGCGTCCGCCGGTATTCGTTGTATATCGAGTTCTCGGCTGCCTGGTTATAAAAGTAGGCCATGGCGATGAAGCCGAGAAGCAGGACGGCGGCCAGGGCGGCCAGGAGCCGATGCCGGATGCGACGGAACTTCATGGCGTCGCCTTCGCGACGACCACTCGATTGCGCCCGCCCTCCTTGGCCTCATACAGGGCGGCGTCGGCCGCCTCGATCAGCGACGCTCCGCTGCCGACGGGCAGTTCGGGAAAAGAGGCGACACCGAGACTGATCTGTACATGAATCCCGTCTACCGCGGTTGTCTCCACTGTCTTGCGCAGGCGCTCGGCGATTTCCTGCGCCGCAAGCGACTTCAGCCCGGGCAGTATCGCGACGAATTCCTCACCACCGTAGCGGCAGGGAAAGTCAAAGCTGCGCAGGCTTTCCCGCAAACAGCGTGCGACCATCTGCAGTACCCGGTCGCCCTGATCGTGGCCGTACGTGTCATTGAATTTCTTGAAGTGATCGACATCGAACATGATGACCGATATCGCATCATGGGAACGCGCGGCCCGATGGAACTCGGTATCCAGGGTGGCATCGAGGAAGCGACGATTGAACAGACCGGTGAGGCCGTCAACCGTGGCGAGGTGGCGCAAGTCGTTTTCCAGCCGGTTCTCTGCCGTAATGTCGCGGATCATCGCCAGAGAGCCGGTGATCTGGTCGTCGGCGCCGCGGGTGACCGAGGCATGGATGCGCAGCACCCGCGCGTTGTACTCGACGGTAATCGAGTTGCCGCTGTCGATGCAGCCGTTGATCAATTCGGGATTGTCCACCAGGCTTAGAAAGCCGTCGGCAACGATCTTGCTGAGACTTTTTCCCAGAAGGCGGGTTGCCGCGGTATTGGCCATCACCACCACGCCTGCAGCATCGGTTACCACCATGCCCTCGCTGGCGCTTTCGATGACAGTTGTCAATTTATCCTGCTCGAGCCGAAGGCCCTGGTAGGTCTCCGTCAGTTCCTCTGTCATCCGATTGAAGTTCATGGCCATGCGTCCGATCTCGTCATGGGTGGTTATTGCCACTCTATGATCGAGGTCGCCGTTCGAAATCCGGGTCATGGCGCGAGTGACCTTTTCGATGGGCCTCACCACGGTGCGTCCGAACATGTAGCCGGTTAGCAGCAGCGTTCCGGCGAGCGATAGAACCAGGACCAGCAGCGATTGTTGGCGCGCTATCAGAATGTCCCGTTCCACTGCGGCCAGACTCGTGGTCAGTCGCATGACGCCCCGTATCGGCTCGGCTCTGCCATGGCACTTGTAGCAAACATCGACGTTGAGGATGGGGGCGAGGAAGGTCAGCATGCGGTTGCCCTTGTCATCGGTGGCATAGATCGAAACAGGGGCCTTCTGGCCCAGGACCTTCTGGAAATTCGCATCGACGGGGTCCATGACCTTTATCGAGTCTTCCTGCTCCCGCGGTATGAAGAGGTCATCGCCGCGCCGCTGGTTTACTTCCAGGATTGTCTTGTTGTCGCGAAACGCCTCGGTACCGTCCCTGCGCATGATGCGAAATTCCAGGACCTCCGGCACCAGTTTGAGACGATCGGCATAGACCTGTGCAATATCCGCGGAGCCGGCGAGCATGACGCTTTGCAGACCCTGGACGACGCCATGGGTAAGCTTGCCCATGGCAAGTTCGTTTTGCGCCATGACGGTCCGCTCCTGGTACAGGGAATAGAATGCAGCCGTCGCAACCTGACCCAGAGTGGCCGCGATGCCGACCACCAGTAGTACGCGATAGCGTATTCGATTCCGCAAAGAGCTTTTCCTCCGTTCGATTACCCATGTCGTCGCATGGGTTGTGCAGGTCCGGGCAGGCCGGATTATGGCTCTTTGGTCCGGCAATGCCAAATATTGGTAGGCCTCGAATTTGCTTGTATAAATAACAAGCCCGGTCGAGTTTTCTGAGCAACGATTTGACCATGGATGCTATGGTAACGGGTCATCGAGAATCATCATCGATTGTCGGCGGCTTGCGTTACTAGCTATTTCTGACTCAGTTTTCTCATAATTTGGAAATCCGTTGCCAAACTTGATAAGTACTTTCCGTAGACTCGGGGCCGGGCGGATAGGTGCGCAGGTCCTTGCGGTATTGGCCGGGATTCTGTTCATGATCCCGGTGGGAAGTTATTACACGCGGGATAACTCGGGATTGGAAGATCGGTCGCAGGACATCGCGCGGGATCTCGGCTGGCGGGAGTCCGCCTTGGAAACCCTGGTCAAGCAGGCGATGCTTGCACCGGGATCACTGATGGCTGGTGGGCAGTCCGTGTTCATTGCACCCGAACGGGCGCACGCCTCTGCGCGGCTTGTGTTCCAGATGCATGAAACGATCAGCAGGCTGGAAATTGCCCGCGAGGGCAAGCCCAGCATCTTCTATACGCGGAACGAGGCCGGAAATGGTGCCGAATTTGCGGCCTTTCAGTCGCCGATGGCCGGAAGTTCGCAACTCAGCCTTGAAAGTCGCGGTGATCCGATTGCTGCAATCGACCATGAATTCTTGGCCGTGACGCAAGCCATACAGGTGCGTCGCGGGCGCGGCCAGGCGGAGCCCTGGGGCCATGTGACGGCCACCGTCAGAATCGCGGATCTCGCCAAGGCCTTGCGGCTCGACGAGTTGGTGCAACAAGGCTATGCCCTTAGCCTCGATTATTTCCAGCGCGACACCGCTGCAGGAAAACCGCTTACCGCTGCGGGTGGCAGCATGCGCGATACCGTGATCACTCACGAAATTCGATTGCCTCAGGGGGACCGAATCCATCTGCGCGCAAGCCCGCCGGTCAGCTGGAACGCGCCACCGATCGCGTGGCCCGAGTTGATGCTGTTGCTCGCCGCAAGCGCGCTCGTCGGCCTTTTGACCTATCTGCTATTGCGTAGGTCGGCCGAGATGGCCGAACAGGTCGCCGTGCGCACCTTGCAGCTGGCATTGGACAAGGAAGTGTTGAAGTCGGAGGTCGAGCGGCGCAAGCAGACCGAGTTGCTGCTGCAGAATTCGCATGCCTTGCTCGACTCGATTTTTGAGCATATCCCTAGCATGGTCGTTCTCAAGCGCGCCTCGGATTTGACGGTCGTGCGCGTAAACCGTCTGGTTGAAGATGTCCTGGGCAAGTCGAAGGCGCAGTTGCTCGGTCTTTCGAGCAGAGATTTGTTCCAGGGCGAGCAGGCGGACCGCGACACAGAAACCGATTTGACGGCGATTCGCGACGGAAATCTTGTCGAGTTGCCGGAACAGTTGATCCGGGTTCCGGGAGGCTCAGCGCGTTGGGTGAGGATCAAGAAGCTTGCCCTGTTCGATGCCGAAGGAAACGTGTCGCATGTGCTGGAGATCGGTGAAGACATTACGACCCACAAGCAGCTCGGCGAGGCGCTGACGGAAAACCTGAGTTTTGTCGAGCAATTGCTGGCCGCTATTCCGTCGCCGGTTTTCTTCAAGGATGCCAACGGACGCTACATCGGAGTCAACAAGGCATTCGAGGACTTTTACGGAACCACCAGCGAGGCCATGATTGGCAAGACGGTCTACGAGATAGCTCCCCGGGAACTCGCCGAGGTCTACGACAAAGCCGACCGGGATCTGCTCGAAAGCCGCGGCAAGCAGACCTATGAGGCCCGCGTCAAGTGCGCCGACGGCACGGAGAAGGACGTGGTGTTCTTCAAGGCGGTGTTTTCAACCAGCCATTCCGAGGTGGGTGGAATTGTCGGCATCATCCTCGACGTCACCGATCACAAGCAGGCAGAACGTCATATTCTGCGCTTGAACAGAACCTTGGCCGTGATCAGCGAGGCCAACGAGGTCGTGCTCCGGACCAAGGATTGCCAGACCTTGATTCACGAGACCGTGGGCATTCTCCACGAGATTGGTGGGTTCCCGCTCGCCTGGGTGTATGCAAGCGACGATCAGTTGCCGTCGATGGTGGTTATCGGCGAACACTCCGAATTGGCCGCGACGATTACATCCGCTCTGCGCTCGGATGCCGCCCGCAAGCCAGCGCAGCAGGATGTCGTCGATACGGGGCCTTGCAGCTTCTTCGCCTCGCTTTCCGATTGTGACAGCGCGCTGGTGGAAAGCCCGCGAGGTTTCGAGGCGCACGGACTTGCGCATTTGCCCCTGCGGATAGCCGGCAAGCTCGCAGGCGGAATCTGCATCGTTGGGCTGGCGGAGGATTTGGTCGATGTCGAGGAGCAACGTCTGCTGGCAAGTCTCGCCGACAATCTGTCCCACGCCATCGATTCGCTTGAGCAGGAGCGTGCCCGGCAGATCGCGGAACGCAAGCTCGAATTGGCCTCCCACGTCTTCGAGAACAGCGCCGAAGGCGTAATGATCACCGATCGGGACAACAAGATTTTGATGGTCAATCGGAGATTCTCGGAGATCACCGGCTACACGGCGGAGGAAGTCACCGGGAATACGCCGAGCGTGCTGAATTCCGGCCAGCAGGACAAGTCCTTCTACAGCAACATGTGGCGCTCGCTGATGAATCGCGGGGAGTGGCACGGCGAGATTCGCAACCGGCGCAAGGATGGCGAGGTCATCGTCGAGTGGATGAACATCAGTGCGGTCAAGAATGACCTTGGCGACATCATAAACTTCGTGGCGGTGTTCTCGGAGATCACCGTGCATAAGACGATCAAGAAGCGGATGCAGTTCCTCGCTCACTACGATGCCCTGACTTCATTGCCGAACCGTATCCTGTTCAGCGACCGGCTTGAGCAGGCCATCATCGCGGCCCGCAGGAACAAGCGCTCCACGGCCTTGATGTTGATCGACCTTGATCGCTTCGATCAGATCAACAAGACCGTGGGACACAGCGCCGGGGACATGCTTTTGCAGGAGGTTTCGGCGCGACTGATGGCATCGGTCGACCCCGGTCATTGCGTGGCCAGGCTTGGCGGCGACGAATTCGCGATCGTCCTCTCCGATATTGCGTCAATTGACGAAGCCGCGACGGTGGCCGATCGCATCCAGCGGGAACTGAGCCGGGCGCTTCATGTCGATGGCGCGGAGTTGTACATTTCTGCCAGCATCGGTATCAGCATTTACCCGAAGGATGGCGAGGATGCAGAAACGCTGACCAAGAGTGCGGATGCAGCCATGTATCTGGCCGCGGAGGCGGGAGGCAACACCTACCGCTTCCCGCAAACCAATGAAAAGCTTTCGGACCAGATAAGGCTCAGGGAGCGTCTGCACCGGGCAATCGAGCGCGACGAACTGAAGGTGTTCTATCAACCCCTGGTGTCGGGAGAGACCGGGCGTATCGTCGGCGCAGAAGCCCTGCTGCGCTGGGTCAGGCCGGAAGCCGGCTATGTCAGCCCCGAATTCTTTGTTCCGATGCTGGAGCAGGCCGGGCTGGCGGTGAGGGTCGGCGACTGGGTGCTGCGCACCGCATTGGCCAACAACATCGCATGGCGCAAGGATTTCGACAGCGAGCTGTTCATTGCCGTAAACTTCTGCGCCGACCAGGTTGCGGACGAAAAGGCGGTCGAGAAGGTCGATGCCGTGATGAAGAACCTGGGTTTCGACCCGCGCCACTTGCATCTGGAAATCTCGGAAAGCACGCTGATGCGCGACGCGCCGAGCGGCCTGGCCCTGCTGCACCGGCTCAAGAGTCTCGGCGTCGCGCTTTCGATGGACAACTTCGGCACCGGATATTCCAGCTTGAGCTATCTCAACAGATTCCCCATCGACAACCTCAAGATCGACCGCTCCTTTGTTCAGGACACGCCCAACGATGCGGAGGCAGTCGCGATAACCCGGACCATCATCGCCATGGGCCATGCGCTGAAGCTCAAGATCGTGGCATCGGGTGTCGAGTCTGCAAGCCAGGTCAACTTCTTGCGCCGGAATCGCTGTGACATCCTTCAGGGCTATCGGTTCTCGCAGGGCGTAAGCGCCGATGAGTTTTCCGTGTTGCTGGCGGAGAACCGGAAGAATGGATCTCTATTCCCCGAGCCGGACACAACGGACCGCCTGCACCTGGTTGGATGACGGGCTGACTTCGCCGCGCGAATTGTCCAATCATTCTTGAACCCATAATCGATTGAACCCGGACTCGCTCCCTGATCCGCGGCCCGCCTCCCTGGAGGCAGAAGTCAAGCGCCTGCGGGCCGAACTCGCCAACACACGCGAGCAGTTGGTCGCTACCGAAAAGGCCTTCGGCCGTTTCGTACCCCGTGAATTTCTGCATTTCCTGGGCATCGACAACGTTCGGGGCGTTCGACTCGGCATGCAGACCGAACGCAAGATGACCATCCTCTTCGCCGACATCCGGAATTTTACCGGCCTCTCGGAAACGATGACGCCGCAGGAGAATTTCGATTTCATGAACTCCTATTTGTCGCAGATGGAGCCGATGATCGTCCCGTTTCGCGGACTGATCGACAAATACATCGGCGACGCGATCATGGCGCTGTTCCCCGAAGGCACGGACGATGCGGTACAGGGCGCGCTGGCGATGCTCGAACGACTCAAGGTCTATAACGAGGGCCGTGCGCGCGCAGGCTACTTGCCGATCCGGATCGGCATCGGCATCAATACAGGCATCGTCATGCTGGGGACAGTTGGCGGCATCGGACGGATGGAAGGGACGGTCATCAGCGATGCCGTCAACCTCGCTTCGCGGCTGGAGGGCATGTCGAAGGTTTACGGTGTGCCGATGCTGATCAGTGAGCACACTTTGCACAGCCTTGCAGATCCTTCGCGATACTGCATCCGGTTTCTTGCCCGGAGTCGAGTCAAGGGCAAGCTGGAGGCTCAATCCGTGTATGAAGTCTTCGACGCGGATCCGCCGCGGATGCTGGCGGCAAAGAAGCGCACGCAAAAACGCTTCGAGGAAGCATTGGCCTTCTACTTCGTCGGGGACATCTCTCGCGCCAGGACGCGATTGGCGAGATGCCTCGAAGAGGTGCCGGAAGATGCTCCGGCGCGCCTCTATCTGAACCGCTGCGACGATTACTTGCGCAACGGTCACGCCGAAGGTGTCGAGGAGAACGAACTGACCCAGACCTGGAGCGAGGAATGCAGTTCCGGCGTGGCCGAGATCGACAGCCGCCACCGGACCCGCCTGAGCCAGATGAATGCCCTGGCCACCGCCGTCCGCGAGGGGCGCACCAGCGACACCCTGCCGATACTCGACCTCATCGAGAGGGGTGCGCAGGAACAATTCGCCCTGGAGGAATCGCTGATGCAGGAATCGCGCTATGCGTTTCTTGCGGAGCACTTGCAGCAGCATCGGCGTTTCCAGACCAACCTGCAGCGCCTGAGCGAGGAAATCGAGTCCGAGGCGGAAAATCCGGTATGCATGGCCTTTCGCATCAAACTGTTGTTGATGGACTGGACGGTCAATCACAGCACCAAGACCGATCGCCACCTCGGGCATCACCTGAAGTCGAGAAGCGGCGGCTAGCCCGCAGTTCGCCCCGATGGCGGCTTGAGCCGCCGCGCCAGTGCGGCAACTGCAGCAAAGCAAAAGGCCGGAAACCTTGTCAAGGTTTCCGGCCTTCGACCATGTGAATCCTGGTGGGCGGTACTGGGATCGAACCAGTGGCTTCCACCGTGTGAAGGTGGCACTCTACCGCTGAGTTAACCGCCCGCGAAAGAGCCGCGCATTTAACCACAAACCACGGCCGACGGTCAATCGCGCCGGCGCCGTGGCGTAGAATTCGGACCTTTCCTCGCATATCGAATTCCCATGAAGGTTCGCACCCGCTTCGCGCCCAGTCCCACCGGCTTCCTGCACATCGGCGGCGCCCGCACGGCGCTGTTTTCCTGGGCCTATGCCCGTCGCCATGGCGGCAGCTTCATCCTGCGCATCGAGGATACCGATGTCGCGCGTTCGACGCCGGAGGCGGTGCAGGCGATCATCGACGGCATGCAGTGGCTGGGACTGAGTCATGACGAGGGGCCGTTCTACCAGATGCGGCGCATGGACCGCTACCGGCAGGTGATCGACGAAATGCTCGCTGCGGGCACGGCCTATCACTGCTATACGTCGAAGGAGGAGCTCGACGCCCTGCGCGCCGAACAGGAGGCGCGCAAGGAAAAGCCCCGCTACGACGGCCGCTGGCGACCCGAAGCGGGCAAGACCTTGTCGCCGCCACCGGCCGGCGTGGCGCCGGTGGTGCGCTTCCGCAATCCGACCGGCGGCGTGGTGGCCTGGCAGGACCAGGTCAAGGGGCGCATCGAATTTGCCAACAGCGAACTCGACGACTTCATCATCGCCCGCGGCGACGGCACGCCGACCTACAACTTCTGCGTCGTCGTCGATGACCGCGACATGAACATCACCCATGTGATTCGCGGCGACGATCACGTGAACAACACGCCGCGCCAGATCAACCTGCTGCAGGCGCTCGGCGCACCGGTTCCCCGGTACGCGCACCTGTCGATGATACTCGGCGACGACGGACAGAAGCTGTCCAAGCGCCACGGCGCGGTGTCGGTGATGCAGTACGAGGAGGATGGCTATCTGCCCGAGGCGGTGCTGAACTATCTGGCGCGCCTGGGCTGGTCGCATGGCGACGAAGAAGTGTTCAGCATGGAGCAGTTCGTGCAGTGGTTCGATCTGGATCACATCACGGCGTCAGCGGCGCAGTTCAATACCGAGAAGCTGAACTGGCTCAATGCGCACTACCTCAAGCTGGCTGATGCGCAGCGACTCGCCGCCGAGGCAACGCGCCGCCTGGCACGCCAGGGCGTGGCTGTCGCCGGCGGTCCGGATGTGGCGCAGCTGGCCATGTTGTACCGGGATCGCGTCGGCAACCTGAACGAACTGGCCGATGCCTTGCATCCCTTCTATGTAGCGCCGCGGCCGAAGGCCGAGATGGCGGCCCAGCACCTGACCGAAGCGGCGCAGAAAGGCCTGCACGCCTTGCGCGAGCGGCTGGCGGCATGCGATTGGCAGGCCGCCGAACTGGGACTGGCCGTCAAGCAGACCGCTGCCGAGTGCGGATTGAAAATGCCGCAGCTGGCGATTCCGCTGCGCGTCGCCCTGCTGGGCATGCCGCAATCGCCCTCGATCGACGCCGTGCTGGAGGTATTGGGCCGCGAGCGCGTGTTGCAGCGGCTGGCGGCGGTGTTATCCGCATGAAGCGCGCCTGAAGCGGATTGACATTCGCCCGCGACAGGGCGAAAGTTGGCGCAGTTCATTTCGGCATGAACCATGTCCCGCGTTCTGCTCCTGCTGCTGCAGTTTTTCGTGACCGCGTGCGCGACCTCGCCCGGGGGCCGCACGCAGGTGGTGGCGCCGCCTGCATTGCAGGGCTTCAGCGCGGTCTATTCGGAGTTCGACATGCACCTGCAATTGGTGACTGCCGCCGATGCGCCGTCGTGCCAGGCGGCGGAGTGTGCCGCGGATCGGGCTTTCGATCAGCGGATTCTTGCCCTGGGACGCCGCCTCGCCGATACGGCGTTCCGCCAGTACGCCGATCTGCAACTGCGCTTCCCGCGCTTCGAGTTCATCGTCGCCGACAAGCTCGATGCCGGGACGGCGTCCAGCGCGGCGGGAACGGTGGTGATCTTTCGCGGCGTGCGCCGGCTTGAACTCGACGATGCGGCGCTGGCCTTTGTCCTGGCGCGGGAAATGAGCCATGTCATCGCCGGCCATCACGACGAGAACGTGACCACCAGCGTGCTGGTGGCCGTGGCCGCCCAGATATTTCTACCGGTACTCAATATCGGGTCCCTGTTTTCCGCATCCACGGCTGCCGCCACGACTGCGGCGGGTTCGACGGCGACGACCAGCGCGGTGGCGTCGGTCGCTTCCTTTGCCGGTTCGCGGGTGCTGCGCGCCAACGATCGCCCGTTGCAGGTGCGCGAGGCTGAAGCGATGGCCATGAACCTCCTGGCCGCAGCCGGCTGGGACGGCCGCGAGGTCAGCGACCAGCTGCAGGCCCTGCGTCCGGCCCTGCCGGCGGAAGCCGACTGGACTGCCGAACTGCGCGATTCGACGCTGCGCATCGCCAGCCTGATGCAAGGTCCGGCGCTTGTGGAAGATGCGCCGACCGTCGGCATCCTGAGTCAGGTCGTGCCGAGCTTGTCGCTCGATCTGCCGCCGCCCATGGTCAGCAAGCCGTTCTAATTGCGGCCGCTGCAAGAGTTGGCGCTGGCGACACGGCGCGGCTGTTACAAACCGGCCTTGCCGCGATGCAGGTCGCGCAGGTGGAAGCGCGCCGGATCGACGGCGCGCGCCAGTGCACGCTCGACCGGCAACGGATCGCCGGCGAGCTGGCTGGCGAGCAGTTCCGCGGCCAGCGGCGCCCAGACCATGCCGCGCGCCGACAGCCCGAGCAGGGCGTGCAGGCCCTCCAGACGCGGCAGCTTTTCCAGCGTCGTCCCGTTCCCGATAATTGCCGACGTGTCGGGCAGGGTACCGATCAGCGGCAGCCGATCGGGGGTGGCCGCGCGCAGACCGACGCGGCCATCCAGCAGCGCCGCATCGATGCCCGCGGCAGCGCCCGGCAGGAGTTCGTCGAGGCGTTGCAGGTTGCCTGCATGGTCCGCGGCGCGAATTCTCAAATCGGTGTCGCCGCTGTCGAAGCTGGCTCCGATGCAGACCTTGCCGGCTTGCGGCGGGGTGATGTAGCCGGAGCGGCAGACGACATGATGCAGCGGCGGCGTCATCGCGTCGGCAATGGCCGGCGGCAGATAACTGACCTGGCCGCGGATCGGGGTCAGCGGCAGCGCCTGTTGCAGCAGCCGGTTCGCGTCATGGGCGTTGGCGAGAACCACGTGGGGTGCGTCGGCCAGCAGGCGGCCGGCGGCATCGAATGCCTGCCAGCCGTCCGCTGTCTGGCGCAGCGCGGCGACCTCGGTGGCGAAGCGCGCATCGACCGCCTCCCCGGCCGCCGCCAGCAGGGCGCCGCAGATGCTGGCCGGGCTGACCCAGCCGCCGCCGGGAAACCACCAGCCGCCATGTGCCAAGGGTCGGCCGATCAGGGCCGCGGCGGCGGCATGATCGAGAAATGCGGCAAAGTCGGCCGGCAGTCCGAGCTGCTCCACTGTGGCGCGCTGCAGGGATTCGTGGGCCGCGTCGCGGGCGACCTGCAGCACGCCGCAGGGCGACCAGCGTAGCCCGGCCAGATCGGCAAAGCGCCGCAGCGCATACAGATAGCAGGCGCGCGACAGGCGCGCCGCCAGCGCATCGTCCTTCGCCAGGTGCGGCAACAGTATGCCGGACGGGTTGCCCGAGGCTTCCTGGGCGGGCGCGGCATGGCGCTCGAAGAGTTCGATCCGCCAGCCGCGCGCGGCCAGCCGTTCGCTGATCGCGGTGCCGGCAAGCCCGGCGCCGATCACGATGGCGCGGCGCTCGGCGGGCGCGCCGGACGGATCAGGAGTTGGCGCTGGCGACCCGGCGACGCCGCGCAGCATCTCGCGCTTGCCGGCAAAGCCGGGGCGGCGTTCCACCTGCCAGCCTTGCTGCTGCAGCGTGCGGCGCAGCTCGCCGGCGACGCTCCAGGTCGCCAGTGTTGCCTGGCTCCTGCACAGACGGCTGAGCGTGGCGAGCAGGGCCGGCGACCACAGCGCGGGATTCTTCGCCGGCGCGAAGCCGTCGAGATAGACCGCATCGACATGGGCTGTCAGTTGCGGCAGCAGTGTCCGCGCGTCACCCAGCAGGAGCGTCAGCGTGACGCGGCCCGCATCGAAATGCAGGTGATGAAAGCCCGTCGTCAGCGGCGGCCATTGGCGCAACAGCTCGGCGGCGAGGGCCCCGAGTTCGGCATGGGGGGCCAGCAGCGCGGCCAGATCAGCGCGGCGGAAGGGATGCTTTTCGACAGAGACGAAGTACAGCCGGCCCCTGGTGCCGGACTCGCGCCATGCCTGCCAGGTGGCGAGAAAATTCAGGCCGAGGCCGAAACCGGTTTCAAGGATGACGAAGCGTTCGGCTTCCATCCAGCGCGCCGGCAGCGCATTGCCGGCGAGGAAGACGTGGCGGGCCTGGGCCAGCGCGCCGTGCGCGGTGTGATAGACGTCATCGTAAAGCGCCGAATACGGCGTACCGTCGCCGGTTGCCGCCGGTTCGGCGGGAACCAGCGGAGATGACATCACTCCGGCATCATTCCGGCCGCATCTGCGGGAAGAGGATGACGTCGCGAATTGAGGCCGAGTTGGTAAGCAGCATCACCAGGCGGTCGATGCCGATGCCGCAGCCGCCGGTCGGCGGCAGCCCGTATTCGAGGGCGCGGATGTAGTCGGCGTCGTAGTACATGGCTTCCTCGTCGCCGGCTTCCTTGGCCTTGGCCTGCTGCATGAAGCGCGCGGCCTGGTCCTCGGGATCGTTGAGCTCGGAGAAGCCGTTGGCGATTTCGCGGCCGACGATGAACAGCTCGAAGCGCTCGGTGATGTCCGGGTTGTCGTCGTTGCTGCGGGCCAGCGGCGAGACTTCGGCCGGGTAGTCGATGATGTAGGTCGGATCCCACAACTCGGCCTCGGTGGTCTCCTCGAACAATGCCAGTTGCAGCGTGCCCAGGCCGGCGCGCGCCATGTGCGGCGATTTCATGTCCACCCGGAGGTCCTTGAGCTTCTGCCGCAGCCAGTCGACGTCGTTCAGTTGCTCGAAGCTGTAGCCCGGGTGGTAGTGATGGATGGCGCCGACGATGGTCAGCCGGGCGAAGGGCTTGGACAGGTCCAGCGTGCGTCCCTGGTATTCGAACACCTCGGTGCCCAGCGCCTCGCGCGCCGAGTGGCGCAGCAGGCCCTCGGTGAAGTCCATCAGGCGGCGGTAATCCGTATACGCCTCGTAGAACTCCATCATGGTGAACTCGGGGTTGTGGCGCGGGCTGAGGCCCTCGTTGCGGAAATTGCGGTTGACCTCGAACACCTTCTCGAAGCCGCCGACCACCAGGCGCTTCAGGTAGAGCTCGGGCGCGATGCGCAGGAACAGTTCCATGTCGAGCGCGTTGTGGTGGGTCGTGAAGGGCTTCGCCGCGGCGCCGCCGGGGATGGGATGCATCATCGGCGTTTCGACTTCGAGGAAGCCGTGGTGCATCATGTAATTGCGGATCGACTGGATCATCCGGCTGCGCGCGACGAAGGTGAAGCGGGTCTGCTCGTTGGTGATCAGGTCGAGTTCACGCGCGCGGTATTTCTGCTCGACGTCGGTCAGGCCGTGGAACTTCTCGGGCAGCGGCCGCAGCGACTTGGTCAGCAGGCGGATGCTGCTGCATTGCACCGTCAGTTCACCGGTCTTGGTCTTGAACAGCGTGCCTTCGCAGCCGACGATGTCGCCCAGGTCCCAGCCCTTGAACTCCTTGTGCGCCTCTTCGCCGGTGCCGTCGTTGCTGACGAAAATCTGGATGCGGCCGGACACATCCTGGATGCTGGCGAAGCTGGCCTTGCCCATGACGCGCTTCAACATGATGCGGCCGGCCACCTTGACCCCGATAGTCGTCGCTTCGAGTTCCTCGCGCGTCTTCGCGCTGTAGAGTTCGTCGAGCTTGCCGGCCAGGTTCTCGCGCGAGAAGTCGTTGGGGAAGGCGCGGCCGGAAGCACGCCAGGCCGCGAGTTTTTCGCGGCGCTCGGCGATCAGGCGGTTCTCGTCGGCAGGTTGCTGTTGCTGGTCGCTCATGATGATGGTCCGATGGCGGAGATGGAGTGTGGATCAGACGCCCTGCTTCAGGCTGGCTTCGATGAACTGGTCGAGGTCGCCGTCGAGCACCTTCTGCGTCGCGGAGATTTCGACATTGGTGCGCAGATCCTTGATGCGGGAATTGTCCAGCACGTAGCTGCGGATCTGGTGGCCCCAGCCGACGTCGGTCTTGCCGGCTTCGAGCTTGTCGGCTTCGGCCTGGCGCTTGCGCAGTTCGAGTTCGTAGAGGCGCGACTTCAGCATGGCCATCGCCTCGGCGCGGTTGCGGTGCTGCGAGCGGTCGCTCTGGCACTGCACCACGATGCCGGTCGGGACATGGGTGATGCGGATCGCCGAGTCGGTCTTGTTGATGTGCTGGCCGCCGGCGCCCGAGGCGCGGAAGGTATCGGTGCGCAGGTCGGCCGGGTTGATCTCGACCTCGATCGAATCGTCGATTTCGGGATACACGTAGAGGCTGGCGAAGCTGGTGTGGCGGCCGCCCGAGGAATCGAAAGGCGATTTGCGCACCAGGCGGTGCACCCCGGTTTCGGTGCGCAGGAAGCCGTAGGCGTAATCGCCCTCGACCTTGATCGAGGCGCTGCGGATGCCGGCCACGTCGCCGTCGGTCTGCTCCAGCAGTTCGGTCTTGAAGCCCTTGCGCTCGCAGTATTTCAGGTACTGGCGCAACAGCATCGAGGCCCAGTCGCAGGCCTCGGTGCCGCCGGCGCCGGCCTGGATGTCGATGAAGCAGTTGTTGGGATCGGCCGGATTGTTGAACATGCGGCGGAATTCGAGATCGGCGACCTGCTTTTCGGCAGCATCGAGGTCGGCTTCCACCGCCGCCATCGTCTCTTCGTCGTCTTCGTCGCGTGCCAGTTCGAACAGTTCGCGGGCTTCGGCCAGGCCGGTGCCGACGGCGGACAGCGTGCCGACCACGGCTTCGAGGGATTTCTTTTCGCGGCCCAGGGTCTGGGCGCGCTCGGCATCGTCCCAGAGCTTCGGATCTTCGAGTACCTGATTCAGTTCAGCGAGTTTTTCCGCTTTTCCGTCGTAGTCAAAGATACCTCCGCAGTTGCTCGCCACGACCGGTAAGGTCGGCGATACGGTTGGCGACGGCGTTGATGCGTTCGGCTTCCATGACTGTTCCTGCGCGGGGCGAAAGGAAAGAATTATACGCGCTGCACCCCGGTCTTCATGGCCTTCCGGCGGGCAAAATGTAAGCCGTGACGCGATGTGATAGCCTCGCTTTTTTCCGAACAGATTCCATTGCGATGTCCGAAATGATCTTCTACGAGCGCGTCGTGGCGCTCAGCGACCAGGCGCACGCAGCACTCAAGGTGCGTCCCGCAAAGAATTTTGCCTACGCCGCGAGGACCAATTCCGTGCCGCTGCTGGCCGGCGAATTCTTCGATTGCGCGCGCGAATACCCGATCGTCTTTGCCCGCAGCGCCGCCGGCGTCTTTCCGGCGGCGCTGCTGGGCCTGCGCGACAGCGAAAACCTCTACGTCGATGCCGCAGGAAAATGGGATGCGCGCTATGTGCCGGCTTTCGTGCGGCGTTACCCGTTCGTTCCCGGCAAGGGGGCGCAGGGCGAACTGCTGGTCTGCATCGACGAAGCCTCGCCCTGCTTCGACCACAGCGAAGGCGATGCCTTGTTTGCCGATGGCAAGCCCACTGCCCAGCTGGAGCATGCGATCAAGTTCCTCGCCGAGTTTCATCAGGCGGCAGCCGCGACGGAATTGCTCGGGCGGCGGCTGGAAGAACTGGGCCTGCTGCGGCAGGCGGATTCGGTGGCGCAACTCAATGACGGCAGCCAGTTCCGCCTCAATGGACTCAATGTGGTGGATGAGACCAAATTGCGCGCGCTGGATCGCGATACGGTGCAGGAGCTGTTCGCCAATGGCAGCCTGGCCGTGATTTATGCCCATCTCATGTCGCTGGGGAATCTGGCTGCGCTGGTCGACCGCCTGAGCCGGCGCGACGCGCGGCAAGCCGGCGCCGCGTCCCTGACCGCTGCCTGAGCACACACGGCGCGCTCCGGGTGGATCCCGGGCGCGCCGGATCGCCCGCCCGGCGCGGGGCTTCTAAAGGGCGGGAAATTTCCGCTATCATTGGAATTTCCCGCTCCTGCATTTCCATGGCCAAATACGTTTTCGTTACAGGCGGTGTCGTGTCCAGTCTGGGCAAGGGCATCGCAGCCGCCAGTTTGGGCGCCATCCTTGAATCCCGCGGCATCAAGGTTACCCATCTCAAGCTCGACCCCTACATCAACGTCGACCCCGGCACCATGTCGCCGTTCCAGCATGGCGAGGTGTTCGTCACCGAGGACGGCGCCGAGACCGACCTCGACCTCGGCCACTACGAGCGCTTCACCAGCGCCAAGATGGGCAAGCGCAACAACTTCACCACCGGCCAGATCTACGAGTCGGTGATCAAGAAGGAGCGCCGCGGCGAATATCTGGGCAAGACGGTCCAGGTCATCCCGCACATCACCGACGAAATCAAGATCTTCATCAAGCGCGGCGCCGAGGGCGCCGACGTGGCGATCGTCGAGGTCGGCGGCACGGTGGGCGACATCGAGTCGCTGCCCTTCCTCGAAGCCATCCGCCAGATGGGCATCCAGGAAGGCAAGAACAACGCCTGCTACATCCACCTCACGCTGGTGCCCTGGATTCCCACCGCCGGCGAACTCAAGACCAAGCCGACCCAGCATTCGGTCAAGGAACTGCGCGAGATCGGCATCCAGCCCGACATCCTGCTGTGCCGCGCCGATCGCGAGATTCCGGCCGAGGAAAAACGCAAGATCGCGCTGTTCACCAATGTCCAGCCGGAAGCGGTGATTTCCGCGCTTGATGCCGACAGCATCTACAAGATCCCGGCCATGCTGCACGACCAGATGATCGACGAGATCGTCTGCCACAAGCTGGGCATCCTGGCGCGCGCCGCCGACCTCTCGGTGTGGAAGAAACTGGTCGACGCCCTCGAACATCCGCAGCATGAAGTGAACATCGCCTTCGTCGGCAAGTACGTCGATCTGACCGAATCCTACAAGTCGCTGACCGAATCGCTGGTGCATGCCGGCATCCATTGCCGCAGCAAGGTAAACATCCAGTACATCGACTCGGAAGACATCGAGAAGAACGGCCCCGGCGTCCTGGCGACGATGGATGCCGTTCTGGTTCCGGGTGGCTTCGGCCGACGCGGCACCGAGGGCAAGATCGCGGCGATCCGCTACGCGCGGGAAAACAAAGTGCCTTACCTCGGCATCTGCCTCGGCATGCAGCTCGCCACCATCGAGTTCGCCCGCCATGTCGCCGGTTTCGAGGGCGCCAACAGCACCGAGTTCGATGCCGACACGCCGCACCCGGTGGTGGCGCTGATCACCGAGTGGCAGGATCGCGAGGGCCGCGTCGAAAAGCGCGACGCCAGTTCCAATCTCGGCGGCACCATGCGCCTCGGCGCCCAGCGCTGTCCGGTAAAGGCCGGCACGCTGGCGTCGAAGTTCTACGGCGCCGAGGTGAACGAAAGGCATCGCCACCGCTATGAGGTCAACAATACCTATGTGCCGAAGCTCGAAGCCGCCGGCATGGTGATTTCGGCGCGCACGCCGACCGAGGATCTGCCCGAGATGATGGAGCTGCCGGCCGAAATCCACCCGTGGTTCGTCGGCGTGCAGTTCCACCCCGAATTTACTTCCAACCCGCGCACAGGCCATCCGCTGTTCATCGCCTATGTCAAGGCGGCGCTGGCGCGCAAGGGCATCAAGTGAAGCTCTGCGATTTCGAGGTCGGCCTCGACCAGCCGCTGTTCCTGATCGCCGGCCCCTGCGTCATCGAATCGCGCGAGATGGCCTTCGAGACCGCGGGACAATTGCGGGAGATCTGCCGCAAGCTGGGCCTGAACTTCATCTACAAGTCGTCCTACGACAAGGCCAATCGCAGCTCCGGCAAGTCCTTCCGCGGACTGGGCATGGAGCAGGGCCTGGCCATTCTGGCCGACGTCAGGCAGCAGCTCGGCGTGCCGGTGTTGACCGACGTCCATGCCGAACATGAGATCGCCGCCGTCGCGGCCGTGGTCGATGTGCTGCAGACGCCGGCCTTTCTCTGCCGCCAGACCGACTTCATCCAGGCCTGCGCGGCTTCGGGCAAGCCGGTGAATATCAAGAAAGGCCAGTTCCTCGCGCCGGGCGACATGAAGCAGGTGGTGCTCAAGGCCAAGGAAGCCAACAACGGCGCCGACAGCATCATGGTCTGCGAGCGCGGCGCCTCCTTCGGCTACAACAACCTGGTGTCCGACATGCGCAGCCTGGCGATCATGCGCGAGACCGGCTGCCCGGTGGTGTTCGACGCCACGCATTCGGTGCAACTGCCGGGCGGGCAGGGCGATCGCAGCGGCGGGCAGCGCGAGTTCGTTCCCGTGCTGGCGCGGGCGGCGGTCGCCGTCGGCGTTTCCGGCCTGTTCATGGAAACCCATCCCGATCCGGCCAAGGCGCTGTCGGACGGGCCCAATGCCTGGCCGCTGGGTCAGATGGCGGCACTGCTCGAACAACTGATGGAACTCGATGCACTGATCAAACAAAAGGGAATGACGACATGAGCAAGCCAGCCTACCTCGTGGTGGACGCGCGTTCCAGCGATCCCGAGCGCATGGCGGAATACCGCCGGCTGTCGCAGATCGCCGTCGATGCCTACGGCGGCCGTTTCCTGGTGCGCGGTGCACCCTACGTCACCCTGGAGGGCAGCTGGCAGCCGCAGCGCGTGGTGGTGGTCGAGTTTCCGAGCATGGACGCGGCCAGGACCTTCTACGATTCCCCCGAATATGTTGCTGCACGCAGCGCGCGCGCCGGCGTGTCGGATTTCGACATGCTGCTGATCGAAGGCTATTGAATCAAACTAGAGGAAATCATCATGAGTGCAATCGTTGATGTCGTCGCCCGCGAGATTCTTGACTCACGCGGCAATCCCACCGTCGAGGCCGACGTCCTGCTCGAATCGGGTGTCATGGGCCGCGCCGCGGTGCCTTCCGGCGCGTCCACCGGTTCGCGCGAGGCGATCGAGCTGCGCGACGGCGACGCCGGCCGCTACCTGGGCAAGGGCGTGGTGCAGGCCGTGGAGAACGTCAATACCGAAATCTCCGAAGCCGTCATCGGCCTCGACGCCGAGGAGCAGGCCTTCATCGACATGGCGCTGATCGACCTCGACGGCACCGAGAACAAATCGCGCCTGGGCGCCAACGCCATCCTCGCCGTGTCGATGGCCGTGGCCAAGGCCGCCGCCGAAGAGGCCGGCCTGCCGCTGTACCGCTATTTCGGCGGATCGGGACCGATGCAGATGCCGGTGCCGATGATGAACGTGATCAACGGCGGCGCGCACGCCAACAACAACCTCGACATCCAGGAATTCATGATCCTGCCGGTGGGTGCCGGCAGCTTCCGCGAGGCCCTGCGCTGCGGCGCCGAAGTCTTCCATCACCTGAAGAAGCTGGTGGACAAGAAGGGCTATCCGACCACGGTCGGCGACGAGGGCGGCTTCGCGCCGAACGTCGCGGGCAATGACGAAGCCATCGAGCTGATCCTGCGCGCCATCGAATCGGCCGGCTACACGCCGGGCCAGGACGTGGTGCTGGGCCTCGATTGCGCGGCGTCCGAGTTCTATCGCGACGGCCGCTATATGCTGGCCTCGGAGAATCTGGAACTGAGCTCGGAGGCCTTCACCGACTACCTGGCGACGCTGGCCGACCGCTATCCGATCATCAGCATCGAGGACGGCATGGCCGAAGGCGACTGGCCGGGCTGGAAGCTGCTGACCGACCGCCTGGGCAAGCGCGTGCAGATCGTCGGCGACGACGTCTTCGTCACCAATCCGAAGATCCTCAAGGAAGGCATAGCGCAGGGCATCGCCAATTCCATCCTGGTCAAGATCAACCAGATCGGCACCCTGACCGAAACCTTCGCCGCCGTTGAAATGGCCAAGCGCGCGGGCTACACGGCGGTGATTTCGCACCGTTCGGGCGAAACCGAGGACTCGACCATCGCCGACATCGCGGTGGGCCTCAACGCGATGCAGATCAAGACCGGCTCGCTGTCGCGTTCGGACCGCATCGCCAAGTACAACCAGTTGCTGCGCATCGAGGAAGACCTCGGCGATACGGCGGGCTACCCCGGCCTCGACGCCTTCTACAACCTGAGGAAGTAGGCTCCTCGCGGCGATTCGCAATGAAGTGGCCGACGCTGGTGCTGGTCGCCCTCATTGCCCTGCTGCAGTATCCATTGTGGCTGGGCAAGGGCGGTTGGCTCCGCGTCTGGGACTACGAGCGCCAGCTGCAGGCGCAGCGCGAGGTCAATCAGGCGCTGGAGCAGCGCAATGCCGGGCTGGATGCCGAGGTGCGCGACCTCAAGGCGGGCTACGAGGCGATCGAAGAGCGCGCCCGCTATGAACTGGGCATGATCAAGGAAGGCGAGATTTTCGTCCAGGTGCCGCAGAAGATGCAGCCGGCGCCCGCGGCGGCCAAGCCCGCCGCCGCGAAGTAGCTCAGGCGGTCTGCGCCAGCAGCGTGCGGTAGCGCCGCGCGTTTTCGACGTAGCCTTGTGCGGCAAGCCGCAGCCGCGCGACTTCCTCGTCGGTCAATTCGCGCACCACCTTGCCCGGCGAGCCCATCACCAGCGAGCGTTCGGGAATCACCTTGCCTTCGGCAATCAGCGAGTTGGCGCCGATGATGCAATGGCGGCCGATCCGGGCCTTGTTGAGGATCACCGACTTGATGCCGATCAGCGATTCGTCGCCGATGCTGCAGCCGTGCAGCATCACCAGGTGACCCACGGTGACGTTGGCGCCGAGCGTCAGCGGCACGCCCTCGTCGACGTGCAGCACCGAGCCGTCCTGGATGTTGCTGCCGGCGCCTATCGTGATGGTGTCGTTGTCGCCGCGTAGCACGGCGTTCCACCAGACGCTGGCGTGGTCGCCGAGGCGCACGTCGCCGATGACCGTGGCATTGGGGGCGACCCAGGCTTCGCGTCCCAGGCTGGGCTGGCGGTCGCCAAGGCTATAGACGGCCATGAAATCTTCTCCTCGTCCCGAACGCCGGCGCAGGGCTCAGCGTTCGCGCTTCTTCCATTCTGGCTTGGCGCCGCCGGGTTTCTTCCAGTCCGGCTTCTTGCCGTCGCGGGCAGGTGCGGCGCGGCGCGGCGGGCGGGTGTCGACGAACTCGCCGGCTTCCATGACGCGCGTCTTGAGCGCGAACTGGCGCACGCGGATGCGGCGCAGGATGTCCATCAGGTCGTCCGATAGATTGGCCGGCAGTTCCACCGAGCTGTAGTCTTCGAACAGGTTGATCTGGCCGATGTCCTTGCCGGCGATGCCCGCTTCGTTGGCGATGGCGCCGACGATTTCCTTGGGCAGCACGCCCTGGTTGCGGCCGATCTCGATGCGGTAGCGCTGCATCGTGGCGCCGTCGGCGAACGTGCGCTGCTTGACCGGGGTGTCGCTGCGGCCGGCCGGGCGCTCGCGGCGCGGTTCGGCGGCAGGATAGCTTTCGGCCGGCTTGGCGCGGGCCTTGAAATCCGGCTTGCGCTCGAAGTCGCGGGCAGGAGTTGGCGCTGGCGGTACGGCGGGAGTCGATCCCGCCTCGCGCGGCGCGTGGTCGCTGGCGCCGGGCATTTGCAGCGGACGCTCGCGCGTCGCCAGCCAGGCCAGCGCCGCGGCGATTTCCCTGGCCGCGATGTCGTTCTCGCCTTCGATGCGGCGCACCACGTCGAAGAAGAAATCCAGCTTCTCGGTCTTGATGATGTCGACGATCTGCTGGGTGAACTGCGCGACGCGGCGGTTCGCCACCTCGCCCGGCGTCGGCATGGTCAGCGCGGTGATCTTCTGCTTGGTGGCGCGCTCGATCAGCTTCAGCATGTACATCTCGCGCGGCGCCAGGAACAGGATGGCGCGGCCGGTGCGCCCCGCCCGGCCGGTGCGGCCGATGCGATGCACGTAGGCCTCGGTGTCGTAGGGCACGTCGTAGTTGATGACGTGGCTGATGCGCGCCACGTCGAGGCCGCGCGCGGCGACGTCGGTGGCGACCACGATGTCGATGGTGCCGGCCTTGAGGCGCTCGATGACCTGCTCGCGCAGGCCCTGGGTCAGGTCGCCGTTGAGCGCCGCGACCGAATAGCCACGCGCTTCCAGCTTGTCGGCGAGTTCCACGGTGGCGGTCTTGGTTCGCACGAAAATGATGGCGGCATCGAAGTCGTCTTCCACTTCGAGGATGCGCGTCAGCGCTTCGAGCTTTTGTCCGGTGTGGGTCTGGCAGTAGGACTGGCTGGTGGTGACCACGGTCGAGGTGGCCGAGCGGATCTTGATTTCCTTGGGATCGCGCAGGTGCTCACGCGCCACGCGGCGGATCACGTCCGGCATGGTGGCCGAGAACAACGCGGTCTGGCGCTCGGCCGGCGTATGTTCGAGGATCCACTTGACGTCGTCGATGAAGCCCATGCGCAGCATTTCGTCGGCTTCGTCGAGTACCAGTGTCTGCAGGTTATTGAGCACCAGGCTCTTGCGCTCCAGGTGGTCCATGACGCGCCCGGGCGTGCCGACGATGACATGGGTGCCGCGCGACAGGGCGCGCAGCTGCACCACCATGCTCTGCCCGCCGTAGATCGGCAACACGTGGAAGCCGGGCATGTGGTGGGCGTATTTCTGCAGCGCCTCGGCGACCTGGATCGCCAGTTCGCGGGTCGGCGTCAGGATCAGCGCCTGCGGCACGGCACGCTTGAGGTCGATCTTTTGCAGCAGCGGCAGGGCGAACGCGGCGGTCTTGCCGGTGCCGGTCTGGGCTTCGCCGAGCAGGTCGTGGCCGGCCAGCAGCACGGGGATGCAGGCCGCCTGGATCGGCGAGGGCGTCTCGTAGCCGACGTCGGCGAGCGCCTTGAGCAATGGTTGGGCAAG
>JAMPYF010000057.1 GCA_023700805.1 Sulfuritalea sp.
AGCGATCATGGCAGGCAGCAAAGAGATCCGCACCAAGATCAAGAGCGTCCAGAACACGCGCAAGATCACCAAGGCCATGGAGATGGTGGCCGCATCCAAGATGCGCAAGGCGCAGGAACGGATGCGCGCGGCCCGTCCCTACAGCGAAAAGATCCGCCGCCTGGCGGCCAATCTTTCGCAGGCCAACGTGACCGAATATCGCCATGCCTTCCTCGGCAAGACCAAGGCGGCGGTGGCGAAGCGTATCGGCCTGATCGTGGTGACCACCGACAAGGGCCTCTGCGGCGGCCTCAACACCAACATCCTGCGCCAGGCGTTGAACCACATGCGCCAGTGGGAAACCGACGGCGCAACCGACATTCGCGTCACCTGCATCGGCAACAAAGGCCTCGGTTTCATGCAGCGCATGGGTGCCAACGTCATATCCCAGATCACCCACCTGGGCGATACGCCGCACCTCGAAAAGCTGATCGGGCCGATGAAGGTCATGATCGACGCGTTCCAGGCCGGCGAACTGGATGCCGTGCACATCGCCTACACCCGCTTCGTCAACACCATGAAGCAGGAGCCGGTGATCGAGCCGCTGCTGCCGCTGTCCGGCGAACGCATGGGCACGCCGGACCGCAGTTGGGACTACCTCTACGAGCCCGATGCGCAGACCGTGATCGACGAACTGCTGGTGCGCTATGTCGAGGCCCTGATCTACCAGGGCGTGGCCGAGAACATGGCCTCCGAGCAGTCGGCGCGCATGGTGGCGATGAAGGCCGCGACCGACAACGCCGGCAGCGTGATCAAGGAATTGCAGCTGGTCTACAACAAGGCGCGTCAGGCGGCGATCACCAAGGAGATCTCGGAGATCGTTGGTGGTGCGGCGGCCATTGCAGGCTGAGCGACGTGTTGACTGAATTTGGCGGAATTACATTAAGGAAACAACCATGAGCAACGGAAACATCGTCCAGTGCATCGGCGCTGTGGTGGACATCAAGTTCCCCCGCGAAGCGATGCCCAAAGTGTACGAAGCGCTGACTCTCGACGAGGCCGATTCCGGCAATGCCGAAAGCGGCCTGACCTTCGAAGTGCAGCAGCAGCTCGGCGACGGCATCGTGCGCACCATTGCGCTCGGTTCCTCCGACGGCCTGCGCCGCGGCATGTCGGTCAAGCCGACGGGTGCCGCGATTTCGGTGCCGGTCGGTTCCGGCACCCTGGGCCGCATCATGGACGTGCTGGGTCGCCCGATCGACGAGGCCGGCCCGGTTCCCTACGAGGAGTTGCGGCCGATCCACGCCAAGGCGCCGAAGTTCGACGAGCTGTCGCCTTCGACCGAACTGCTGCCCACCGGCATCAAGGTTATCGACCTGATGTGCCCGTTCGCCAAGGGCGGCAAGGTCGGCCTGTTCGGCGGCGCCGGCGTCGGCAAGACCGTGAACATGATGGAACTGATCAACAACATCGCCAAGTCCTACGGCGGCTACTCGGTGTTCGCCGGCGTCGGCGAGCGCACCCGCGAAGGCAACGACTTCTACCACGAGATGGAAGAGTCGAAGGTTCTCGACAAGGTGGCGATGGTGTTCGGCCAGATGAACGAGCCGCCCGGCAACCGTCTGCGCGTGGCGCTGACCGGCCTCACCATGGCCGAGAAGTTCCGCGACGAAGGCAAGGACATCCTGCTCTTCATCGACAACATCTACCGCTACACGCTGGCCGGTACCGAAGTCTCCGCGCTGCTCGGCCGCATGCCGTCGGCCGTGGGCTACCAGCCGACGCTGGCCGACGAAATGGGCCGCCTGCAGGAGCGCATCACCTCGACCAAGGTCGGTTCCATCACCTCGATCCAGGCCGTGTATGTGCCCGCCGATGACTTGACCGACCCGTCGCCGGCGACGACCTTCCTCCACCTCGACGCCACGGTCGTGCTGTCGCGCGATATCGCCTCGCTGGGCATCTACCCGGCCGTCGATCCGCTCGATTCCACCTCGCGCCAGCTCGACCCGCTCGTCGTCGGCGAAGAGCACTACAGCGTCGCCCGCCGCGTGCAGTCGAACCTGCAGCGCTACAAGGAATTGCGCGACATCATCGCGATTCTGGGCATGGACGAACTGGCTCCCGAAGACAAGCTGGCCGTGACGCGTGCGCGCAAGATCCAGCGCTTCCTGTCGCAGCCCTTCAACGTCGCCGAAGTGTTCACCGGCACGCCGGGCAAGATCGTGCCGCTGGCCGACACCATCAAGGGTTTCAAGATGATCGTCGACGGCGAGTGCGACAGCATTCCCGAGCAGGCCTTCTACATGGTCGGCGCAATCGAGGAAGTGTTCGAGAAGGCAAAAACGCTCCAATAAGCGCTGCAGCAGCGAATGGAAAACCGGGAGCGGGCGAGTCATCGCCCGGCCGCGGCTAGCCACTCTCGATACAGATTGAGGTAAATTATGGCCATGACTATTCATGTGGACGTCGTTAGCGCCGAGGAACTGATTTTCTCCGGTCTGGCGGAATTCGTCGTTCTGCCGGGTGAAGCGGGCGAACTGGGCATACTGCCCGGCCATATGCCGCTGATGACCCGGATCAAGCCGGGTGCGGTGCGGGTCCAGCAAGCCGGCGGCAAGGAAGAGTTGATTTTCGTCGCCGGCGGCTTGCTTGAAGTGCAGCCGGGCCTGGTGACCGTGCTGGCGGATACCGCCATCCGCGGCGCCGATCTGGATCAGGCGAAGGCGCTGGAAGCCAAGAAACTGGCCGAAGAGGCCATGGTCAATCGCGGTTCCGAGATCGACTACGCGCGGGCTCAGGCGGAACTCGCCGAAGCCATTGCGCAACTCGCCGCGATCGATCGTTTGCGCAAGCAGCGGCACTGACGCCGACGCGCAAGGCGCGTTTCTCGACGGACTCAAAAAGGCAGCTTCGGCTGCCTTTTTGTTTAGGCGTAAAGCTTGGCATGAGATCGAATTCGATGTAGACTGGACTGTCCAGTCCAGATCCAGTGCTCGCTTCCCGTGATTCCGCTCGCCCATCACGATTCCTCCGCTTGCCGCTCGCGCCTGATCCAGGCCGCGACCGAGATTTTCATCGAGGAAGGCTACCGGGCCAGTGTCGAGCGGGTCGCACTGCGCGCCGGCGTCGCCCGGCAGACCCTTTACAACCACTTCCCGTCGAAGGCCGAACTGTTTGGCGAAGTCATCAAGCAGGTCACAGCCGCCTTGCTGATCACCCTGGACGACGAGGCGGTAGGCCTGCGTGAGCGCTTGCTCCGGTTCGGCATCGCGTTCCGCGCCAAGGCGCTGAGCGTGCAGGGCTTGGGTTTCTACCGGGCCCTGATCGCCGAGACGATGCGTTTTCCGGAGCTTGCCGCGAGCTTCTATCGCAACGGTCCTGCCCAGACCGCCGCACGCCTGCGCACTATCCTGCAGCGGGCCATGGACCGCGGCGACTTGCGCCCGGTCGATGCCGAGTTCGCCACCACCACCTTGCTGTCGATGCTGGTCGGCGCCGAACGCAGCCATTTCCTGCTCTCCGGCGAGCCGCCGCCGGAACCGGATCCGGCCCGCGTCGCTCAAATCGTGGATTGCTACCTGCGCGCCTTTGCCCCCGAGGCCTCCCTTCCCCATCCCGTCCCCCAACGGAGCACCCCATGAGAAAACACGTCCCCCTGCTGTTGCTTGCACTCCTGGCCGCTTGCGGCGATGGCGGGCAAAAGGGTCCGCCCGGCGCTGCGCCCGGTGCCGCCATGCCGCCGCCCGAGGTCGACGTGGTCACGGTCGCCGCGGCCGGAGCGACGATCACGCAGGATTTGCCGGGCCGCCTGCAGGCGGTGCGTTCCGCGCAAGTGAGGGCTCGCGTCGAAGGGGTCGTCGAGAAGCGATTGTTTACCGAGGGTACCGACGTCGTGGCGGGCACGCCGCTGTTCCGCATCGACGCCCGCACCTATCAGGCACAGGCCGCGGCGGCGGCGGCCGACCTGGCAGCCGCGAAGGCGGTGTTTGCGCGCTACACGCCGCTGCTCGACATCAAGGCGGTCAGCCAGCAGGAGTTCGACGCCGCCGACGCACGCGTCAAGCAGGCCGAAGCCGCATCGGCAAAGGCGCGCCTGGATCTCGAAAACGCCGTGCCGCCAGCGCCAATTTCCGGCCGCATCGGCCGCGCGATGGTCACCGAGGGGGCCCTGGTCGGCAAGGGCGAGGCGACGCACCTGGTCACCATCGAGCAGCTCGATCCGATTCGCGTCGAGTTTTCGCAGTCCTACTCGGACCTGTTGCGCCTGCAGCAGGCGGTCAGGAACGGCAAGCAGAAAAAGGCCGATGCGGCGAAGGTCGAACTGGTGCTCGAAGACGGCTCGCTCTATCCGGAAAAGGGTCGCCTTCAGTTCACCGACCTCGCCGTCGATCCGAACAGCGGTGCCGTGCTGCTGCGTGCCGAGTTCCCCAACCCGCGGCGCGAGCTGCTGCCCGGCACCTTCGTGCGCGTGCGCTTCCCCCAGGCCCAGCTCGACCACGCGATCCGCGTGCCGCAGCGCGCGGTGCAGGGCGGCGCCCAGGGCCAGTTCGTGATGGTGGTCGATGCCGCCGGCAAGGTGGCGCCGCGGCCGGTCAAGACCAGCACCATGTCCGGTGGCGACTTCATCGTCGACGAAGGCCTGAAGGGCGGCGAACTGGTGATCGTCAATGGCCTGCAGAAGGCCCGGCCGGGCGCCGTGGTCAAGCCCCTGCCGTGGACGCCGGGCGCGCCGCTGATGGCGGCGCCGACGGTGGCAAACCCGGCGGCCCCGGCCGCCAAGCCCAGCGAAGAAAAGAAGTAAGCCATGATCCCAAAATTCTTCATCGACCGGCCGATCTTCGCTTGGGTCATCGCCATCATCATCGTGCTCGGCGGCCTGCTGGCCCTGCGCCAGTTGCCGGTGGCGAGCTACCCGGCGGTGGCGCCGCCGGCGCTGGCGATCACGGTCAACTACCCCGGCGCCTCGGCCAAGGTGGTCGAGGAAACCGCGGTCGCGCTGATCGAACAGGAACTCAACGGCATCGAGAACCTGCTCTACATGGAGTCCGCCTCCGAGCAGAACATCGGCACCATCACCCTGACCTTCCAGGCCGGCACCAATCTCGATCTGGCCTCAGTGGAAACCCAGAACCGCATCAAGCGCGCCGAACCGCGCCTGCCCGAAGAGGCGCGGCGCCTGGGCATCACCGTGGTCAAGTCGGCGCGCAACTACCTGATGTTCCTTTCCCTGTTCTCGCCGGACAAGTCCCTCGACAACGTGGCGCTCGGCAGCTATGCGGCGGCCAACGTGCTGGAAAGCATACGTCGCACGCCGGGCGTGGGCGAGGCGATCCTGTTCGGCACCGAGTATTCGATGCGGCTGTGGCTCAAGCCCGAGCGCCTGACGGCCTTCGGCCTGACCCCGGCCGACGTGGCCAAGGCGGTGCGCGCGCAGAACGCCCAGATCGCCACCGGCGAACTGGGCCAGGTGCCGGCCGCGCCGGGCCAGGAATATGCAGCCACCATCATCACCCAGGGCCGCCTGGCGACCCCCGAGGAATTCGGCAACGTCATCATCAGGAGCGATGCCCGCGGCGCCACGGTACGCGTCAAGGACGTCGCCCGCGTCGAACTCGGCGCCCAGGATTATTCGATTGCCGCCCGCGTCGATGGCCAGCCCACGGCCGCGATTGCCGTGCGCATGGCGCCGGGCGCCAATGCGCTCAACACCGCCAAGGCGGTCAATGACCGGATGACCGAGCTGGCGAAGTATTTCCCGCCCAGCATTTCCTGGATGGTGCCCTACGACACCTCGACCTTCGTGGACATCTCGATCCGCGAAGTGGTCAAGACGCTGATCGAGGCGATGATCCTCGTAGTGCTGGTGATGTATCTGTTCCTCGAAAACGTGCGCGCCACCTTCATCCCGGCCGTGGTGGTGCCGGTCTCGCTGTTCGGCGCGCTGATCGGCCTGTATGTGCTCGGCTATTCGATCAACGTGCTGACCCTGTTCGCCATGGTGCTGGCCATCGCCATCGTCGTCGACGATGCCATTGTCGTGATCGAGAACGTCGAGCGCATCATGAGCGAGGAAGGGCTCAGCCCGCGCGATGCGACGCGCAAGGCGATGGGCCAGATCATCAACGCCATCATCGCCATCACCGTGGTGCTGACCGCGGTGTTCGTACCCCTGCTGTTCTTCGGCGGTTCGGTGGGTGCCATCTACCGCCAGTTCGCGGTGACGCTGATCCTGACCATGGGTTTCTCGGCCATGATGGCATTGACGTTGACGCCCGCGCTGTGCGCGACGCTGCTCAAGCACGAGCCGGGCAAGGACGACGTGATGCCGCAGGGCGGCTTCTTCGGCTGGTGGAACCGTTTCTTCGCCGCCACCGTGCGCCGCTACATCGGCGCCACGCGGCGCTTGCTGGGCAGGCCGGGACGCTGGCTGGTGGTCTATGCGACGATCCTCGCCGCCACCGGCTGGTTCTTCACCAAGCTGCCGGGCAGCTTCCTGCCCGGCGAAGACCAGGGCTATTTCCTCAGCATCGTCCAGCTGCCGCCGGGCGCGACGCGCGAACGCGCCCTCGAAGTGCTGAGCACCGTCGAGCAGCACTACCTGGCGCAGAAGGAAGTCGCCCACGTCATCGGCGTCGCCGGCTTCTCCTTCTTCGGCCGCGGCCAGAACGCCGCGATCACCTTCGTCCGGCTCAAGAGCTGGGACGAGCGGCCGAACAAGGACAACAGCGCGGACTCGGTGGTGCAACGCGCCAACATGGCCTTCTTCCGCGTCAAGCAGGCGATGATCTTCGCCATCAACGTGCCGCCGATTCCCGAGCTGGCGGCGGTCGGCGGCTTCGATTTCCGCCTGCAGGATCGCGGCGGCCTCGGTCGCGACAAGCTGCTCGAAGCGCGCAACATGGCGCTCGGCCTGGCCGGGCAGAACCCGGCGCTGGTCGGCGTGCGGCCCGAAGGCCAGGAGGCCGGGCCGCAGGTCTTCCTCAGCGTGGACCGCATCAAGGCGCGCGCGCTGGGCATCGACCTCGGCGAGCTCAACGACACGCTGCAGGCGACGCTGGGCACCGCCTACATTAACGACTTCGTGCGCGAAGGCCGCATCCTGCGCGTGCAGATGCAGGCCGAAGCCGACACCCGGCGCACGCCCGAGGACTTGCTGCGGCTGCCGATCAAGAACGCGCGCGGCGACATGATCCCGCTGGCCGAGATCGCCACCGCGCAGTGGATCGTCGGCAGTCCCAAGCTCGACCGCTACAACGGCCTGCCCTCGATGAAAATCGCCGGCAATGCGGCGCCCGGCCGCTCGACCGGCGAAGCCCTGCTGGCCATGGAGGACGTCGCCGCCAAGCTGCCGGCCGGCGTCGGCTACGAATGGTCGGGCAGTTCCTTCGAGGAGCGCCTGTCGGGCACCCAGGCGCCCTTCCTCTTCGCCGTCTCGCTGATCGTGGTTTTCCTGTGCCTTGCCGCGCTCTACGAGAGCTGGTCGGTTCCCTTCGCGGTGATGCTGGTGGTGCCGCTGGGCATCTTCGGCGCGGTGCTGGCCGTGACCTTCCGCGGCCTGCCCAACGACGTCTATTTCAAGGTCGGCCTGATCGCCATCATCGGCCTCTCGGCGAAGAACGCGATCCTGATCATCGAATTCGCCCGCGAGCTGCAGGAGCAAGGGGCGGACCTCATCGAAGCCACGCTCGAAGCCTGCCGCCTGCGCTTCCGGCCGATCCTGATGACCTCGATCGCCTTCATGTTCGGCGTGCTGCCGCTGGCGCTGTCCACGGGCGCCGGCGCCAACAGCCGCATCGCCATCGGCACCGGCGTGATCGGCGGCATGTTCACCGCCACCGCGCTGGCGGTCTTCCTGGTCCCGGTATTTTTCGTCGTGGTGCGCCGCTTCTTCCCCGGCCATGCACGTCACCACGAGGAGAAGCATGATGCGTAAATTTCTCCCTCTCGCTCTTGCACTCGCCCTCGCGGGCTGCTCGTTCACGCCGGACTACCAGCGCCCCGCGGCGCCGGTGCCCGAGGCCTGGCCGGCAAGAGTTGGCGCTGGCGATACGGCGCCAGGCGCGGCGATC
>JAMPYF010000041.1 GCA_023700805.1 Sulfuritalea sp.
GGGCTGGGGGATAAGTCGTTCGTTGGTCTGCCGCCGGGCCGCCCCAAGGCAGACCCGTCAAAAGCCCGCGAGCGCAGCGAGCCGTGGTCACCCCTTCTCCTGGAGAAGGGGCTGGGGGATAAGTCGTTCGTTGGTCTGCCGCCGGGCCGCCCCAAGGCAGACCCGTCAAAAGCCCGCGAGCGCAGCGAGCCGTGGTCACCCCTTCTCCTGGAGAAGGGGCTGGGGGATAAGTCGTTCATTGTTTGAAGCTGCGCAGCAGGCCCAGCGCCTCCTCGCACCATTCCAGCCAGCCCTGCTCGAAGCGGATGCCGCTTTTCAGGACCATGTATTGCAGGGCGCGCTGCGTATCCAGCACGCCGGCGAAGTCTCGGGTTTCGATCACGCGGTAGCAGGTCAGCCGGTTGGCGTGGGCGGCTCGATGGTGTTCAAGCTCCGGGATCAGGCCCGCCGCGTCGCCGAATGCCGCGCCGCGCAGCTTGACCATCAGGATGTCGCGTACGCCTTCCGGTTCGGTCGGCTCGGCCAGCCAGCGCGCGAGTTCGTCGCGTCCCGTCGCGGTGACCGAATACTCCTTGCGGTCGGGCGCCGTCTCGCCGGGCTGGACCTCGGCATCGACCCAGCCGGCCTCCTCCATGCGCGACAGCACGCGGTAGATCTGCTGGTGCGTGGCATGCCAGAAATAGCCGATCGAGCGATCGAAGCGGCGCGCCAGTTCGTAACCGGAACTGGGCTTTTCGAGCAGGGAAACCAGCAGGGCATGGTCGAGCGACATGCCGCGCAAGATACTATGCAACGAATTGCAATGCAACCCATTGCATAGGGGTGTGGCGAATTCTGGCCTTGCGACAAGAGTCGGCGTTGGCACGATGGCGGTGCACCGGGATGGCGGCCCCATCCTTCCGGACGGGGAAATATCGCTGGGATACCGTCTCCATCCTTCCGAATGGAGACATAAAAAAGCCGGCCCCGCGGGGCCGGCTTTCGGTTCCGGATGCGGCGTCTTACTTGGCGGCCTTGGCGTCGGCTTCGCATTTCTTCATGAACGTCGCCTTGGCGGCGCCGGCGAGCGGCTTGCCTTCCTTGCTGACCGCCTTTTCGGCACAGCCCGAGGTCTTGGCGGCGGGCTTGGCAGCGTCGGCCGGCTTGCCCGCGCCCAGGCACTTCTTGATCGAAGCAGCCTTGGCGGCGCCGTGCAGGGGCTTGCCGTCCTTGCTCACCGCCTTGGCTTCGCAATCGCTGGCAGCAGCCGGCGCCGGCTTGGCGACTGCGGCAGCTTCGGCAGCCTTCGCCGGCTCGGCGGCCTTGGCCGGGGCCGCGGCAGCAGCGGGAGCCTTGGCTGGAGCGGCAGGGGTCTGGGCCAGCGCGACATTGGCGGCGAACAATGCGGCAATGGCGACGGCGAACAGTTTATGCATGGTAAGTCTCCCTATTCATGTGGGCGGCGAAATGCCGTGCCCATCTAACGCAGGCAGGCGGCCTTAGTTGACCGGGTCCTGGCCGCCGTCGGCCCGCAGCGCGGCTTCCTGGCGCTCGACGAATTCCTGCATGCTGTCGATGCCGCGCAGTTTCAGCACCGTGGCGCGCACGGCAGCTTCCAGCAGCACGGCAAGGTTGCGGCCGGCAGCGACCGGCAGGGTGACGCGGCGGATCGGCACGCCGAGTATGGTCTCGGTCTGCGCATCGAGCGGCAGGCGGGCGGCTTCCGGCACGCCGGGCGTCGGCTTCTGCAGATGGACGATGAGCTTGAGGCGCATCTTGCGGCGGCAGGCGGTTTCGCCGAACACGGTACGGATGTTGAGCAGGCCGAGTCCGCGCACTTCGAGGAAGTCCTTGAGCAGTTCCGGGCAGCGGCCTTCGAGCGTATCCGAACCGATGCGCGAGACGTCGACCACGTCGTCGGCGACCAGGCCGTGACCGCGCGAAATCAGTTCCAGGCCGAGTTCGCTCTTGCCGACGCCGGAGTCGCCGGTGATCAGTACGCCCATGCCCAGCACGTCGAGGAAGACGCCGTGCAGGGTGCCGGTTTCGGCCAGTTGGCGCGATACAAAGGCGCGCAGGGTATCGATGACGAAGGCCGAGGACAGCGGGGTCTGCAGCAGCGGCGTGCCCGAGGCCTCGCAACCGCTGCGCACGCCGTCGTCGATCGCGCAGCCGTCGGCCACGATGATGGCGGGCGGCTTGGCGTTGTAGATTTCCTGCATGTGATGGGCGACTTTTTCCGGTGCGTGGCGGGCCGACCAGGCCACTTCGGGCGTGCCGATCACCTGCAGGCGTTCCGGGTGCATCAGATTGAGGTGGCCGATCAAGTCGGCCGGTGACACCACATGCTCCGTGGTGCATATCGCGCGCGTCATTGGGCCGCTGACCCACGAGAGCTGGAGCCGCTCGCGGTTACGTTCGTACAGCTGGGAAACGACTAATTGGCGTGCCAATTGGCAAAAAGGCCGTGCAATGCCGCGCTGTCGGCGGCCGTGGCGAGTTGTTCGCGAAAAGCCCGGTCGGAGAACATCTGCGCCAGTTCGGAGAGCAGCTGCAGATGGTGCTCGTTGGCCGCTTCGGGCACCAGCAGCACGAAGACCAGGCCGACCGGCTTGCCGTCCGGCGCATCGAACTGCACCGGCGAGTCGAGGCGGACAAAGGCACCGAGTGGGGCCTTGAGACCCTTGATGCGCCCGTGGGGAATCGCGATACCCTGGCCGAGGCCGGTCGAACCCAGCTTTTCGCGCGCGAACAGGGCGTCGTAGACCGTGCTGCGGGCGACGCCGTGATGATTCTCAAAAAGAATACCGACCTGCTCGAATACGCGCTTCTTGCTGCTGGCGTCGAGGTTTGCCACCACGTTGTCGAGTGGCAGCAGGCTGGCGATCTGATTCATGGTGGAAGCAATTCGGCGATGGGCGAAGGTTGCGGCGGCGCGCAGTATAACGCTATCCGGCGGATACCGTTCCCGGCGCGGCCGCACCGGGACATAACACGCTGCCGCGGCCGGTTCGCCCAGCTTGCCGCTACGGGCCTATTCGACCTGCGGGCGCTTGTCGTGGTTGTGGTTGGAGACTTTTTCCTTGTGCTTGACCACCTGGCGGTCGAGCTTGTCGGCTACCAGGTCGATGGCGGCGTAGAGATCGTTGTCGATGGCATCGGCGAAGATGTCCTTGCCTTTGACGTGCAGCGTGACTTCCGCTTTTTGCTGCAGTTTTTCAACCGACAGGATGACATGCGAACTGGTCACTTGATCGAAATGCCGCAGTACTCGATCGAGTTTGCCCGTGACGTATTCGCGAATGGCCGGAGTGACTTCGATGTGGTGGCCGGTAATGTTGAGATTCATGATGTCTCCTTGTCAGAAGTATTTTCTCAGAGAACTTTCCTGAGGTTGACCGGCGGGATATTGAGCAGTTCGCGGTACTTCGCTACGGTGCGACGCGCCACGACGATGCCCTGCTCGCCGAGGATTTCCGCAAGACGGGCGTCCGAGAGCGGCTTCTTGCCGTCCTCGGCGCCGACCAATTGCTTGATCAGCGCCCGTATTGCGGTGGAGGAGGCCGCGCCGCCGGTATCGGTGGCGACGTGGCTGCCAAAAAAGTATTTGAGTTCGTAGATGCCGCGCGGACTCGCCAGGTATTTCTGGGTCGTCACGCGCGAAATGGTCGATTCATGAAGGCTGACGGTTTCCGCGATCTCGCGCAGGGTCAGCGGCCGCATTGCCACTTCGCCGTGGTCGAAGAAGGCCCGCTGGCGGTCGACAATGGCCTGCGACACCCTCAGGATCGTGTCGAAACGCTGCTGCACGTTCTTGATCAGCCACTTGGCTTCCTGCAACTGGCTGGCCAGTCCGACCGAGGACGCGTTGCCGCCGCGGTGGCGCTGCAGGATGTCGGCATAGAGGCGGTTGATGCGCAGGCGCGGCATGGCCTCGCGGTTGAGGCTGACGACCCAGCGATCCTGCAGCTTTTTCACCGCCACGTCCGGCACCACGTAGCGCGTATCGATCGGCGCATATTGCGCGCCGGGACGCGGATTGAGGGAGCGGATCAGGGTTTGCGCTTCGCGCAGCTCGTCGTCGCCGCAGCCCAGGGATTTCTTGATGCGTGCGAAATCGCGCGCGGCCAACTGCTCGAGGTGCTTGTCGACGATGGCCAGCGCCAATTGGCGCTCGGCGGATTCCGGCAGGAACTTCAGTTGCAGGGCCAGGCATTCCTGCGCGCTGCGCGCGCCGATGCCCGGCGGATCGAGGTTCTGCAGATGGCGCAGGGCGATGCCGAGCTCTTCCAGCAGGGCTTCGCGCACTTCGTCGTCTTCGGTGACCAGCAGATCGATCAGCTCGTCCAGCGGCTGGGTCAGGTAGCCGTCGTCGTTCAGGGCTTCGATCAGGAAGCCGACCAGGGCCCGTTCGCGATCGGGCAACTGGGTCATCGCCACCTGGGTCGCCAGATGTTCGCGCAAGGAGCTTGAACTGGCCTGGGATTCGCCGCTGTCGAGATCGTCGTCGTTTGGATCGCGCTGGCCATGGCTGCCGGAAAAGTCCATGCCCCAGCCTTCGTCGTCGCCGCCCCGCGGTTCCTGGCGTTCGTCGCTTTCGGTCGGCGTCACGGTTTGCGGCGTCGCCAGCCCATCGCCTGTGGCAGCGAGGCTGAATGCAGCCGGTTCGCCGGGATCGTCGCGTTCGAGCAGGGGATTTTCCTGCAAAGCCTGGTCGATCTCGGCATTCAACTCCAGAGTCGACAACTGCAGCAGCCGGATCGACTGCTGCAACTGCGGCGTCAGGGCCAAGTGCTGCGACAGCCTGAGCTGGAGTCCTTGTTTCATCACATTCTGAAGTGCTCGCCGAGATAAACCCGGCGCACACTTTCATTATCGACGATCTCGGCCGGCTGTCCAGCAGCGAGCACTTCGCCGGCGTTGATGATGGTGGCGCGATCGCAGATGCCCAGGGTTTCGCGCACGTTGTGATCGGTGATCAATACGCCGATGCCGCTTTCCTTCAGATAGCGGATGATCTTCTGGATGTCGATCACGGCGATCGGGTCGACGCCGGCAAAGGGTTCGTCGAGCAGGATGAAGCGCGGGCTGGTCGCCAGCGCGCGGGCGATCTCGACGCGGCGGCGTTCGCCGCCCGAGAGCGAGGCCGCAAGGTTCTTGCGGATATGGGTGATGTGCAGTTCCTGCAGCAGGGTTTCTTCGCGCTCGTCGATCGCGGCATCGTCGATATCCTGCAGTTCCAGCACGGCGCGCACGTTTTCCGACACCGTGAGTTTCCTGAACACCGAATTTTCCTGCGGCAGGTAGGACAGGCCCAGTTTGGCGCGCTGGTGGATCGGCATGTGGGTCAGGCGCAGTTTCTCCTCCCCGCTTTCGATGCGGATCTCGCCGCCATCGGCGGCGACCAGGCCGACGATCATGTAGAAGCAGGTGGTCTTGCCGGCGCCGTTGGGCCCGAGCAGGCCCACCACTTCGCCGGCGGCGACCTCGAAGGAAACATCGGTGACCACGGTCTGCGACTTGTACTTCTTGCGCAGATTGTGGGCCGAGAGCGTGGCGACCGGAGTCGCTGCGACAGGCGGCCGCAAAGCTTCGCTGTCATAGCCGAGGGGGAGCTGGCCGGCGGCGTCGAACTTCATTCGCCTTCGGCCTCCAGCGGCTGCTTGAGCAAACGGCGCACGACGTCGCCGGCAAAGCCCCGGCTTTGCAGGAAGCGCGCCTGGCGCGCCCATTCCTTGGGATTGGCCGGCGCGGCGGAAAACTTGCGGCTCCAGGCGGCGCGGGCACGCTCGATCTCGTCGGGCAGGTCGGCCTGCGCCAGTTGCTCGTCGATCATCTCGGGCGCCACGCCCCGGGTCTTGAGCTGCTGACGCAGACGCGCGGTCCCCAGCCGCGAGGCATTGCCGCGCAAATAGCTTTCGGTGGTACGGCTGTCGGACTGCAATTGCGAGGACTCCATGTCTGCCAGTACCGCGTCGATCTCCTCCGGCGTGCCCAGCCCGGCCAGCTTGCGTGCCAATTCGGCGCGGGTATGCTCGCGCCGGGCCAGCAGCCTGATCGCCTGCTGGCGCAATTCATTCGACATGGTGGCGACCGCGACAGGCGCGGCAAGAGCGGTTCGACAAGATGCTTGCCCTCGGCGGATACTCGGTTAACTACCGCGCCTAGCTGCCTTTCGCTGCGTCGGGGGTGCCCAGCGCCGCGACGCCGACGGCCTCGCGCACCCGGTTCTCGATTTCCACGGCGATATCGGCATGCTCGCGCAGGAACTCGCGCGCGTTGTCCTTGCCCTGGCCGATCTTCTCGCCCTTGTAGGCGTACCAGGCGCCGGATTTCTCGACGATCTTGTGCTCGACGCCGAGTTCGACGATCTCGCCCTGGCGCGAAATACCCTCGCCGTAGAGGATGTCGAAATGCGCTTCGCGGAAGGGCGGCGCGACCTTGTTCTTGACCACCTTGACCTTGGTCTCGTTGCCGATCACCTCGTCGCCCTTCTTGATCGCACCGGTGCGGCGGATATCCATGCGCACCGAGGCGTAGAACTTCAGCGCATTGCCGCCGGTGGTGGTCTCGGGGTTGCCGAACATGACGCCGATCTTCATGCGGATCTGGTTGATGAAAATGACCAGCGTGTTGGTGCGCTTGATGTTGGCGGTGAGCTTGCGCAGGGCTTGCGACATCAGTCGTGCCTGCAGGCCGGGCAACTGGTCGCCCATCTCGCCCTCGATTTCGGCGCGCGGCGTGAGTGCCGCCACGGAGTCGATCACGATGCAATCGACGCCGCCCGAGCGCACCAGCATGTCGGTGATTTCGAGGCCTTGTTCGCCGGTGTCGGGCTGCGAGATCAGCAGGTCGGGCACGTTCACGCCGAGTTTGGCCGCATAGCCGGGGTCGAGCGCGTTTTCGGCGTCGATGTAGGCAGCGACGCCGCCGGCTTTCTGGATCTCGGCGACGATGTGCAGGCACAGCGTGGTCTTGCCGGAAGACTCCGGACCGTAAATCTCGACCACCCGTCCGCGCGGCAGGCCGCCTATGCCCAAGGCGATATCCAGCCCGAGCGAGCCGGTGGAAACCGTCTGGATGTCGTCGATGGCCAGGCCTTCGCCCATTTTCATGATGGAGCCCTTGCCGAACTGCTTTTCGATCTGGGCCAGGGCGGCCTGGAGGGCCTTGTTCTTGTTCTCGTCCATTAAATGCGTCCTTCAAAAGTTGATTCGATTATGGCATGGATGGCACAGTTTTTGCGCTCTCCCGGTTTCTTATGCGGCATCGAGTCGGACCAGCAGGCCGCGCAGGGCGTGAAGCACCGCCTGACGGCGCACCGCTTCGCGGTCGCCGGCAAAAACCGCGGTTTCCGCAACAGCCGTTTCGCCGACCCGACACCAGGCAAAGCATACGGTCCCCACTGGCTTACCAGGTGAGCCACCCGTGGGCCCGGCGATTCCGGTGATTGCCAATGAAATCATTGCCTTGGAGTTTTTCAGTGCGCCTGCCGCCATTTCGGCCGCGGTTTCCGGGCTCACCGCGCCATGGCGATCCAGGGTTTCCTGGCGCACGCCGAGCAGCTCGACCTTGGCCGGGTTGGAGTAGGTCACGAAACCGCGCTCGAACCACGCCGAACTGCCTGCTGTGTGAGTGATCACTTGGGCTGCCCAGCCTCCGGTGCAGGATTCGGCGGTCGCCAGCAAGAGTTGGCGCTGGCGACACGCCGCAGCCACCGATTCAGACAGGGCGAGGAGTTCGGAATCCATCAGAAGGGCAGGAAGGCCTTGAATACCGCAATGGTCAGCACCGTGTAGCCGGCGGCGATGACGTCGTCCATCATCACGCCGAAGCCGTTCTTGATCCGGGTGTCGAAGAACCGGGCCGGTTCCGGCTTGACGATGTCGTAGAAGCGGAACCAGAGGAAGGCCGCGAGCTGCCAGAGCAGTTCCGGCGGCGTGAACATCAGCACCGCCCAGAAGGGCACGATCTCGTCCCAGACGATGGCGCCGTGATCGACCACGCCGAGCGCCCGGCCGGTGATCTGGCAGGCCGCGACGCCGACGGCAAAGGCCAGCAGCAGGAAGATCGCCAGCCCCAGGTCACTTTCCAGGTAGCCGCGCAGGAAGGGATAGGTCAGCCAGGCGAAGGCGGTGCCGGCCGTCCCCGGCGCGAAACGCGACAGCCCGCTGCCCATGCCGCAGGCGATGAAATGCGCCGGGTGGTGGAACAGGAACTTGAGCGGGGGCGGAGGGAGCTTGGCCATTATTGAATAAAGTGATCGAAGCCGCGCCTGGCGGGCGTGATGTCGCTGCCGTCGGTGTCGTGGAGGACGAGTTCGCCGGGCGCACCGGCGACGATCTCGCCGATCCGGGTCAGCGGCAGTTCGAGCTTGCCAGCCAGTTCCGCGACTCGCTCATCGGACCCGGGCGGCACGGTGAACAGCAATTCGTAGTCGTCGCCGCCGGCAAGCCAGCAGTCGCGTTCCAGGCCGGCTGCGGGCAGGTTCGGAATCTGCAGCCGCGCGGCGCGCGCCGACTGCTCGAGGATATGCCCAAGATCGGCCAGCAGGCCGTCCGATACGTCGATCGCCGCCGTTGCCAGGCCGCGCAGCGCTAGCCCGAGTGCGACCCGCGGCTGCGGGCGGTGCAATGCGGCGAGGCAGTCCGCAAGCCTTGGCCCGCTCAGCGTGGTACGTCCCTGCAGATGGGCCAGGCCCAGCGCGGCACGTCCGGGCCGGCCGGAAACCCAGATCGAATCGCCGGCCTTGGCACCGCTGCGGCGCAAGGCCTGTCCGGAGGGGGCTTCGCCAAGTATCGTGACGCAGAAGGCGCGCGGCCCGCGCGTGGTGTCGCCGCCGACCAGGTCGATGCCGTAGCCCTGGGCGCAGGCGAAAAAGCCGCGCGCGAAGGCCTCGATCCATTCAGGAGTTGGCGCTGGCAACACGGCGGCGAGCAACGCCCAGCGTGGTTGCGCGCCCATTGCGGCAAGGTCCGAGACATTCACGGCAAGGCATTTCCAGCCCAGCGCTTCGGCATCGGTGTCGGCCAGGAAATGCGTGCCTTCGACCAGCAGGTCGGTGGAGACGACAAGTTCCTGGCCCGGGGTCGGCGCGATCAGCGCGCCATCGTCGCCCACGCCGAGCACCGCGTGAGCGGCGCGGCGCGTGAAATAGCGCGCAATCAGCTCGAATTCCGAGGGCACGGCCTGGGCGCGCTCAGGGTTTGCGGATCTCGGCGGCCCTGAGGTCGGCGGCGAGTTTGTCCAGCACGCCGTTCACGAACTTGTGGCCGTCGGTGCCGCCGAAGGTTTTCGCCAGTTCGATGGCTTCGTTGATGATCACGCGGTAGGGCGTTTCGGGGTGGAGCTTGAGTTCGCAGGCGCCCAGCAGCAGGATGCAGCGCTCGATGGGCGAAACTTCCTCCCAGGGCCGGTCGATGTGCGGTGCGAGATCCTGCTTGAGAGCCTCGGCATGTTGCCGCGCTTCGGTCAGCAGCCTCGCGTAGAGTGCATTGTCGGCCTTGTCGAAACCGGCCACGCCTTCCGCCTGAACCTGAATTGCCGCCTCGTCCTGGCCGCCCACCTGCCACTGGTAGAGGCCCTGGATGACGAACTCGCGGGCACGCCGCCGCGGGTTCGACGACCTGCCCCCCTTCCCCCGTCCCGAGGACGGGGCTGACGCCCGTTCGCGGGCTGCGCCCGCTCCATGAGAGTCGTGTATCGCCTTGGGGCGGCCCGGCGGCGATTCGCTGCTGCTCACTATTTGTTCGCCTTCAACAACGCTTTTGTCAAATTCGCCATTTCGATCGCGGCCTGTGCCGCTTCGGTGCCCTTTTGCACCATGCGCACCAGCGCCTGGTCGTCGTTTTCGGTGGTCAGCACCGCGTTCGCAATTGGAATCCCGGTGTTGAGTTGCACGTCGGTGATGCCGCGCGCCGACTCGTTGGAGACGATCTCGAAGTGATAGGTTTCGCCGCGAATCACGGCGCCCAGCGCCACCAGCGCATCGAAGCGGCCGCTCTGCGCCATGGCCTGCAGCGTCAGCGGCAGTTCCAGCGCGCCGGGCACCGTGGTGAACGTGATGTCGCTGTCGGCTACGCCGAGGCGCGTCAATTCAGCCAGGCAACCCGAGCGCAGGCCGGCGCCGACGTCTTCGTTGAAGCGGCTTTGCACCACACCAACGCGCAGCCCCTGGCCGCTCAGATTAGGTTCGAGTTCGCGAATAGTCATTTGTATCCCTTCCCCCCAACCCCCTCCCCGGGGGAGGGGGTGACTGCGGTTCGCCGCTGTGCGGCTCCATATGGTGACTTGCGCCCCTTCGGGCGGCCGTGCGGGACGCTCATGCCGTCTTTTCCCCCGCCGGATCGAAGTAGCCGGTGATTTCGAGGCCGAAGCCGGCCATGCTCGGCATCTTGCGCGGGCTGGCCATCAGGCGCATCTTGCCGACGCCGACTTCGCGCAGGATCTGCGCGCCGATGCCATAGATGCGCGGGTCCCAGGTGTAGGCCGGCTTTTCCGTGCGCTCGCTCTTGAGCGCCGCGAGCAAGGCGTTGCCGGTTTCCGCGCGGTGCAGCAGCACCAGCACGCCATGCCCTTCGGCGGCGATCTTGCGCAGGGCGAAGTCGACGCTGTAGGTGTGGCCGCGGCTGCCGTGGTCGAGGAAGTCCAGCACGCAGACGGCTTCGTGCACGCGCACCAGGGTTTCGTCCTCGGCCTTGATCTCGCCGCAGGACATGGCCAGATGCACGTCGCCGCAACTGCGGTCGGCGAAGGCGCGCAGGCGGAAGCGGCCTTGCGCGCATTCGACCTGCTTGTCGGCGACGCATTCGATGAGCTTTTCGGTTTCCGAGCGGTAGTGGATCAGGTCGCGGATGGTGCCGATCTTGAGGCCGTGCTCGCGCGCGAATTCGAGCAGGTCGGGCAGCCGCGCCATGGTGCCGTCGTCCTTGAGGATTTCGCAGATCACCGCGGCGGGCTGCAGGCCGGCCAGCTGGGCCAGGTCGCAACCGGCCTCGGTGTGGCCGGCGCGCACCAGCACGCCGCCGTTTTGTGCCATCAGCGGGAAGATGTGGCCGGGCTGGACGATGTCGGCCGGCGTCGCGTTCTTCGCCACGGCAACCTGCACCGTGCGCGAGCGGTCATGGGCGGAGATGCCGGTGGTGACGCCTGTCGCGGCCTCGATCGACATGGTGAAGGCGGTGCCGTGCTGGGCCTTGTTGTCGCGCACCATCAACGGCAGGTCGAGCTGGCGGCAGCGGGCTTCGGTCAGCGTCAGGCAGATCAGGCCGCGGCCATGCTTGGCCATGAAATTGATCGCCTCGGGCGTCACGTGCTCGGCGGCGAGCACCAGGTCGCCTTCGTTTTCGCGGTCTTCTTCATCGACAAGGATGACCATGCGGCCGGCGCGCATCTCGGCGACGATATCGAGAACAGGGCTGATGCTCATGACGAGGGGGTTCCCGGCAAATTAACGTAAGAAATAGCCCGTTCGGAGCGAGGGGCGACAGTCGAGCGAAGCGAGCCATTCAGTAGCCCCCCGCGAGGGGGGATGGGGGGGCGGGCGTTCAGTTTGCTTTTCGCGTGTTTCATCATCGGTGGATGGAGCTTGCCGTTAGGGGCGTCAAGAAGGCGCGTATTTTACGCTGCGCCGGCCGTCAGCATGCGCTCGACGTAGCGCGCGATCAGGTCTATTTCGAGATTGACCCTGGCGCCCGCGTGCAGGCGCTTGAGGGTCGTCACTTCGACGGTGTGCGGGATCAGGTTGATCGAGAAGCGGCGGCCGCCCTTGCCACCCACGCGGTTGGTGGTGAGCGAGACGCCGTCGACGGTGATCGAGCCCTTGCGTGCGATGTATTTCGCCAGGCCTTTCGGCGCCTTGATCACCAGTTCGTGCGATTCGCCGACCGGCTCGAACTTCTCCACTTCGCCGACGCCGTCGACATGGCCCGAGACCAGGTGGCCGCCGATGAAGTCGGACAGGCGCATGGCTTTTTCCAGATTGACCTCGCTGCCCACGGTGTCGAGACCGACGGTGCAGTCGAGCGTCTCGCGCGAGACGTCGATCTGGTAGCTGTTCTTCTTCTTCGCGATCACCGTCAGGCAGACGCCGCCGTGGGCAATGGAGTCGCCGATGGCGACATCGGCGAGCTTGAGACCGGGTGCCTCGATGGTGAGCCGCAGGCCTTTTTCCAGCGGCTGGGCATGGCTGATTTTTCCGACGGCGGCGATGATGCCAGTGAACATGGGAACTCCGAATTAATGGCTTAGCGCAGGACGCGCTCGAGGGTGGGCAGAAATTTTTCCGCGGACTGGAAGCCGATGACGCGCAGATCGACCAGTTCGCGGCCGCCGGCGTCGAAGAAAATGATGCCGGGCGGGCCGAACAGGCCGAAGCGCTTGAGCAGCGCCGCATCGTCCGCACTGTTGGCGGTGACGTCGGCCTGCAGCAGCAGGAACTGCTTGAGGCGCGCGGCGACCTTGGGCTCGGCGAAGGTGAAGCGTTCCATTTCCTTGCAGCTGACGCACCAGTCGGCATAGAAGTCCAGCATCACCGGCCGGCCGGCGGCCTTCGCTGCGGCGAGCCGGGCGTCGAGCTGATCCACCGAGGCGACGCGCTCGAAAGTTGGCGCTGGCGCCTCGGCGGCGATGCCGCCGCGCAGGAAACCCAGCGGCTGCAACGGGTCGCGGGCGCCGCCCAGCACCCCCATCAGCATCGCCGCGCCGCTCAACAACAGCACCACGCCGAGGCCCTTGCCCAGGCGTTGCCAGCCGTGGGCCTGCGCCGGCAAGGGATCCAGCGCATGCAGGTAGATCGCCGGGATCATCAGCAGCAGCGCCCAGCCGAGCATCTGCAGCCACAAGGGAATAACCGGCGAAACCAGCCACAGCGCGGTGGCCAGCATGACGACGCCGAAGAACTTCGTGACGCCCTCCATCCAGGGCCCGGATTTCGGCAGCAGCGAACGCGAAAAGGCGCCCACCAGCAGCAGCGGCGCGCCCATGCCGAGCGACATGACGAACAGTGCCGCGCCGCCCAGCGCGGCATCGCCGGTTTGCGCGATGTACAGCAAGGCCCCGGCCAGCGGCGCGGCGACGCAGGGGCCGACGATCAGGGCCGACAAGGCGCCCATCAGCGCGATGGCGGGCAGCGAGCCGCCCTGGCGGTTGGCCGTGTTCGAGACCCGGCTTTGCAGCGCGGCGGGCAGTTGCAGCTCGTAGAAGCCGAACATGGAAAGCGACAGCACCACGAACACCAGCGCGAAGCCGCCGAGCACCCAGGCATTCTGCAGCGCGGCCGAGAGCAGGGTGCCGGACAGGCCGGCGGCAACGCCGATCGCCGCATAAGTCACGGCCATGCCCAGCACATAGGCCAGCGAAAGCACGAAGGCGCGCAGATGCGTCACCGCATGGCCATGATTGACGATGATGCCGGACAGGATCGGTATCATCGGGAACACGCAGGGCGTCAGCGACAGCAGCAGGCCGAAGCCGAAGAAGCTGAGCAGGATCAGGGCCAGGTTGTCGCCCTTGAACAGGCCGGCGATGCGCGAGCTTTCGTCGCCCGCGGCGGCGTCGGCCGCGGCGGAAGTTGGTGCTGGCGCCACGGCGCTGCCGGCGGCGGCCAGATCCAGCTTGGCCTCCTGGGTGATCGGCGGATAGCAGATGCCGCCGTCCCAGCAGCCCTGCGAAATGGCCTTGAGGGTCACAGTTCCGCTGGACTCGACCGGCAGCAGGATCTTCACTTCCTTGCGATAGATTTCGACCTTGCCGAATATCTCGTCGTCCTTGACCTTGCCCGGCGGCAAACTGGGGGCCCCGAGCGTGCCGCCGTCCAGCGCGAACTTGAACTTGTCGCGGTACATGTAGTACTGGTCTGTGATCTGCCAGCGGGCTTCGATGGTCTTGGCATCGATCGCGCGCGCCGAGAAACGGAAGGCTTGCTCGGGTGGCAGGGGTTCTTCGGCGTGGGCCGGGCCGGTGAAGGCGAGCAGCAGCAGGAACAACAGGCGCATCAGCATGTGGAGAGTTTTCCGTCCGGGTGTTCGTCAAGGGTTTCGCTGGCAACCCAGTTCAGATACTCGGGCAGGCCGTGCGCGATTGGGACAGCGATGATCTCGGGAAGTTCATAGGGGTGGCCGGCGCGGATCGCGGCCTCCAGCGCCGCATAGCGTTCTGCCGTGGTCTTGATCAGCAGCGGGATTTCGGGCGCGTCTTCGATCCGGCCCTGCCAGCGATACACCGAACGGCAGGGCGCGAGTATGTTCACGCAGGCCGCCAGACGATCGGCGACCAGCGACTCCGCCATCGATTGGGCGCTGGCCTGGTCGGGCAGGTTGGTCAGGACGAGCAGGGTTTGGCCGCGGGTTTGCGCTGTTTCCATTGGCCTATTCTACCTTCGGCCGGTGTCGGCTCTGGGGTAGGCTGCCTCACCCGGACGAGTCGCGGACTGTCCGGAACCCGGAGTCAAATTTGAGCAAGCTGCTGACAGGATTGATGGAAGCCGAGCGCAAACGCCGGCAACTCGCTGCCAAGGGCGCAGACCCGCACACCGCTGCGACATCGGACGAACCGGCGCCGGCGCCGGTCCACGGCGACGACGAACGCGCTCGTGCCGCCGCCGAATCGCGCCGCCTGCAATCTGCCGAAACCATTGCCGCCGCCCGGCAGCGCCAGCAGGCGGAAGAAGCGGCGGCACAGTCCGCGCGCGCTCGCGCCGCCGCCGAATCTGCCGCCGAAGCCATAGCCGCCGAGCAAGCGCAGGCCGAACGCCGCGCCGAAGCTGCGTTGCAACAGCGCATCGAGGCGGAACAGCAGGCACTCGCCGCGGCGCAATCGAAGCAAGGCGCCGCCGCGGAGCTGGCCGCCGCTGCCGCTACGCGCACCGCAGCGGAAGAATATCTGGCACGGGCGGCCGCCGAACGCGCCGCTGCCGACCGCCTCGCCGCCGAGCGCGCGGCGGAGCAATTGCGCGCCGAGCAGGCGGCCGAAGCCGCCGCCCTGTCGCGCATGGCCGCGGAGCAGCGGGCGACGCAGGAAGTCCGGCGTCGCACTGAACAGGAAGCAGAAGCCTGCCGTGCCGCCGCCGCGCGCCTGGAAGCCGAGCGTAAGGCCGATGCGGCACAGGCCGAGCGTGCTGCGGCCGAAGCGGAGGCGACGCTGCAGCAGGCGCAGGTCGAGCGCCTCGCCGAAGCCGCCCTGCGCACGCGCATCGAGGCGGAGCAGCGGGCTTTGGCCGAGGCCCGTCCCCGGGCCGGCGCAGCGGCCGAATTGGCCGGTGCGGCGGCGGCGCGCACCAGGACCGAAGATGAACTCGCCCGGCTTGCGTCGGAACGGGCCGCAGCCGATCGCAGCGCCGCCGATCTGGCGGCCGAACAGGCGCGCGCCGAGCAAGTCGCCGAGCACGCCGCCCTGTTGCGCAGTGCCGCCGAAGCCGAGGCGAAGCTGCAGGCCGATCGCCGCCTCGAACGGGAAGCGGAGGCCGGCCGCATCGCTGCCGCACGCCTGGCCGCCGAGGGGCAGGCCGAAGCCGCCGCGCAAACCCGCATCGAGGCCGAGCAGCGTGCCCTGGCCGAGGCGCAGCGCAGCGCGACCGCGGCTGCCGAGCTCGCCGCCGCCGCAGTTGCGCGCGCGAACAAGGAAGCAGAACTCGCACGCGTGGCTGGCGAACGCGCCGCAGCGGAGCAAAACGCAGCGGCACAGTATGCCGAAAAAATACGCGCGGAAAAGCATGCCGAAGACACAACCTTGGCGCGCGTCGCTGCAGAACACATGGCGATTGAGGAAGCCCGTCATCGCGCCGAGCACGAAGCTGCGGCCGGGCGTGCCGCCGCCGCGCGCCTCGACGCCGAGCGCGAGGCCGAGGCGGCACTGGCGGAACGTGCCCTGGCGGAAGCCGAAGCGCGCGCCGCTGCAGCCAGCCATCGACAAGTCGCCGCAGAACTTGCGACAACGTCGAAGCCGCCACCGCTTGTCGCGGCACAAGGCGGGGCGGACTCGGCGCGTCGGGCGCCGCGATTTGCGCTGCGCCTGCTTGCCGGCACAGCTCTGGCCCTGGTGATCGGCATCGCCTGCGGAATATGGCTGGGCAAGGGTCCCGGCGTCGCCCAGCGACCACTTGCGCAAGAGCCGGATGTCTTGCACCTGCGCCTCGACACCCAGCTCGGCAACCCTCCGCTGCATGAGCCTCGAGTCATCCCGCGTGATCGACAGCGCTGACTGCGGCGGCAGAGAACACGGGTCACGCCCTGGCGGGCGTGGCGCGCAAGCAACGCCTCGCCGTGCCCAATTCAGCGTGCAGTGCTTAAGCGGTTGCTGATAGACTGGGCTTCTGTTAGCTTTCCATGGTAGCCGGGAGCAGCTTGCGCGGTCAGAATAAATGACAATGATTTGCCTGAGGATTACCCAATGAAGAATGCGATAGCCAGGGTTTTGGCTGCCGTCCTTATCCTGGCGGCGGGGGCGCTGAATCACGCAATCGGGCAGGACGCCAGCTTCGATATTGCGCGCTTCCAGATCGAAGGAAATTCGATCCTGCCGGCAGAACGGGCGCAGGAACTGGTCGCACCCTTTGTCGGTCAGCGCCGAAACTACGGCGACGTGCAAAAGGCGCTGGAGGCACTCGAAGATGAATTTCGCCGTCTCGGCTACGGCACCGTGCAGGTCTATGTGCCGGAGCAGGAACTCACCACCGGCGTAGTTCGCCTGCAGGTCAGCGAAGGCGTGATCGGCAAGGTCACCATCACCGGCAACAAGTACTTCGACGATGCCAATGTCCGCGGCAGCCTGCCCGACTTGAAGGAAGGCACCGCGCCCAACATGCGCAAGCTTTCCGAAAACGTCCAGCTCAGCAACGAGAACCCGGCCAAACAGCTTGAAGTGACGCTGGGCGTCAGCGAGGAAGAAGGCAAGGTCAATGCAAGGGTCGAGGTCAAGGAAGAAGATCCGGACCGGATCTACTTGACGCTAGACAACACCGGCACCAAGGCCAGCGGCAAGCACAGGCTTGGCGTCGCCTACCAGAACGCGAATCTCGGCAACAGCGACCAGGTTTTGACGCTGGCCTACACCACGGCGCTCGATCCTCCAGGCGGCATGAAGATACTCGGCAACCGGGTCCTGCCCTGGCAAGACGGCAACGGCGTCAAGGTCGATATCTTCAGCATCGGCTACCGCCTGCCCCTGTATGCGCTGGGCGACAGCATCGATTTCATCTACGGCAATTCCAGCACCGATACGCCGTCCACGTCGCCGACCTTGGGCACCGGCCTGGGGATCAACGGCAAGGGCGAGGTGTTCGGTTTCCGCTACAACCATATATTCCCGCGCGCCGGCGAATACACGTCCAGGCTGGTGCTTGGTCTTGACTACAAGTACATGAACAGTCGCTGCGCGATCAACGGCGTTCCGACGGCGTTCGGAATCGCCGGCTGCACGCCGCATACCTTCCGTCCGGTCTCCGCCACCTACAGCGGCCAGTGGCAAAAGCCCGGGCAGGCCATCGACTTCAATGTCGGCGTGGTGCATCACCTGTTCCCGATGGGCAGCCGGTTTGACTATGCCGCCGCACCTGGCGGTTATGACCGCTATTCTGCGGCGTCGGGCTACCAGACCAAGGATGAATTCACGGCCTTGCGCTTTGGCGGCAGCTATACCACGTCCCTGAACGGCGACTGGCTGCTGCGCATCGCGGCAAGCGGCCAGCACGCGAACAATGCGCTGCCCGCCGGCGAGCGGCTGGGCGTGGCGGGATCGACCGCGGTGCGCGGTTTCCTCGAACGCGCCGTTGCCGTCGATCGCGGCTATTTCGCCAACATCGAGGCTTACTCGCCGGATATCGCGGCAAGCCTCGGCGTGCCGGGAAACCTCAAGTGGCTGGTTTTCTATGATTTTGCCCATGGTTTCAACCTCAACCCGTCGGTCAACCAGAAGGTCAATATCGCCTCCCTGGGGGTCGGACTGCGCTACAACATCAACAAGGACGTGAGCGCTCGCTTGGACATCGCGCGGGTCATGGACGGGGTCTGGCCGAACGGCGCACCCAATATCGCGCTGGAGGGCGACATCCGCGGCCATTTCGGTCTTGCCTACGGGTTCTGAGCGGGCCCTCCAAGTGTGAATTACGCCCTGGCTTGTACACGGCTTTAGAGTTATAAGCGAATACTGGAACGGCGGCTGTTCCGCCCCTGGAGTTTGCAACATGAGCTACAAAGATCCTTCCCCGAAGCGGCGTTTGTCCACATCGGTCCGCCTTGGCGTCGCAGCGGTTGCAGCGTGTTTCATCGCCGGTCCTTTGCTGGCGGCGCCTCCGGTACCAGCAACCAACTTGCCCACCGGGTTCTCGAATCTCGTTGGTATTGACCCCGCTAATATTGTTGCGGGTGCCAATAGCCTCAACATCCTTACCTCGACCAACAGATCCGCCGCCGATGTCGCCAATTTCAACATCGCTGCAGGCTATAGCGTCAACATCACGCAGCCTACAGTTTCTTCGGATGTGTTGTTTCGCGTGCTTTCAAACAATCCCTCCGTCATTTATGGGTCACTCTCGTCCAACGGCGGCGTTTATCTAGTTAACCACAGCGGCATCTTTGTTGGCCCCAGCGGCCAGATTGACGTCGCACGATTTGTCGCAACGACCTTAACCGTCCGCAATGAAGACTTCCTCGCGGGTCGTCAGCTGTTCGTCAATGACGGCAGCGCGCAGAACGTCATCAACCAGGGCGAAATCAGGACGCCGTCCGGCGGCAGCGTTTACCTGATAGGCAGCAACGTCACAAACGAAGGCATCATCACCACGCCGGGCGGCGAAACCATCCTCGCCGCCGGCGCCACGGTCAGCCTGATCGACAGCGCCACCCCCGGAGTCAAGGTCGACATCACCGGCGCCGCCGGCAACGCCACCAATCTCGGCCAGATCACCGCCGAAGCCGGACGCATCGGCATCGCCGGCGTCATCGTGAGGAACAGCGGCACGCTCAATGCCTCCAGCGCGGTCAGCGAAGGCGGACGCATTTTCCTCAAGGCCAGCCAGGATGCCTACGTCGATGGCAAGGGCCGCATCGTCACCACGGGAACCAAGGGCGGCAGCGTGGAAGTCCTCGGCAACAAGGTCACCGTGACGGACAACGCCGAAATCGATGCCAGCGGCGACACAGGCGGCGGCAGGATACTGGTTGGCGGCGACTATCAGGGCAAGAACCCCGAGGTTCAGAATGCCAGCACCAGTTACTTCGGTCCCGCTGCGAGGCTCAGGGCCGATGCCACGGAAGTTGGCGCTGGCGGCACGGTGATCGTCTGGGCCGACGACACGACGCGCGCCTACGGCAATATTTCCGCGAGGGGCGGCGCGCTGGGCGGTGACGGCGGCTTGGTCGAGACCTCGGGCCATCGATACCTGGATATCTCCGGCGCCCGGGTCGATACGCGCGCGCCCAATGGCAAGACCGGCAACTGGCTGCTCGATCCGGTCGACGTGAGCATCCTCCAATATGGCGGCATGCCCACCAGCGGATCGGCGCCCTTTGCGCCGACCAGCAACAGCGTGATCTGGGCCGAGGATATCAGCGCCGCGCTCGGCACCACCGACGTCACGATACGTACCGACGGCGGATCCGCCGGTCTCGGCAACATCACCGTGACCGGCGCCTCGATCAGCGGTGCCAACAGACTGATCCTGGCCGCCTATGGCGGCGCGGGCGCGACGGGCGACATCGCAATTACCGGCAGCAATATCAATCTTGGCACCGGCTTCAGGGCGCTGGCCGGCTGGAATGGCGCCGCCACTTATTACGGTTCCGACGTGATCGCCGGCACCGGCAATATCGCCATCAACGGTTCGATGATTCATGCGTCGTCCTACGTCGATCTTCATGCCGGCAACGACATCTCGCTGGGCAGCAGCGGCGCCTACGGCAGTTGGGTGCAGTCGTTCGGCAACATGTTGGTCACTGCGGGGCATGATCTGAACCTGTTCGGCGGCAGCGGCAACATTTCCGGCCCCCAGGGTCCCGGCGTCATGCTGCGCGGCGATACCAGCCAGACGATCAAGGTCGGCAACCAGATCCTGCTGCAGGCGGGCAGCGCCAACAATACGACCCATTCCGGCAGCACCATGTACGGCGCTTCGGTGGCGATCCAGTCCGGCGGCATCCAGGACATTTCGGCCGGTACCATCAAGGTTTACGCCGGGTCGTCGGGGCACGACAATTCCGCGGAGATACAGGCAAGCGGCAACCAGTCGATCAGCATCTACGGCGGCGTGCTCGACGTCAGGGGCGGCGGCGACGCCAGTGCGAGCGTCTATGGCGGCCAGGGCAGCTACAACAATGCGGCGCGGATCCAGCACGGACAGTCCTTCTATGGCGGCGATGTGTATACCGGTTCCGGCGACCAGACCCTGACGCTCTATGGCGGCGCCTCGGTAATCCTGCAAGCCGGCAGCGGTACGGGTGTGCTGGGCTATTACGGGTCGGACTGCTATGCAAGCGGCGCGGGCGACCTTTGCCGCGGCAGCAGCAACGATGCCCATCTCCAGAACGGCATCGGCGCCCAGACGCTGAATTTCATCTCCGGCGGTGCGATCAGCATCACCGGCGGCAGCGCCGGCAGGCAGAACTGGGCCGGCATCAGCAATCAAAGTTCGGCGACGACGCAGCTGATCTTCGGCAATCCGGACATCACCCTGACGGGCGGCAGCGGCGGCGGCAGCGCCGTCAGCTACGGCGGCGACACTTTCCAGCTTTCCAATGACGCAGGCATCAACAGCGATGGAACCGGCGCGCAAACCGTCTATGCCGGGACGATCACCATCAATGGGGGCAACGCGACCTATGGTGGCGCCGGCCTCGGCAGCGACAGCGGCAACGGCCTGACAATCACCACCACCGGCGACCTGAGCATGTACGGCGGCAGCAGCAGCGCCGGCGATCCCTTCGCCGCGGCCACCTATATCGGCAACAAGGCCGGCGGCGCGATCAATCTCAATGTCGGCGGCAACCTCTACGTCAAGGCCGGCAGCGGCAGTGCCGCACCCGTCTTGATCGGTTCGATCGACGGCCCGACCTCGGTCGCCATCGCCACCGCCGGCAATGTCAGCATCATCGCCGATGGCAGCCAGGTCGGTATCGGCACCGATTCCGCAAGCTATGGCGCGTCAGTGAACATTGCGGCCGGGGGAAATCTGACCGTCGCCGACAGCGCGACGCGCGGCGTCAGGATAGGCAGCCTGGCCGACAGCGCCAGCGCGACCGATGTCACGCTGCAGGCGGGCGGCGACATCGCCATCGGCAGCGCGACGGGTTACGGCGCCCTGGTCGGCGTGAAAACCCCCAGCGGTATTTCGAATGTCACGATCCGCGCCGGCGAATACGGCGGCGGCAATCTCCTGCTGGCTGCTACCAGCCGCATCAAGGCCGGCGGCCAGGTTGCGCTCAGCGCTCGCCAGTTGGCGGCAACCAACGGCAACATCACGCAGAACTCCGGTGGCATCATCTACGGCGGCAACGTGGGCTTCAATGCCGAAGGCAGCGCCAGCTTCAATGGCAACGTGACGGCCACTACGGGCATGATTTCCGGCCTTGCCGGTTTTGCCTATGGCGGCCAGATCGGTTACTCGACCTCGCCTTCGGCGTATGGCGGCAACCTCGTCTTCGGCAGCACCAGCGTCCTCACGGCGCCGGGTATCGCCTTCGCCTCGGCCGGCGATCTGACCATGAATGGCCAGATGCAGGCAGGCACGGGAGGCATTCAGCTTTCCGCCGGCAGCTACCGGAATCTAGGCAACGGCTATTCCACGCTTGCGGGCGGCGACGTGTTTATCGGCGGCAACCTGCAAGCTGGTGGCTACGTGAATGTCTCCGCCAGCGTAGGTTACGATTCCTTCGCCAAGGGCAACATCGTCCAGTCGGCCGGCAGCATCTCCAGTGCCTCTGGCAACATCAACATCGAAGGCGGCGGCAACGTTACACTCAATGGCAGCACCAGCGCCTACGGCGGTAGCGGTTCGATCCGTTCCGGTTTCGCCAACCTCACGGGCACGCCCTATGGCGGCAACATCAATCTGGGCGGCGACGTCTATGCTGCCAACGGCCTCAGTCTGTATGCGATCTCTGGTGGTTCCGGCCCGGTCGGCAATGGCCACATCGTCCAGAATGGAGGGTCTTTGGCCAGCAACGGCACGATCGGACTCTATGCCGACGGCAGCATCGACCTGGGCGCCCGAGTCGCGACGCCGGGTTCCCTGTATATCTACGCCGGTTTGGATAATCGCACCAGCCCGGGCTATGCCGACGACCAGAGCGCCTACGGTGGCGACGTTGGCTTCGGCGCCAGCAGCAAGGTCTACGGCGGCCACGTCGAAATCGTCGCCAACCGCGGCAAGGCCGGCGGTAGCCTGGGCAACATCCGCCAGGAGGCTGGCGGCCTCCTGCATGTCACCGGCGTCACCAGCCTCTACGCCTACGCCGCCGGCAATGCCGACCTGTTGGGCGCGACCATTGTCGATGCCGGCGCGTCGGTCAGTATCAACGCCGGTTACGACTACCCCGGTTATGGCGGACAGGCGTTCGCCGACAGGCACGTCAGCATCGATTCGCTGAATGCCTATGGCAGCAGCGTCAACCTATACGCCACCGGCCGGATTTTCGCCAATACGCAGGATGTCGGCTCGATTTACGCGAATATTTCCAACAGCAGCGGCGGCGGTATCGAGATAGCCAATACAGGCAGCGCCGAGCCCCTGTTCATCAACCTCAACGACGGCGCACTAGCGAACAGCAAGGTCACGTTCACCCATAGCGGCAGCGACCTCACACTGGATTCCTCCCGCTCGTTCAGCACCTACGGCGGCGCCGGTGCGATCAACGTCTCGGCACTGTCGGGCAACCTCAACTATCTGGGCGGCGGCGCCCTGTCGGGCAGCAGCGTGATACTTTCGGGGGGCAACGAACTGAACATCGATGGCTCGCTGTCCGCCAGCGGGGCGCTCGGCCTTGCCGCGGGCGGCATGCTCAACGTCAATAATGCGGTCCACGCCGACAGCATTACCCTGACTGCGCCGACCGTCAATCTCCTGAGCGGTGGCGCCCATGCGGCGAATGACGCGATAGCGATCGGTTCGGCGATCAACATCGGCGCCGGCACGACGCGGCTGACCGGCGCCAACGTGCTGCTGCGCGGCGCCACGGAAGGCACGGGCACGCTGAATCTGGACGGCGGCGTCGCCGCCACCGGCGGCAATCTGGAATTCAACCTCGGCAGCGTCAATGCCTATGGCGGTCACCTGTTCGCCCCCGTCGACATCATCGGCTTCGTCACCGGCGACATCCTGCTCGGCGGCGGCGCCTATATCCACGCTGGCAATGACGTCTGGCTGACACATAGCGGCACGACCTCGCTGCTGTCGATGTCCAGCGGCGGACATGTGCTGGCGGGCATGCCGACCACCATACATCTCGACTTCCCGAACCGCGACACGAGCGGCGTGGTGACCGACGGCTCGCCGGGCAGCGGGCTGTTCGTGGTCGTCAATGGCGTCGTCACGCCGGCCACGCCTGGCAACGGGCTGGAGCTGACACTGCGGCCGGTGCAGACATCGACCGATCCCTGCGTCGCCAACCCCGATCTTTGCAAGCCGCCCGCGCCCAAGGAGACACCGATCGAGACCGCGCCGCCGGCGCCCGAACTCGCCAAGACCGATCCGACCCAGCCGCTGCTCGATCCGAATGCGACCACGGGGGGCACGGAAGGCAGTTTCGGCGACACGGGTACGACCGATCAGCCGCCGAGCGAGACCAAGAAGGACGAAGGGACCACCACGTCGTCGGCCAAGGATGAAGGCAGCAAGGACGACAAGAAGGACGAAAAAGACGAGAAGGACAAGAAGGACAAGAAGTCGGACGAAGCCAAGGATGAGAAGAAAGATGAAAAGCCAGCCCAGAAGAAAGTCGCACAGTGCACCTAGACCGGAACTCGCGATGATGCACGCCGCATTTATCGCGCTGGCCCTCGGCCTGGTCTGGATCCCCGCCGCCGAGGCGGCGATGGTGGGCCAGATCACGCACCTGTCGGGTACGCTTTCGGCCAAACGCGCGGACGGCACGAGCAAGCTGCTCGCGGTCAAGTCCGAGGTGGCGGAAGGCGACACGCTGAGCACCGAGGCCGAGACCTATGCCCGGCTGAAGTTCGTCGACGGCGGCGAAGTGGTGCTGCGTCCCGGCACCCAGTTGAAGGTCGAGAGCTACGCCTACAACGCCGCCAAGCCCGAAACCGACAACATCGTGATGAGCATGTTCAAGGGCGGCCTGCGTGCCGTGACCGGCTTGGTCGGCAAGCGCAGCAAGGAAAAGGTCAAGTTCGCCACCGAGACGGCGACCATCGGCATCCGCGGCACGCACTTCGGTGCCTTGCTGTGCCAGAACGATTGCGGCGGGGTACCCACCACCGGGGGCACTCCGCCCCCGAACGGATTGCACGTCGACGTGACGAACGGTGCCATCACGCTGAGCAATCCCGCCGGGACGGTACAGGTCAATGCCGGACAGTTCGGCTTCGTACCCAACCCCAATACGCCGCCGGCGATCGTGCCGCCGCAGCAGGGCATACAGGTCACCATGCCGAGTTCGATCGCCCAGAACAAGGGCAGCGGCAAGGGCATCGGCAAGGGCGGCACCGAAGAATGCAAGATGTAGCCTGCCCCCGAAGGGGAGTCCCGGGCTGGCAAAGCCCCTGCCCGCGAAGCGCCGTTCCAGGTCGGCCGAGCGCGCCGTAGCGCCAGCGCCAACTCTTGGCGCATTGCATATCGCCGCTGCAGAGGTTCGCGGCGGCATTCCTACTTTTGCTTCGGTATCCGCCCCATCAGGTAGAACTCGTCGTTGGGCCGCATTCCGGTCATGTTGGCCATGCGGTTGCTGAGACCGAAGAAGGCCGCCACGGCGCCGATGTCCCAGATGTCTTCGTCATCGAAGCCGTGCTGGTGCAGCGTGTCGTAATCGGCGTCGCCGATGGCGGCCGAGTCCAGCGCCACCTTCATCGCGAAATCCAGCATGGCCTTCTGGCGTGAGCTGAGATCGGCCTTGCGGTAATTCACGGCGACCTGGTCGGCGAGCAGCGGGTTCTTGGCGCGGATGCGCACGATGGCGCCGTGGGCGACCACGCAGTACTGGCAGCCGTTGGCGTTCGAGGTGGCGACCACGATCATTTCGCGCTCGGCCTTGGTCAGCCCGCTTTCCTTTTCCATCAGTGCATCGTGGTAGGCGAAAAACGCCCGCCACTCGGCGGGCCGGTGCGCCAGGGCGAGAAATACATTGGGGATGAAGCCGGATTTTTCCTGCACCTCGACGATGCGCGCGCGGATGTCGTCCGGGAGGTCTTCCAGTCTCGGGATGGGGTAGCGGCTGATCGGCGGCGTGGTCATGATGTCCTCGTTGAAATGGCTTTGATGTCGGCGTATTTTATGTCCGCGTCCCCTCGGACGGGGACGGTATCCCGGGATATGTCCCCATCCCCTCGGACGGGGACGGTATCCTAGGATACGGATTCCCCAACATAAGCCAAGGAGACTTGCATGAACGCGTCCCGCCAGAAGACGGTCATGAGTACCGACAAGCAATCGCAGTTCGACAGCCTGTTGCCTGCCGAGCCCCTGAATCGCCGCGGCTTCATCGTCACCGCGCTCGGCGCCGGCTTCGCGCTGGCGGTGCAGCCGACTGCGGCGCAAAGTCCGATCAAGACCGGCACAGAAGGACTCACCGCAGGCGAAGTCAAGGTGCCGGTCAGCGATGGCGAGATGATTGCCTACCGAGCCATGCCGGCGGAGGCGAAGGCGGCGCCGGTTGTTCTGGTCGTCTCCGAAATCTTCGGCGTACACGAGTACATTGCCGACGTTTGCCGGCGCCTGGCGAAACAGGGCTACCTGGCCATCGCCCCCGAGCTTTTCGCCCGCTACGGCGACCCGCGCAAGATCGCCAATATCCCCGACATTCTTACCAACATCGTCGCCAGGACGCCCGATGCCGGCGTGATGGCCGACCTCGATGCCTGCGCGGCATGGGCGGCAAAAAATGGCGGCGACCCGGCACGGCTGGCGATCACGGGTTTCTGCTGGGGTGGCCGCATCACCTGGCTGTATGCCGCCCACAATCCCAGGCTGACGGCGGCGGTCGCCTGGTACGGCCGCCTCGACGGCGAAATCAACGAGCGCACGCCGAAATATCCGCTGGACCTGGCGGCCCAGATCAAGGCCCCGGTGCTCGGCCTGTATGGCGGCAAGGACCAGGGCATACCGCTGGACGACGTGGAATCGATGCGGGATGCCCTGAAGAAAAGCGGCAACAAGTCGCAGATCCATATCTACCCCGACGCGCCGCATGCCTTCCATGCCGACTACCGGCCGAGCTACCGCAAGGATGCGGCGGAGGACGGCTGGCAGCGCATGCTGGACTGGCTGCGCCAGAACGGCGTCTGAATCCAGGCCTGCCCGCCGACCGCCCAGCCTTGTTCGCGCCGATGGAAGCGCTGATCCTCAACCTCGCCCCTACCGGTCTGCTGCCCACCCGCGCACAAACGCCGCATGTGCCCCTGAGCGCGGAAGAGGTGGCGGCGGACTGCGCGCGCTGCTGTGCGCTCGGCGCTTCCATGCTGCATCTGCATGCGCGGGCCGCCGACGGCTCGCCCAGCTGCGACCGCGCGCTGTTTGGCGAACTGGTGGCAGCGGTCCGGCAGCGCGTGCCGCAGGCGATCATCGTCACCACCACCAGCGGGCGGCGCGCACCCGAGCTTGAACAGCGTGCCGCCAGCCTGACTCTGGAAGGCTCGCAAAAACCCGACATGGCCAGCCTCACCCTGGGTTCGCTGAACTTCAGTGCCGAGGCCAGCATCAGCGCGCCGGCCACGGTGATGCGGCTGGCGGCCATCATGAAGGAGCGCGGCATCCGGCCGGAACTGGAGGTGTTCGACCTGGGCATGGTGAATTTCGCGAAGCTGCTGATCGACAAGGGGCTGATCGAGCCGCCTTTCTATTTCAACATCCTGCTCGGCAACCCGGCCTCGGCGCAGGCCAGCCTGCTCCATCTGGGCACCCTGGTGGCCGACCTGCCGCCGCAGTCGGTCTGGTCGGTGGCGGGAATCGGCCGCTACCAGGCGCTGGCCAATGCGCTCGGCGTCGTCGTCGGCCATGGCGTGCGCACCGGCCTGGAAGACAACCTCTGGCTGGACGAGTCGCGCAGCTGTCTCGCCACCAACCAGCAACTGGTGCAGCGTATCGTCGATCAGGCGGCGGCGCTGGGCAGGCGGCTGGCCAGCGCGGACCAGGTGCGCCGCCGCCTTGGGCTGGCGCCGCGCCCATGACGCCATCCGCGCCGCGCCGGCTGGTCATCTTCGGCGCCAGCAACATCGTCTCCGACCTGTTCGACTGCGCGCTGGCCAACGGCCTGCTGCCGGCCAAGGTGGTGCTGCATCTGCCGGAGCCGGACGGGCCGCGCGACATTCCGCTGGCGGCGCGCATCGAAGCTTTGCGCGGCCTCTGCGATCCGCCGCAGGTGGCAATGCTCGACGACTTCCAGCCCGGCGCCGGCGAACTTTACCTGCTCGGCCCGACCACGCCGACGCGCGCCAATCTGGCGGCGGAGATCGAGCGGCGTTTCGCCCTTCGCTACCATACCCTGGTGCATCCGACGGCCTATGTGTCGCCACTGGCCCGGCTCGGCCAGGGCGTTTTCGTCGGCGCCAACAGCGTGATCGGGCCGGGAGTCCGTCTCGACGACCATGTCTTCGTCAATCGCGGCGTCACCATCGGCCACGACACGCATATCGGATCGTTCTCGCGCATCCAGCCCGGCGCCAATCTCGGAGGCCTTTCGCAGATCGGCCACGGCGTCACGATTGCGATCGGCGCGACTTTGCTGGAGCGCCTGGTGATCGGCAACGGCGCTTTCGTCGGCGCCGGCGCCGTGGCTACCGCGGATGTGCCCGAGGGCGTGCTGGTGCTCGGGATACCAGCGAAATTCAAGAAGACTTTGTAAGCCTGGCCCGGGCCAGCTCGGCCGCCTGCCGGCAGGCGGCCAGCAGCGCCGGGCCGGAGGCCTCGATGTCGAGGCGCTCGTCGAAGCGCTGCCGCAGGGTCTGGCCCATGCTGCGGCGCAGCTCTGGATCGTTGCTCAGCGCTGCCAGGCGCGCCAGGTAGGCATCGAGGTCGGGCAGGGCCAGTGCGCCCAGCTTGTCGCCGCCGTCGGAATTGGCGAAGGCGGTCACCGGCAAGGCCTCCGCCATGGCTTCGGCGACGCTGAAGCCGCCGCCCATGCGCGGCGGATTGACGTAGATATCGCAGCAACGAAAGACCGCGGGCAGGTCGTCGCGCGTCGCCAGGGCGCGCACGCGGCCCGGCGCCGCCTGCTGCAAGGCCTCCGGCAGTTCGCCGTCGCCGCCCACCAGGAGCCAGACGACCTTGGGATGGCGCGACATCAGCGCCAGCATCCGGCTTGCCCATGTGCCCTCGATTTCGCGCTTGAGGCGAAAACCCGCGGTGATCCAGACCACTGCCGTGTCGTCCAGCCCAAGCGCGGCGCGGGTGAGCTGCCCGTGCTGGCGTGAACGCTTTATCCGATAGGGGTGGTACACCGGCTGCGGCGGCTCGAAGGCCCCGCCCCATGCCGGGCGCCGCTCGGCATCGGGATCGGCCGTCAGCCAGACGTCCAGGGGGGCGATCGGCGCCACGGTATTGACGCTGATGCCGGCGACCGGGCGCAGCGCATACAAGGCGGCCGCGAGCGGCGAATAGAGCCCGACCGGCAGCACGAGATCGGGATCGAATGCGGCCAGCGCGGTCAACTGGCTGGCCCAGCGCCCCGGCAAACTGTAGCGGCTGTCGCTGATCGTCATGCCGAGGCCGGCCGGCAGGATGCCTGCCCATGCCTGTGCGTCGAGCGCGGGCAGCAGCAATTCGCGGCCGTCGCCGCGGAACAGCGCAGCGTCCGGCGGCAGCAGTTCCTGGGCGGAGAATATTCTTACCCGGCAGCCCTCGCGGGCGAGCACGATGGCCTGCTCGACCCCCATCATGCTGGGGGTGTGAAACTGGTGGCCGATATAGGGCAGCACGACGGCCACACGTTGAATATTTTCCGTCGCGCGCGGCACGAAGCCGGGCGGCAGCGATTCGGCCGCTTTCAGCATCAGGCGCCTGGCCATTTCGGGCAGATGCCCGGCGTTCAGGTCGGCGACGAAATCCGCACGATCCCCGATCGACTGCAGCGCGTTGAGCCAGCGGTAGGCCATGAAGGTCGCCAGCCGATCCGGGTCGCCCGGTTCCATGGCCAGAACCTGGGCTGCGGCGGCATTTTCAAAGCGCGCATCGCCGCTGGCGCGGGCCAGGAATGTCAGGCGCAGGATCGCACTGCGCGGGTCGTCGTCGGCATGCCTGGCGAGCAGGTCGAGCACCGGGCGTCGTGTCGCCGGCTCGCGGGTGTCCTGCCAGATCGCCAGCAGCGTATGCCAGCGCCGCGCGCACTGGGGTTCCCTCAGGGTTCGATGGAGCGCGTCCTGCAGCAGTGTCATGACGAAGGCAATTTGATCGGGAATGTGCGCGGGTGACGGATGTTACCGCGGGCGTCGGATCGCGGCTGCAGCCGCCGCGCCCTGGTTCAGGCGGCCTGGAGCATCGATTGCCGCCGCCGGCTCAGGCCGCGGAGGTCGCCAGCTTCGCCAGCGCGGCGCGGCCGGACAGCAGGTGGTCGTGCATGCGCTGTTGCGCCAGGGCAGGATCTTTCAGGCGCAGGGCTTCGAGGATCCCGCGGTGCTCGGCCAGCGATTGCTTGAGGCGGCCTTCGAGGCGCAGCGAGTCGCGGCGGGTCAGCTTGATCACCTTGCGCGCATCGTCGATCAGCTGGGCCAGATAGCGGTTGCCGGCGATTTCCTGCAAGGCGGCGTGGAAGCGCTGGTTGGTCTCGAAAAAGCGGTCGGTGTTGTTGGCCGCGGCATGCTGTTCGAGTTCCTCGTGGATTGCGGCGAGGCGGAGAAAGTCGGCGCTGGTGACACGGCGCGCGGCCTCTTCGGCGACGCGGCCTTCGAGCAGCGCCATGACCGGAAAGACCTCGTCGATATCCTGTTCCGACAACTCGGTCACGTAGCAGCCGCGGCGCGGCTTGAGCACCACCAGCCCTTCGGCGGCGAGCACCTTGAGCGCCTCGCGTAGCGGCGTGCGGCTGATGCCGTATTCGAGGACCAGCGCCTGCTCGTCGATCCAGCTGCCGGGCGGCAGCTCATGGGCGAAAATGCGCGTACGCAAACGCTCCGCCACCTGTTCGTAGAGGGCGGGGGCGACAACAATATGCGAAGATGGTCTTGCATTCATAATTATGGATGCAGTATCATGCGTCCTTATCAGGAAGTCAAGCGCCTTAAAAAGGAAAAGACATGAGCAAGGCACCGGAAATCAGCATCCCCTCGATCGAGGCCTGGACCAAGGCGGCCGCCAAGTCGGCGCCGGGCGGCGACGTATCGAAACTGAACTGGGTCACGCCCGAAGGCCTGACGGTCAAGCCGCTCTACACCCGGGCCGATGTCGAGGGCCTGCCCTATGCCGACACCCTGCCCGGCTTCGCGCCCTTCCTGCGCGGGCCGCAGGCCACCATGTACGCGGTGCGGCCGTGGACCATCCGCCAGTACGCGGGCTTCTCCACCGCCGAGGCCTCCAACGCCTTCTACCGCCAGGCGCTCGCCGCCGGCGGCCAAGGCGTGTCGGTGGCCTTCGACCTGGCCACGCACCGCGGCTACGATTCGGACCATCCGCGCGTCACCGGCGACGTCGGCAAGGCCGGCGTGGCGATCGATTCGGTCGAGGACATGAAGATCCTGTTCGACGGCATTCCCCTCGACAAGGTCTCGGTGTCGATGACCATGAACGGCGCGGTGCTGCCCATCCTCGCCGGCTACGTGGTCGCCGCCGAGGAGCAGGGCGTGACGCAGGAACAGTTGAGCGGCACCATCCAGAACGACATCCTCAAGGAGTTCATGGTCCGCAACACCTACATCTACCCGCCCGAGCCGTCGATGCGCATCATCGCCGACATCATCGGCTACACCGCGCAGAACATGCCGAAGTTCAACTCGATCTCGATCTCCGGTTACCACATGCAGGAAGCCGGCGCGACCCAGGCGCTCGAACTGGCCTTCACCCTGGCCGACGGCCGCGAGTACGTGAAGACGGCGCTGGCCTCGGGCATGGACGTCGATGCCTTCGCCGGGCGCCTGTCCTTCTTCTGGGCCATCGGCATGAACTTCTATCTCGAGATCGCCAAGATGCGCGCGGCACGCCTCCTGTGGTGGCGCATCATGAACGAGTTCAAGCCGAAGAACCCGAAGTCACTGATGCTGCGCACCCACTGCCAGACCTCGGGCTGGTCGCTGACCGAGCAGGATCCCTACAACAACGTGGTGCGCACCACGATCGAGGCCATGGCCGCGGTGTTCGGCGGCACCCAGTCGCTGCACACCAACTCGCTCGACGAGGCGATCGCGCTGCCGACCGAGTTCTCCTCGCGCATCGCGCGCAACACCCAGCTCATCATCCAGGAAGAAACCCACATCACCAGCGTCATCGACCCCTGGGCCGGCAGCTACATGATGGAAAAGCTGACCCAGGACATCGCCGACGAGGCCTGGCGCATCATCGAGGACGTGGACAGGATGGGCGGCATGACCCAGGCCGTGCAAAGCGGCTGGGCCAAGCTGCAGATCGAGAAGTGCGCAGCCGAGAAGCAGGCGCGCATCGACTCGGGCCAGGACGTCATCGTCGGCGTCAACAAATACAAGCTCAAGGAAGAAGCGCCGATCGACATCCTCGACGTGGACAACCACGCGGTGCGCGACGCGCAGATCGCACGACTCAAGCAGATCCGCGCCACGCGCGACACGGCGGCCGTGCAGGCGGCGCTGGCGGCGCTGACCGAGGCGGCAAAGACAGGCAGCGGCAACCTGCTCGACCTGGCGATCAGGGCCAGCCGCCTGCGTGCTACAGTCGGCGAAATATCCGATGCACTGGAGGCGGTCTATGGCCGCCATCGCGCCACCACGCAGACCGTGTCGGGCGTCTATAGCGCGGCATTCGGCGAGGACGGGACCATGAAGGAAATCCGCGACCTGATCGACAATTTCGCCGCCGCCGAAGGCCGCCGGCCGCGCATCATGATCGCCAAGCTGGGCCAGGACGGCCACGACCGCGGCGCCAAGGTGGTGGCCACGGCCTTCGCCGACCTCGGCTTCGACGTCGACGTCGGCCCGCTGTTCCAGACGCCGGAAGAGGCGGCGCGCCAGGCGATCGAGAACGACGTCCATGCCATCGGCGTCTCGACGCTGGCGGCCGGCCACAAGACGCTGGTGCCGGCGCTGGTCAAGGCCCTGCGCGCGCAGGGTGCCAAGGACATCGTGATCTTCGTCGGCGGCGTTATTCCGGCGCAGGACTACGCGCAGTTGTACAAGGACGGCGCGGCGGGCATCTTCGGCCCCGGCACGCCGATTCCGCAGTGTGCGCATGAAGTGCTGCGCGCGATCCGCGCCGCGCACCTGCCGGCCAGCGCCTGAGCCTGATGCAAGCCATGCCCGAACTGGGCCAGGCCATCACTGCGGACGGTCAGGATGCCGCCCTGGTCGAGGCCCTGCTGGCCGGCGAACGCCGCGCCTTGGCCAAGGCCATCACCCTGGTCGAGTCGACGCGTGCCGACCACAGGCGGCGCGCGCAAAAGCTGCTCGATGCGCTGCTGCCCCACACCGGGCGTTCGCTGCGTCTCGGCATTTCGGGTGTGCCCGGTGTCGGCAAGTCCACCTTCATCGAGGCCCTGGGCATGTACCTGATAGCACGCGGCCACCGCGTCGCGGTGCTCGCCGTCGATCCGTCCTCGACCGTGCATGGCGGCTCGATACTCGGCGACAAGACGCGCATGGAGTTGCTTTCGCAACGTAGCGAAGCCTTCATCCGGCCCTCGCCGTCCTCGGGCAGCCTCGGCGGCGTCGCCGAGCACACGCGCGAGGCGCTGCTGCTGTGCGAAGCCGCCGGTTACGACATCATCATCGTCGAGACAGTCGGCGTCGGACAAAGTGAAACCGCCGTGGCGGGCATGACCGACTGCTTCGTGCTGCTGCAGCTGCCCAATGCCGGCGACGAGCTGCAGGCGATCAAGAAGGGCATCATGGAACTGGCCGACCTCGTGGTGTTCAACAAGGCCGACCTCGATCCGACCGCAGCGCAGCTGGCCGCGGCGCAGATGCGCTCGGCGTTGTCCATGCTGCATCCGGCCTCGCCCAACTGGCAGCCGCCGGTGTTGGCCCTGTCGGCGACGCGCAAGGATGGCCTCGCCGAATTCTGGCAGGCCATCGAGAAATTCAGGAGCGCGCTGACCGCCAGCGGCGAGTTCGCGGCGCGGCGTCGCCACCAGGCCCTGGCCTGGATGTGGCAGCAGATCGATTCGGGCCTGCGCAACCGTTTTCGCGAGCACCCGGCGGTAAAGTCCGCGCTGGCGGAGCTTTCAGTTTCCGTTGAAGCCGGCAGCACCACGCCGGCTGCGGCGGCGCAGCGCCTGCTGGCGCTGGTCGGCCGCCATTTCTAGCTTGTTCTATCGGAGGTAATCGCATGCACGACATCATTCACCAGCTGGACGAAAAGCGCGGCAGGGCGGCCCTGGGCGGCGGCCAGAAGCGCATCGACGCCCAGCATGCCAAGGGCAAGCTGACCGCACGCGAGCGCATCGAAATGCTGCTCGACGACGGCACTTTCGAAGAATGGGACATGTTCAAGGAACACCGCTGCGTCGATTTCGGCATGGGCGAAAGCCACATCCCGGGCGACGGCGTGGTGACCGGCTACGGCACCATCAACGGCCGCATGGTGTTCGTCTTCTCGCAGGACTTCACGGTCTTCGGCGGCGCCCTGTCGGAAGCCCACGCAGAGAAGATCTGCAAGATCATGGATCACGCGTTGAAAGTCGGCGCCCCGGTGATAGGCCTCAACGACTCGGGCGGCGCGCGCATCCAGGAAGGCGTTGCCGCGCTGGGCGGTTATGCCGACGTGTTCCAGCGCAACGTCATGGCCTCGGGTGTGATTCCGCAGATCTCCATGATCATGGGCCCCTGCGCCGGCGGCGCGGTGTATAGCCCGGCCATGACCGACTTCATTTTCATGGTCAAGGATTCCTCCTACATGTTCGTCACCGGCCCCGAGGTGGTGAAGACCGTGACCCACGAGGAAGTCACGGCCGAGGAACTCGGCGGTGCGGTCACGCATTCCAGCCGCTCCGGCGTCGCCGACCTGGCCCTGGAAAACGATGTCGATGCGCTGCTGATGCTGCGTCGCTTCTTCAACTACCTGCCGCTCAACAACAAGGAGAAGCCGCCGGTCAGGCAGACCAACGATCCGGCCGATCGCCTCGACTACTCGCTCGACACCCTGGTGCCGGACAGCGCCAACAAGGCCTACGACATGAAGGAGCTGATCCTGAAGATGGTCGATGACACCGACTTCTTCGAGATCCAGCCCGACCATGCGAAGAACATCGTGATCGGCTTCGCCCGCATGGAAGGCCAGACCGTGGGCATCGTCGCCAACCAGCCGATGGTGCTGGCCGGCTGCCTCGACATCAAGTCCTCGATCAAGGCCGGGCGCTTCGTGCGCTTCTGCGATGCCTTCAACATACCGATCATCACCCTGGTCGATGTGCCGGGCTTCATGCCCGGCACCGCCCAGGAATACGGCGGCATTATCAAGCACGGCGCCAAACTGCTCTATGCCTATGCCGAATGCACGGTGCCGAAAGTCACGCTGATCACGCGCAAGGCCTACGGCGGCGCCTACGACGTGATGGCCTCGAAGCACCTGCGCGGCGACGTGAACTTCGCCTGGCCTTCGGCCGAGATCGCCGTGATGGGGCCGAAGGGCGCGGTCGAGATCATCTTCCGCGAGGAGAAGGGCGACCCGGTCAAGGTCGCGGCACGCGAGGCCGAGTACAAGGCCAAGTTCGCCAATCCCTTCGTCGCCGGCGCGCGCGGCTTCATCGATGACGTGATCATGCCCAACGAGACGCGCAAACGCATCTGCCGCAGTCTGGCCATGCTGCGCGGCAAGAAAATCGAGAACCCGTGGCGCAAGCACGGCAACATTCCGCTGTAAGCGTCGGGGAGAGAAAAACATGTTCAAGAAAATACTTATCGCGAACCGCGGGGAGATCGCCTGCCGCGTCATCAAGACCGCCCGCAGGATGGGCATTGCCACGGTCGCCGTGTATTCCGAGGCGGACAAGGATGCGCGCCATGTCGAACTGGCCGACGAGGCGGTCTGCATCGGTGCGCCGCCCTCGAAGGAATCCTACCTGGTGATCGACAAGATCATCGCGGCCTGCAAGCAGACCGGCGCCGAAGCCGTGCATCCGGGTTACGGCTTCCTTTCGGAGAATCCCGAGTTTTCGCGCCGGCTGGAAGAGCAAGGCATCGTTTTCATCGGTCCCAAGCACTATTCGATGGCCGCGATGGGCGACAAGATCGCCTCGAAGAAGCTGGCCAACGAGGCGAAGGTCAACACCATTCCCGGCTACAACGACGCGATCGAAACGCCCGAGCAGGCGGTGGAAATCGCCAGAGGCATCGGCTACCCGGTGATGATCAAGGCCTCGGCCGGCGGCGGCGGCAAGGGGCTGCGCGTGGCCTACAACAACAAGGAAGCCCACGAAGGCTTCATCGCCTGTAGGACCGAAGCCAAGAACGCCTTCGGCGACGACCGCATTTTCGTCGAGAAGTTCGTCGAGGAACCCCGCCACATCGAGATCCAGCTGATCGGCGATGCCCACGGCAACACGATCTATCTGCATGAGCGCGAATGCTCGCTGCAGCGCAGGCACCAGAAAGTGATCGAGGAGGCACCCTCGTCCTTCATCGATCCGGTGACGCGCAAGGCCATGGGCGAGCAGGCCGTGGCGCTGGCCAAGGCGGTCAACTATCAGAGCGCCGGCACCGTCGAGTTCGTCGTCGGCAAGGACAAGAGCTTCTACTTCCTCGAAATGAACACGCGGCTGCAGGTCGAGCATCCGGTCACCGAACTGATCACCGGCCTCGATCTGGTGGAGCTGATGATCCGCGTCGCCGCCGGCGAAAAGCTGCCCTTCAGCCAGGACCAGGTCAGGCTCGACGGCTGGGCCATGGAATGCCGGATCAATGCCGAGGATCCCTTCCGCGGCTTCCTGCCTTCCACCGGCCGCCTGGTGAAATACCTGCCTCCGCCTGAAATACATGGCGTGCGCGTCGATACCGGCGTCTACGAGGGCGGCGAGATCTCGATGTTCTACGATTCGATGATCGCCAAGCTGATCGTCCATGCGACGACGCGCGACCAGGCCATCGCCCGCATGCGCGATGCCCTGAACCAGTTCGTGATCCGCGGCGTGGCTTCCAACATCGCCTTCCAGGCCGCGCTGATGCAGAACCCGCGCTTCCTTTCCGGCGACTTCAATACCGGCCTGATCGCCGAGCAGTATCCCAAGGGCTTCAACGCCGCCGACGTGCCGCACGACGATCCGGCGATGCTGGTGGCGGTCGCCGCGGCGATCCATCGCCAGTATCTGGCGCGCAATGCGACCATCAGCGGCCAGATGCCGGGACATGAATTCGTTCCCGGCGAGGACTTCGTCGTGATGATGGGCAGCAGCCAGTACCAGGCGCAGGTGCTCGCGGCGGAAGGCGGCTGGGACGTCAGCTTCGGCGGCGAGCGCTTCGAACTGCGCTCGAACTGGCAGTTCGGCGAGCCGCTCTACGTCGGCACCCTCAACGGCCAGGCGATCTGCATGCAGGTGGAGCGGCGCGGCCTGGTCTACCGGCTGTTCCACTGGGGCGTGCAGGCCGACATGCAGGTGATGTCGGCGCGCACCGCCGAGCTGCGCGCGCTGATGCCGCAGAAGGCCGCGCCCGACATGTCGAAGTTCCTGCTCTCGCCGATGCCCGGGCTGCTGACGCAGATCGCGGTCGGCGTGGGGCAGGAGGTCAAGGCCGGCGAAATCCTGGCCAAGATCGAGGCCATGAAGATGGAGAACGTGCTCAAGGCCGAGCGCGACTGCGTGGTGGAAAAGCTGCTGGCCAAGCCGGGCGAAAGCCTGGCCGTGGACCAGGCCATCATCGCCTTCAAGTAACTCAAGTAACAAGAGTTGGCGCTGATGACACGGCGAATCGCCGTGTCATCA
>JAMPYF010000042.1 GCA_023700805.1 Sulfuritalea sp.
CTGATGACACGGCGAATCGCCGTGTCATCAGCGCCAACTCTTGCACGGGCAAAAATACCGGTTTCTGGTTAAGGACAGCTTAATCTCCGCGACCTATAGTGGCTTTATCGATATGTTCAAAGCCACTCCACATGCGCCGCCTGCTCTCCGTACTGCTGCTCCTGCCGCCCCTGTTCGCCGCGGCCGACGACATCAAGCTTTCTCCCGCACAAGCACTCCAAGCCGGCATTCAGACGGCGCAACTGGCTGAGCAGAAAGCCGCCGCCAGCCTGCGTCTGCCGGCCCAGGTCGTGGTGCCGCCAGGACAAATCGAAATCGTCGCCGCCGCGGTGCCGGCCATGGTTGCCGTCGTGCGTGTCGCCTATGGCGATACGGTGAAGCAGGGTCAGCCGCTGTTGCGGCTGCAGGGCGGACAGCTGCTGGAGCTGCAGCGCGACCACCTGGGCGCGCGCGCCCAGGCACAACTGGCGGCCGAGAACCGGCGCCGCGACGAGGCCTTGTTCGCCGATGGCATCATTGCGCAAAGCCGTTTGTCGACCACGGTGGCCGTCGAGCAGCAGGCGGCAGCGCTGGCGAGCGAGAAACGGCGCGCGCTGCAACAGGCCGGCGTGGGCGAATCGGCCAAAGAAGTCACCGGCGTCGCCGAGTTGCGCGCGCCCTTCGACGGCGTAGTGCTCGAAGCCAATGCCCAACCCGGACAGCGCGTCGATGCCATGACGCCGCTGCTGAAACTCGGCCGCCTCGCTCCGCTGTGGCTGGAAATCCAGGCCTCGCCGGCACAGGCGGCCGGCATTGCGCCGGGCGATGCGGTGAGCATTGCCGGCTGCGCGCAGACCGGGCGGGTGACCCTGGTCGCGGCGCAAATGCAGGCGGCCAGCCAGTCGCTGCTGATCCGTGCCGAACTGCGCAAGCCGGAGGGCTGCATCCGGCCCTTCCAGTACCTGCAGGCCGAGATCCGTCCGGCGCGGCAGCCGGAGGGGAAGACCTGGCGCCTGCCGGCCGCCGCCCTGGTCCGCCATCAGGGCCAGGTCTGGATCTTCGTCGAGGTGGCCGGCGGCTTTCGTCCGGTCGCCGTGAAGCTGCTCGACGAAGCGCCCGACACGGTACTGGTGGCCGCCGATCTCGCCGGCGAAACCCGCTTCGCAGTCAAGGGCGCGGCGATGCTGAAGGCATCGTGGCTGGGCCTCGGCGGAGCCAACTAGCATGTTGCAAAAACTGGTCGAATTCGCGCTGACCCAGCGCCTGCTGGTGCTGATCGCCACCTTGCTGCTGATCGGCGCCGGCGCCTATGCCGTGCGCGGCTTGCCGATCGACGCCTACCCCGACGTGTCCTCGACCCAGGTCAAGATCATCGTCAAGGCGCCGGGCATGACGCCGGAGGAAGTCGAGGCGCGCGTGGTGACGCCGATCGAGCTGGAAATGCTCGGCATCCCCAGGCAGCGCAGCCTGCGCGCCGTGGCCAAGTACGCGATCGCCGACATCACGCTCGATTTCGAGGACGGCGCCGACATCTACTGGGCGCGCCAGCAGGTATCCGAGCGGCTGGCGAGCGCGATGAAGGATTTTCCCGCCGATGTTTCCGGCGGCCTGGCGCCGATCACCACGCCGCTGGGCGAGATGCTGATGTTCACCATCGAGGGCGACCTGTCGCTGGCGGAAAAGCGCAGCCTGCTCGACTGGGTGATCCGCCCGCAACTCAGGACGCTGCCCGGCGTCGCCGACGTCAATGCGCTGGGCGGCCACGTGCGCAGCTTCGAGGTGGTGCCCAACCTGCTGGCGCTGAAGGCGCGCGGCCTGAGCTTGAGCGACCTGCGCCGGGCGCTGGAGGCCAACAACCGCAACGACGGCGCCGGGCGCCTGACGGAGGGCGAGGAATCGCTGCTGGTGCGCGTCGAGGGCAGCGTCAAGACGCTCGACGACCTGCGCGCGATCCTGGTGCCCGATCCTCCCGGCGCGCATCCGGCCGGCTTCACCCCGCATGTCACGCGCGTCGGCGACGTCGCCGAGCTGCGCATCGGCAGCCTGACGCGCTATGGTTTCGTCACCCACGGCGGCAAGGAGGAGGCGGTCGAGGGCCTGGTGCTCGGCCTGCGCGGCGCCAATGCGCGCAGCGTGGTCGAAGGCGTGCGCGCCAAGCTGGCGGAGATTGCGCCCGCGCTGCCGCCGGGCGTGACGACGAAGATTTTCTACGACCGCGGCGCCCTGGTCGATCGCGCGATCGGCACCGTGGCCCGGGCGCTGGCCGAGGCCATCGTACTGGTCGTGATCCTGCTGCTGGCCTTCCTCGGCAATTTGCGCGCGGCGATCGCCGTGGCCTGCGTGCTGCCGCTGGCCGCGCTGGTGACCTTCATCCTGATGAGCGCCTTCGGCATGTCGGCCAACCTGATGAGCCTGGGTGGCCTGGCGATTGCCATCGGCATGCTGGTGGACGCCGCCGTGGTGGTGGTGGAGAACGTCGAAAGCCAGCTCGCCGACCCGGCCGGCGAAAAGCAGCCCTTCCTGCATCGCATCTACCGCGCCGTGCGCGAGGTGACCGAGCCCGTGGTGTCCGGCATGGCCATCATCGTCATCGTCTTCCTGCCGCTGCTGACCCTGCAGGGGCTGGAAGGCAAGCTTTTCGTGCCGGTCGCGCTGACCATCATCTTTGCGTTGTCCGGCTCCTTGCTGTTGTCATTGACCGTGATCCCGGTGTTGAGCTCCTACCTGCTCAAACCCACTGTCGGACATCGCGAACCCTGGCTGCCGCGCCAGGCGACGCGGCTTTACGAACCCCTGCTGCGCTGGAGCCTGGCCAATGCGCGCAAGGTGATCATGGTCGCGCTGGCGGCGCTGGCCGCCACCATCGCCGCCTTCTTTCTGCTCGGCAAGACCTTCATGCCGACCATGGACGAGGGCGACATCCTGATGCAACTGGCCAAGCTGCCCTCGATCAGCCTGGAGCAGAGCGCGCGCACCGATCTCGCGGTGCAAAAGGCCTTGCTGGAAAAGATACCGGAGATCAGGGACATCGTCGCCCGCACCGGCTCCGACGAGCTTGGCCTGGACCCGATGGGGCTCAACGAGACCGACAGCTTCCTGGTGCTCGCGCCGCGCAAGGACTGGCGCCAGCCGGACAAGGAATGGCTGACCAACGAAATCCGCAAGGTGCTCGCCGATTTTCCCGGCATGGACATCGCCTTCACCCAGCCGATCGAAATGCGCGTCTCGGAGATGCTGACCGGAACCCGCGGCGATCTGGCGATCAAGATTTTCGGCACCGATCTGGGCGAACTCAACGCGCTGGCCGAGAAGATCGCCGCACTGCTGAAGACCGTGCCCGGCGCGCAGGACGTGCTGACCGTGAAGAACGAAGGCGTGCAGTACTTCACGGTGGAAGTCGATCGCCTGATGGCGGGGCGCTTCGGGCTTTCCATCGAGGACATCGCTTCGGCGCTGCGGGCGCAGGTCGAGGGACAGGCCCTGGGTCTGGTGCTCGAAGGCGGCCGCCGCACGCCGCTGGTGATCCGCGGCAGCGAGGAGTTGCGCCTGTCGCCGGCCTTGTTCGCCGGCGTGCATCTGGCGCTGCCGAACGGCGAAACCGTGCCGCTCTCGGCATTGGCCAGCCTCAAGCGGCTGGCCGGTCCGGTCAAGGTCGATCACGAGAACGCCGCGCGCCTGGTGGTGGTCCAGGCCAACGTCACCGGCCGCGACCTGGTCGGTTTCGTCGAAGAAGCCAAGGCGAAGGTGGCGGCCGAGTTGAAGCTGCCCGTCGGCTATCGACTGGCCTGGGGCGGCCAGTTCGAGAACCAGCAGCGCGCCGCCAAGCGCCTGATGCTGGTGGTGCCGATCGCCCTGGCGCTGATCTTCCACATCCTGTTCACCACCTTCGGCTCGCTGCGGCAGGCGGCGATGGTCTTCGTCAATATCCCGTTCGCGCTGATCGGCGGCGTCTTCGCCCTGCTCATCGCCGGCGAATATCTGTCGGTACCGGCTTCGGTCGGCTTCATCGCCTTGCTCGGCATCGCGGTGCTCAACGGCCTGGTGTTGATTTCCTACTTCAACCAGTTGCGCGCGCAAGGCATGCCGCTGGCGCGCGTGGTGATCGAGGGCTCGAAGCGCCGCCTGCGGCCGGTGCTGATGACCGCCAGCATCGCCGCCTTCGGCCTGGTGCCGCTGCTGTTCGCCACCGGGCCGGGGTCGGAGATCCAGCGGCCACTGGCCATTGTCGTCATCGGCGGCCTGATCACCTCGACGCTGCTGACCCTGGTGATGCTACCCATCCTCTATCAACGCTGGGGAAATGAGACATGAAGAAACGCCTCGACGCCTGCCTGACCCTGATCCTGCCCAAGGGGCTGGAAGCCCGCATCCTCGACAAGCTGCTGCTGCATCCGGAATGGGTCGGCCCCTTCAATACCCATCGCGTCGAGGGCCATGGCGATCCCGCCGGCATCGAGAGTCCGCGCGAGCAGGTGCGCGGCCGCGCCGAGCGGGTACGCACCGAGATCCTGATGGATGCGCGCCATGTGACGGACCTGCTGCAAGAACTGCGCAGCGAATTTCCGAGCCGGGACGTGGCCTGGTGGCTGAGCCCCGTGCTCGATTCGGGAACTTTGGCATGAAGCGCTTGTTGATCCTGTTGCTGTGGCCCCTGGCGGCGCTGGCCGTCGATGCGCCCGACCTGCCGCCCGCAGCGCAGGTCGAGAAGGCGCTGCGCGCCCATCCCCTGGTGCATGCAGCGAGCTTCGGTGTGCGGGCCGAAGAAGCCAACCGCGAGCGGCTGGAAGCCGGTCCCCACGAGTTCGCCATCAGGCTTGCCAGCCAGCAGCGGCGCGAGCGTGCGCCTGGCCTCGGCTACCGCGAACATGAGATCGGCATCGAGCGCGCCATCCGCCTGCCGGGGAAGGCGGCGCGGGATGCGGAACTGGGTGCCGTCGGCGTGGAACAGGCCCGCTTCGAACTGGGCGACGCCCTGCATGAAAGTGCGCGGCTGTTGCTCAGCCGCTGGTTCGACTGGCAGCGCGCCGCCGCGGCGGCGCGGGAATGGGCGGCGCAGGTGGAGAGCCTGCAGGCGCTGCACGAGGTGGTCGGCAAGAGAGTTGGCGCTGGCGATGCGGCGAAGCTGGAACAACTGCTGTCCGGCGCCCAGCTGGCGCAAGCGCAGGGCCAGCAGGCGCAGGCGGGCAACCGTCAGGAGCGCGCCGCGCTCGAATTCACCCAGCATTTCCCCGCCATTGCGCTGCCGGCGCAAGTGGCGCAAGCGGCTGGCGAGGGACCGCCGGCCGTTGCCGGTGCGCCCGCTGACTGGCGCGAGCGGATTCTGGCCCATAGCCATGAACTTGCCCTGGCCCGCGGCGGCGCCCGGCGTGGACGGCTCGTGGCGCAGCGCCTCGATGCCGAGCGCCTGCCCGATCCGACACTCGGCCTCAGCTACGGCAGCGAGCGCGACGGTCAGGAACGCATCGTCGGCCTGCAACTGACCATTCCGCTGCCGGGCAGCGGGCGCGCCGCCTCGGCGCGGGCCGGCGCGGCCGCGGCCGAGGCCGCCGGTGCGCGCGAGGCCCTGGTCCTGGCGCGCGTCGACGCCGAGGCGCAGCGCACGGTGCGGCAAGCGCAAAGCAGCCGCGAGCAGTGGCTGCGGCTGGCGGATGTCGCGCGGCGCATGGATGACAATGTGAGCCTGCTGGAAAAGGCCTGGCGCCTGGGCGAGGGCCAGTTGGCGGAATTGCAGAACGCCCGCCGCCAGGCCATCGAGGCAAGGCTGGCGGCGACGCAGGCGCGGCTGGACGCCAGCGAGGCGCGCTACCGTTTACTGCTCGATGCGCACCAGCTGTGGCATCTGGACGACGTCGCCGCCGGTGCCGACGCCGGCGCGGCGCGCTGAAGCACGGCGGCTTGCTTCGTTTGCATGAACCTACAATCAGCATTTTGTCCGCAGATTTTGCAGATTAACGCAGATGGAGCAGGGCGTTAGCTGGCCAGGAGGCAGCACCCTCCGGGTAAGCCGATGGCACTGGCCACTGTTCTATCTGCGTCATCTGCGGATTGAACTGAGATTCTTAGGATCAATCTGCGACGCTCCTTCGGCACGGTGCGGGCGCTGACCGAGCGCCTGCGGCGATATTCGGAATGGTCGCTCGGACGCGGGATTCTCAACCGGGCCATCGCCGATGAAAGCACGCTGGCCTTGCAGCGCCTGGAGCGCGCAATCCTGTTCATGGATATCCGCGGATTCACGGCGTGGGCCGAGCGGCAGTCGCCGGAAGTGGTGGTCGGCCTGCTCAACGCCTACTACCGGGTGGCGGAGCAGGCCTTGGGCGGGGAGCCGCCGATCAAGCTCAAATACACGGCCGACGAGGTCATGGCCGTCTTTGCCGACGCCGCAACGGCGGCGAAATTCGGTCCGCTCATGCTGGCTGCCGCATTGCGGCTCCTGTCCGCGGACAATCTGACGGCAGGCGCCGGCCTGCACCATGGACAGGTGGTGGAAGGCATCCTGGGTGGAGAGGGCGCAAAGGCCTACGACTTCATCGGCGATACGGTGAATACCGCGCAACGCCTCTGCGATGCCGCCGGCCCCGGGGAAATGCTGGTGTCACGCGCCGCGTGCCGCGCTGCCGGCCTGGCGACCGGCGAGTTTCGGGAGATCTCCGCCAAGGGCAAGCGCGAGCCCATCTATGCCGCCTTGATGACAGCCTGACGCCCCCTGCCTCTCAGAACGTGAGTTCGATCCGCGCGCCTATCAGCGTGGCGTTGCGCGCCGCCGCGGCGCCGCCGGGGTGGCGAATGTATTGAAGATCGGGCTGCAGCGCGAGCCAGGGCCGGAGTGCCGCGCGCCAGGTGATCTCGAACGCCTCTTCCGCCGGTGCCGTGTCGATGCCCGCGGCGGCCTGCACGGCGCGCCACTTCGGGCTCAGACGGCCGCGCGTCCAGCCCAGGGCGAGGCTGTCGTCCGGCCGGCCGGCGAGCGGGCCGCGAATGCGCAGGCCGAGGTTCCACATGCGGTCGATGGCGATCGCATGGCCGTCGCTGAAGGCGTAGCGGCCGAAGGCCGTGACGTCCCGTCCGGCTTCGCCGCCGAGGCTGAACAGGCTGCGCTCGGCCAGTATGTAGCCGCCCTGCGCGCGGCGCTGCAGCGGACTGCCGTCGGCGTCGAGGTCGAGTTGATCCGCCACCCGGTTGCCATAACGCCAGAAGCCGATCGCATACTTGCTGAGGCCGCCGTATTTTTCGTGGGCGACCAGTTCCGGCGTTGGCCGTACCCGGGCCGGGTCGACGGGTTCGAAGCTGTGACCAGTCTCCAGCGGCATCCAGGCGATTTCGCCGATGACGAAGGCGCCGTCGCCCCTGGCGAAGCGTATCGCCGTGGCCCTGGGCCGCGCCGGGTCGTTGGGTACGCCGTCCATCAGCGCCGCCATCGCATAGACCTCGCGATCGGCGAAGAATGCCTTGGCGCGGAGGCCGAAGGCGGCGTTGTTGAAAATCGACGGTGCATTGGTCAGCGCCAGGTCGGCCGGTGTGCCATAGGCCGGATGCAACAGCGTCGCCGCCGAATCCAGGGCGAAGAACTCGGCGTCGATCGGGTAGATGCCTGCCAGCAGCGAAAAGCGATCGTCGAAAAAGCCCTTCTGCAGCCAGGCATGGAACAGGCGCGTGGTCGACACCGGCACCTCGATGTTGCTGACGCCCATCAGGCTGCCGGTGTGTCGCGCATTGATGCCGGCACCGGTGTCGGTGTCGGTATTCACATAGGCGACGGCATTGCCCCAGCCCAGCAGCTTTTCCAGGTCGGCGCGCAGCTTCAATTCCAGGTGGCTCAGCGTGCGGCCGCCGTTCCCGGCCCCGCCGCGGTTGTGCAGATGGTCGAGCCTGAGTCCGCCCTCCAGCGCGATACCGCGCTGCCAGAGCGCACTGCGGGCGCTGCCCCAGTCGCCGCTGAGGGTCGTCGCGGCATAGTCGGGGGCGGTCTCGGCCGCAACGGTCGCCAGCGACAGGCTGGCGAGGAGCATGCCTGCGGTGGCGTGAAGTCGCCCGTTCAGCACGTCGCTTACTGGCGTGTCGCCAACGCCAACTCTTCGTCCAGTGCCGGGTAGTCGGTATAGCCGCGTTCGCCGCCGCCATAGAAACTCGCGGTGTCCCATTTGGCGAGCGGCGCACCGTGGCGCAGGCGCTCGACCAGGTCCGGGTTGGAGATGAAGGGTTTGCCGATGGCTATCAGGTCGGCGTGTCCGCGCTGCAGGATTGCATTGCATGAGGCGGCGGTCTTGAAGCCGCCGCAGGCGATCAGCGCGCCGTGGAAGGCGTCGCGCAATGCCGGCATCATCGAATGGCCGGCGTCGTGGATCCAGTCCGCGGTCTGGCAGTAGATGTGCAGGAAGCCGATGCCGCGCCGGTTCAGTTCGCGCGCCAGCCAGGGGTAGGTCACCAGCGGTTCGGGGTCGGCGACCATGTCGTTGCCCAGGCCGTAGGGCGACTGGCGCACGGCGATGCGCTCCACTGCGACTTCCGCCGCCACCGCATCGACCACCTCCAGCAGCAGGCGGTAGCGATTCGCCAGCGAGCCACCGTAGGCATCGTTGCGCCGGTTCAGCGCCGGGCAGCGGAACTGGTCGAGCAGGTAGCCGTTGGCGCCGTGAATCTCCACGCCGTCGAACCCGGCCTGCATCGCAAGCCTCGCGGCATGGGCGAATTCGGCGACGACCCCGCGGATCTCCTGCAGGCTCAACACTTCCGGCTGGCCGCAGGGCGCGGGCACCGGCTTGCCGTCGGGTCCGGGAATCATGGTCTGCGTCGCCGCCGGTTTGAGCGACACGCCGGCCGGCGCGCTGCCGTCGGCATGCAGCGCGGCATGCGCGACGCGGCCGCAATGCCAGAGCTGGGCGAAGATCCTGCCGCCGGCGCCATGCACGGCGGCGGTCACCCGCTGCCAGCCGGCAGCCTGCGCCTCGTTCCACAGTGCCGGCGTGTTGATGTAGCCGCGCGCGCGGTCGGAGACCGGCACGCCTTCCGAGATGATCAGGCCGGCCGCCGCACGCTGGCGGTAATACTCGATCATCATGGCATTGGGCACGGCGTCCCTGTGGTCGGCGCGGCAGCGGGTCATCGGCGCCATGGCGATGCGGTTGGCGAGCTGCAGGCCGGGGTTGGCGTAGGATTCGAACAGCATCGGAGTATTGGAGGTTTGATGAAAGCGGCGATTCTACCCAATCGACGTCCGCTGTCCGCAGGCGCATGGAGCGGGCACGGTATGCATTCGGATAGAATTCGGGGCGCATTCCAAACGGGTCGTGACGTGCTGCGCATTTCTGCCTTGCTGTTCCTTTTGTGCTGCTGGGCCTGCCAGATCGGCACGGCCGCCGCCGCGATACGGCTCACGCCGGGCACCACCGTGCTGGAGCTGGCGACCCAGGTGTCGATACTCGAAGACGCCGGCGGACGCCTGGCGCTGGCCGATGTCCAGGCGCGCAGCGGCGAGTTCTGGCCGGCGCCGGTCAAGGCCGGTGCGGCAATCAACTTCGGCTATTCATCCTCCGCCTGGTGGTTGCGTCTCGACATCGAGGCCGCCCCCGGCGCAGCGCGCGACTGGCTGCTGGAAGTCGCCTTCCCCACCCTGGACAGCATCGACTATTTCGGTCCCGACGGCGAACGCCTGAGCGCCGGCGATCGCCTGCCCTTTGCCGCGCGGCCGCTGCCGCACCGCAACTTCGTGTTTCCCGTGCATCTGAAAAGCGATGCGGCGACCGCTACGCTCTGGCTGCGCGTCGCCTCCGAAGGCACGCTGACCGTTCCCCTGCGCCTGTGGCAAGCCGAGGCCTTCTGGCCGGATTCGCTCGGCGCCTACGCGGTGCTTGCCGCCTATTTCGGCATGTTGCTGGCGCTCGCCCTCTACAACCTACTGCTGTGGTTTTCGCTGCGCGACCACAACTACCTGACCTACGTCCTGTTTGCCGCCAGCATGGCCGTCGGACAACTGTCGCTCAACGGGCTGGGCAACCAGTTTCTCTGGCCGGACTGGCCGGTCTGGGGCAACCTGGCGTTCACGGTCGGCTTTGCCGCGGCCGGCCTGTTCGGCGCCCTGTTCACCCGCGGCTTCCTAGATACGCGGCGCAACCTGCCGCGCCTGGACGGTGCCGTGATCGGCCTCGCCGCACTGTTTGCGCTGTGCATGCTGGTGCCGCTGGTCGCGCCCTATCGGTTGGCGGCGATTCTCACCTCGATCACCGGCGTCACGTTTTCCGCGGTCGCGGTGCTGGCCGGGCTGCGTTGCTGGCGGGCCGGGCGGGCCGGCGCAAGCACCTTCCTGCTGGCGTGGACGGTGCTGCTGGTCGGCGTCGCCGTGGTCGGCCTGCGCAACCTGAACCTGCTGCCGACGACCTTCCTCAGCTACTACGCCATGCAGATGGGTTCGGCGCTCGAAATGCTGCTGCTTTCCTTCGCCCTGGCCGACCGCATCAACGGTCTGCGGCGGGAAAAGGATGCGGCGCAGAGCGAGGCCATGGCCACCAAGCAGCAGCTGGTCGGCATGCTGCAACGCTCCGAGGCGAGCCTCGAACGCCGCGTCGTCGAGCGCACCGGAGAGCTCGAAGCGCTGAACGCCCGCCTGCGCGAAAACGAACGCCAGCTGCAGGCGCTGGCCCATACCGACACCCTGACCGGGCTGGCCAATCGACTGCTGTTCGATGCGCGCCTGGAACAATCGCTGCAGCTGGCGCGGCGCAGCCGCGGACAGATCGCCCTGCTGCTGATCGATCTGGACAATTTCAAGACGATCAACGACGGCTACGGCCACGCCATCGGCGACGAGGTGCTGCGCTGCACCGCGCAGCGCCTTCGGATGGCGCTGCGCGAAGTCGACACGGTGGCGCGACTCGGCGGCGACGAGTTCGTCATCGTGCTGACCGGTCTCAGCGGCAGCGCCGATGCCGAACGCATGACGGAGAAAATCCTTGGCGCGATTCGCGAGCCGATGCGCGTGCTGGGCCTGCCGATGGAAATCACGGTCAGCGCCGGCATCGCGATGTTTGCCGGCAGCGATCTGTCGCCGCCGGAACTGTTGCGGCGCGCCGACCTGGCGATGTATGCGGCCAAGCAGGCCGGCCGCGACTGCTACCGGATGTTTGCGGTTTAGGCGGCGCTCTGCGCGCCGGGTGAACCGTTTCGCGCTAAGCCAGGCGCGCGAAGGCCTCGATCACTTCGGCAGGCGCCTGCACCAGCTCGATCAGCACGCCTTCGCCGGCGATCGGAAACTGCTCGTTGGCCTTGGGGTGCAGGAAGGTGATGTCGTAGCCTGAAGCGCCCTTGCGGATGCCGCCCGGCGCGAAGCGCACGCCTTGCGCGGTGAGCCAGGCCACGGCGGCCGGCAGGTCGTCGATCCAGAGTCCGACGTGATTCAGCGGCGGCTCGTTGACCGCGGGCTTTTTCGCTGCATCGAGCGGCTGCATCAGGTCGACTTCCACCTTGAAGGGGCCGCTGCCCATGGCCGTGATGTCCTCATCGACGTTTTCGCGTTCGCTGACGAAATTGCCGGTGACCTCGAGACCGAGCATCTCGACCCAGAGCTTTTTGAGGCGCTGCTTCGAAGCGCCGCCGATGGCGATCTGCTGGATGCCGAGAACCTTGAAAGGCCGTGCCTGCTGCGTCATCAAACTGTCCTTGTGTCGTGCGCGCGGAATCAGGCGCCCTTGCCGAGGGACTGGCGGATGCAGGCCAGCAGGTCCTCTTCGTCGTAGGGTTTGCCGAGATAGTGGTTGACGCCGATTTCCGCCGCCATCTGGCGGTGCTTGTCGGCCGTGCGCGAGGTGATCATGATCAGCGGAATATGCTTGAGGCGGGCATCGGCCCGGATGTTGCGCGCCAGGTCGAAGCCGTCCATGCGCGGCATTTCGATGTCGAGCAGCATCACGTCGGGGACCACCTCGGCCAGTTGCTCCAGCGCATCGACGCCGTCCTTGGCGGTGAGCACGTGATAGCCATGACGCGCCAGCAGCCGGCCGCTGATCTTGCGCACGGTGAGCGAATCGTCGACCACCATCACCGCAGCGGCCGCGGCCGTGGAGGCTGCCGGCACCGGCGGCGCCACGCCGCCTGCCGCGGGCAGATGTATGGCGGCGCGCTCGACGGCACGGGCCGCCAGCGCCACCGGGTTGATGATCAGCGCCACTTCGCCGTTGCCCAGCACCGTGGCGCCGGCCAGTCCCGGTACGCGGGCGAGCTGCGGCCCGACCGACTTGACGACGATTTCCTGGTTGCGGCTGAGACTGTCGACTTCGAGCGCGACGCGTTCGGTTCCGCCCTTGATCAGGAGGATCCAGTAGCGCCGCGCCGTCGGCGGCACGGCGTCGGTTTCGCCCAGCAGGCTGGCGAGGTAATGGTAGGGGTAGCGGTTGCCCAGCCACTCGGTGCCGCCTGAACTGCGGATCAGTGCCGCCGAGTCGGGCTTGTGTTCCGCGGCCTGCTCGATCATCGAGGACGGAATCGCGTAGCGGCGATTGCCGGCAGTGACCAGCACGGCCTGGGTGACCGCCAGGGTCAGCGGCAGGTAGATGCGGAAGGTGGCGCCGCGCCCGGTTTCCGAGGCGACCTCGATGCGGCCGCCGAGGCTGGCGGTTTCGCTTCTCACCACGTCCATGCCGACGCCGCGGCCGGCGAGCGTGGTGACTTCATCGGCGGTGGAAAATCCGGATTGCAGTATCAGTTGCGTCAGCACCGCCTGGTCAGGTTCCGCATCGGGCGCGATCAGCCCGCGCTCGATGGCGCGCCGGCGAATGCGCTCGAAGTCGAGCCCGGCGCCGTCATCGGCGATCGAGACCACGATTTCATTGCCTTCCTGCGCCAGCGACAGCGTGATCTGGCCGATCGCATCCTTGCCGGCGGCGAGGCGCGCGGGGGTGTCCTCCAGGCCGTGGGCGACGCTGTTGCGCAGCATGTGCTCGAGCGGCCCGGCCATCTTGTCCAGCACCGAGCGGTCGAGCTCGGTCTGGCCGTGGCGGATGTCGAGGTTGGCGCGCTTGCCGGTGTCCTTGGCTGCCTGCCGCACGACGCGATGCAGGCGCTCGGCCAGGCTTTCGAAGGGCACCATGCGCACGCCCATCAGGCGCTGCGATAGTTCGCGCGAGAGGCGGGCCTGGGCCACGATGGCGGCATTGGCCTGGTCGAGATTGCGCATCAGGTTCTGCTGCACGGTGGCGACGTCATTCACGCTTTCCGCCATCATCCGCGTCACTTCCTGGAAGCGCGTGAAGCGGTCGAACTCGAGCGGATCGAATTCCTGCGCGCGCTCGCTGGCCAGCGCCTGCTGCGACATCATCTGCGACTCGGCCTGGATTTCGACTTCGCGCAGCTGCTTGCGCAGGCGGATCACGTTTTCCGTCAAGTCGAGCAGGGAAGTCTTGAGGGCCAGCAGTTCGCCCTCGATGCGGCCGCGGGCGATCGCGACTTCGCCGGCTTCATTGACCAGCTGGTCGACCAGGTCGGCGCGTACCCGCAGCTGCACTTGCGGCGCGGGAATGTAGGGTGGGTGTGCCGCTTCTGCCTTGGCCGGCGCATGGGCCGCCGCGGCGACTTCGCGCAGCACTTCGGCTTGCGGCTGCGCGGCCTCCCGCGGTTCGACCGAGACGGCGGCGGCTTCGGCCGGTTCCGGCGCTTCGGCGGCGAGTCGGGCTGCCTCCGGATTGCGCAGATATTCGATCAGCATCGCCGCGCGGTCATAGGAGTTTTCCAGGCCGTCGATGATGGCGGGCTGCACCGATTTCATGCGCACCGCCTGGTCGACCCGGTCTTCCATCGCATGCAGCAGTTCGCCGCAGCCCATGGCGCCGGCCATCCGCGCGCTGCCCTTGAGCGTGTGCAGCGCGCGCTGCAGCGCGCGGGCGATGTCGGCGCTGTCGGGCGCGGCCCGCCACTCGCGCAGCGTGGCGCCGATCTCGCGCATCAGGTCAGTGCTTTCCTCGAGGAACAGCGGCAATATCTGCGCATCGATCTCGTCTTCGATCCGCGCGGCGCGGCGATCGGCAGCGGTGACGGTGATTTCCGGGACTTCCGGCCCGGCCTCGGCCTCGGCGGCTGCTTCGGGCGCTGCTGCTTCGGGCGCTGCTGCCGCAGGCTCGACGGCGAATTCGATCGCAGGCTCGACGGCGGCTTCGACAGGCACCTCGGCCGGTGCTTCGACAGGCTCCTCGGCGGGTGTTTCGACGGGCGCCTCGGCGGGCGCCGCGACCGCGGGCATCATCGCATTCAGCTCGGCGGTGAGGGCAGCTTCCTCGCCGGGCATGCGGCGTTCCGCCACGGCGCCGAGCATGCCTTCGAGGGCGCCGGCGCAGCGGGCAAAAACAAAGCGCTGGCCTTCGCTCGGCGCGGCTTCCAGCAGCGACAGGCGCCCCAGGGCATCCTCCAGCGCGCGGGCGAGGCTGGAAATCGCCATGAAGCCCGTGGCCGCGGAAATGCTGGCCGTGGTGTGCGCCGCACGGATCACCTCGTTGCCGGGCACCTCTTCGAGGCCGAGCCTGGCTTGCAGCGTGGCGACGTGTTCGCGGGTCTCCTCGAGGTAGAGCTTGTAGAGCGTGGGCGCCACCTCGATGTCGCCGATACGGACCGGCGGCGGCGTCGGGAAGGACACCACTTCCGCCGTCGGCTGCGGCGCGGCCGGCGCCTCTTCTACAGGGGCCTCGGCGAAGCCGGCGGCTTCGGGCGGCGCCTCCGGGGCCGGCGTTTCCTCGATCGTGAATTCTTCGGCCGTAGCTTCTTCGGCCGCTATTTCTTCGTGCGGGACTTCTTCCGGCGCGGCCGGCTCGATAGTTGGCGCTGGCGCTACGGTGGCCTCGGCGTCTTCGGCACCGCCCAGGACCTGGCAGCGGCGGGCCAGTTCGGCATAGTCGAAATGCCGGCCGCCACCGGATTCGAGTTGCAGGATCCAGACCTTGAAGATGTCGGCCGCGAGGTCGAGCATGGCGAGCAGCGCCGGCGTGGCGGAGCGCGTTTCGTGCAGCCAGCCGTTGAGCACCTGTTCCACGGCCCAGGCGGCTTCGCCGAGGTCGCTCAAGCCGACCATGCGGCCGCTGCCCTTGAGGGTGTGGAAGCTGCGGCGCAGCGTGACCAGGGATTCGTGATCGCCGGGTGCGGCATGCACCAGAGGCAGATGCTGGTTGATGGTGCCGAGGACCTCGTTGGCTTCCTCGAGGAAAATGCCGAGCAGTTCCGCGTCGAGATCTTCCTCGCTGGCATCCACCAGCCGCGTGGCCTCGGCCGATGGCGCCGGGGTTTCGACCGGCGGCGGCGGCGGGGCTGGCGGGGGCTCGACGGGCGCCTCGAAACCTTCCACTTCGAAGTCCGGCAGGGCTTCCTCGGCAGCGGTCTCGGCTGTGGCAGGCAATTCCGCTGTGGGTGCGGTTTCCGGCAACAACTCCGGCGCCGGCGCTGCGACTTGTTCCGCTATGGCCGCAGGCGCAGCCGGCTCCGGCGTCGGCTCTGGCGCTGCGGCTTCCGGACGTACGGCCGGGGCGGGCGGTTCGAGAATGGCGTCGATATCGGCGGCGCCGCCCTGCAACTGGGTGACGAAAAAGCCCAGTGCCGAGAGTTTCCTCGCCACGTCCTCGAAATCGCCCGGCTGCGGCGTGAAGCCGGCTGCGGCGAAACCTTCGATGGCGCGCGCGCATTCCGCCAGTATGTCATTGGCACGATCCTGGCCGAGCACCAGGAGCGCGCCCTGGATCTGGCGAATCGGCTGCTGCAGGGCTTGCAGCGTGGCCTGGCGCGAAATATCGCGGAAAAAGGCATCCAGCGTCTGTTCGATGGTGCCCAGATTGCTGCGGATTTCGCGCGCGACCGATTCGAGCAGCAGCCGTTCCTGCGCCCGGCGCGACATCGCGTCGAGATGCGGCAGGTCCATCATGCCCAGTTCTTCGCCGCGGCCGAGCGCGGCCAGGCGCTCGACGACGGCATGGGTCGAGTGGGCGAAGTCGGCGTCGAGCGACTGGAAGTTTTCCAGGGCGGATTCGGCGAGCAGCAGCGCCGTGGCGATTTCCAGCGCCATGCTTTCGTTGTGCCGCGTCGGGTCGCGCCGCAACTGGTCGGTCTGTTCGAGTATGGCCGCGGTCAGCCGCGCGTAGTCGGGCTGGCCGGTGGCGGCGCCCTCTTCGGCGATTTTCGCCGTGCGCTCGTGGAACGGCGGCAGCGCGGCGGCGGTACCGACGCAGAGGCGGTTCCAGTCGTCCTTGGCCGCCGCCAGCAGTTCGCGCAGGCGGCGGATGTGCGGCAGCAGCCTTTCGGTCTCCGAGGGCGTGGCGGTCGGCACCATGCCTTCCAGGCGGTAGGCGGCGCGCACGATGGCCAGCGCTTCGCCGCCTGCCGTGGCGCAGGCGGCCAGGTACAAGGCTTCGCGCATGAGCTGATCGCCGACCTCGGTCTGGCCTTCGACGAGCTTCTTGATCTGGGCACCGAGCCGCATCGCAAAACGCTTGGCTTCGGCCAGGTCGGGCAGGCCGTTGGCCGCCAGCGCGTCGAGCACGCCGAACGCGATCCACCAGTAGGCGCGCGCCGCAGGCGTGCCGCGCGTCATTTCTATCATCGCCACCGAAACCCGCATTTCGGCGACCCCCTTGGCGTCGCCCTTCAGCCATTTCAGCAGGCCGCGTTCGAAGCCCAGGCGCGCGGCCTTGAGCCGCGCCGTGAGGGCCTCGGGCGCCAGCGGCGGCATATCCTTCTCGCGTTTGGGCGGACGCTGGGTCAGATCGGGGAAGAACAGCGCGGCCGGAGCGGGCGCGGTCTGGCCGCGCGCGACGGCCATGGCGCGATAGGGCGCAAACAGTTTCAAGGGCTGGTTGGGATGGCCCGCCATCAGGTCGTCGAGATAGCCGCGCAAGGCGGCAAAACCGCCTTGTGCGGCAGCCCGCGCGGCGTCGACGTCCGGCACTTCGCCGGCGATCAGCGCCGCCAGCAGCTGTTCTATCGCCTCGGCGAACTCGGTGATGCCGTCGAGGCCGACGATGGCCAGCGCGCCGTGCGCCTGGTGCATGCTGGCGCGCGCCTTGGCCAGGCCGTCGCCGGCCGGATCGGCGGCGTGGGCGGCAAGGCTCTGCCCGGCGCGCTCCAGTTCGAGGTCGATTTCTCCCTTGACCCAGGACAGCGGTCCGATGTCGAGATCCATGCTCATTAGAGGCTAGCGCCCATGGCAGTGAGAGCCACCCGCCGATGATGAAACACGCGAAAGGCGAATTGAAGGCCCGCCCCTCCCATCCTCCCCTCGCGGGGAGGCTATTGATTGGCTCGCTGCGCTCGATATCACCAGCGCCTCTTCCTGTGGTTTCACGTTAATCACCAAGCCATGCTTCATGGGTTCTGTGGGTTACACCTTGAAGCCCGAGACCGAGCCCTTGAGTTCGGTGGCGAGTTCGGTAAGCTCGCCGATCGATACCGCGGTCTGTTGCGTGCTGGTGGTGGTCTGGCCGGTGATGCGCAGAATGTCCTGCATCGAGTCCGCCACCTTGGTGGCGATGTCGGCCTGGGTCTGGGTGTCGCTCGAAATCGCTTGAATCAGGCGCGCCAGATCCTGCGACACGCTGGAAATTTCGTTCAGTGCCTGGCCCGCCGCATCCGACAGCTTGGCCCCTTCGACCACGCCCTGGGTCGAGTGCTCCATGGCGGCCACCGCATCGTTGGTGTCGGTCTGAATCGTCTTGACGATCGCGGCAATCTGCTTGGTCGCCTCGCCGGAGCGTTCGGCCAGCCGCTGCACTTCCTCGGCAACCACCGAGAAGCCGCGTCCTGCCTCGCCGGCCGATGCGGCTTGGATCGCGGCGTTCAAGGCCAGCACGTTGGTCTGTTCCGTAATGTCGGAAATCAGTTCGACGATTTCGCCGATCTCCTGCGAGGATTCGCCGAGGCGCTTGATCCGCTTCGAGGTTTCCTGGATCTGGGTGCGAATTTCGTTCATGCCCGAAATCGAGTTCGACACCGCGGCCGCACCTTTCTGCGCCGCTTCGAGCGAGGCGTTCGCGACGCGGGCCGATTCGAGAGCCGAGGACGACACCGTCTTCATCGACTTGGCCATTTCCAGAACCGCGGCGTTGGCATCCTGGATTTCGGCCGACTGGATCTTGGTTGCGGCGAGCAGCTCGTTGGAGGTGCTTTGCGCGGAATTCGAGGCGCTGGTCACGCGCTCGGCGGCATCGTTGATGCGGCGCACCAGCACGGCGAGTTCTTCCACGGTGTAGTTCACCGAGTCGGCAATGGCCCCGGTGATGTCCTCCGACACCGTGGCGCGCACCGTCAGGTCGCCGTCGGCGAGGTCGCCCATTTCGTTCATCAGCCGCAGAATGGCGCCCTGGGTCGCATCCTTCTCGGCTTCCGCCATGCGCCGCTGGTGATCGGCTTCGTTGCTGCGGCGCACGCCTTCGTCGTTGAAGGCCTTGACCATGAGTACCAGCATCAGCAGCGCCAGCGAGCCGAATACGGCCGCCGCGGTGGAGGAGACATCCTGCTCGGCGGCTTCCGTCTCGTAGGCCCGGATCAGTTCCTCGGCGCTGCCGGCCATGCCGCGAAATCCCGTGACGAGGCTGGCGCCGGCCGCGCGCGCGCGCGCCAGCGGCTTGAGGTCGCTGGACAGGGCGGTCAGTGCCGGCGGCATGGCTTTCAGTGCCTGCCCCAGCGGACTGTCGGCGGCGGCCAGACCCTGGATGGCGCCAATGTCGCTGGCCAGTTGCGCGGCCACCGCTTCGTCGAAGCCGGGGCTCCAGGCCAGCTGGATCGCTGCGCGCCGCATGCGCTCGACCAGGAAAGGCAGATTGCCGCCGGCGGCATGGGCCGCTTCCGTAATCGCCGGACTGCGTTGCACCGCTTCCGTGGCCAGACGGTTGATCGCAATCAGGCGGTTCTCCTGCGCCAGGATCTGGCCGACGACTTCGTTGTGCTTGTACCAGGCCTCGCGCAAGGCATCGAGCGCGGGACGCGCCGCAAGGCTGGTGGCCGTCACCTTGATACCCTTGACTTCGCCGCCCTCGAGCAGGGTTTCCATGAGCTTGCCGAAGCTGTCGCGGGCGTCGCGCAATTCCGTGAAGCCCTCTTTCTGTCCCTGCAGGGCCGTCAGGGTGGCTTTGGGAATCTGCTGGGTCAGCGGCGCGATATGGCTGGCGACGGACAAAAAGGTGCTGCCGCGGGCCGTGGCCTGGACTTGCATGAAGATTGCGGCGATCGATATCAGCAGGCTGAGCAGGAACACCGTACCCAGGATGCGGAACTGGGTCTGGATGTCGAGATGGCCGATCAAGGGCAACTGGCCGTGGCCGCGCCTGTCCGCTGCCGGTGCGGCTCCCGTCGTGGCCGCCCCGGGCGACCTGTTTTTGCGACGGTCGAAGGTCGGCAACTTGAAAGGAAGCTTGAGGGCCATGGTTTGTCCTTTGCGGAACGCTCAGAGAGCGATGTCGAGGTAGTGGGGGTCGGCCAGCAGCGCCGGAATGCGCAACTGGGTCCAGATGACGTCTTGTGCGTCCTTGAAGCGGCCGCCGAGCCAGGGCGCCGTCTCGTCAGCGCCAACTTTCGCTTCTCCCGCCGCGTGCATTTGCAGCTGCGGGCGCAAGCCCAATGCGCGGCGCACCAGCAAGGCGCTGTTGATGCCGTGGCGGGCGCCGACCAGCAGCAGGCGCGACTGCGAGTTGATCGGCGTCGGCGCGCCGCCGCGCCAGGCGGAGAAATCCACCACGCTGTAGAGCACGCCGCGGATGTTGGCGATGCCGGCGAACCATGGCTTGGTCAGCGGTGCCGGCGTGAGGGCCGGCAGGGGCGCCACTTCCCCCGAGTCGGCCAGGTCGATCAGCCAGTGGCTGCCGCCGGGCAGGTCGTCGGCACCGGATTCGATGCCGAGCAGGGCCTGCCCGCCTTCGCCGCGCCGCGCCGACACCAGCCGCTCGGAGAGACTCTGCTGGAATTCGCGCAGGCTGATGCGTTTGGCCATAGCCGGTTTAACGTGAAACAGCAGGATTGGCCGCAGGTGATATCGAGCGCAGCGAGCCAATCAATAGCCTCCCCGTGAGGGGAGGATGGGAGGGGCGGGCCCAAATACCAGCTTGAGGCGCCGCGAAGATTGTGTGATTCATGATGCGGGATGGTCCATCGGAGCCATGAGCGTTAGCCCAGTGCCGCGATCTTGGCCAGCAGGGCCGGACCGTCCACCGGCTTGGTGACGTAGTCATGGGCGCCCTGGCGCATGCCCCAGAGCTTGTCGGTCTCCTGGTTCTTGGTGGTGCAGATGATGACGGGAATGTCCTTGGTCGCCTCGTCGCGCGACAGCGCACGGGTGGCCTGGAAGCCGTTGGTGCCCGGCATCACCACATCCATGAGGATCAGGTCGGGCTTGATCTGCTTGGCCCGTGCGATGCCCTCCTCGCCGCTTTCGGCCGTGCTCACGTCATAACCGCCGCCGACCAGCAACTCGCTGAGTATGTGGCGTTCGGTGGGGGAGTCGTCGATGATCAGAATATTTTTGATGGGCATGATAGCTACCTCGCGAACAAGATGAAAAAGCCGTTCAGGTGCGCGCTGCGTGCGCGGCGACAGTCTTGAGCAGGCTGTCCTTGGTGAAGGGTTTGGTCAGGTATTCATCGGAACCGACCATGCGTCCGCGCGCACGGTCGAAGAGCCCGTCCTTCGATGACAGCATGATCACCGGGGTGGACGCGAATTTCGGGTTCTTCTTGATCAGGGCGCAGGTCTGGTAGCCGTCGAGGCGCGGCATCAGGATGTCGCAGAAGACCACATTCGGCAGGTGATCGTTGATCTTCGCCAGCGCATCGAAACCGTCCTCGGCCAGCACGACCTGGGCACCGGCCTGCAGCAGGAAAATTTCCGCAGTCTTGCGGATGGTGTTCGAATCATCGATCACCATCACCTTGATGCCGGAAAGGCGGGGTATTTCGCTCACGTTACTCCATGCTGGCTCAAGACTTCAATTCAACATGGGCGGAACCGAAACACTCACGAAGGCGCGGCTTGCCGCCGGCATCCTCCATCTGCTCCCCGCCGCCCCTTTTGCATTCATCGTTCTTGAGGTCAAGCCTTGTCAGTCGCAATCATACTTAGATTTTGACCATTTCAAAGTCTTCCTTGCGCGCGCCGCATTCGGGACAGGTCCAGTGGGGCGGGACTTGATCCCAGCGCGTGCCGGCCGGCAGGCCTTCTTCCGGCAGTCCCACGGCCTCGTCATAAACGAAGCCGCAGATCAGGCACATCCATTTTGCATAAGGCGGGTCAGTGGCCATGGCTCGATTCTGCTTGATCTCCGCAAGCGCCTGCGCCGGCGACCTTATCGGGCGACAGGACTGCAGGCGCTTGCGGCGGGGGCGGTATCCCTTCGGATAGAATTGAACAATATTAACTCAAGCCCTTGCGCACGTTTATGAGCGTTGCCTCCCCCGCCAACCCGTCGCCGCCCATCGTGCTGACCTTCGCCGCGTCGGATCCCACCGGCGGCGCCGGCTTGCAGGCCGATATCCTGACCCTCGCCAGCCTCGGTTGCCACCCGCTTTCCGTGGTCACGGCGATCACCGTGCAGGATACGGCGGGCGTCGAGGGGGTGTTGCCGATCGATGCGGAGTGGGTCGCCGACCAGGCCCGCGCGCTGCTCGAGGACATGCCGGTGGCGGCCTTCAAGCTGGGCATGCTGGGCAGCGTCGAGGTCATCGCCGCGCTGGCCGAGGTGATCGCCGACTACCCGGACATCCCCGTGGTGCTCGATCCGGTGCTGGCGTCGGGGCGCGGCGACCAGTTCGCCGACGAGGAAATGGTCGAGGCCATGATCGGCCTGTTGCTGCCGCAGACCACGCTGCTGACGCCCAACAGTCTCGAAGCCCGGCGCCTGGCGCAGGAGATGGGGCAGCCCGGCGAGGACGTCCGCGACCTGGCCGAATGCGCGCGCCGCCTGGTCGGCGCCGGCTGCGAATATGTGCTGGTCACGGGGACCCACGAGGGCACGCCGCAGGTGATCAATACGCTGTACGGCAGTCATGGCGCGGTGCGCAGCGACCGCTGGGACCGCCTGCCCGGCAGCTATCATGGTTCGGGCTGCACGCTCGCCTCGGCGATCGCGGCGCACCTAGCCAGCGGCGTGAATGTCGCCGACGCCGTCATGGGCGCCCAGGAATTCACCTGGCGCACGCTGGCTGCCGGGTTTCGCCCGGGCATGGGACAGTTCATCCCCGATCGCCTGTTCTGGTCGCGGGACGAGGGGGATGACGATGATGAATCCTGAGTCCCGGCGTCTCCCGGCGGGAATGTTCCCATGAAGCTCGGCGGCCTCTGCGCCGTCACGCTCGACGATCCCCTGCTGCCGCGCCTGTCGGCGCTGGTCAAGGCCGCGCTCGATGGCGGCGCGCCCTTCGTCCAATACCGCAACAAGGCGGCGCCGCGGCCGCTGCGCCGCGCCCAGGCGGCCGAGATGCTGCGCATCTGCCGTGCCGCGGGAGCCCGGCTGATCATCAATGACGACGTCTGGCTGGCCGTCGAGATCGGTGCCGACGGCGCCCACCTCGGACGCGACGACGCGCCGGGCGGTTCGCTGGCAGCGGCGCGCGACGCCCTGGGGCCGCAGCGCATCCTCGGCGTGTCCTGCTACAACGAACTGGCGCGCGGCGAGGAAGCCGCCCGCGCCGGCGCCGACTACCTGGCCTTCGGCAGCGTCTTTCCTTCGCGCACCAAACCCGCCGCGGTGCATGCGCCGCTCGAACTGCTGGGCGAGGCAAGGCGACGCTTCGGCCTGCCGGTGGCCGCGATCGGCGGCATCACGCTCGACAATGCGCCGCAGGTGATCGCCGCCGGCGCCGACATGATTGCGGTGGTCAGCGACCTGTTCGACGCGATGGACATCAAGACCCGGGCGCAGGCCTATCAGAAGCTTTTCAGTTGAGCCGCCGCAGGCAATCCATGCCGGGGCCGGCGCCGGTAAGATACTGTCCCCCGAACCATTTCAGGATCCTTTCATGACGCGCAACGAAGAACTCTTCTCCCGTGCCCAGAAAACCATACCCGGCGGCGTCAATTCACCGGTGCGGGCCTTCCGGTCGGTGGGCGGTGCGCCGCGCTTTTTCGCGCGTGGCGAAGGTTCCCGGGTCTGGGATGCCGATGGCAAGTCCTACATCGACTATGTGGGTTCCTGGGGGCCGCTGATCCTCGGCCACGCCGACGCCGATACCGTGCGCGCGGTGCAGGAAGCCGCGGCCAGGGGGCTTTCCTTCGGCGCGCCGACCGAGGGCGAGGTCGAACTGGCCGAACTGCTGGTGCAGCGCGTGCCGAGCATGGACATGGTGCGCCTGGTGTCCTCCGGCACCGAGGCGACCATGAGCGCGATCCGCCTGGCGCGCGGCTTCACCGGACGCGACATGATCGTCAAGTTCGAGGGTTGCTACCACGGCCACGGCGACAGCCTGCTGGTCAAGGCCGGCTCCGGCCTGCTGACTTTCGGCAATCCTTCGTCGGCCGGCGTGCCGGCCGATCTGGCGCGGCACACCCTGGTGCTCGACTACAACGATGCGCAGGGCCTGAAGGACGCTTTCCTCAAGCACGTCAAGAGCATCGCCTGCGTCATCGTCGAGCCGGTGGCCGGCAACATGAACCTGATCGCGCCGAAACCGGAATTCCTCGCCGCGCTGCGCGAGATGTGCACGCTGCATGGCGCGCTGCTGATTTTCGACGAGGTGATGACTGGCTTTCGCGTCGGCCCCGGCTCGGCCCAGGGCCTCTACGGCATCACGCCGGACTTGTCGACCTTCGGCAAGGTGGTCGGCGGCGGCATGCCGCTGGGCGCCTTCGGCGGCCGCCGCGAGATCATGGAAAAGATCGCTCCATTGGGCCCCGTGTATCAGGCCGGCACGCTGTCGGGCAACCCGCTGTCGGTCGCGGCGGGCCTGGTGACGCTGAAGAAGATCGCCGCGCCGGGCTTCTACGAGGCGCTGACGGCGAAAACGCGGGCGCTGGTCGAAGGGCTTGCCGCGGCGGCGAAACGCCACGGCGTGACGTTCTCGGCCCAGTCGGTGGGCGGCATGTTCGGCCTCTATTTCGCCGCGACGCCGCCGACGTCGTACGCCGAGGTGATGGCCAGCGACAAGGACGCCTTCAACCGCTTCTTCCACGCCATGCTGGATGCCGGTTTCTACCTCGCGCCTTCGGCCTTCGAAGCCGGCTTCGTCTCGGCCGCGCATAGCGATGCCGATATCGCGGCGACCGTGGCGGCGGCCGAGGCGATCTTCGCCCGCGGCTGAGCGGGCGGCCCGGCAAGAGTTGGCGCTGGCGAGACGGCGGCCATGCCCTTACTGACATCCACGACGGCCTGGATCGTGCTGCTGGTCGCCGGCCTGTGCGAAGTGGCCTGGGCGATCGGTCTCAAATACACCGAAGGCTTCACACGCCTGGTGCCCAGCACCTGGACGCTGGCCGCGATGGCGGCCTCCGTCGTGCTGCTCGCCTGGTCGCTGAAGACCCTGCCGGTGGGTACCGCCTACGCGGTGTGGACCGGCATCGGCGCCGTCGGCACGGCACTGCTGGGCATGGTCTTGTTCGACGAATCGCGCGAGGTCGCCCGCCTGGTCTGCATCGGCCTGATCGTGGCCGGCATCCTCGGCCTCAAGCTGGTGACGAAGTAGCGACGAACGCCGGCGGCGCTCAGGCTTCGCGCCCGGCGCGGCGGGCCGCGAGCAGTTTCCGCGCCTTGCGGGTTTCCAGCCAGCGCAGGGTGGCATAGGTGCCCCAGCCGACCAGGCCCATGGCGACGATGAAGGCGCCGTAGGCCACCGGCCAGGAAATTCCCTCGGTCATCATCGAGAACTCCGACATGCCGCCGACGCCGGCGATGATGTTGAGCGGGACGAACACCACGCTGATGGTGGTCAGCTTGGAAATGCGTTTGTTCTGGTTGATGTTGATGAAGCCGACCGTGGCATCCATCAGGAAGTTGATCTTGCCGAACAGGAACGATGTGTGGCCGTCCAGCGAATCGATGTCGCGCAGGATCTGGCGCACGTCGTCGTGCTGGTCGGTCGACAGCAGCCGGCTGCGCATCAGGAAGGACAGCGCGCGCCGCGTGTCGAGCACGTTGCGGCGGATGCGGCCGTTGAGATCCTCCTCGTTGGCGATGTCGGAAAGAATCTCGGCCGCTTCGTCGTCGGTGACCTGCGGCGTCAGCACGGTGCGGCTGACCTTTTCCAGTTCGGCGTAGACGTCCTCCAGCGCATCGGCCGAGTATTCGACGTCGGCGTCGTAGAGGTCGAGCAGCACGTCCTTGCCGTCGGTGACGTAGCCGGGCTGGATGCGCGCGCGCAGGCGCTGCAGGCGGAACACCGGCAGTTCCTCGTCGCGCATCGAGAACAGGATGTTGTTGTGCAGGACGAAGGCCACCGCGACGTTGCGTGATTCGTCCTCCTTGTCGAGCAGGAAGTCCGAGTGCAGATGCACCGCGGTATCCTCGTCGATATAGAAGCGCGCCGATTCCTCGATGTCCGTGAGGTCGTCGGCATCCGGCAAATCAAGATCGAAGATGTCCTTGACCCACTGCCTTTCCTCCTTCGACGGCGCCAGCAGGTCGACCCAGATCGGCGCCGTGGCGGCGAGGTCCGCCTTGCTGTCGATCTGGATCTGGCGCAGGCGGCCGTTCTGCAGTTCAAAGGCGTTGACCGTCGCCGTCTTGCGCGGGGCTTCGACCGCCAGTTGTGCGCGAGGCGCATCGCCGGGCGCAGCTGCGGGCGGCTCGTCCTGTTCCTCGCCCAGCGAATCCTGCAGGGCGTCGGAAAGTTCATCGAGTACGTCCTCGCCCTGCTCCTTGTCCAGTAGTTCCCAGACCTGGACGCTCTCGTCCGGCGGCAACGCATCGAGGATGCGCGCCACGGATTCCGCTGCCAGGGGTTCCAGCCGGGTGCGCAGCGCGGCCCATTCCTGGCGGCGCACCAGATCCTCGACCTCGCGCAGGATCTCCTGTTCCTCGGCGCGGCTTCGCGCCTCGGCATCATCTTCTGCAGGCGGGTTCAGGATCTCGGACATGGCCGACGTATTCTAGTCGCGATTGTCATGGTTCATGGCACTTCCGCGCCGGCCATGCGGCTGAGAATCAGTCCCGTGCGGCCGTTCATGTAGGCCGAGTAGGGATTGCGTTCGTAGCGGCGCGGCGCCGGCAGCATCACGGCCAGCCGCGCCGCCTGCTCCGCCCCCAGTTGGGCCGCGGAGACGCTGTAGTAGCGACGCGCCGCCGCCTCGGCGCCGAACACGCCATCGCCCCATTCGACGACATTCAGATAGACCTCGAGGATGCGCCGCTTGTCCCACAGCAATTCGATCCAGACCGTGATGATGGCCTCCTCGCCCTTGCGCAGGACCGACTTGGTCGGCGACAGCAGCAGGTTCTTGGCCAGCTGCTGGGAGATGGTCGAGCCGCCGGCCACCACCTTGCCCTTCTTCTGGTTTTTCTCGATGGCCTTCTGGATGCCTTCCCAGTCGAAGCCCTCGTGGTCGATGAACTTGTCGTCCTCGGCAGCGATCACGGCGCGTTTCAGGTGCACCGAGATCTTTTCGTAGGGCACCCATTGCCGTTTGAGTTCGGCCTTGGGGTTCTTCTGCCGGGCCTCGTCGAGGCGCTGGCTCTGGAAGCTGGTGGTGCCGGGGTTCACCCATTTCCACCAGACCACCCAGCCCAGATACCAGCCCTGCCACAGCAGCAGCAGGCCGAATACCGCAGAGAGACCGATTTTGAGCCAGCGCGGTGCCGGCCTCATTGCGTTGCCACCAGGCAACGCAATGGCAAAATGAACGCCCCCACCCCCCGGCCCCCGCCCAGGCGGGGGCGACTGATCGGTTCGCTACGCTCAAATATCATGAGCTACTCCTCAGAGCCGCGAGCACGGGGGCGGTGCGCGGGCGCACCCCGCGCCAGATGAAGAAGGCCTCGGCGGCCTGCTCGACCAGCATGCCCAGGCCGTCGGCAACCCGGGCGCCTGCGCCCCGCGCCTGGGCCATGAATGCGGTTTCGCGGCCATAGACCATCTCGTAGGCGACGCAGCGCGGCCCGAATACACAAGGCGGCAGCGGCAGGCTGGCACCGCTGAGTCCGGCCGAGGTGGCGTTGATCACCAGGTCGAATTGCCGCCCGGCAAGGCCCGCAAAGCCTGTGCCGTCGGGTCTGGGCTCACCGGCGCAGGCGGGCAGGCGGGCAAATTCCAGGGCCAGGCGCGCCGCGGTTTCCTCGGTGCGATTGGCGATCAGCAGTTCGGCGGGGCGCTCCAGCAGCAGCGGCAGGATCACGCCGCGCGCCGCGCCGCCGGCGCCCAGCAGCAGGATGCGGCGCCCGGCCGGGTCGCAGCCGAGGTTGTGCTTGAGGTCGCGCACCAGCCCCGCGCCGTCGGTGTTGTCGCCGATCATGACGTCCTGCTCGAAGCTCAGCGTGTTCACCGCTCCGGCCGCCTCGGCGCGGGCCGTGCGCCGCGTGGCGAGGCGAAAGGCTTCCTCCTTGAACGGCAGCGTGACATTCGCGCCCCTGGCCGGCCCTTCGCCGGCGGCGATGAAGGCGCCGACTGCGGCGGCAAAGCCGTCCTTTTCCGCTAGAACTGCCTGGTAGCTGATGTCCTGTCCGGTCTGCGCCGCGAACAGGGCATGGATGCGCGGCGACTTGCTGTGGCCGATCGGGTTGCCGAACACGGCGTAGCGGTCTGTCATTGCTCAGTCCGCCCGCAGCCGATCGGCATTGGTGAAGGTCCAGGTGCGGGTGATCACGATTTCATCGGTGTCGCGCCGGATCGAGTCGGGGAAGGCGGAGTAGGGCGCCGCCATCCTGACGATGCGCCGCGCCGCCTCGTCGAGCAGGGTTTGGCCCGAGGAGCGGTCGATCTCGACTTCCTTGAGGTCGCCGTTGGCCTTGATGGTCACCGTCAGCAGCAGGCTGCCGTAGAGCCGCCCCTTGGCGGCGGCCGGGTAGTTCAGGTTGCCGATGCGCTCGATCTTCTGCCGCCAGTCTTCGACGTACTGGGCGAAGCGGTATTCCTCGACCCGCGCGCCGATGTTCTTCTTGCGCGGGCGCTTGTTGTATTCCTCCATCTGCCGGGCGATCTGGCCTTCGAGGCGGGCGATGGCCAGCGCGCTGCTGGCGAGATCGACGCCGGAAATATTCGGTTCGGGTGCGGGCAGCGGATTGATTTTCGGTTTTTCGGCGCTGACCGTTCTTTCGCTCTTGAGGCGCAGCAGCTGCGCCTGCGCCTGGGCTTCGAGCTCGGCGACGCGGCGCTTGGCCTCGATCAGCCGGTCGCCTTCCTTGGTCCGCGGGGCAGGCGGCAGGGGCGTCTTGGCACGGCGATCCTCGTCGACGTTGCCGCCGCCGTCGAGATTGGCCTGCGCCTTGGCCTGCGCCTTGTCGGGCCGGCTCTTGCTCTTGCTGTTGACCAGGATCACGTCGAGCGCCCGTTCGCGCGCCTTGTCGATGAAGTCCGGCGGCGTGAAGCGCACCGCGAGCACCAGGGCATGGATCAGCAGCGAGGCGCCGATCGCCAGCGTCAGGTTGCGTCGCGGCGCATCCATGGCGGCGAGGAAGGCCGGCATGGGCAGCGGTGGCAGGGCCGGCCAGGAGAAGCGCGACGGGCTGGGCGAGATGGGCATGACCGCGCTGATTTTACCCCGCGACCTCGTCGTCCTCGTCGTCGGCAATGGCCGCATCAGGGCTGCTATTGGGCGCCAATTCGGGCGCCGGTTCGAGATAGCGCAGGCGCAGTTCCGCTTCGAGCAGGTCGATGCCTTCGACGCTCAGGCGTACGTGCGCGCCGCGCGGCAATTCCGGCAGCGAGGGCACCCGCGCGACCAGCGGAATCGCATCGAGGCGCGCCAGCGATTCGCGCAGCACCTGCGCCAGCACGGTCTGCTCGCCGCGCTGCAGCAGCCAGCGCAGGCACCAGTAGCGTTCCATGCCGCGCTGGAATTCGGCATAGGCGGCGTACGTCAGTTCGAAGTCGCGCATGGCGGCCAGCAGCTCGGCCGACTTCGGTGGAAATGCCGGCGGCTGGCCCTGCAGCAGCGCGATCAGTTGCCACTGGTTGAGCAGGTCGCAATAGCGCCGCAAGGGCGACGAGGACCAGGCATAGCATTCGACGCCGAGGCCTTCGTGCGCGGCGGCGACCGTGCTCATGCGCACCTTGCCCGCCGTCTGCACGCGGTACAGCGCGGGGATGCCGGCATCGCGCAGCATCGCGCCCCAGGTGGCGTTGGCCATGATCATCAGTTCGGCGACCAGGGTGTCGAGCGGGCTGCCGCGTTCGCGCTGCTCGATGCTGACCACGCCCTTGCCGGGTTCCGCAGCGATGCCGCTGCCGGCTTCCCAGTCGACGACGAAGTTGTAGTCCTTGCGGTTGCCGTTGTCCGAGGGTTTGCCGCGTCCGGCTTCGAGCACCTGGGCGAACTCCCAGAGCAGTTTGAGTTCGTCGCAATAGGGGAATTGCGGCAGGCCGGCGGCCAGGGTCTCGGCGTTGAACAGCGGCTCGATGTCGTGGTGGCGCAGGTTGGCGACGATGGGCACGCGGTCGATCTTCGTCTCGTGGCCAAGCAGGCGGTAGTCGGCGGCGACGTCGAGATAGAGCGAAATGGCCGGCACGGTCTGGCCCGCGGCCAGCGTGAAATGCTCGACGATGTCCTGCGGCAGCATGGTGATCTTGCGCCCCGGCATATACACCGTGGACAGGCGTTCGCGGGCGATGCGGCCAAGGTCGGCGTCGGGGCTGAAACCGAGACCCGGCGCGGCGATGTGGATGCCGATGCGCCAGCCGCCATCGGGTTTTGCCGTGACCGAGAATGCGTCGTCGATTTCGGTCGTATGCGCGTCGTCGATGCTGAAGGCTTGAACTTTCGCGAGCGGCAAATCGGCGGGCTCCGTCGGCGCGGCGAACGCGGGAAAGCCGGTGCCGCCCTTGCTCTCGGGGAAGAACTCGAACAGGAAACGGCCCAGGTGGTAGTCGTGGGTCGAGGGCAGCGCGCCGCAATCGAACAGCAGGCGCGCGGCGGATTTGCCGGTTTCGCCGCAGGCGGCTTCGAGCGCCTTGGTTTCGCTGCGGTTGCGGTCGGGCTTGTAGATCAGTTGCGGTAGTAGCGGGGCGAATTCGGCGGGCAGGCGACCACTCTTGAGTTCCTCGACCATGCGTTCGATGGCCGCTGCCTGCAGGCGCTTCTTCTCCAGGCCGGCCAATGCCGCCTGCAGGATCTCGGGCGGCGCCTTGCGGAAACGGCCGCGGCCCTTGCGATGGAAATAGATCGGCGCTGCATGCAGGCGCAGCAACACCGCCGCCGACTGCACCGCATCGGGTTTCGCGCCGTGGTATTCGGCGGCAAGTTCCTCGAAGCCGAATTCCTGCTCGCCGCAGGCTTCCCAGAGGAAATCGACGTCGATGTCCTCTGCCTGCTTTTCCGCACGCTCCAGCAACTCGCCGGCCGTCGGGGCGGCGAAGCGCAGCAGCACATTGGTCGCCTTGACCTTGGAGCGCTTGCCGGAAGCAAGCTCGATCTGCAGCGAGCTCACATTGTCGGCCAGCACGCTGCCGGCACGGAAAGCGCCGTCCTCTTCAAACAGGACATTCATGGAGGGAAACACCCCGGGCGGGGGAGGGGAAACGAGGGGGCGGATTATACCGGTCTGGCGGTGACCATCAGGACCGTGCTGCTCAGCCGGTAGCCTTCCGTCTGGGCATGCGGCGCCAGTTCTGCGCCGACCGCGGCGGCGAGCGCCTGCTGCTTTTCGGCCGGCAGGCGCGCGAGGCTTTCCGCGGCGCCGCCGGCGAGGTCGAGGAAGCCCTGCCAGTAGGCGGCGGCATCGGCAAAGTCGAGCGTGAAGCGACAGGGCTCGATCTCGATGTCGCAATAGTTGGCGCTGGCGAGACGGCGCTTCAGTTCGTCCGGATCGCCGAAGCGGAAAATCGACGGCCGCGCGATCCTGGGTGGCGGCAGCAGGCGGCGCATGCAGGCCAGCGCGGTCTCGACCAGCGGCACCTCGCAGGCCGCGCCCCAGACCGACAGCGCGAGCAATCCGTCGGGGCGCAGCACGCGGTGGATTTCGCGCAAGGCGGCCTGTTCGTCGGGGAAGAACATCAGGCCCAGGCCGCACAGCACGCGGTCGAAACTGCCGGTGGCAAAGGGTAGCGCCTCGCCGTCGGCGGCGACGCGCAGCAGGTCGGGACAGCAGGCGAGCTGGCCCTCGCTGATGTCGCTGGCGATCGCCAGGCCGTGGCTGCCGACGATGCCTTGCGCGCCTTGCGCCAGCAGGCCGGGGCCGCTGGCCAGATCGAGCACGCGCTGCCCGGGTTCGATTCGGGCGGCGGCCAGCAAGGTCTCGGCGAGTTCGCCGCGGGCGCCCGCGGCAGCCAGGTAGCGCGGCCCGATGCGGTTGTAACCGGCGCGTTCGAGCCGCTTGAACTGGGCGGCATCGAAACTCATGGCAGGACCGGCGCCCTGGCGGCGGCCTTGCTGAAGAGATCGAAGCTATATACCGCGAGGCCGATCCAGATCACGGCGAAGGCCAGTGCGCGGCTCAGGTCCAGCGGCTCGTGATAGACCAGCACGGCGATCAGGAAAGTGATCGTGGGCGCCAAGTACTGCAGGAAGCCCAGCAGGTTGAGCGGCAGGCGCCGCGCCGCAATGGCGAACAGCAGCAGCGGGATCGCCGTGACGGGGCCGGTGGCGACCAGCAGCAGGTCGCGTGTGCCGAGCAGGCCAGGCCCGCTGCCGAAGTGGTTCTGCCCCGAATACGCCAGCCAGGCCAGCCAGACCAGCGCTGGCGGCGTCATGCATACGGTTTCGAGAAACAGCCCGCTGGCGGCATCGAGCGGCAGCTGCTTCCTCAGCAGACCGTAGATGCCGAAGGTGCCGGCCAGCACCAGGGCGATCCAGGGCAGGCCGCCGGCACGTACGGCTTCGATCGCGACGCCGGTCGTCGCCAGCAGCACGGCCAGCCATTGCAGCGGACGCAGGCGTTCCTTCAGCACCAGCACGCCCAGCGCGACATTGAACAGCGGCAGGATGAAATAACCGAGGCTGGTTTCGAGGATGTGGCCGTTGTTCACGCCCCAGACGAAGGTCAGCCAGTTGCTGATCACCAGTGCCGAAGCCAGCGCGATCCGCGACAACTGCTGCGGCATGCGGGCGACGCGCAGGGCGTCGCCGAAGCCGCGCCCGACGCCGATGATCAGGGTCATCAGCAGCATGGCCCAGACCACGCGGTGGGCGATGATCTCGACCGCCGGCACCTCGGCGATCTGCTTGAAGAAGATCGGCACCAGGCCCCAGGTGATGTAGGCGGCGATGCCGGCGACGACGCCGAGGCGGGTGTTTTCGCGCGTGAGCGCCGGATGCATGTTGCCCGCCACCCCTAGGCCAGTCCTGCGTAGGCGATGATCGGATCGAGATAGTCGCCCCAGTGCGTGAAACTGTGGTCGCCGCCGGGCAGCACGGTCTGCCGCGCGCCGGCGTAGCGGGCGACCGCATGGCGGTAATCGAGCGTTTCGTCGCCTTCCTCGACCAGCAGCCAGAAGCGCCCGGGCTTGCTCAGCACCGGGACTTCAATGGCGCGCAATTCCTCGATGTGCTGCCGCGTGAACTCGAAACTTTCGCCGGTGTACAGCCAGCGCTGGGTGCCGATATAGGCCTGCAGGGAGAGGTGGGCGACCACCGCCGGGTTCACCAGCACCGCCTTGAGGTCGAAGGTCTCGGCCAGGTAGGTCGAGTAATAGCCGCCGAGCGAGGAGCCGACCACGGTGGTGACGCCGTGGCGGGCGATCAGGTCTTCGGCGAGCGCGATCGCCGCGCGCGGCGAGGCCGGCAGTTGCGGGCAGACGAACTTGTCGCCGAGGCCACGCTCGCGCATGCGTGCGCCCAGCGCCTGCGCCTTGTGCGACTGTGGGCCGCTGGTGAAGCCATGCAGGTAGAGAATCAATGGCTGCTCCAGTCCACCAGCCCCCACTGCCAGGTCGCCAGCACCACGATGCCGAAGGCGATCCGGTACCAGGCGAAGATCGTGAAGTCGTGGCTGGAAATGAAACGCAGCAGCCAGCGCACGCAGAGGAAGGCGGAGACGAAGGAGGCGACGAAGCCGACCGCCCACATGCCGAGATCGTCGATCACCAGCAGGTGGCGTTCCTTGTAGAGCTGGTAGACCGTCGCGGCCAGCAGCGTCGGGATCGCGAGGAAGAAGGAGAACTCGGTTGCCGCCTTGCGCGACAAGCCGAACAACAGGCCGCCGATGATCGTCGCGCCGGAACGCGAGGTGCCGGGAATCAGCGCGCAGGCCTGGGCCAGGCCGAGCTTCACGGCGTCCATCAGGCTCAGGTCCTCGACCCGCTCGACGCGGACCAAATGCTCGCGCCGCTCGGCCCAGAGGATGATGAAGGCGCCGACGATGAAGGCCGTCGCCACCGCCACCGGGTTGAACAGCGTGGCCTTGATCGCCTTGCCGAACAGCAGGCCCAGCACCGCCAGCGGCACAAAGGCCACCGCGATATTGCGCAGCAGGCGCCGCGAGTCCGCATCGTGGCCCAAGGTGCCGAAGACCTTGGCGATGCGTGCGCGGTATTCCCAGCAGACCGCAAGTATCGCCCCGGACTGGATCACGATCTCGAACAGCTTGCCCTTCTCGTCATTGAAGTGCAGCAGGTCGCCGGCGAGGATCAGGTGGCCGGTCGAGGAGACTGGAAGGAATTCGGTAAGTCCTTCGACCAGGCCGAGAATCAGCGCCTGCAGCAGCGGGTGGAAGTCCATGGATTAGGCCGGGCGCCAGTGGTGGCTTGGTGCGGCAGGGGTTAAGGGGGCGAAGTCTAGCATGGCGGCCTAGCTGAGTTTGTGGCCCTGTACGCGGGGGCGAAGGGCATCATGAAAGCGATAAGGGATAATTACCCATAACACTGATATGGTTTAGATGGGTGAAATTTTTCAAACCCAGAATGGGTAGCAAGTGTTGCCAATAGTCAGGATGGTGCTATTCTTCGAGCGCCTCCCAAAGTCTTCGCTGACTATTTGATTTATAAAATAAAAATTTATTCTTATACGGTGATCACCGCGATACCGCGATCACCGTATTGCCCTTTTTGCATGTAGAGGATTACGCTGTAGCATTAAACTTGATGTTCTCCCCTTTCCTGCTTTCCTAATTCTGTCGGAGTCCGCATATGAGCACCGCAAACAACCCAAACTCCTCGAGCAACGACGTTGCTGTAACCAAGAGTGGCGGAGCGGGAGGGGGCGATCCCTCGGTGAATATTTCCGGCAGGGCGCAACACGCGTCAGGCAAGGCTGTGCAATCCGCCACATCGGCGAAGGTGCTTGCCGGACTGACGGATGTGGCAGGTCTGGGCGCGCCCAACGAGGCAGCCTTGCTTCTTCCAAAAAATGGCGAGAAGCCGACCCGGCTTGTCAGGCGCAAAAAGGCGGAAGACGAGGACCAGCAGGCTGATCGGTCGGCGGAAAGCGTCGATAAGGAGGCTGGCGAGGGTACCGATCCGACGGTAACGCTTTCGGATGACGCGCTTTTGCTCGCCCAGGCCGACACGGGTGGGGGTGCGGGAACTACCGCCGCCGGCGGCACAACCGCGAGCGGTACCGGATCGGCAGCGGGCACGGGCGCTACTGCGGGCACCGAAGCAGCGGGGGCAACTGCAACCACGGCAGCGGGCATGTCGACGGCTGGAATGCTGGCGGTAGCTGCCGTCGCAGTCGGTGTCGCAGCCGGCGCAGGCGGTGGCGGCGGTAGCACCTCGTCAAGTCCTGCGCCCGCGCCCGGCCCCGATACGACCGCCCCGGTCATTCAGTCCATCAGCGCCCAGGCCGGCGCGGTGGTGCTGACTTACAACGAGGCATTGGATGCGGTGAATCTCCCCGTTCCCGGCAACTTCGCGGTGACCGTCAATGGCGCTCCCAATGTCGTGACCGGCGTTGCGGTGGGCGGGGTGGGCAACACCAAAGTTATCTTGACGCTGACGACTGCCGTTGTTACCGGGGATACCGTGAATGTGACCTACACGGACCCGACCGGCGCCAATGATGTCGCCGCGATTCAGGATGCCGCCGGCAACGACGCAATCAGCTTCACCACCGGCGTGGTCGCCGACGGTTACATCCGCGGCGCGCAAATCTACATCGATACCAACAACAACGGCTTGCCCGATGCCAGCGAGGCGCTGGCCGGGGTCGTCACCAATGCCAACGGCAACTTCATTCTGCCGGCGGGAGCGCCGGCCGGCGTCATCATCGCAACCGGCGGTGTAAACATCGATACCGGCGTGCCCAATGTCATGGTGTTCAAGGCGCCAGCGGGCTCGACCGTGATTTCACCGTTGACGACTCTCGTTCAGACCATGATTGCCCAGAACCCGGGCACCAGCGTGGCCACTGCCTCGGCCGCCGTCGTTACGGCGCTTGGTCTGGCGGGTGGTACCGACCTGACGACCTATGATCCGCTTGCGGCCCTGGCAGCCAACGCAGGCGACGCAGCGGCACTGACGATACAGAAAGCGGCTGCGCAGGTAGCCACCCTGGTTGACCTGGCATCGGACGCGCCAGCCGCCGGCAGCACCAGCACGCAAACTGCGGCGGCGGTGATCAGCAATATCGTCACGCAGATCGGCGATCCCACTGCACCGACCGTCATCAGCCTGACCGACGTCGCGGTGATTACCGCTGCGCTGGGAACGGTATCGACCGCCAGCGCCGCAACCATCGACACGCAGCTGACGACAATCGACACCGCGGTAAACCTCGGTGCCGTGACCACCGCGCAGGCCACCGCGCTGGATACCACCCCTCCCGCTGCACCGACTTCGCTTACCTTGACGGGTACCGTGTCCGATACCGGCACCACCGGCGACAACATGACCAATGATTCGACGCCGGTCGTGCGCGTCAACTTCAACAGCACGGCCACCGACGGCACTGCTGCCGTCATTGGCAACACGGTAAAGGTTTACGAAGCCGCGACCCAGGTCGGCACCGCCACGCTCACCGCAACCGACGTTGCCAACGGCTACATCGACGTCACGCTCACCACCGCCCTGGCCGGTGATGGCAGCCATTCCCTGACTGCCAAGATCGATGACATCGTCCCCAATACCTCCGCGGCGTCCACCGCCTACGCCCTGACTCTGGACACTGTGGCGCCGACGACCGCGCCGACTGTCGCCCTGACTTCGGACACGGGCAGCAGCAACTCCGATGGCATTACAAAGGTCGGCACGCTTGTGGTCGGCGGCATAGATACCGGCAACACCGCGCAATACAGCATCGACGGCGGCACCACCTGGACATCCAGTTTCGCCGCCGCTGAAGGCGTCAATAGTGTCCTGGTGCGCCAGGCAGACGCCGCGGGGAACGGTAGCCCGACGGCAGGCCTGACGTTTACCTATGACACGACCATTGCCACTCCGACTATCGCTCTGACGACCAACAGCGGCAGCACAACCGATACCATCAGCAATAGCGCCGCACTTACCTTGAGTGCTGCTGCCGGCGACGTCACGCGCAGCATTACGATCAACGGCGGCACGGCCAGCGGCACCTACACGGCGCCGACGACGGACGGGTCATACACCGTCGTGGTGACCGACACCGACACGGCGGGGAATACCGCAAATGCATCGCTGAGCTTTACGTTCGACACCACCAGCCCAAGCTTTACCAGCGCCGCCACCGCGAACTTTGCCGAAAACGCTACCGGCACCGCCTATACCGTGGTGGCGACCGACACGAACCTCGTCACGTCGTATGCGATCAGCGGCGGCGCCGACGCCGCCTTGTTCAACATCAATGCCGCGACGGGCGCTGTCACCTTCGTTTCGGCGCCGAACTTCGAGGCACCCACCGATGCCGGCAGCGACAATGTCTATGACCTTACGTTGACCGCGACCGATACTGCCGGCAACACCACTGGCGGCGCTCTTGCCGTCGCGATCACGGTGACCAACGTCAATGAAGCGCCGACCCTGACCAGCGGGGCGACGGCGAGCTTTGCCGAGAACGCCGCGGGCACGGTATATACCGTGACGGCGACCGATCCGGACACGGCCACGACCTTCAGCTACGCCCTGGGCGGTACCGATGCCGCGCGCTTTGCCATCAACAGCAGCAACGGTGCCGTGACCTTCGCCACGGCGCCTAACTTCGAGGCGGCCACGGACAGTGGCGCCGACAACGTGTACAACATCACGGTC
>JAMPYF010000043.1 GCA_023700805.1 Sulfuritalea sp.
CGGCACCCAGTCGCTCGACGAGTTCAAGCACGAGCACGCCGCGCAGTACCAGCGCCTGGTCGACACCGGCGAGCTGGAGAAGTATCTGGTGGATGCGCCGTCGCGGCCCTTCACGATCGGCTCGAAGATTCTCGGCCTGGTCCTGATCTGCTTCGGCCTGGTCCTGTTGCTCCTGATCGCGATCGGCTTCTTCGGCGGCGGCTCGGCGTAAGGCGTGCGGGCGACCCGTGAAAGTTGCCGCTGGCGGCACGGCGACTTATGCGAATTCCGATGGTGCAAGCGGCTATCAGGCGGCAATCTGCAGCCGCTGCAGGAACTCGTCGCAATCCTGCTGCACCTTCGCCGCCAGCAGGTGGTCGGCGCGGGTCCTGCCGAGGTTGATCGCCATCACCGGCTTGCCGCGCTGGTGGGCATGCTCGACGAAGCGGAAGCCCGAATAGACCATCAGCGAAGAACCCACCACCAGCAGGCCGCGCGCGGCATCGATCGCGGCCATCGCGGCGCTGACCCGCTGCCGCGGCACGCTGTCGCCGAAGAACACCACGTCGGGCTTGAGCATGCCGCCGCAGTCCGGGCATTCCGGGATGCGGAAATCGACATGGAGTCCTTCCGCGACGTCGGCGTCGCCATCCGGGGCGATGCTTGCCGCCGCGCCGGCGAGGCGCGGATTTGCCGCGCTCATCCAGTCCTGCACGGCCGCCCGCGGCCAGGTCTGCCGGCAGGCCAGGCACAGCACCCGGGCCAGCCCGCCATGGAGTTCCAGCACCGAGCGGCTGCCCGCCTTCTGGTGCAGGCCGTCGACGTTCTGCGTGATCAGCAGGGCGATCCGCTGTCGGCTTTCCAGCTGCGCCAGGGCGCGATGGCCGCGGCCCGGCGATGCCTGACCCACCGCGGGCCAGCCGAGAAAGCTGCGCGCCCAGTAGCGCCGGCGCGTGCTCTCGGAACCGAGGAAATCCTTGTGGTCGATCGGCCGGCTGCGCTTCCATAGCCCGTCATGGTCGCGATAGTCCGGTATGCCGCAGGAGGTGCTCAAGCCGGCCCCCGTCAGGACCACCACGGACCCCTGGTCGAGCAGGGCCGCTACGCGCTGGGCGTGGCTGTCGATATCGCACGCGGTCACGGCTGAAGCTCGAACCCAGCTAGCCTGTCACGGCAACGGCGATCGTGACCACGCCGAGGACCAGGTTGGTCAGCACCAGCTTGCGGATCGCATCCATCGCCGCGCCGCCTGCCGGCCAGGTCTGGGCCGCCACCGCCGCCGTGAGGCGCGGGTAGTAACGCAGGACGATCAGCAGGTAGATCAGCATCATGACGCTGCCGATGCCCGCCATGGCATGCCAGCGCCACGGCGTGGCCGCACCGCCGATATCGCCGAAGCGCAGCAGGCCGCTGACCAGGATGGCGACGATGGCGACGCCGGCCGCGACGAAAAAGCGCCCGAGCACGGCAGCCAGCAAAGGCAGGCGCTGCGGCGGCGGCAATTGCGCCGCGGCGACCGGGCGCAGGCAGACGTGGGCGAAGAACATGCCGCCCATCCAGACGATGACTCCCAGCAGATGGATCAGGACCGCGATGCGCATGGTGGCAGGACCGGAAATTCGATGCCGCCATTGTAAGCACCCAGGTCGCCGTGGACCGCGCCGGCAAAATGGGGGATGCTAGGCTTGGGGGCTGCGAATCCGGGAGCCAGCATGAGCAACAGCATCGATCGCCTGCTTGCCTATCAAATCGAGGCGCGCCACACGCCCGGCGCCGTGGTCCATGTCGAACGCGCCGGCAAGGTTCTGGCGCACTGCGCCGCCGGCCGGCTGCGGCCGGAAAGCGAGGAGCCGATGCACGACGGCGCGCTGTTCCGCCTGGCCTCGCTGAGCAAATCCATCGTCAGCGTCGCCGCGCTGATGCAGGTCGACGAAGGATTGCTCGAACTCGACGCGCCGGTCGGCACCTACCTGCCCGAGCTGGACCGGCTGCGCATGCAGTCGGGAGCGCGGCCGCAGCGCGCGCCGACGCTGCGCGACCTGATGCGGCACACCTCGGGCCTCGCCTACGCCTCGGAAATCCTCGACGCCGAGCTGCGCGCTGCGGCAGCGCAGGCCGATTTCGCCGGGCAGATGCCCTACGTCGATGCCCAGGCCTTCCTCAACGCCCTCGCCGCGGCACCGCTCGCGGCGCAACCGGGCACGGCATTTCGCTACGGCTATTCCACCGACGTGCTCGGCATGATCGTGGCGAAGCTCGATGGGCTGCCGCTCGGCGCATCGCTCAAGACGCGAATTTTCGAACGCCTGGGCATGCACGACAGCGGCTTCGAAGTGCCGCCGGCCGCGCAGGCAAGGCTGGCCGCAGCCTATGCCGAGGATGCGGCCTGGCAGGCGCGCGTGGCCGGCTATGGCCTGCGCCGGCCGGACCGGCCCTGGATGGAAAGCGGCGGCGGCGGACTGGTGGCGACGCTGGGCGACTACGCCTGCTTTGCGCGCATGCTGGCCAACAGCGGCAGCCATGCCGGCGAAAGACTGCTGTCGCCGGACCTGTTCCGCGAAATGTGCCGCAACCAGCTTGCCGACGGCGTCGAAGGCCCCGTCGGCTTTACCGGCCCCGGCTTCGGTTTTGGGCTCGCCCTGGCGGTCAGGCTCGACTGGGGCCCCGCGGCCATGCCCTGCGCGGCGGGCGAGATGGCCTGGTCCGGGATCAGCGGCACGGCCCTGTTCGTGCATCCGGCCGAGCGCTGGTTTGCCCTCTGCTTCACCAGCAACATGACGAGCCGCATGATGGCGCGCATGGAATTCCGCCGCGCGGCGGGGCTGTTATAGCGGGCTGGCTTCAGCCGAGCGCCGCCTTCAGTGCCGCGACCTGGTTGCTGCGCTCCCAGCTCAGGTCGATGTCGCTGCGGCCGAAGTGGCCGTAGGCGGCGGTCTGGCGGTAGATCGGCCGCGCCAGGTCGAGCATGGCGATGATGCCGCTCGGCGTCAGGCGGAAGACCTTTTTCACCGCGGCTTCCAGCGCATCGTAGGGCACGGTTCCCGTGCCCTGGGTATCGATCATCACCGATACCGGCTCGGCCACGCCGATGGCATAGGCGATCTGCACCAGGCAGCGCCGGGCCAGGCCGGCGGCGACGATGTTCCTGGCGATGTAGCGCGCCATGTAGGTGGCGGAGCGATCGACCTTGCTCGGGTCCTTGCCGGAGAAGGCGCCGCCGCCGTGCGGGCAGGCGCCGCCGTAGGTGTCGACGATGATCTTGCGCCCGGTGACGCCGGTGTCGCCGTTGGGGCCGCCGATCTCGAAGGGGCCGGCCGGATTGACGAAAATGCGGAAATCCGCGGTGCGCAGTTTGACCGGCACCAGCGGATCGATGATCTCGCGCGTGACTTCGCGCGCCACCCAGGCCGGGTCGAGATCGCGTTGTATCTGCGTCGACACCACCACATCACTGATCCCGGCAACCTTGTGCCCCTCGTAGAGCACCGTGACCTGGCTCTTGGCGTCGGGCCGCAGCCAGGGCAGGGCGCCGGACTTGCGCAGTTCGGCCTGGCGCCTGACCAGCCGATGCGCGAGCCAGATCGGGTAGGGCATCAGGTCCGGCGTTTCCTCGCAGGCATAGCCGAACATCAGGCCCTGGTCGCCGGCGCCGAGCGTGCCGTCGGCATGCACCACGCCCTTGTTGATCTGGATCGACTGATGGTTGAAGCGCACCTGGACTTCGCAATGCTCCGGATCGATGCCGGTCGCCGCGTCCTTGTAGCCGGCGTCCGTCAGCACCTGGCGGGCGATCTCCGCGGCGCGGCCGCGGACCTCCTGGAACAGCGCTTCGTCGGCGGTGCGGAATTCGCCGGCGATGACCACCAGATTGTCGGCGACCAGGGTCTCGCAGGCCACCTTGGCCGTCGCCTCGCGGCTCAGGAAAGCGTCGAGGATCGCATCCGAAATCTGGTCGGCCAGCTTGTCCGGATGGCCTTCGGAGACCGACTCGGAGGTGAATAAATAAGTCCTGGAATGCATGGCTCAGTCGAACAGAATCACTTGACGCACCGCCTCGCCGGCGGCCAGGCGGTCGAAGCCCTCGTTGATCTGGTCGAGCTTCAGGCGATGCGTGATCAGCTTGTCCACCGGCAGGCGGCCGGCCTGGAACAGGGCGATGTAATGCGGAATGTCGCGCGCCGGGACGGCCGAGCCGAGGTAGCTGCCTTTCAGCGTGCGTTCCTCGGCGACCAGATTGACCGCCGGCACGTTGAAGGTGTGCGAGGGCGGCGGCAGGCTGCAGGTCACCGTGGTGCCGCCGCGTCGCGTGATCCTGTAGGCGGCATCGAGTGCCTGCACCGAACTCGCGGCTTCGATCGCGATATCGACGCCGCCCCCGGTCGCGGCCTTGACCTGGGCCACGAGGTCGGGATCGTCGGCGCGGAAGGCCTGCGTCGCGCCCAGCGCCAGCGCGGTTTCAAGCTTGGCCGGCAGGCTGTCGATGGCGATCACTTGCCGCGCGCCGGCCGCCAGGGCGCCCAGCACGGCCGAGAGGCCGACGCCGCCCAGGCCCACCACGGCGACGGTCTGGCCCAGCTTCACCTGCGCCGAATTGATCGCGGCGCCGACGCCGGTCAGCACCGCGCAGCCGAACACGGCGGCGACGTCCTGCGGCAGATCGGGGCTGACCTTGACCAGCGAGCCGCGGTTGCACACCGCGTACTCGGCGAAGCAGGAAACGCCGACCTGATGGTTGAGCGGCGTGCCGTCGGCGCGCGCGAGATGCCGATGGCCGCCGACCATGGTGCCGGCGGTGTTGGCCGCGGCGCCGGGTTCGCACAGCGCGGGGCGGCCTTCGAGGCAGGGCAGGCAATGGCCGCAACTGGGCACGAAGACCAGGGCCACGGCATCGCCGCGCCTGAGATCGGTGACGCCGGGGCCGCATTCCTCGACCACGCCGGCGGCCTCGTGGCCGAGCGCCATGGGCATGGGCCGCGGGCGGTCGCCATTAATGATGGACAGGTCGGAATGGCACAGGCCGGCGGCGGTGATCTTGACCAGGACTTCGTTGACGCCGGGGCCGGCGAGATTCACGGTTTCGATCGAAATCGGCCGGGTTTGCGCATAGGGGCGCGGTTGTTCCATCTGACTGAGCACGGCGGCGCGGATTTGCATGAGGTTTTCTGCCTTGATCGGGTTAATTCGCTGCAGTGTAGCGGATTAGATTTGTTGCCATGTCAGCTTCCCGCCATTCGCTCGCCGCCCTGCTCGCCAGCTCGACCCTGGTGCTCCATGCCTGCGGCGTCCTGCCGCCCGCCGGCCGGACGCCGGCGGCGACAAGAGTTGATGCTGGCGCCACGGCGGCGCCCAGCATCAACGACAAGGCCTATGACGTGGTGCTGTTCGCGCTGGGCCTGATCGAAACCGGCTACCGCTTCGGCGGCAAGAACCCTGAAGCCGGGCTCGATTGCAGCGGCATGGTCAGCTATGTATTCCGCAAATCGGCCGACATGCAACTCGCCGGCTCCGCGGCCGACCTGGCGCGCCAGGGCAAGCCCGTCGCGGCGACGCAGCTGCGCCCCGGCGACCTGGTGTTCTTCAACACGCGCAACAAGCCCTATTCGCACGTCGGCATCTACATCGGCGACGACCGCTTCGTCCATGCCCCCAACAGCCGCGGCAAGGTGCGCACCGAAAGCCTGAAGCAGGGCTGGTTCGCGGCGCGCTTCGAAGAAGGCCGCAGTTACTTCGACTGAACCCGTGGCTCCCATCGTCACTACCGGAAATCAGGTAGCAAAAATACGGCATTGCCGGTATTCCATCGGAATGGCGCCGGGGGTATCTTTTGCATCGACTGCACGGTGGTGTCTGTTCAAATCCGCCGCAGGCGGCCCGCTACTCCATCCTCGCGCAATGCGGGGCTTTCAAACTCCGGCCGGAGCAATCCAGCCGGGTTTTTTTTGCCCGGACAAAGGCTGCCCCGGCGGCAGGCCGGCAGCGAAATCGAGCGGAGGCAGGCGATGAATACCTTGACCAAGCTGGCACTGGGCATGATGGGCGCGCTGCGACCGAAGCCCGTCACGGGGAGCACGGCGGCCTCGATCGCGCTGCCGCCGCCCGTCAAGCATGGCGGTCTGGCCTTGATGGAGGCGCTGGCACAGCGCCGCTCTGCGCGCGAATTTGCGCCCGAGGCCTTGCCGCTACCCCTGCTGTCGGACCTGCTCTGGGCAGCCTATGGCGTAAACCGCGCAGAGGGCGGACGTACCGCCCCCTCGGCGCTGAACGCCCAGGAGATCGATGTGTTCGTCGCCCTGCCGGCGGGCGCCTATCGCTACGACGCCGCGGCACATCGTCTCGACCTCGTGGCGGCCGGCGATTTGCGCAGCATCACGGGCTACCAGGACTTCGTCGATGAAGCTCCGCTCGACCTCGTGTATGTGGCCGACCATCGCCGCATGGCCCTGGTGCCGGTGGCGCAGCGCGAGTCCTTTGCCTCGGCGGCGGCCGGCGCGATCGCCCAGAACGTGTACCTGTTCGCCGCCAGCCGGGGCCTGGCCACGGTTATCCGCGCCTGGATCGACCGCGCGGCGATCGCCGACGCGCTCGGCCTGGCTCACGACCAGCAGGTCCTGCTGTCGCAGACCGTCGGCCATCCGAAGCCCGCGGCCTAGATTCGGCGTCATGACAACGGCCTGCTTGCCGCCCAGCCACAATGCCGCTTCTGCCCGGTTTCCGCACAGCCCGGCAGGGAAATCGTAAAATGCGACGCAGTAGCTTTTGCCGACCCCGATGAATACTCCCACACCCGGTTTGCCTGCCATCGATCTGAACCTGCCCGCGCGCAAAAATGCGGAGCGAAAGGCCCAGCGCCCACTGCCGATGCCGACGCCCGGGGATCAGCATGCGATCTTCCAGGCAATCCTCGACCATGCCCCGTTGGTCATCTGGATGGTAGACGCGCAGGGGCGCATGCGCTTCGTCAGCCGCAGCCTGTGCGATGCCCTGGGCATTGCCGAAAGCCGGTTTCTTGCCGCCGCCCGGTACACCGACCTGCTGCCGACGGCGGTTGCCGCGGCCTGCCGGCAGGCGGACCTGGAATGCCTGGCCCAGGCAGCGCCGCACCTCACGCAGACCTGGCTGAACTTCGTCGACGGCCACGCCCACCTGCTGAATATCACCCGGCTCTGCCTGCGCGAGCGGGACGGCGGCGTGCGCGGGATTGTCGGCCTGGCGACGGACGTCACCGAACGCATCGAGCACGAAAGGCAACTCGAACATATCGCGCACTACGACGCCCTGACCGGCATGCCCAACCGCGCGCTGCTGGCCGACCGCCTGTCGCAGGCGCTGGCCCGCGCCAAGCGCGACCGCGGCCTGCTCGCGGTATGCCATCTCGACCTGGACGGCTTCAAGGCGGTGATCGACGGCTGCGGCCACGCGGTCGGCGACCGGGTGCTGGTCGAGGTCACGCGGCGCATCAAGGAAACCGTGCGCGCGGACGACACGGTGGCCCGCCTCGGCGGCGACGAATTCGTCGTGCTGCTGGTCGGGCTGGAAGCCACCGAGGAATGCGTGGGCAGCCTGCAGCGCATGCTGGAAAGCATCCAGCAGCCGATCGAGATCGACGGCACGGCGCTCAAGCTCAGCGCGAGCATCGGCGTGGCGCTCTATCCCGCGGACGAGCAGGATGCGGAGACCCTGCTGCGCCATGCCCACCAGGCCATGTGCCTGGCCAAGCAGTCGGGCAGGAACCGCTACCACCTGTTCGATGCGGCAAGCGACCTGCGCGCGCGCTCCCATCACCAACTGTTGCAGCAGATCAGGCACGGCCTGGGGCATGGCGAATTCGAGCTTCACTACCAGCCCAAGCTGGAACTGCGGACTCGCCGCCTGGTGGGAGCCGAGGCGCTGATACGCTGGAACCACCCGCAGCGCGGACAACTGCTGCCGGCGGAGTTCATGCGCACGGTGGAAAACACCGAGCTCGAAATCGAACTGGGCGACTGGGTGGTCGCCACGGCTGTCGAGCAGTTGCAGCAGTGGCAGCAGGCCGGCTTCGAGATCCAGTTGAGCATCAACATATCGGCCTATCACCTGCAGTCGCCGGGCTTCGTCGACAAGCTGGGCGCCTGCGCAAGCCGCGGCGGAGCCTGCCTGCAGCGCCTGCAGATCGAGGTGCTGGAAACCGCGGCGCTGGAAGACATCGCCGGCATAGGCGCGCTGATCAAGGCCTGCCGGCAGTTCGGCGTGGGTTTCGCGCTGGACGACTTCGGCACCGGCTACACGTCGATCACCTACCTGAGCAAGCTCGACGTGGATACCCTGAAGATCGACCAGTCCTTTGTGCGCGACATGCAGCAAAGCAAGGCCGACCACGCCATCGTGCAGGGCATCATCGCGCTGGCGCGGGCCTTCGAGATGCACATCGTGGCCGAAGGCGTGGAAACCGAGACCCACTATCAGGCATTGCTGCAAATGGGCTGCGAGGTCGGCCAGGGCAACGGCATCGCGCCGCCGATGCCGGCGGCCGACCTGGTAGCCTGGCGCGGGCACCGGCCTGCCTGACTCGCCGCGACCGGCGTCACTGACAAGCAATAACAAGGGAGGGCGGCATGGGGCAATTGGTGAGCTGGACCCCGGACCTGAGCGTGGGCATCGAGGCCATCGACGACCAGCACAAACGCATCGTCGACTACATCAACCAGTTGCACGACGCGGGCTTGCGCAAGGACAGAAAAGCGATCGGTAGCGTGCTCGCCGAACTGATGGAATACACGGTGTCGCACTTCAGCTTCGAGGAGGCGCTGATGGACCAGGCTCGCTATCGCTACGCGGCGCCGCACAAGAAGGTGCATGAACTTTTCACGCGGCGCATCGCCGAGTACCGGCACCGCTTCCAGCTCGGCGAAGACGTCGCCGTCGAAATGCAGGGCACCCTGATCAAGTGGCTGATGAACCACATCAAGCGCGAGGACATGAACTACGGCGAGGCGGTGCGCGCCAGCCTCGGCGAAGGCGGGCCCAAGCCGAAGGAAGAAGCGGAAACGGTTCCCGCGGGTGACGCCGTGCGCAGATTCTTCCGCCGCACGTAGGCGCGCAACACTCTCCCCCCCTTCAAGGCGGGAGTCGGAGGAGGGATGGAACTACAGCGACGGCACACCCGCCCGCAATGCCTTCAGGGCTGCGCCAGATAGGCCGCCCGGATCGCCTCGATGCGCTCCCGGTTCACCCCGAAATCCTTGCCCCCGAGCCGGCTGGCGCTGCGCAGCTCGATCGCCCCGCGCGCCGGATCGAACCAGAACTCGAGGTCGTCGGTAAATTTCAGCCAGCGCGTCGTGGCCTGCGCATACAGGTAGTCCGGCCGCTGCTCGACCACCGTGATGCCAGGCGTCGTACTCAGCGCCGCCGCCAGCGCCTGCATCGAGGCCGCCGCCGAGCCGCCGCGCAGGGGCAGCGGCTGGATCAGCGCATAGTCCCGCTGCGGATGATCCGGGTACAGCCCGGCCTGGCTCGATACGCTGTTGGGCGTCGGCGACGGCGGCTTCAGGCGGCCCTTGCTGACGCCGAGGTCCGCCGGGCGGCTGCCGCCCAACACGCCCACTTGCACCAGTACCAGCGCCAGGACGAGGATGCCGGCGAGGATGGAGAGGGTGGTTTTCATGGGCATGACTCTGCTGCGAAAGTTGGCGCTGGCGGGACGGTGATATTGGATTTCGGCGCAGAAGTCACCGGCGTTGCGCGGCCTTATCGCGCGGCGCCGGTGTGGCCTGCCGGCTTGGGGCCTGGCCATCGACATAAGCGTCGAGAAGCCGGCGAATCATGCGCTGGTATTGAGTGTGATGCTTTGTCGCCTCCGACTTGAAGAACTCGATACTCTTCTTGCTCAGAGCAAGAGTTACCTTTACGCCTTCTTCGCGGAATGCCAATTCGGCCGGCGACGGGAGAAAGTCGGCAAGCACCTGGACCTTGCCAAGGGGTTCATCGGTGTATTTGATTTTAGTTCCGGCCAACGCCTGCTTTGCAGGCATTGCCCTACTCCGAGACTTCGTTTTCGCGCTCATAGATCGCCTTTCCCTTGCGCCAATAACCGGCGCCGATGATTCGAATAACCGAAGCGCGGTAAGTGAACCGCACCGTGAGCACACCGCCATCAACTTCGCCGAAGCAATAGAACCGCTCTTCGGTCTGGCTGTGCGTCTCGTCTTTGGCTATCACGCGCTGTGGGTCCGCAAAGGCATATTGGGCACGGGCGAAGGAGACTCCGTGCTTTCCCTGATTCTCCGCGTCCTTGTCGGGGTCCCAATCAAAGCGAGTTTTTGCCATGGATGCAGAGTAGCACTAGCCCATATAAAACGCCATACGACGATATGGCAGACTCGCCGCACGGCGCCGGTGGAATGATGGGTTCGGCGCCTCAGCCTTCCTCGAAGTAGTCCGAATCAATGCGCTTCACAATGCAGAATACGGAGATTGAATCGCCAGCATCGAAGTCAGCCCTTTCGTCCGACCAGCCCATCGTCGAGATCGGGTAAATCCAATTCGAGCCTGGCCCCTTATCCCTCTTAGGTTGAGCGCCAGGTAGGTTTCATTTCTTAGCGGAAGGCTGAATGTGTGATGCAGTATTGGGGCTGTTTTCAACCTTGTATGCGCTCGGGCTGGTCGCAATTGGTGCGGTGCTTCTGATTGTGTTCTTGATTAAGGCATACAACTGGGTTTCTGAGAAAGCTATGCCACCCGCAAATGCAGACCCGAGCAAGGTAAAGCCCCCAAGAACCAGCATAAACGGAACGTGCTCATAGAGCCATTTGACAGTAACTTTCGCTGGCGCTTCGAGTATGGGTTTCCCTTGGGTTGACAGCGTAGATGACTTGATAGGCGGCGTCTCCAATGAAAGAACAGCCTGATTCAGTATGCCGATTGCCTCATTGATTTGTTCGGCACCAGTGTAACCACTGCTGTGTTGAGCCTTGGCGACACCAACGCAGCGCTTAAAGGCGTCTTGAAATTGTGGATTAAACGAGAGCAGCGGAGATACATTGTCCGACCATCGCAAAAAGTCAACGAAGTATTGGAATGGCGATGAACCGCTGCGCTGATATTGCAGCTTCTTCAACTTGGCGATCAATTCAGCGGGCATAGGTATGAAACCTAACAAGTGTGGATCTGTAACAACGCGATGTCCTGCGTCATGACGGAATACTTCCTGTCAATACAAACGGAGATAAAGGCTTTGCGGTAAAGAAAGGCTTGCACATCTATGGTCCGTTCATTCGGATGAAGCGCAAAAGCTGCCGGCGAAACCGCCACCCGCTGAAACGGCTCGCGCGCGCCACGATTTCGCCGCTGCGCCAGAATACGCCGTCGTCAAATAGCCGTCCAGCATTTGGCGTCCGGCGCAGGGCGGGGTGGTTGCGGCGGCGGCCCTTGAGAGCCGCCGATGCGAGGAGCCGTGACAGGGGATTTCCGCTGGCGTTGTCCGACGACGATGCCGGCTTCATCGGCAGCGGCTAGTTTAGCCAGCGGCCTGGCGCGGCCCCGCAGTGAGGGCAGCCGCAGGCCGGCGAACCAGGGCCGGCGACGCGGCCACCCCGCCCGGCAGGCTTACGTAGCGGGTTTCAGCAGCAGCGACGAAAGCTGCTTTGCGATCTGCGCGACGCTCTTGCCGCCGTCCGGCCGGTACCACTGCACGGTCCAGTTCAGCGCGCCGAGCAGGAACAGGCGCGTGACGCGGCTGTCGTCAGCGATCAGGCCGGCCTGCTTCAAATCCTTGAGCACCTTCTGCCACATGGTTTCGTAGCTGTCCTTGAGCGCCACGACTTCGGCCTGCGCCGCGGCATCGAGATGCCGGCTTTCGTGCAGCAGCGTGGCGGCAAAGTCGCGCCCCTGCTCGCCCAGCAACTGATCCAGGTGGGCGCGCAGCATGGCCTCGAAGGTCGCACGCGGCGGCTTGCCGGAAGCGGCGGCCCGCGCCACCGCGGCGTTGATCGCGCCGATGCCTTCCAGCGCCACGGCGCGCAGCATGTCCTGCTTGGTCTTGAAGTGATAGAAGGGCGATCCCGAACGCATATCCACGGCCCCGGCGATGTCGCGGATCGTCGTCGCCGCATAGCCCTTTTGGGCGAACAGCCGGCTGGCGGCGCGCACGATGTCGGCGCGGCGGTTGGTCTCCTCGGCGGCGGGCGGCCTGGCTTTAGTCGCCATGGCGGCCCTCGCCCTGGCGGAAACGCTTGGCGCCGGATTGCGCATCGCCGCTGTCGAGCGAAATCCGGCCGTGACGGCATTCGTTGCGCAGCGCTTCGTTCAGCGGCAAGCCCCATTGCTCGTAGCTCGACAGGCGGTCGTGCTGCATGCAGGTCTGCGGCAAGGCGGCGATCTGCGCCGCCAGCGCTTCGGCCGCGGCGCGCGCTTCGCCATCGGCAACCAGGCGATTGGCGAGTCCGATGGCCAGCGCCTCATCGGCGGCTACCGGCCTGCCGGTGAGGATCAAATCGAGCGCGCGTGAATGGCCGATCAGGCGCGAGAGGCGGATGGTGCCGCCGTCGATCAGCGGCACGCCCCAGCGCCGGCAGAAGACGCCGAAGGTCGCCGATTGCTCGACCACGCGCAGGTCGCACCAGAGCGCGAGTTCCAGGCCGCCGGCCACGGCGTGGCCCGACACCGCCGCGATCACCGGCTTGGACAGCAGCATGCGGGTGGGACCGAGCGGCGCATCGCCTTCCTCGTCGAGCCGCCATTCATCCGGGTTGGCGACGAAGGATTTCAGGTCGGCGCCGGCACAGAAGTGGCCGCCCGCGCCGCAGAGCACGGCGACCGCTGCCGTTGGATCGGCATCGAAGGCGCGGAAGGCGTCGGCCAGCGCCGTCGCGGTGGCGCGGTCGATGGCATTGCGCGCTTCGGGTCGGTCGATGATGACCGTGGTCACCGCGCCGTTTCGCTGGATGTGAATTGTCATTGGGAAAAAGACGATCTATCCGCAGATTACGCAGATTTCCGCAGATTCAGGCCCGGCAACTTCATGCAGTTCGATCTGCGCGAATCTGCGCAATCTGCGGACAAATTGGTTTTCCTGGGTCACGTCGGCCTCAGCACCGATTCGTGGTCGAAGTCGCCGGCCTGTCCTTCGCTGACGGCGACCAGTTGCGGGTACATGCGCAGCATGTCGGCCACCAGTTCGTCATAGGGCAGATCGTCGAACTCGCCGCGCTGCTTGACGTATTCCATGTGGCGCTGGTTGGCCGAGTTGTAGGGATGCATCTGCGAGTCGTGCTCGCCGTCGAAATCGAGCGGCTTCACGCCGAAGCGCTGGCACATCTCCAGGTTGAAGGCCGGCGTCGCCTTGACCCACTTGCCGTCGAGCAGCAGGCTGACGTAGCCGTGCCAGGCGTAGATGTCGGTGCCCATCAGGCGATCGAGCTTTTCGGTGGACAGGTGGTTCCTCACGTCGGCGAATCCCGGCCGCGCCGGGATGCCGACCGCGCGCAGGCAGGCCGCATAGAGCAAGGCCTTGGGCACGCAGTAGCCGACGCGCTTGAGCAAGGCCGTGCTGGCGCGCATCGCCTCGCGCTGCATGCTGGCGCTGTAGGGATCGTAGCGAATGCCGTCGCGCACGGCGTAGTAAAGGCTCAAAGCCTGGGTCTTCACCGTTGCCGTCCCGCGAAGCGGAGAGCCAGGCACGCAGAGCGCGCCAGCGCCAACTCTTGCGGCGACGAATTCGCGGATCGCCGGGTGCTCGTGATCGATGAATTCGGTGGCGGCCAGCCAGGCCGGATCGATCGCCGTCATCAGGCTTGACCCGGCCAGGCGCGATCGAGCAGCGCCTTGAAATCCGTCGCCGCCGGCAGCGTGCCGAACACCGTACCCCAATGGTTGGGCGTCAGGCGCGAGGCGCAGAAGGCTTCGGCCACAAAGCCCGGCGCGTGGCGCAGCAGCAGCGCGCCCTGCATCGCCAGCGCGATGCCCTGGGTCAGTTCGCGGCCGCGCATTTCGATGTCCTGCGGATTGGCAAGGCCGTCTTTCAGCTTGGCGGCGAAGGCGTCGAAGGCGCGGTTCTTGCCCAGCGCCGGCGCGATTTCGGCGGCCAGCACTTCGACGCTCTTCGGACTGCGTCCCATGGCGCGCAGCGTGTCGAGGCACATGACGTTGCCCGAGCCTTCCCAGATGGAGTTCAAGGGGCTCTGCCGGAACAGGCGCGGCATCGGCCCTTCATCGACATAGCCGTTGCCGCCATGCACCTCCATCGCCTCGGCCACCAGCGTCGGGCAGCGCTTGCAGATCCAGAACTTGGCGACCGGCGTGAGGATGCGGCGCAGCAGGGATTCCGCTTCATCTTCCTGGGCGTCGAAGGCGCGCGCGAGGCGCATCGAGAGCGCCGTGGCGGCCTCGGTTTCCAGCGCCATATCGGCCAGCGTGTTCATCATCAGCGGCTGGTCCTTGAGCAATTTGCCGAAGGCGGAACGCAAGCCGGCGTGGTGCATGGCCTGCGACAGCGCGCCGCGCATGATGCCGGTGCTGCCGATCGCGCAGTCGAGCCGGGTATAGACGCCCATTTCGAGCACGGTCGGGATGCCGCGGCCCTCTTCGCCCACCAGCCAGCCCTGCGAGCCCCAGAACTCGGCCTCGGTGCCGGCATTCGAGCGGTCGCCGAGCTTGTCCTTGAAACGCTGGATGCGCAGCTCGTTGAGCCGTCCGTCGGGCGTCCAGCGCGGCACGAAAAAGCAGGAGAGGCCCTTGGGCGATTGCGCCGTGACCAGGAAGGCGTCGCACATCGGCGCCGAGAGAAACCACTTGTGGCCGGTGATGCGCCAGGAGCCGTCGTCCATGCGTTCGGCGCGCGTCGTGTTGGCGCGCACGTCGGAGCCGCCCTGCTTCTCGGTGAGGCCCATGCCGATCAGCACGCCCTTTTTTTCCGCCGCCGGCATGAAGCGCTTGTCGTAGTCGCGCGAAAGCAGTTTCGGCATCCAGTCGCGGGCGATCTCCGGCACATGCTTGAGCACCGGCACGGCGCCGTAGGTCATGGTGGTCGGGCACAGCGAGCCGTCCTCGATCTCGGCGAACATCACGTAGGCGGCGGCGCGCGCGACGTGGGCGCCGGGCTTGGGATCGGCCCAGGGTCCGGTGTCGCAGCCGTGGCGCTTGAGCCAGCCCAGGCATTCGTGCCACGAGGGATGGAACTCGACCTCGTCGCGGCGGTTGCCGTAGCGGTCGAACAGCCTGAGCTGCGGGATGTTGGCGTTGGCCAGGCGGCCGTGCTCTATCCATTCCGCGCTGCCGACCTCGGCGCCGCGCGCGATCAGCCAGTCCTGCGCCCAGCCGGCGCCCTGGGTCGTCACCGCCTCCTGCAGCGGCAGGTTGTTGGCGTAGGCGTTGTAGTTTTCCAGCGTATGGGCCTGGTTCAGCACTTCATGCGTGGCGGTCATTATGGGTGGTGTAGGAATCATGGCCTGTCCTCCGATGCGATCCGGCCATTTTTGCCCCGGCCCCATTCCTTGTCAAGCAAGCGCTTGCTTGGTAGCATGGCTGCCCCTCTGGAGCAAGATGGAGAAGCCCTCATGATGTCGATTCCGCGCACCCTGTTCGATGCCGACCACGAAGCCTTCCGCGACACCGCGCGCCGTTTCATGGAACAGGAAGTCGCCCCCCACCACGCGCGCTGGGAAGAACAGTCCCATGTCGACCGCGAGATCTGGACCAAGGCCGGCGCCGCCGGCTTCCTCTGCGCGACCATGCCGGAGGAATACGGCGGGGTCGGCGTGGACAAGCGCTTCTCGGTCATCGTCATGGAAGAAGCGGCGCGCATCAACGCCACGGGCCTGGGCTGGGGCCTGCATTCCGAGATCGTCGCGCCCTATCTGCTGCATTACGGCAGCGAGACGCTGAAGCGGAAATACCTGCCGAAAATGGCCAGCGGCGAAATGATCGCTGCGATCGCCATGACGGAGCCGGCGGCCGGTTCCGACCTGCAGGGGGTGCGCACCACGGCCGTGAAAAACGGCGACCACTACGTGCTCAACGGCTCGAAGATTTTCATCACCAACGGCTATCTCTGCGACCTGGTCATCGTCGTCGCCAAGACCGATCCCGCCAAGGGTGCCAAGGGCACCAGCCTCTTGGTGGTCGATACCGCTATGCCCGGCTTCACCAAGGCCAAACCGCTGCACAAGGCCGGCATGAAGGCGCAGGACACCTGCGAACTGTTCTTCGACAACGTCAAGGTGCCGGCGGAAAACCTGCTCGGCGACGAGGGCAACGGCTTCGTCTACCTGATGCAGGAACTGCCCTGGGAGCGCCTGCAGATCGCCGTGATCGCGATGGCCTCGGCCGAAGCCGCGCTGGGCTGGACCATCCAGTACACCAACGAGCGCAAGGCCTTCGGCCAGGAGATCGCCAAGTTCCAGAACACCCGTTTCAAACTGGCCGAACTCAAGACGGAAATCCAGATCGGCCGCGTCTTCGTCGACCGCTGCATCGAACTGCTGCTCGAAAACAAGCTCGACCCGGCGACGGCCTCGATGGCCAAGTACTGGTGCTCGGATCTGCAGTTCAAGGTCATGGACGAGTGCGTGCAACTCTTCGGCGGCTACGGCTACATGTGGGAATATCCGATCACCCGCGCCTGGGCCGATGCCCGCGTGCAGCGCATCTACGGCGGCACCAACGAAATCATGAAAGAACTGATTTCGCGGAGTCTTTGAAAAATGCTTTCACCCTTTCACCACCAAGACACCAAGAACACCAAGAGGCACCAAGAAAGGCAGGGGCATCTCATGTTCAGGTTTCCTTGGTGCTCCTTGGTGTTCTTGGTGTCTTGGTGGTGAAAGATTCTTCCTTCTGGAGTTAACAATGACCGAAGCCTACATTTTCGACGCGCTGCGCACGCCGCGCGGCAAGGGCAAGCAGGGCGGCGCGCTGAACCAGGCGACGCCGATCCACCTCGCGGCGACCGCCTTGCGCGCACTGCGCGACCGCAACAACCTCGACACATCGAAGGTCGACGACGTGATCCTCGGCTGCGTCGAACCGGTCGGCGAGCAGGGCGCCGACATCGCGCGCGTCGCCGCGCTTTACGCCGACTACGCAATCACGGCGCCCGGCGTCACGGTCAGCCGCTTCTGCGCCTCGGGCCTCGAAGCCTGCAACCAGGCCGCGGCGCAGATCATGTCCGGCCAGGCCGACCTGGTCGTCGGCGGCGGCGTCGAATCGATGTCGCGCGTGCCGATGTTCTCCTCGGGCGGCGCCTGGCCGATCGATCCGCAGGTGGCGGCGAAGACCGGCTTCGTGCCGCAGGGCATCTCGGCCGACCTGATCGCGACCAAATGGGGCTTCTCGCGCAGCGACGTCGACAGCTACGCGCTGGAATCGCAGCGCCGCGCCAAGGCAGCCTGGGACGAAGGGCGCTTCGCCAAATCGATCGTGCCGGTGAAGGACATCAACGGCCTGGTCATGCTCGACCGCGACGAATACATGCGGCCAGAAACCACCCTCGAATCGCTGGCCGCGCTGAAGCCGGCCTTCCAGGAACAGGGCGAGAAGTACGGCTTCAACAGCGTGATGCTGCAGCGCTATCCGGAAGTCGAGCGCATCACGCATGTGCACCACGCCGGCAACAGCTCCGGCATCGTCGATGGCGCGGCGGCCGTGCTGTTCGGCACCAGGGAAATGGGCACGCAACTGGGCCTGAAACCCCGCGCGCGGATCCGCTCCTTCGCCTCGATCGGTTCCGAGCCCTCGATCATGCTGACCGGCCCTTCGTATGCCGCGGAAAAAGCTCTCAAGCGCGCCGGCATGAAGATCGGCGACATCGATCTGTTCGAGCTCAACGAAGCCTTCGCCGCCGTGGTGCTGCGCTTCATGCAGGTGCTGAACGTGTCGCACGAGCGGATGAACGTCAATGGCGGCGCGATAGCGATGGGCCATCCGCTCGGCGCCACCGGCGCCATGATCCTCGGCACGCTGCTCGACGAAATGGAGCGGCGCAATGTGGGGACCGGACTGGCGACCTTGTGTGTGGGTGCGGGAATGGGCACCGCCACGATCATCGAGAGATTGTGAAAAATCTTCACCACCAAGGCACCAAGAACACCAAGATGCACCAAGAACAGCAAGCGCCATTCATCAAAGTGCCCTCTTGGTGTCCCTTGGTGTTCTTGGTGCCTTGGTGGTAAACGCTTTTTGGAGCAAAGAATGCTTAATTACACTGTTGATGCCCAAGGCATCGCCACCGTCGAATTCGACTATCCCGGAAAATCGCAGAACATCCTCAACGCGAATTCGATGGGCGCCTACGCCAAGGCCATGCAGCAAGCCTTGGCCGACCCGGCAGTGAAGGGCATCGTGGTCGCCTCGGCGAAGAAGGATTTCATCGCTGGCGGCGACCTCGCCGAACTCGGCGCCGCCACCGATGCGAAGGCGTTTCATGCCGCGATCAGCGATTGGCACAAACTGATGCGCGGCATCGAGCTGGGCGGCAAGCCGGTCGCCGCGGCGCTCAACGGCACGACGCTGGGCGGCGGCATGGAAATCGCGCTGGCCTGCCATTACCGCGTCGCGGCCGACAATCCGAAGGCGCGCTTCGGCTTTCCCGAAGTCACGCTGGGCCTCTTGCCCGGCGCCGGCGGCACGCAGCGCCTGCCGCGTCTGGCCGGCATGATGGCCGCAGCGCCCTTGCTGATGGAGGGCAAGCGCATCAAGGCCGCCGAGGCGCAGAAGATCGGCATGATCCATGCCGTGGTGGCCATGGGCGAGGAACGCCAGGCGGCGCGCAAGTGGGTGCAGGAGGCCATCGCTGCGGGCGCCAAGCCGCTGCAGCCCTGGGATGCGAAGGGCTACAAGATTCCCGGCGGCGGACCGAACACGCCGGGCGGCATGCAGATGCTGATGGCGGCCAACGCCATGCTGCGCGAAAAGACCTACGACAACTACCCGGCGCCGCGTCATATCCTTTCCTGCGTCTATGAAGGTCTGTCGACCAACCTCGACACGGGCCTGGCGATCGAGGCGCGCTACTTCACCAACCTGGTGATGTCGCCGGTGTCGAAGAACATGATCCGCAGCCTGTTCTTCGGCATGCAGGACGCCAACAAGCTGAGCTCGCGGCCCGCCGGGGTGCCGCAGCAGAAGTACACGAAGATCGGCATGCTCGGCGCCGGCATGATGGGCGCCGGCATCGCGATGTCGACGGCCACGGCCGGGATCGACATCGTGCTGCTCGACACCTCCGTCGAAGCCGCCGAGAAGGGCAGGGCTTACGCCGCCAAGCAGTGGGGCAAGCAGGTCGCCAGGGGCCGCATGACCCAGCAGGCGGTCGACGCCCTGCTGGCGCGCATCCACCCGAGCGCCAGCTACGCCGACCTCGCCGGCTGCGAGCTGGTCATCGAAGCCGTGTTCGAGAAACGCGAGATCAAGGCCGAGGTGACGAAGCAGGCCGAAGCGGTGATCGCGGCCGACGCCATCTTCGCCTCCAACACCTCGACCCTGCCGATCACCGGTCTGGCCCAGGCCTCGGTGCGCCCGGCCAACTTCATCGGCCTGCATTTCTTTTCGCCGGCAGAGAAGATGCCGCTGGTCGAAATCATCGTCGGCAAGGCCACTTCGGACGCGACGCTGGCGCGCTCGATGGACTATGTGCGCGCCATTGGCAAGACGCCTATCGTGGTCAATGACTCGCGCGGCTTCTACACCAGCCGCGTCTTCGGCACCTATGTGTCGGAAGGCATGGCCCTGCTCGAGGAAGGCGTGCCGCCGGCGCTGATCGACAAGGCCGGGCTGATCGCCGGCATGCCGGTCGGGCCCTTGGCGCTGGCCGACGAGGTCTCGATCGAACTGGTACACAAGATCGCCCAGCAGACCCGCGCCGATCTGGGCAAGGCCTATGTCGAACGCGCCGCCGACCGCGTCGCGGCGAAGATGGTGGCGGAACTGGGCCGGCTCGGCCGCAAGTCCGGCGCCGGCTTCTACGACTATCCGGCGGACGGGCCGAAGCATTTGTGGCCGGGCTTGTCGCAGCACTTCGTGCCAAGAGTTGGCGCTGACGGTACGGCGATGATCTCGCTCGACGAGATCGTCGAACGCCTGATCCTCGTGCAGTCGGTCGAAACCGCGCGCTGCCTCGAAGAGAAGGTGCTGCGCGCGCCGATCGATGCCGATGTCGGGGCGATACTGGGCTGGGGCTACCCGCCCTTCCGCGGCGGGCCGATCGGCTGGCTGCACACGCTGGGACTGGCGCAGGCCGTGGCGACGCTGGATGGTCTCGCGGCAAGACACGGCCCGCGCTTTGCCGCACCGAAAATCCTGCGCGACATGGCGGCAAAGGGAGAGCGCTTCTACCCCTGAGCCCGGTGCTGGCGCCACGGCGACGCGGCGCTCGCCGGCCTGGAAGCGTCCGCCCAGGCCGACGCTTCCTGCAGTTCCAGATTCACGTAGCGCAGCCGCGTAGCCATCTCGCCGAAGACCACGCCGGGCGCCAGCAAGGCGACGCGTTTGCGGCCCTGGCTCTTGTCGCCGCGCAGGTAGACGCTGACGCTGCCCGCAATCACCACCTAGAGTCCGTCGGCCTTGTCGCTGGTGCTGAAGATAGGCGTGCCGGCGCCCGATTCGCGCGGGAGTTGCCGATGGCGCCACGGCGCCCAAACGCGATGGAATTCGACCGGCCATGCTGCGCGCATCGGCGTCGGCCTCGCTATAGCCCACGCCACGGTCAATAGCGCTGGAAACCATGCCTCGCCCTGCCGGCATATGCCATCGGCAGGACTCGGATAGCGATTCGGCAGGGCCAAATTATGCTCACATGCTTTTGATGTAGATCAATTTCACACCTCCCCAGGAACCGAAAATGGTGCATCGCAGGATGCGGAGATCGGATGTCCGTGAAACTGCTGGGTGCCGTCGCCGGCTCTCGCGACGGCGTCGGTAAGTGCATGCGCCTGACGGCGTGACTGGGGGTAGTTCGATATGTCTGCGCTGCGCCAAGTGCAATGTGTTGGTGACCTTGCGATCATGCTGCCGCGTCCGATCGCCCGGCTTGCCGAGAAAAGGGGGGCACGGTGATTCCGGTTCCAGCGGTGCAGGATGAGGCCTGCCGCCAGGCCTTGCCCGGGATATCGGGTAGCCGGAGCGGCGCCCTGCTGCTTGCGCCGCCGGCTCCGATCGACGGCAAGGGTTTCGTCATGATCCGCTGTCCGGATCCTCGAAGCCCTCGGGTCGGCGTAACTTCAAAGGCATCATGAGCGGCGTTGCCTCCAGCGAAGACGGCGAGCTGCGACCGGCAGCGGAACGCCCTGTCGCCTCATCGAAGGGCTTGCTGCTTGCGGACCTCACGATTCTCGCCTCCGCGGCAATCCTGATCGCTATCTGGGCCTTCCTGCCCAAGGATCCGTTCGGCGGGGTTGCCGGCTATCTGCCGTTCCACATGTTCGTCGAAACGCTTTCGATCGTGGTTTCGCTGATGATCATCGCGATCGTGTGGAACGTCCGTGGCCAGGAACGGTCGAGCGGTCTGTTTGTGCTGTGCTGCGCGATGTTTGCAGTGGGCCTGATCGACTTCGGCCACGTGCTTTCGGTATCGGGAATGCCCGACTTCGTCACGCCCTCGTCGCCGCAAAAGGGCATCACGTTCTGGCTCGCCGCCCGCTTCACCGCCGCCGCCGGTTTCCTGGCAGCCGCCTTGCTGCCGTCGTCGCCGGCGCATCTGCAGCGCTACCGGTTCCCGATCCTGGCCCCATTCGTCGCCGTCGCGGCCATGACCTACTGGGCCGCGCTGTTTCATGCGGACGATCTGCCCAGCTTCTTCATTCAGGGCAGGGGGCTGACTCAGGCCAAGGTCGGGGCCGAGTACGCGATCATCGCCATCCAACTGCCGGCGGCCTTCCTGTTCTGGCGGCGTGCCCAGCGCAGCCGCTCGGCCGTCGACATCAGCATGTACGCCGCCGTGTCCCTGTCGATTCTCAGCGAGGCCTACTTCGCGTTCTACGTCGCCGCCCACGACTTGTTCCAGGTGCTTGGACATATCTACAAGATCTTCGCCTACGCCTTCATCTATCGCGCGGCCTTCGTGGCCAACGTGCGCGAACCGATCGAGCGACAAATCGAGGCCCAGGCCGAACTGCGCATCGAGGTCGAGGCGCGCCGGCACGCCGAGGACGAGATTCGCCAGATCAACGAGGAGCTGGAGGCGCGGATTCAGCAGCGCACCTCACAGATACACGAGAGCCAGGTCGAGCTCCTGAACCGTGCCGAGGAACTGCGCAATGCCAACGCCGCCGCGCTCAGGATCATGGACGAGGCCATCGCGGCCCGCCGCCATGCGGAGGCCGGCGAGGCGGCGCTGCACCTGCGCACAACGGAACTTGACGCGGTCAATGAGGAACTCGAGGCGTTTTCCTACTCCGTTTCCCACGACCTGCGCGCGCCCTTGCGCAGCATCGACGGCTTCAGCCTGGCCTTGCTCGAGGACTACGCGGACCGGCTCGATGACGAAGGCAAGAACCATCTCAAGCGCGTGCGGGCCGCGACGCAGCGCATGGGCCAGCTGATCGACGACCTGCTCAAGCTGTCACGCCTTTCCCGCACCGCCATGGCCGTTGCGCCCGTGGATATGTCCGCTCTCGCGCATTCGATTGCCGAGGAACTTCAGGCCAGCGAGCCCGCGCGCAAGGTGATTTTCGATATCGCGCCGAAGCTCGAAGTGCTTGGCGACAGGCAGTTGCTGGCCATCGTGCTGGAAAACCTGCTGGGCAACGCCTGGAAATTCACCCGCAAGCACGCCGCCGCCCACATCGAGTTCGGCGTCACGGAAAAGGCTGGCGAGCCCGTGTATTTCGTGCGCGACGACGGCGCCGGCTTCGACATGGCCCACGTCGCCAACCTGTTCCCGCTGCGGGACGGACCGCTGCCGGGCTGCCGCGCCATTACGCAAGGGCATCGCGGATGGAAGGAGGAGGAGGAGTTCACCCTGAGCAGCGGCGAAGCCTTTTCCTCGCGTGCTTTCGCGGTCGCCAACGACAGGGGCGACTACCTCTATTCGATCCACGTGTTGCAGGACATCACCGAGCGCAACCGGATCATGGAGGCGGTGCAGACCAGCGAGCGGCGCTTTCGCAAGCTGATCGAAAATTCCGCGGACGCCTTCTTCGTCATCGATCCCGCCGGCAAGCTGATCTACCGCAGCGAATCCGGCACCAAGCTGTCCGGCTACCAGGCGGAGCAGGTGCTCGGGCACCAGATCATGGCCTTCCTGGTGGCCGAGGACATTCCTGCCGCGCGGCGTGCCCTCGGCGAGGTGCTGGCTGCTCCAGGCAGGATCGTGCGCATCGAGTTGCGTCTGCGCCGGAACGACGGCTCGGTGACCGACGTCGAGTTCGTCGCCAAGAACTGCCTGGACATCCCCGAGGTGAGCGGCATCGTCATCACTGCGCGCGACATCACCGAACGCAAACGCGCGGAGGAATTGCTGCGCGAACGTGTCAAGCTGCAAGACCAGCTGGTGCGGATTGCCGCGTCGGTGCCGGGGCTGATCTATTCCTTTCAGCTGCTTCCGAACGGGGCCACCCGGATACCCTACGCGAGCGGTGCCCTGGAGGAGATTTTCGCCCTGGAGCCCGGGCAGGTGAGCGAGGATGCCGCGCCGATCTTTGCGCTGATCCACCCCGACGAAGTCGGCCGGGTCAGGGAATCGATCGCCGAGTCGGCGCGCACACTGAATCCCTGGCGCAGCGAGTTCCGCCTGTGTCGCGCCCGACTGGGGGAAATCTGGGTCGAGGCACATTCGGTGCCGCAGCGCGAAGCCGATGGCAGCATCGTCTGGCACGGCTTCCTGCAGGACATCACCGAACGCAGGAAAGCCGAAGAGCGGATCGCCTACCTGAACCGCGTGTACGCCATGCTGAGCGGCATCAATACGCTGATCGTGCACGTGCGCGACCGTGACGAGCTGTTCAGCGAGGGCTGCCGCATCGCGGTCGAGACAGGGGGATTCCGCATGGCCTGGCTCGGCGTGCTCGATCGGCAAGCGATGAAAATCGTAGCGGCGGCCTCGGCCGGCATGGATAGCGACTTCCTCGCCGCCCTCGTGGAACGCTATGCGGCGCATGCGATCGGTGCGCCGGAAATACCGCTGGCAACGCGTGCGATGACGGAAAAGACGGTTGTCGTGAGCAACGACATGGAGGGCGATGCGGCGCCGGTATACCGCGACAGGCTGGTCGCGGCCGGAATCGGCTCCGTGGCCATCCTGCCCCTGGTGGTTGCCGACGAGGCGCTTGCCATGCTCACGCTGTATGCCGGCGAACGCGACTTCTTCCGCGACGAAGAGTTGAAGCTGCTGATCGAGCTGGCCGGGGATATCGCCTTCGCAATGGAGCACATCGGCCGGCGCGAGCGACTCGATTTCATGGCCAACTACGACGAGCTCACCGGGCTGGCAAACCGCAGCCTGCTGCTCGACCGGGTGACGCAATACATCAACAGCGCCGCCAGGGACGGTCACCCGCTTGCGGTGTTCCTGGCCAATCTGGAGCATTTCAAGAACATCAACGACAGCCTCGGCCGCCCGGCCGGCGACGAGCTCCTGAGGCAGGTGGCGCAATGGCTGACGCGCACGACCGGCAATGCCAATCTGCTGGCGCGCGTCGGCGCGGACCATTTTGCCGTGGTCCTGCCGAAAGTCAGGCAGGACGGCAACCTGGTGCGGCTGCTGGAGAAATGCATCGAAGCCTTCATGAGCCATTCCTTCCGCCTCGACGACGCCGCCTTCCGTGTCGCCGCCAAGGTCGGCGTCGCGATGTTTCCGGATGACGGCAGCGATGCCGAAACCCTGTTCCGCAACGCCGAGGCCGCGCTCAAACGCGCCAAGGCCAGCGGCGAGCGCTACCTGTTCTACACCCGCACCATGACCGCCACGGCGGCCGCCAGGCTGAGCCTGGAGAACCAGTTGCGCCAGGCCCTGGAGCATCGCGAATTCGTGCTGCATTACCAGCCCAAGGTGAGCCTCGCCAGCGGCAGGATGACCAGCGCCGAGGCGCTGATCCGCTGGAACGATCCGCGCACCGGCCTGGTGCCGCCAGGCCATTTCATTCCGATGCTGGAGGAAACCGGGCTGATCCACGAGGTCGGACGCTGGGTGCTGCACCAGGCCATCGCCGACTACCTGCGCTGGCGCAACGCAGGCCTCGCCGTGGTGCGCATCGCGGTGAACGTGTCGCCCCTGCAACTGCGCCATCGCGGCTTCATCGCCGAGATCGAACAGGCCATCGCGATCGACCCACAGGCCGCGGCCGGGCTGGAACTGGAGATCACCGAAAGCGTGATCATGGAGGACGTCAAGCGCAATATCGCCAGCCTGCAGGCGATCCGCGACCTGGGTGTCAGCATCGCGATCGACGACTTCGGCACCGGCTTCTCCTCGCTCAGCTACCTCGCCCGGCTGCCGGTGGATGCGCTGAAAATCGACCGCTCCTTCGTCATCGACATGACCGCCGGATCGCAAGGCCTGGCACTGGTGTCGACCATCATCAACCTGGCCCATTCGCTGAAGCTCAAGGTGGTGGCAGAAGGCGTCGAAACCGAGGAGCAGCAAGGCATGCTGCGCCTGCTGGAATGCGACGAAATGCAGGGCTATTTGTTCAGCAAGCCGGTGCCGGCGGCACTCTTCGAGGCACGACTCCTGGCGCGGCTTGCGCCGGAGGACAAATCCGCATGAAGCCAAGCTGTCGCAATGCGCTGCTGCAATGACCAGTTCCGTTTACCTGGATACGCGCAGCCTGCTCATCGTCGCCGTCACCATGGCGGTGCTGATGGGCCTGGTTTCGCTGCTGTTCGGCAGTCTCAGGCGCGGCACGCGGGCGCTGAAGTTGTGGGGCTGGAGCCTGCTGGTTTTCGCGCTCGGGATGGGCCTGGTGGCGCTGCGGGGGCGGCTGCCGGATCTTGTCGGCGTGGTGGTCGCCGATACGATCCTGTTTGCCGCGGCGATCCCTATGTTGCGCAGCCTGCGCAGCTTCCATGGTGCGCCGCACAGCGATGTTGCGGGCTGGTCGCTGGTGGCGCTGGGCTTCGTGCTCATCGCGCTGTCGTCGCTGGTCTGGCCGGACAACACCGCGCGCATCGTGGCATTTTCCGCGATAGTCGCACTTCAGTATTTCCGCATGGCCGGCTACCTGTTCGGCAGCTTGCCGAGGCAGGGGCGGTTGCCGCAAGCCTTCACCGCGGCGGTGATAGCGACTTTCGGCGCCTCGTCGGCGGCACGCCTGGTGCTCACCCTGACGGCGGGGAAGATCGACGATCTCTACCAGCCCAGCCACGTGCAATCCGTTTCGATCCTGGCCTACATCGTGATTCTGGTCGCGGCCACACTGGGCGTGATGTGGATGGCTTTGCAGGCTGCCAGGGATGAGCTTGCCGCAAGCGAACTGCGCCTGACCGAAGCGCAAAGGCTGGCCCATATCGGCAACTGGGCGCTGGACCACCGTCGCCATGCACTGACGTGGTCCGACGAGATCTACCGCATTTTCGAGATCGACAAGGAAGCCTTCCCCGCCTCCTACGACGCTTTCCTGAATGCGGTCCACCCCGACGATCGTCAGCGCGTCGCTGCCGCCTTCGCCAACTCCCTGAAGACGCGCAGTCCCTACGAAATCATCCACCGCCTGCTGCTGGCCGATGGCCGGATCAAGCACGTTCAGGAGCAGTGCGAAACGGTTTTCGACAGCGAGGGCAAGCCCCTGCGTTCCATAGGCACGGTACAGGACGTCAGCGAGCGCGTGCTGAAGGACCAGGCGCTGCGGGAAAGCGAGGAACGGTTCCGCACCATCGCCGACTACACCTTCGGCTGGGAATACTGGCTGGGTACCAAGGGCGAGTTGCTCTACGTCAACGCGGCCTGCGAACGGATCAGCGGCTATTCCCCGGCGGAGTTCCGCGCCGATCCAGGGCTGATCAGGCGCATCGTGCATGCGCAGGATCGCCCCGCCTACGAGGAGCATTTGCAGCACATCTATGGGCCGGAAGGCGTCCAGCTCGAATTCCGCATCGTCACCAAGAACGGAGAGTTGCGCTGGATCGCGCACGGCTGTCGGGCGGTGTTTGCGCCGGACGGCAGGCCACTCGGACGGCGCATCAGCAACCGCGACATCACCGACCTCAAGTACGCCGAAGAGCGTGCCCGGCAGTTGGCGTTCTTCGACAGCCTGACGAAATTGCCCAACCGCCGCATGCTGCTCGATCGGCTGAACCACGACTTGTCACAGGCCAGGCGCTTTGGCCGGCCCATGGCGGTCCTGTTCCTCGACCTCGATCATTTCAAGGAAACCAACGACACGCTCGGCCACGACGCCGGCGACTGCCTGCTGCGCGAGATGGCGGGCCGACTCGCGGCCTGTGTGCGTGCCGGCGACACCGTGTCGCGGCCCGGCGGCGACGAATTCGTCATCGTCCTGCCCGAGATCGCCCAGGCCCAGGCGGCGGCCGTGGCCGCCAAGATCCTCGACGCCATCCGCCAGCCGGTCCGCATTGCCGGGCACCTGCTCGAGGTGACGGCCAGCGTCGGCATCGCGGTCCGTGACGCCCATGCCGAGGACGATGCCGCCGACTTGATGAAGCAGGCCGACAGCGCGATGTACCAGGCAAAGCAGGCCGGGCGCAACGGCTACCGCGTGTTCGCAGCGGCGGACGCCTGAACACCCGGCAGCGACAAGAGTTGGCGCTGGCGACACGGCGCTGCGGCGCGCAAACTGAACCGCTTGATGCATAATTGACACCTGAAGCAGGATCCAGAAGAAAGCCAATACGGCAGTATTCCCGGGAGGAGATATCGGGTGTTGCAGCTCCTGCAATTGATCGTCAGCGGAGCAGCGATCGGTTGCATTTATGCGCTGATCGCCCTCGGCTTCGTGCTGATCTACAAGGCCACCGAAACCGTCAATTTCGCCCAGGGCGATCTGATGATGATCGGCGGCTTCATCGGCCTCTCCGCCATGACGGTGATCGGCCTGCCCTTCGCCCTGGCCTTTGTCGCCACCATCGCCGCCATGGCGCTGGTCGGCATGGGCACCGAGCGCCTGGTGCTGCGCCCCCTGCTCGGCCAGCCGGCTTTCACCGTGGTGATGATCACCATCGGCCTGGGCTACCTGGCGCGCGGCGTGGTGACCATGATTCCCTACTGGGGCACGGAAACCCACACGCTGCCGGTGCCCTGGAAGGACGAGGTGATCTGGATCGGCGGCGAGGGCAGCGGGCTGGTGGTCTCGGTCGAGCACCTGGTGATCATCCTGGCGACGGTGGCCCTGGTCGCGCTGCTGTATGTGTTCTTCCGCTACACGCGGCTCGGCATCGCGATGCAGGCGACTTCGCAGAACCAGCTCGCGGCCTTCTACATGGGCATTCCGGTGCGCCGCGTGAACATGCTGGTCTGGGGCCTGTCCTCGGCCATCTGCGGCGTCGCCGGCCTGCTGCTGGCGCCGATCACCTTCGTCCATGCCAACATGGGCTTCGTCGGGCTCAAGGCCTTTCCGGCGGCGGTGGTCGGCGGCTTCGGCAGCATCCCGGGCGCGCTGGTGGGCGGCCTGGTGATCGGCATCGTCGAATCGCTGGCCGGCTTCTACCTGCCCGAAGGCTTCAAGGACATCGCGGCCTACGTGGTGGTGCTGGTGATGCTGGTGGTCAAGCCCAACGGCCTGTTCGGCGAAAACCTGACCAAGAAGGTGTGACCGGGACCGCGCATGCACTTCCTCTTCAAGACCCGTTACGAACAGGACATCGCGCTGTTCAAGCATGGCGGCCAGCGCTTCTGGTACGCCGCCCTGGCCGTGGCGCTGGTCGCCGCGCCCTGGCTGCTGTCGGAATACACGCTGTCGCAGATCACCTTCATCGGCATCTATGCGATCGTCTGCCTCGGCCTGATGCTGCTGGCCGGCTTCACCGGCCAGGTCTCGCTGGGCCACGCCGGCTTCCTCGCCATGGGCGCCTACACCGAGGCCTATCTGCAGGCCCACGGCTGGCCTTTCGTGATTTCCCTGCCGCTGGCGGCGCTGGTGGCCGGCGTCACCGGGATCATGATCGGCCTGCCGGCGCTGCGCGTGAAGGGCCTCTACCTGTCGATCGCCACGCTGGCCTTCGGCTTCATCCTCGAGCAGGCGGTGGTCAGCGCCGAAGCCATCACCGGCGGCAATGCCGGACTCCAGCTGAACAAGCTGGTGATCGCCGGCATCGACTTCGACGACGGCACCAACTTCTACTACCTGGTCAGCTGCATTGCCGTGCTCTGCGTGCTCGGTGTGCAGAACCTGCTGCGCAGCCCGACCGGCCGCGCCTTTGTCGCGATCCGCGATTCCGAGGTGTCGGCGCAGAGCATGGGCATCAACCTGGCGCACTACAAGACCGTCGCCTTCGCGCTCTCGGCGGCGCTGGCAGGCATCGCCGGCGCGCTCTACGCGCACAAGATCCGCTTCATCACGCCCGACCAGTTTGGCTTCCTGCAGTCGATCGAACTCTTGATGATGGTGGTGATCGGCGGCCTCGGCTCGATCCAGGGCGCGATCTTCGGCCCGGCCTTCTGGTTCGTCGTGCAGCAGCTGATCGTCACCGGCAAGGACTGGCTGCCGGAAGCGCTGGGCCAGCAGACCGGACTGCAGCCGACCATCTTCGGCATCATCCTGGTCGCGATCGTGCTGTTCGAGCCGCTGGGCCTGTACGGCCGCTGGCTGAAGTTCCGCACCTTCCTCGAAATCTTTCCCTTCTATCGCAAGGGCATGTTCAGGCGCCAGAAGAGCTACATGAAGTCGGAGAGGATGAAATGAGAAAGCTTGCTTTCTCATTTCATCTCTCGGGCGCGCTAGCGCGCCGAGAGAAGTGGTGGGCCTTCCCCCCGGCCCCCTTCCCGTGGAAGGGGGTGACCTTGGTTCGCCGCTACGCGGCTCAGGGCAATAATGTCGCCGTACCGCCAGCGCCAACTTTCGGGAGCGGCGCATGACGACCCCGATGCTGCAGGCTGTCAACCTGTCGGTGCACTTCGGCGGCCTCAAGGCGGTGAATGACGTTTCCTTCGACGTCTGGCCCAATGAAGTGTTCTCCCTGATCGGCCCCAACGGCGCCGGCAAGACCACCATCTTCAACCTGATCTCGGCGCTCTACCGTCCCACCTCGGGCGAGGTGCGTTTCGAGGGCGAGGTGATTTCGCGCATGCCGCCGCATGTCGTGGCGCGCCACGGCATCGCCCGCACCTTCCAGAACATCGAGTTGTTCGAACATGCCACCGTGCTGCAGAACCTGCTGGTCGGCCGCCATTGCCATCGCCACACGGGCTGGTGGCAGGACCTGCTGTTCACCGGCTCGGTGCGCCGCGCCGAACTCGAATTCCGCCGCCAGGTCGAGGAAGTCATCGAGTTCCTCGACCTCCAGCATTACCGCGACAGCATGGTGGTCGGCCTGCCCTATGGCGTGCGCAAGGTGGTCGAACTGGCGCGCGCGCTGTCGATGCGGCCGCGCCTCTTGCTGCTCGACGAACCCTCCTCGGGCCTCAACACCGAAGAAACCGAGGACATGGGTTTCTGGATCGAGGACATCAAGCACGACCTGGGCATCACCGTGGTCATGGTCGAGCACGACATGAGCCTGGTCTCGCGCGTCTCCGACCGCGTCCTGGCGCTGAACCTGGGCGAAGTGCTGACGCTGGGCACGCCCGAGGAAGTCCAGGCGCATCCAGGAGTCATAGAAGCCTACCTCGGCGGAGCGGACGATGACTGAAGCCGCCACCATCCTCCAGCTCAACAACGTCGAAGCCGCCTATGGCGCGGTCAAGGCCATCCGCGGCGTCTCGCTGGCGGTGCCGACGGGGGCCATCGTGACCGTGCTCGGTTCCAACGGCGCGGGCAAGACCACGATCCTCAAGACCATTTCCGGCATCCTCGATCCGCAGAAGGGCAGCATCGTCTTCAGGAACGACAAGCTAGAAGGCCGCGACCCGGCCTGGATCGTGCGCCAGGGTCTGGTGCATGTGCCCGAAGGCCGCGAGATCTTTCCGCTGCTGACGGTGCGCGAGAACCTGCTGATGGGCGCCTACACGCGACCGGCGGCCGACCGGGACGCCGTGGCCAAGGACATCGAGGATGTCTTCGGCTATTTCCCTATCCTGAAAGAGCGCACCAACCAGCCGGCCGGCCAGCTCTCGGGCGGCCAGCAGCAGATGCTGGCGATCAGCCGCGCACTGCTGGCGAAACCGACCATGATGCTGCTCGACGAGCCGAGCCTGGGCCTGTCGCCCAAGCTGACCCGGGAGATTTTCGAGATCATCGTGCGCATCAACCGCGAGCGCGGCGTGACGCTGCTGGTGGTCGAGCAGAACGCCCACATCGCACTGCAGTACGCCGACTACGGCTACGTGCTGGAAATCGGCCGCATCGTGATGCACGACACCTGCGCCGCGCTGCGCGAGAAGGACGACATCAAGGAGTTCTATCTCGGCGTCAAGGCTGCCGGCGCGCGCGAGGGGCGGCGCTGGAAGAAGAAGAAGACCTGGAGATGACAGTGGGCGGATGCGATGTGGCGGCTTGACGGCAAGCATTACTGGGCCGAGGAACGCACCGTCGTTCCCGGCGACAACCTGCCCGAGATGTTCTGGAATGCCGTGGCGCTGCGCGGCGAGCGCACGCTGTTCCGCCAGAAGAAGTACGGCCTGTGGCAGAGCCTGGCGTGGAACGAAGTGGGCCAGATCGTGCGCGAGGCCGGCATGGGCCTGCTCGAACTCGGCTTCGCGGTCGGCGAAACGGCGTCGATCCTAGGCAACACGCGCCAGGAATGGCTGTTTTCCGATCTCGCGGTGCTCTCCTGCGGCGGCATCAGCTCCGGCATCTACCCGACCGACGCGGCGAGCCAGGTCGAATACCTGACGCAGGATTCGAATTCGGTGCTGCTCTTCGTCGAGGACGACGAACAGCTCGACAAGGCCCTCGAAGTGCGCGAACGCCTGCCGAATCTGCGCAAGATCGTGGTCTGGGACATGGAGGGCCTGCGCGATCTCGACGACGAACAGGTGATCAGTTTCGACCGCCTGCGCGAACTGGGCCGCGCGCGCGCCGAGCGCATCGGGGCGCAGGCCGCCGCCGCTGAATGGCAGGCGCGCATCAAATCGCGGCGGCCGGAAGACCTGGCGATCCTGATCTACACCTCGGGCACCACCGGCAAGCCCAAGGGCGCGATGCTCTCGCATCGCAACATCCTGCAGTCGGTGAAGAGCTTCAACATGGTGATCGCGCAGAACGAGGACGACGAGCGCATGTGCTTCCTGCCGCTGTGCCACGTCGCCGAGCGCAACGGCGGCGCCTATTTCGCCATCTACACCGGCACCAAGCTGAATTTCGTCGAGAACCCCGAGACGATTCCCGAGAACGTGCGCGAGATCGCGCCGACGGTGTTCGTCGCGGTGCCGCGGGTCTGGGAAAAGTTCTACTCGGGCGTACAAATCGCGCTCAAGGAATCGAATGCCTTCGAGCAGTGGGCCTACCGGCTGGCGATCGGCATCGGCCTGGAAAAGGTCAGGCGCTACGAGGCGCGCCAGGCGATCGGCCGCGGGCTCGATTTCGCCCACTGGCTGGCGCGCGTGCTGGTGCTGAACAACGTGCGCAAGCTGATCGGCATCCATCGCAGCCGCATGCTGATCACCGGCGCCGCACCGATCTCGCCCGACCTGGTGCGCTGGTACCTGGCGCTCGGCGTGCCGATGCTGGAAGTCTGGGGCATGACCGAGACCGGCGGCGGCTCGACCGCAATGCCGATCGACCGCATCAAGCCCGGTTCGATCGGCGTGCCGGGCAGGATGAACGAACTCAAGCTGTCGGCCGCGGGCGAACTGATGGTGCGCGGGCCGAACGTCTTCATGGGCTACCTCAATCAGCCGGAAAAGACCGCCGAAACCATCGACGCCGAGGGCTGGCTGCACACCGGCGACGTCGGCACCGTCGATGAGGAGGGTTTCTACCGCATCTCCGACCGCCTCAAGGACATCATCATCACCGCCGGCGGCAAGAACATCACGCCCTCCGAGCTGGAAAACCAGATCAAGTTCTCGCCCTACGTCACCGATGCCGTGGTCATCGGCGACCAGCGCCCCTACCTGGTGGCGCTGATCATGATCGATCAGGAGAACGTCGAGAAGTTCGCCCAGGACCATGACGTGCCCTTCTCCAACTATGTCAGCCTGACCCGCTCGGCGGAAGTGCAGAAGCTGATCGCCGACGAGATCGAACGGGTGAACCAGCAGTTCGCCCGCGTCGAGCAGGTCAAGAAGTTCCGCCTGATCGAGAAAAAGCTCGGCGCCGAGGACGAGGAATTGACCCCGACCATGAAATTGAAGCGTAAGCTAGTCAGTCAAAAATATGCCGAGCTGATCGAGTCGATGTATCGCGACTAGGTCGCCGGCACTGTTGGTTTCAACCGGCAAAAAGAGGAGAGCACAATGAAGCGTTACACGAAACTGGCGGCAGCGGTACTCGCGGCTGCGGGAGTTGGCGCTGGCGCCACGGCGCTCGCCGCCGAGCAGATGGGCGTCACCAAAAATGAAATCGTCATCGGCACGATCCAGGACCTGTCCGGTCCGCTGGCCGGCTTCGGCAAGGCCCTGCGCTTCGGCATGCAGATGCGCGTGGACGAGATCAACGAGTCCGGCGGCATCCACGGCCGCAAGGTCAAGTTCATCGCCGAGGACTCCGGCTACGATCCGAAGAAGGGCCTGCTCGCGGCGCAGAAAATGGTGCAGCAGGACAAGCTCTTCGCCATGGTCGGCACCATCGGCACCGCGGTCAATCTGGCCACCTTCCCGACCCTGTTCGACAAGGGCGTGATGAACCTCTTCCCGCTGACGGCGGCGCGCGAAATGTACGAGCCGCTGCACAAGCTGAAGTTCTCCTTCGCCGCGCCCTACTACAACCAGATGCGCAAGGGCATCCCCTGGATGGTCAAGGAGCGCGGCGCCAAGAAATTCTGCATCATCTATCAGGATGACGACTTCGGCACCGAGGTGCTGAAAGGCGCCGAGGACGGCCTCAAGGACATCAACATGGGCTTCGCCGAGAAGACCTCCTTCAAGCGCGGCGCTACCGACTTCTCGGCGCAGGTGTCGAAGATGAAGGCGGCGGACTGCGACACCGTGGTACTCGGCACCATCATCCGCGAGACCATCGGCACCATAGGCACGGCGCGCAAGATGGGCTGGAACCCGAACTTCGTCGGCTCCTCGGCGGCCTATACCGACCTGATCCACAAGCTCGGCGGCAAGGCGATGGACGGGCTCTATGCCTTCCATCAGGTCGCCGTGCCCTATGCTGACGATTCCTCGAAGAACGTGCGCGACTGGTTCGCTTCCTACAAGGCCAAGTTCAAGGAAGACCCCGGCCTGTTCTCCGCCTACGGCTACGTGGCGATGGACATGTTCATGCAGACGGCGAAGAAGACCGGTCCCAACCTGACCACCGACAACTTCATCAAGACCCTGGAGAGCACCACGTTCTCGCGCGACATGTTCGGCAGCCCCGAGTACAAGTTCGGGCCCAAGCAACACCTGGGCAACGACAAGTCCAAGGTGGGCCAGATCCAGAACGGCCGCTGGGTGGCGGTGACCGACTACCTGACCCAGTAAGTCCTTTTCCCGCAAGGCAGGATGTAGATCCGGCGACGGGCGCCCTGATCAGGGCGC
>JAMPYF010000058.1 GCA_023700805.1 Sulfuritalea sp.
AGTTCCGCGGTGCGCTGCGCCACCAGCCCTTCAAGGTGGTGCCGGTGCCGGTCCAGTTCGAGCCCCAGGTGCTTTTTCTCGGTGATGTCTTCCTTCACCGCCACGTAATGCGTGATCGCGCCGTCGGGCTGCCGCAGCGGCGTGATGATCGCAAATTCGACGTATTCGCTGCCGTCCTTGCGCCGGTTGTGGAATTCGCCCTTCCACGGCCTGCCTTCGCTCAGCTCCGCCCACATCTCCCGGTAGGTCTCCGCCGTGGTCCTCCCCGAATGCAGCATGCGCGGGTTCCGTCCCAGCACTTCTTCGCGGCTGTAGCCGGTGGCCTGGATGAAGCTGTCGTTCACATATTCGATGCAGGCATCGATATTGGTGATGACGATGCTCTCCGGGCTCTGCTCCACGGCCAGTGCCAGCTTGCGCAGCTGGTCCTCGATCGCGCGGCGCTCGGTGGTGTCGCGCGCGATGCCCTGATAACCGGTGACCCGGCCATCCTCGGTGCGCAGGCCGACGCCGCGGGCGGAGTGCCAGCGCACCGCGCCGTCGCGGCGCACCGCGCGGTAATCGACGCTGCTGCTTCCCCTGGGTGGCGCGCTGGGGTCGAGCAGACCGGCCACCAGTTCGACGTCGGCCGGATGAACGTAGTCCCTGAAGGACTTGCCCAGCGCCGCGACGGCGGGCTCGCCGATGTAGTCCGGCCAGTTCGGCGAGACATAGGTCAGGACACCCTGCGGCGACAGTTCGTAGATCAGGTCGCTGGCGTTCTCGATGAAGCCGCGGAAGCGTTGCTCGCTGGCGCGCAGCGCCGCCTGCACCTCGCGCTGATCCTCGAGCACGCTCAACAGGGCGGCGCGCGCGCGTTCCGCCTCCTTGACGTGGCGCACCGTGGCCGCCTCGGCGCGTTTGCGTTCGCTGATGTCGCGGATGATGGCGGTGCACAGCGGCGCGCCGCACACCGTACTTTGCGAGATGGAGAGTTCGATCGGGAAAGGCTCGCCGCTCTTTCTCCGCGCCGTGACTTCGATCGAACGGCCGCCGCTGCGGGCCTGCTGCATCGTCACCGCGCGCATGAAGCCGGCCCGATAAGCCTGTTGATCCTCCGCCATGAGCAGGCTGGTCGGCCGGCCCAGCGCCTCGTCAGCCGCATAGCCGAACATGCGCTCCGCACCTCGGCTGAAAAAACGGATCGCGTCGGACGAATCCACACTGACGATGGCATCGCGGGCCGAATCGGCAATCGCCTTGAAGCGCGCCTCGCTTTCCTGCAGTGCCGCTTCCGCCTGGCGCCGTTGCTGCCGTCCGCGCGCTTCCACCAGCTCGCGCTGCACCGCCGAGGCCAGGCGTGCAAGATCGCTTTTCATCAGATAGTCGTGCGCGCCGCGGCGCATCAACTCGATCGCCGGCATTTCCTCGATGACTCCCGAGACCACGATGAATGGAATGTCGAGCCCGCTCTCCTGTACCAGCGCGAGGGCTTCGGGCGCGCCGAAGCCCGGCATGTGGAAATCCGACAGCACGATGTCCCAGGCCTGCGCCTGCAGCGCGTCGCGCATCGCCGCCGCGCTGTCTACGCGCTGGTGCGCGACCGTGAAGCCGGCTTTCTGCAACTGGTGCACCATCAAACCTGCATCGCTGGCCGAATCCTCGACTACGAGGACGGCTAGCGGCGTACTGGCAATGCTCATCGACATGTGTTCACTGGACAACTCTCCCCCCAGCCCCCTCGCCAGGCGAGGGGGTGACAATGGTTCGCCGCTGCGCGGCTCCGGGCGATGACTGGCGCCCCTTCGGGCGGCCGTGCGGGGCGCTCACTGGACGACGCTCCCCCCAGCCCCCTCGCCAGGCGAGGGGGTGACAATGGTTCGCCGCTGCGCGGCTCCGTGCGATGACTGGCGCCCCTTCGGGCGGCCGTGCGGGGCGCTCATGCGAATTCAGGTCCTGGGCGGCGGCTGGTTGACCACCAGCCAATACATGCCGAGCTGCCTGATGACCTCGGCGAACTGCTGAAAATCCACCGGCTTGCGGATATAGCTGTTGGTGCCGTTGTCATAGCCGGCGGCGACGTCGCGTTCCTCGCTCGATGAAGTCAGGATCACCACCGGGATGCGCCGGGTGCGCGGATCGGCGCGGATCCGGCGCAACACCTCCAGCCCGTCCACGCGCGGCAGCTTGAGGTCGAGCAGCACCAGCAGGGGTGTGTCGGCAATCTCGCGCGCGCTGTGCTCACCGGCGCAAAAAATATAGTCCAGTGCTTCCTGGCCGTCCTCGGCCACCACCAATGGATTGCTGATGCCGCTCTTCTCCATTGCCCGCCTGGTCAGGCCGATGTCGCTCGGATTGTCCTCGACCAGCAGTATCACCTGGCTCGTCATGCGGCCTCCGTCAGAGTGAAGTAGAAAGTTGCACCCTGGCCGATTGTAGCGTCGGCCCAGGCGCCGCCCTGATGACGATGCATGATGCGTTGCACCGTGGCCAGGCCGATGCCGGTACCGGGAAACTCGCTGACCTTGTGCAGTCGCTGGAAAGCTCCGAACAGGCGTTGGGCGTGCGCCATGTCGAAGCCTACCCCATTGTCGCGCACAAAATAGATGGTCTGGCGCGAACCCGTCTGCGGATCCTCGCTGATCTCGCAACCGAACTCGATGCGGGCATTGCTGCGGGTGCCCGTGAATTTGCAGGCGTTGTCGAACAGGTTGGTCAGCGCGATCTCCAGCAGCTGCGCATCGCCGGTTGCCGCCAGGCCGGGCTGGATATCGAAGTCGATGCTGCGCCCGGGTGCGGCCTGTCGACAACGCCCGGCTATGGTCTGCGCCAGGGCGCTCAGATCGACCGGCTGCACGGCGATTTCGGCCCGGGTGACGCGCGACAGCGCCAGCAGGTCTTCGATCAGCCGGCCCATGCGCTGCGTTTCGGCGCGAATGGTGCGCAGATACTCGCGCGCCTTTTCATCCAGCTGCGCCCCATAGTCCTCGGCCAGCGCCAGGCTCCAGCCGTCGATGCCGCGCAACGGCGCGCGCAGGTCGTGCGAGACGGAGTAGGCAAAGGCCTGCAGTTCCTGGTTGGCCGCATCGAGCTGATGGCCGCGCTGCTTCAGGGCCTGGTTGCTGCTTGCCAGTTGCGCCTCCGCCGCGGTGCGCCGCGCGACTTCGTCCTGCAACTGCCTGATCGCGTCTTCCAGCTGCCTGGTGCTCGGCAGTTTCAGCGCCTTGGGGATCAAAGGCCAAAGCAAGGCCGCGGTGACCAGCGACACCGCGGCCGTTCCCGCCTTTATCGCGGCATCCAGCCAGTAATCGGGATTCCAGATGGTCCAGATGCCCATCAGGTGGGTCGTGCCGCATGCAAAGATGAACAGCGAGAACAGCACGAAAATCCAGTTGAACTGGAAATCCCTGCGCTTCCTGACGAAATACATCAGTCCCAGCGGAATCGAGAAGTAGGACAGGACGATGACGCCTTCGGCAAGGACGAAGGTCCACAACAGCGCCGGCGTCCATAGATAGCAGTGGCCGTGGGGTATGAAGCCCGACGCACTGCCCCAGTTGCTCAGGAATTCCTGCATGGTGTCAGCCCTCCTCCGTCATTTGCCGTGGCGCCGGATTCGCCTGCCTCGACGCTGGAATAACGCGGTGTGGCGCCAAGCTTGCACAGCAGCGCGTTGACCTCGGTCTTGAGTTCCAGCACCCGGCTCTCGCGGCCCAGCGTCAGTTCGTACCATTGCCGCAGTTCCTTGAGCTGCTGCTGGTCCTTTTCCGCGGCCAGCTTGCGTTCGGTAATGTCGCGCACGATCAGGCTGGTCATCGGCCGGCCGTCGCTCGCGGTGAATACTATCGACGAAACCTCGGCAGGGAATCGTCTGCCGTCGGCATCGACGAGGGTCAGCTCGCCGCGGAAGCGACCCTTTTCCTTGCGCTCGGCCAGGGCTGCCAAAAGTCGCGGATCGGACGCGTCGACCACACCGCTGCGCCCGACGGCGCACAGTTCCTCTTCGCTGCGACCGAACAGGCGTTGCGCCTCGTGATTGGCGGCCAGGATGTCGCCGTCCGGGGTCGTCAGCAGAACGGCGTCCATGTTGTTGTCGAACAGCGCGCGGAACATCTGCTCGCTCTTGCGCAGGGCGGTTTCGACCTGCCTGGCCTGGGTGACGTCATGGGCGAGCACCGCCCGCGCACGACGGCCGCCGAAATCCAGCGGGTGCGATGCGATCTCGACCAGGATCACGCTGCCGTCCTTGCGGCAATGCCGCCAGACGCCGGACTCATGCAAACCTTCGCGGCTTCGCTCGACCGCCGCCAGCATGGCCGGCACGTCCTCGGCCGGACGGATGTCCTCGATGGTCATCGCCAGAAACTCGTCGCGGCCGTAGCCATAGTGGGCGATCGCCGCATCATTGACCGCCAGGAAGGCCAGCGTCTCCTGGTCATAGACCCACATCGGATGCGGGTTGGCGTCGAACAGGTCGCGATAGCGCGCTTCCAGGGCGTGCCGCTCCGCCTCGGCCCGCTTCTGCTGGTCGATGTCGGTATGGGTTCCCAGCATGCGCAGGGGCCGCCCCGTGTCATCGCGCGCCACCACGCGTCCCAGCGTAAGTATCCATTTCCAGTCGCCCGCCCGGGTCTTCAGGCGGACCTCGACGCGGTATTCCGGAAGCTTGCCGGCCAGATAGTCGCGATACAGTTGCGCGACGCGCGGGTAATCGTCGGGATGCAGGCGTTCGAGCCAGGCGACATTAGTTTCCCGGAAGCTGGCCGGGTCATAACCCAGCATCGTGGCGTACTCGGGGCTGACGATGATTTCGCCGGTCTGCATGTTGAAATCGTAGATGCCCTGATTGGCGGCCTGCAGCGCCAGCTTGAGGCGCTCCTTGTTCTCCCTCAGTTCGGCGAGCGAGGCTTCGGCCCTGGCTTTCGCGGCAATCGCATCCTCCATCAGGTTCAGCGCCGCGATGCGGCCCTGGCGCTGGTCTTCGAGCGCGGCCGCCTGCTCGGCGGCACGCCGCGCTTCACTTTCGGCGAGCCTGGCTTCGGCCTGCTTGCGCTCGCTGTTGTCGTGCACGATGGAATACAGCAATTGCCTGTCGCCGACCTGGATCGGCCCGGCAAACACTTCGACATCGCGCACAGAGCCGTCGGCCCGGCGATGGCGAAATTCGAAGCGATTGTTTTGGCGCGCCCGCGCCCGCCCCATTTCGGCCTCGATCTCGGTCGCCGGCAGCGTATTGATCGCGGCGATGTTCATGCCCGCCAGTTGTTCCTGGGACCAGCCGTAGTAGTCGGCCGCTGCCGGATTGGCGGCAACGATGGCACCGCTGGCGGGATCGACGATCAACATCACCGTGTGGCTGTTGTCGAACAGACTGTGATAGCGCTGCTCGCTTTGCTGCAGCGCGCGCAAGCTGGCCTGGTAGGCCATGCGGCGCGACAGCAGCAGGCCCAGTGCCACGGTCAGCAGGGGATGGACCAGCATCACGGGCAGTGCGATCTCGGCCAGCACGGCGCGCGCGATTCCGCCCAGCATCAGCAGCAGCACGGCCAGCATGACCAGATGCACCACCAGACCGAGCGCCAGCAGTTCGCGCCAGCCGATGGCATCGAGGGACGGCCGGCCATGGTGACGATAGTGCCGCCAGGCAATGCCGATCAAGCCCGAGGCGAGTATCACCGCCACACCGGCCCATGCCGCCGCGCCGCCGAAAGCCAGGCGATAGGCAGCGGTCATTGCCATGGCGACCGCCGTGGGCAAGGGGCCGAAAAACAGGCCGGAAACGGCCAGCAGCACCGAGCGCACGTCGAATATCAGCCCGGGCAGCAGGGTCAGCGGTGCCATCATGATGCCGATGCCGATGCCGCCGAGGATCGCGCCGGTCAGCAACTGCCTGCCCTGCAGCGATTCGAGCCGGCGGTGCGTGGTCGCCAGATCCAGCACCAGCACCACCGTCAGCAGCAGCGCGGCGTTGAACAGCAGTGAAGTCAGGGGCAGGGACGGACTCACAAGCGCCCCCCGACCGTGCCGGAACCGACGTCGATCTCCCCGGCCAGCGGTGCGTCGACAAAATCGAGGGCATGCGGCGGCGTCTGCCCGAGCTGGCGCGAAAGTTCATTCACGCGCTGCTTGAGCCTGATCATGTCCAGTTCGCGGTCGACCGCAACGCGGTTGAAGCGTGCCAACTCCTCCATGTTCCGGCGCAATTCCCTTTCGGCCTGCTTGCGCTCGGTGATGTCGCGCGAGATGCCGAACATCCCGACGATCCGGCCGTCGGCATCGCGCAGCGGTCCCTTGGTCGCCAGGTAGATGCGTTCGCCGTCCGCCGTAGACAGCGCTTCCTCGTAGGTATTGATGCGCTGCTCGGCGATCACACGGAGGTCGTTGGCGCGGATCATCGCCGCCTGCTGCGGCGGGAACAGTGCCGCGTCGTCGCGTCCCAGGGCGTGTTCGGCAGGCTGGCCGATGGCCCGCGCGGTTTCCCGGTTGAACAGCAGGTAGCGGCCCTCCAGATCCTTGGCGAAGATGGCATCGGAGGAGTTGTCGGAAATCGTGAACAGCAGGTGCTGGGCGCGCGCAACTTCCTCTTGCGCCGCAAGTTCGCGCCGCGACGCGGCCAGGGCCTGGTCAAGCAGGCGGCGGATCAGCACGAACAGCAGCGCGGAGGTCACCGTGACGAACAGCCAGCCCTTGAGCAGGCTGACGGCGAGAACATGGTCCGTGCTGCCGAAGCGTGAGAGCACCAGATTGTCGGAGACCAGTATCCAGAGGCCGGCAAACGCGGCATAGACAAGAACCACGCGCAGTACATCGCGCGGCGCTGCGCGCGCGCCGGCGGAAGACGGTGCGGATTTCATGGTTGAAGTTTTCAAGGCGATGGATAGGGGGAGGATTCGAGCATGACGCCATGCGCGCAGGTCTCGCAAGAGTTGGCGCTGACGACACGGTGACTCAATTCTTTGCAGCCGCCAGGATCATACTGCGTACCGTGTCGAGCGCCAGCGGAAAGTCGAAAGCCGCCAGCTGGCGTTCGAGCTGCATGGCCTCGGCGCCGAAGCTGGCCAGGAGCAGCGCGCGGTGGCTGGCGAACAGTTCCCCGGCCGCCGTGTCGTCTCTGGCCAGCAGCGATTCCAGTTGCGCCAGCACC
>JAMPYF010000008.1 GCA_023700805.1 Sulfuritalea sp.
CTCGCCGCCAAACTTCGACGACAGCACCGTCGTGATCGCCGCCGTCAATGTCGTCTTGCCGTGGTCCACGTGTCCAATCGTCCCCACGTTTACGTGCGGCTTCGTCCGCTCAAACTTGCCTTTTGCCATGTCGATTACCCCAACAAAAATGCACTAGATTAATGGTGCCCTTGGCGTGGATCGAACACGCGACCTCTCCCTTACCAAGGGAGTGCTCTACCACTGAGCTACAAGGGCTGAAACTCAAAACTGCGCAAAACAGAAACTGGAGCGGCGAGCGGGAATCGAACCCGCGTAATCAGCTTGGAAGGCTGAGGTTCTACCATTGAACTACCGCCGCCCGCCCTACTTGTCCGCTAACCGCCTGTAAAACCTGTTGCCGAAACCTGCTGGTGGAGGGGGAAGGATTCGAACCTTCGAAGGCAGAGCCGTCAGATTTACAGTCTGATCCCTTTGACCGCTCGGGAACCCCTCCAGCTGAACCAGCGATTATCTTCAAATTCGGTGCCAGCGTCAACGAGAAAGTCAATTTTTCAAGCATTTTTGTCGCCGGACCGACGCCGTCCCCGGTCGCCAGGAACAAGCCGACACCCCATCGGCGCCTTCGGCCGCTGCCCCGGCGCCGCCGTTCCCGCCCCGCCAGTGGCGATGAAATGCTGCAGCGAAGCATGGCGACGGGTCGTGGCCGGATGCCGAAGGCGATCCGGCTGCGGCGTAGAATCCCGCGACAGCCCAACGCCGGAGACCGCCATGAACGCCCCCATCGACCGCCCCCCGCTGCCGCAGGATCTGGCCGACACGCTCGCCACCCGCTTCGGCTCGCGTTTTACCGTCGCCGCCGCCGTGCGGCTGCATCACGGCAAGGACGAGTCATCGCACGCCCCGATGCCGCCCGATGCCGTGGTATTCGCCGAATCCACTGCGGAAGTCGCGGAGATCGTCGGCCTGTGCCACCGCCATCACACCCCGGTCATCGCTTTCGGCACCGGCACATCGCTCGAAGGCCACTTGCTGGCGGTGCAGGGCGGCGTCTGCATCGACTTGTCGGCCCTCAACCAGGTCGTCGCCGTGCGCGAGGAAGACCTCGACGCCACGGTGCAGTGCGGCGTCACGCGCAAGGCGCTGAATGCCGCCTTGAACGGCACCGGCCTGTTCTTCCCTATCGATCCGGGAGCCGATGCCAGCCTCGGCGGCATGGCCGCGACGCGGGCCTCGGGAACCAACGCCGTGCGTTACGGCACCATGCGCGAGAACGTCCTGGGCATGACGGTAGTGCTGCCCGACGGGCGCATCCTCAAGACCGGCGGCCGCGCCCGCAAATCGGCGGCGGGCTACGACCTGACGCGGCTGATGATCGGTTCCGAAGGCACGCTGGGCATCATCACCGAACTGACGGTGAAGCTCTACCCGGTGCCCGAGGCGATCTCCAGCGCGGTCTGCGCCTTCCCGACGCTGGCGGCGGCGGTTCGGACCGTGATCCAGACCATACAGCTCGGCGTCCCTGTGGCGCGCATCGAACTGCTCGACAAGCTTGCGATCACGGCCATCAACCGGCACAGCAAGACCACGCTGCGCGAAGCGCCGACCTTGTTCTTCGAATTCCATGGTTCGCCGACCGGCGTCAAGGAGCAGGCCGAAACGGTGCAGGAGATAGCCGCCGAACACGGCGGACAGGATTTCGAATGGGCGACGCGCCCCGAAGATCGCAGCCGCCTGTGGCAGGCGCGCCACGACGCCTACTATGCCGGCCTCGGCCTCAAGCCCGGCTGCCGGGCGCTCACCACCGACGTCTGCGTGCCGATCTCGATGCTGGCGGATTGCATTGCCGAAAGCTACCTGGACCTCGACCAGGAAGCCAGCAGCCTGGCCGGGCCGCTGGTGGGCCATGTCGGCGACGGCAATTTCCACATGATGCTGCTGGTCGACGCCGACAACGCCGACGACCTGGCCCGCGCCAAGGGCTTTGCCTCACGCCTGGCGCAGCGCGCGATCCGCATGGACGGCACCTGCACCGGCGAGCATGGCATCGGCATCGGCAAGCAGGACTACATGACGCTGGAACACGGCGAGGTCGCCATCGATCTGATGCGCACCATCAAACGCGCGATCGATCCCGACAACATCCTGAATCCGGGTAAGATTCTGCCGCCGTCCTGACCGGGGACGGCAAGGCAGGATGCGCGGCCCACGAAGCCGCCGCATCTCCGACTTCCGAGGTCCAACAAGATTCAGGAGCAGCCATGAACGCGCCACTGCGCAGCATCACCCTCGAGGACAAATACGCCCTCAGCCACGGCCGGGTTTTTCTGACCGGCACTCAAGCTCTGGTTCGACTGCTGCTGCTGCAGCGCCAACGCGACGCGCTGGCCGGACTCAACACCGCCGGCTATGTGTCCGGCTATCGCGGCTCGCCGCTGGGCGGGCTCGATCAGGCGCTATGGAAGGCCAAGCCGCATCTGGCACAAAGCCAGGTCGTGTTCCAGCCCGGCGTCAATGAAGACCTTGCCGCCACGGCGCTGTGGGGCACGCAACAGGTCAATCTGTCGCCCGGTGCCAAACATGACGGCGTCTTCGGCATGTGGTACGGCAAGGGTCCCGGGGTGGATCGCTGCGGCGACGTCTTCAAGCATGCCAATTCCGCCGGCACCTGGAAGCACGGCGGCGTGCTGGCGATCGCCGGCGACGATCACGCGGCGCGCTCTTCGACGGTGGCGCACCAGTCGGAACACGCCTTCAAGGCGGCGATGATGCCGGTGCTGGTCCCCGCCGGGGTGCAGGACTATCTCGACCTCGGCCTGCACGGCTGGGCCATGAGCCGCTATTCGGGTTGCTGGGTCGGCTTCAAGGCGGTCGCCGATACCGTCGAGTCGTCGGCCTCGGTGGATGTTTCGCCGGACCGGGTGCAGATCGTGCTGCCCACCGACTACGCCCTGCCGGCAGGCGGGCTCAACATCCGCTGGCCGGACGACCGCCTGCTGCAGGAAGCCCGCCTGCTCGACCACAAGCTGTATGCGGCGCTGGCCTATTGCCGCGCCAACCGGCTGAACCAGATCGTGATCGACGCTCCAAACCCGCGCCTGGGCATCATCACCACCGGCAAGTCCTATCTCGACGTACGCCAGGCCTTCGACGACCTCGGCATCGACGATGCGCTCGCCGCCGAGATCGGCATCCGCCTCTACAAGGTCGGCATGGTCTGGCCGCTCGAATCGGACGGCGTGCGCCGCTTCGCCGAAGGCCTCGAAGAAATCCTGGTGGTCGAGGAAAAGCGACAGCTGATCGAATACCAGTTGAAGGAAGAACTCTACAACTGGCGCGAGGACGTGCGCCCGCGCGTGATCGGCAAGTTCGACGAACAGGGCGAATGGGCGCTGCCCAACGGCCGCTGGCTGCTGCCCGCTTCCGGCGAACTGTCGCCGGCGCAGATCGCGCGCGTCATCGCCGACCGCATCGGCCGCCATTTCACCTCGACCCGCATCCGCGATCGCCTGGCCATCATCGAAGCCAAGGAACGCTCCGCCGCACCGGTGATCCCGATCGCACGCACCCCCTACTTCTGCCCGGGCTGCCCGCACAACACCTCGACCTGCGTGCCCGAGGGTTCGCGCGCCCTGGCCGGCATCGGCTGCCATTTCATGGTGCTGTGGATGAACCGCGCCACCAGCACCTTCTCCCACATGGGCGGCGAAGGCGCGGCCTGGATGGGGCAGGCGCCCTTCACCGAACAGCGCCATGTCTTCGTCAATCTCGGCGACGGCACCTACTTTCATTCCGGCTCGCTGGCGATACGCGCCGCGGTGGCCTCGGGCGTCAATGCCACTTACAAGATTCTCTACAACGACGCCGTGGCGATGACCGGCGGCCAGCCCGTGGACGGCAGCCTGACGGTGCCGCAGATCGCCCACCAGCTGCATGCCGAAGGCGTGCATCACGTCGTCGTGGTCACCGACGGTGCCCCGCGCGCCTATGGCCACCCCGACCTGCCGCACGGCGTACCGATCCGCCATCGCGACGAACTCGATGCGATCCAGCGCGAGATGCGCGAATGCCCCGGCGTCTCGGCCATCATCTACGACCAGACCTGCGCCGCCGAAAAGCGCCGCCGCCGCAAGCGCGGCAAGATGATCGATCCGCCGCGCCGCCTGTTCATCAACGAGGCCGTCTGCGAAGGCTGCGGCGATTGCGGCGTGCAGTCCAACTGCCTCGCCGTAGTGCCGGTGGAAACCGAATTCGGCCGCAAGCGCGCGATCGACCAGTCGGCTTGCAACAAGGATTACTCCTGCGAGAAGGGCTTCTGCCCGAGCTTTGTTTCGGTGCTCGGCGGCAGCGTCAGGAAAGGCCGCGGCCTGGCCGGCAGCAGCGCGCCGGGCGACGCATTCGGCGTGCCGCCAGCGCCAACCCTCGGCCCGACGGCTACGCCCTACGGCATCCTGATCACCGGCGTCGGCGGCACCGGCGTGGTCACCATCGGCGCCCTGATCGGCATGGCCGCGCACATCGACGGCAAGGGCGTCACCGTGCTCGACATGACGGGCCTCGCCCAAAAGGGCGGCGCGGTGTTCTCCCACGTGCGCATCTGCGACGACCCGGATGACATACACGCGGTGCGCGTGGCCACCGGCGAAGCCGATGCGGTGATCGGCGGCGACGTCATCGTCAGCGCCTCGCCCGACGCGCTGACCCGCATGCAGGCCGGCCGCACGCGCGTGGTGGTGAATTGCGCGGAAACTCCCACGGCCGACTTCACGCGCAACCCGGACTGGCAGTTCCCGCTGGCGCGCATGCAGGCCGTGGTCGGCGACACGGTCGGCGCCGGCGCCGCGCATTTCATCGACGCCTCGGACCTCGCCCTGCGCCTGCTCGGCGACTCGATCGCCAGCAACCTGTTCCTGCTCGGCTACGCCTGGCAGCTGGGCATGGTGCCGGTGTCCTGGGAGGCCATCGACCGTGCCATCGAACTCAACGGCACGGCCGTGGCGATGAGCCGCGCGGCCTTCCTCTGGGGCCGCCGTGCGGCGCACGATCCGGCGGCGGTGGCGGCCTATGCCCGGCCCAGAATCGCCGAACCGCCAGCGCCAACTCTTGACGAAGCGATCGCCCGGCGTGTCGGCATTCTCACCGAGTACCAGGATGCCGCCTACGCGGCGCGTTATCGGCTGCAGGTGGAGCAGATCCGCGCCGCAGAGTCGGCGATCAACTCGTCGCAGTTGACCGAGGCCGTCGCCCACAACCTGTTCAAGCTGATGGCGATCAAGGACGAATACGAGGTGGCGCGGCTGTATGCCGAAGGCAATTTCGTGGAGCAGATCGCCGCGCGCTTCGAAGGCGACTACACGCTGCGCTTCCACCTCGCGCCGCCGCTGCTGGCGCGGCCCGATCCGAAAACCGGAAAGGTGAAGAAGATGGCTTTCGGTCCCTGGATGCTGACCGCCTTCAGATGGCTGGCGAAGGCGCGCCGCTATCGCGGATCGCGCTGGGATGTTTTCGGCCGCAGCGAGGAGCGGCGGCTGGAGCGCGCCCTGCTGGCCGACTACGAAGCCGACCTGGCCGCGCTGCCGGCGAAGCTCGAACGCAACACGCTGGGCGACGCCATTGCACTGGCCAGGCTGCCGGAAAGGATTCGCGGCTTCGGCCACGTCAAGCGGCGCAGCATCGACGAAGCCGCGCCGGAACGCGAGGCCTTGCGCGCCAGACTGGGGCTGGGCTGAAACAGCGCCGACCGGCGGCGCTTGCGATCAGTGCGGGCGCCGCTTGCGGCTGGCCATCAGGGCCGCCTCGGAGCGGTTGGTCACGCCCATGGCCTTCATGATCGCCGAGACGTGGATTTTCACCGTACCCTCGGTCAAGCCCAGCAACTCGCCGATCTGGCGGTTGCTGCGCCCTTCGGCCAGGAGTTCCATGACCCGCGCCTGGGCCGCCGTCAAACCGAAACGCTGGGCCAGCGACTTGCCCTCGCCGTGGGCCGACTCGCTGCGATTGGTCAGTTCCTGCAGCTTCGGTGGCAGATAGATTTCGCCCGACAGCACCGCGCGCAAGGCCTCGATCAACTCGGTGCTGGAGCCGGATTTGGAAACAAAGCCGGAGGCACCGGCCTTCATCACCCGGGCCACCGTGTCGGCATCGTCCAGCGCCGACAGGATCACCACCGGCACCGTCGGAAAGCGCCGGCGCACCAGCGGCAGGAAGGTCTGACCCTTGGTGCCGGGCAGCATCAGGTCGAGGATCATCATGTCGATGTCCTCGGACTCGAGCACGCCGATGGCCTCGTTGGCATCGGGCACGCCAAAGGTCCGCGTTTCCGCACCGAGATTCTTCAGCGTCGCCAGCAGGCCCTCGCGCACCAGGGCGTGATCTTCCACCACCAAAAGATTGAGCATCGCATTACCCTCCCCAGGTCGGTTGCGAATATGACAAAAAGCAGTTTAACGCGGAACCCGGCGCTGCGGTAAGATCATCGCATTACTTAGGAGCGACCGTCATGAGCACGACACCGTCCGATCCGATGGAATTCCTCAAGACCCTTTGGGGCAATACCGGGATGCCCCTGCCCGGCCTGGTTACGCCGACCCTCGACACCAACGAACTGGAAAAGCGCATCACCGACCTGAAGGCGGTCGAAGGCTGGCTCAAGACCAACCTCAACATGCTGCAGATGACCATCCAGGGCCTTGAGATGCAGCGCGCGACACTCGCGGCGCTGCAGGCCATCAGCCAGTCGGGCAGCAACCCCGAGGCCAACGCCAATCCCTTTGCCAACCCGGCGCTATGGCCGTGGAATTTCATGCAGGGCAACGGCCAGCCTGCGGCCACCGATGCCGCCGCCACACCCGCGGTGGATCAGGCGCCGGACAGCGGCAAGACCAAGTAGCGCCTTGCGCGCCGGGCTGCTCTGCGCGCCTGGGATTTCACCTTCGGCGCAGGCGTCAGCGCCAAGCCAGCCAGAAGGGCAGGGTCAGCATGCCGAGCACGGTGCTGACCGAGATCAGCCAGGCCACACGCTGGCCATCGCCGCCCATGCGCTGAGCCAGGATATAGGCGGAACTGGCCGTCGGCAAAGCCGCGAATACCAGCGCCACGCCGGCATAAACGTCCGCCAGTCCGAACCAGCGTATCAATCCAAGAGCGGCCAGCGGCATTGCGATCAGCTTCACTGCAAGCAGATAGCCTGCAGCCGCCGCGGCGCCAGCGCCAACTTTCGCACCGGTGCTGCGCAGCCCTGCGCCGACCGCCAGCAGCCCCAGCGCGATCGCGGCTTCGGCGAGCCGGCCGAGGAATTGCAGCAGAAGCTCCGGCGGCTGGAAGCCGGCCACGTTCGCCGCGGCGCCGGCGACCGTGGCGAGAATCAGCGGATTCTTCGCCAGCTCGCGCCAGACGCTGGCCTCGCCGTGACGCGCCAGCATCCACACTGCGGCCATGTTGGCCGGCGGCACCATGACCCCGACCACGATCGCCATGGCGGCGATGCCCGGCAGGCCATAGAGCTTGCCCGCCACCGCGAGACCGATATAGGAATTGAAGCGGAAGGCGCATTGGTATTGCGAGGCGAAGGACATCGGCGTCAGGCGAAACATGCGCGCGCCGTAGCCCAGCACCATGCCGGTCGCCATGGCCCCCATCACCACGGCCAGCAGCGGACCCGCCGCGACCCAGTCGATGCGCGCCTTCACCAGTCCGTTGAACAACAGGGCCGGGAACAGCACGTAATAGACCAGTTTTTCCAGACCGGTCCAGAAATGGTCGCCCAGATGCAGCACGCGGCGCAGGCCTGCGCCGAGCAGGATCAGGGCGAAATCGGGAAGCAGGGCGAGGGCCGGCGCCAGCGCCGGAGTCGGCATCAGGGACACGCCGCTAAATTACCCCGCTGTCGCGCAGCCGCGCAATGTCGGATTCCACGTAGCCGGCCGCCTTCAGCACGGCCTCGCTGTCTGCGCCGGCGGCCGGCGCCGGCGTGGCGGCGGCCCAGGGCCAGGCCGAAAGTTTGCAAGGCGGCGCGTACTGTCTGCCGCCGCCGACCTCGACCAGCATTTCGCGCGCAGCGATCTGCGGGTGCGCCATGGCTTCGTCCAGGCGCAGCACGGGCGTGACGCAGCAGTCCGCGGCGGCAAATACGGGCTCCCAGTGGGCCAGGGGCCGGGCGGCGAGCACGGCGGCCAGTTCGGCCTTCACCGCACGCCCCTTGCTGCCCGTGGCCAGCCCGAAGGGTGCCAGGTCGGCGCGCCCGATCGCCGCGCACAGCGCCTGCCAGAACTTGGGTTCGAGCGCGCCCACCGCCAGGTAACGCTCGTCGGCGGTGCGATACACGCCGTAGCAGGGCACGCCGCCGGTCAAGAGGTCGGCACCGCGCGGCGCCGGCCGGCCCTGGACCAGCGTGGTGACCAGCGGAAAGATGGTGTGCGCCAGCACGGCGTCGGTCATGGCCACATCGACGTGGCTGCCCCGCCCCGTCGCCTTGGCGCCGATCACCGCAGCAAGAACACCAAGCAAGGGAGTAAGCGCTCCCCCCAGCAGGTCGCCGACCTGCAGATTGGGAATCGCCGGCGGGCCGCTGTGCTCGCCGTCGTGGCTGCCGATCTGGTCGAGCAGCCCTGCGGTGGCCAGATAATTGATGTCGTGGCCGGCCCGATCCGCCCAGGGGCCGGTCTGTCCGTAGCCGGTGATCGCGCAATAAACGATGCGCGGATTGATCGCGCGCACCGCCTCATAGCCGATGCCCAGCTTGTCCACCACGCCGGGACGGAAACTTTCGAAAATCACGTCGGCATCCTGCGCCAGGCGCAGGAAGACCTCGACGCCCGCCGCCTGCTTGAGGTCCAGGCGCAGGCTTTTCTTGTTGCGATTGACCAGGCGGAAGAACAGGCTGTCGCCCGCAGCCCCGCTGCCGCCGGCCGCGCGCTCGCCCGGGCCCATGGTGCGGGCATAGTCGCCGGCGCCGGTATCCTCGATCTTGATCACCTCGGCGCCGAGATCGGCCAGATGCATGGTCGCCACCGGCCCCGGCAGCAGGCGCGTCAGATCGAGCACCCGCAGTCCGGCCAGCGGGCCGGACTTTGTTTCAGTCATACTTCCGTTCGTCCGCGATCACCTTGCCGTCGTTGGGCAAGCTGCCGGCGGCCACGAGTTCCACGACGCCACGCAGTTTGGTCAGCTCGCGCACGCTTTCGCCGATTGCAGTTGCCAAGCCGTCGCTGGCAGTCGCTTCGCAGCGCAGCGTCATGACGTCGCTGCTGTCGGGGTTGGTCACGACCAGGCGGGCCCGGGCGATTTCCGGATGACGCTTGACCACCGCCGCCACCTGCTCGGGATGAACGAACATGCCCTTGATCTTGGTGGTCTGGTCGGCGCGGCCCATCCAGCCCTTGATGCGCAGATTGGTGCGGCCGCAGGGAGAAATCCCCGGCAGAAATGCCGACAGGTCGCCGGTGCCGAAACGGATCAGCGGATAGTCGGCGTTGAAGGTGGTCACCACGACCTCGCCGACTTCGCCGAGCGCCACGGGATCGCCCGTACCCGGGCGCACGATTTCGACGATCACTCCCTCGTCGATCAACAGGCCCTGGCGCGCCTCGGTCTCATACGCGATGACACCGAGTTCGGCCGTCGCATAAGCCTGGTAGCCGGCGATGCCGCGCGCCGACAAGGCATCGCGTACCGGCGGCAGGAAGGCCTCGCCGGAAACCAGGGCCTTGCTCAGCGACGGCAGCTTGATGCCCATTTCGTCCGCCTTTTCCAGCAGGATGCGCAGGAAGGACGGCGTGCCGACATAGCCGTTCGGCTGCAGATCGGCCATCGCCGCCACCTGCTGCTCGGTCTGCCCGACGCCAGCCGGGAACACCGTGCAGCCCAGCGCCTGGGCGCCGGCCTCGAGGATCCAGGCGCCCGGCGTCATGTGATAGGAAAAACTGTTGTGCACCAGGTCGCCGGCACGGAAGCCCGCCGCGTAAAGCGCGCGCGCCGTGCGCCAGTAATCGGCGTCGCGGCCTTCGGGTTCGTAAATCGGACCGGGCGAAGAGAAAACACGGCCGAGCTTGCCCCAGGGCGACGCCGCCAGGCCGCCGAATGGCAAGCGCGCCTTCTGCAGTTCGATCAGGTCGAGCTTGCGCACCACCGGCAGCGCCGCGAGGGCCACGGTCGAGGTGATCGCCGCGGCATCGACGTTCTTCAGGGATTCCGCGAAGTAGGCGGTATTGGTCTTGGCATGGGCGATCTGCTGCGGCAGCCGTGTCGCCAGCGCCAACTCTCGTTCGTCGGCGGTGCGGGTTTCGAGGGCGTCAAAATACTTCGACATGTCACGGAGCTCCGAGGTTTGGTGAGGCCGCAAAGCGTGGCGCAGGGCAAGGCGCGAGAGGGTGACGTTAGCAGCGCTAAACGAGCCCTTGAGCAACGCCGCCATGCGGCACGATCTGCGGCCGATTAAGCGAGCCAGCGCTTGCGGCGGCGGTAATGCTTGGCCTCGCGGAAGCTCTTGCGCTCCCCCGAGGAGATGCCGAGGTAGAACTCCTTGACGTCCTCGTTGTTGGCCAGATCCTTGGCCGCACCCTCCATGACCACGCGGCCGTTCTCGAGGATGTAGCCGAAGTCGGCATAGCGCAAAGCCATGTTGGTGTTCTGTTCGGCCAGGAGAAAGGTGACCTTTTCGCGCTGGTTGAGGTCTTTGACGATGCCGAATACTTCGTCGACGATCTGTGGCGCCAGGCCCATCGACGGTTCGTCGAGCAGCACCATGGTCGGATTCGCCATCAGCGCGCGGCCGATCGCGCACATCTGCTGTTCGCCGCCGGAGGTGTATGCCGCCTGGCTGGTGCGCCGCGTCTTCAGCCGCGGGAAATAGTTGTAGACCTTTTCCAGCGTCTGCGCCACGGCGGCCTTGCCATCCGTGCGCGTGTAGCTGCCGGTCATCAGGTTTTCTTCGATGGTCAGGTGGCCGAAGCAATGGCGGCCTTCCATGACCTGGACCACGCCGCGCTTGACCAGATCGGAGGGCGTCAGCGCCTCGATGCGCTCGCCGCGACACTCGATCGAACCCTTGGTCACCTCGCCGCGCTCGCCGTGGAGCAGGTTGCTGACGGCACGCAGGGTCGTCGTCTTGCCCGCGCCGTTGCCGCCCAGCAGAGCCACGATGCTGCCATCGGGCACGGACAGCGAGACGCCCTTGAGCACGAGGATGACGTGGTTGTAGATCACCTCGATGCTATTGACGTTGAGAAGGATGTTGGCAGTAGTCATGTGCTCTTTCGATTGATGCGGGCTGAAAATCCGGGCGGGGCTCGACGAGTCCCGCCCGGCAAGCCTTTACGTCAGTTCTTGCAGTCTTCCGGCGTGCGCGGCTTGATCTTCTTTTCTTCCGCATACTTGGCCGAAGCCAGCATCACCATCGGACGCAGAACCTTCTGGTCCGCCTCGTACCAGTCGGACGAGAAGTTCCACTTCTTGCCATCCCAGGTGTGAACGCGCGCAAAGCCCGATCCCATGTGGTCGATGCAAGTGGTATGGACCGGGCGCATCACGCCGGCAAAACCCAGGGCATCCAGCGCCTTCTGGTCGAGGTTGAGGTTCTCCAGACCCCAGCGCATCTGCTCGCCGGTGATGCGCTTGCCCTTGCCGTAGCGTCCCTGTGCCACGCGTACTGCTTCGGTCTGGACCATCGCCGAGATCAGGCCGCGCATGTAGAGCACCTGGCCGACTTCTTCCTTGGGACCGGTACCCTGGCCCTTGGCGTGCAACTTCTCGAGAACCTCCTTGACCACCTTGGCATTCGGCTCTGCGCCATGTTGCATGGCCAGCGCGTTGTAGCCCTTGGCGCCGTCGCCGACGTCCTTGACATCGGGTTCCGCACCAGACCACCAGACGCCATACATCTTCTCGCGCGGGTAACCGGTGGCCTGCGCTTCCTTGATCGCGGTCGAGTTCATCACGCCCCAGCCCCAGAGGAAGACGTAGTCGGGCTTGTTCTGGCGAATCTGCAGCCAGGTGGCCTTCTGCTCGACGCCGGGGTGAGCCACCGGCAGCAGGGAAAGAGTGAAGCCGTGCATCTTGGCGCGTTCCTGCAACAAGGCAATCGGCTCCTTGCCGTAGGGACTGTCGTGGTAGACCAGCGTGAGCTTCTTGCCCTTCAGCTTGTCGAAGCCGCCTTCCTTCTTGGCGATGTGCTGCACCAGGACGTCGGCGCCCGACCAGTAGGTGCCCACCAGCGGGAAGTTCCAGCCGAACACGGCGCCGTTCTGCGACTCGCTGCGACCGTAGCCGGCGGTGATGACGGGGATCTTGTCGACCGGGGCTTTTTCCGTCAGGGCGAAAGTGATGCCGGTGGACAGCGGCTGCACTGCCGTGGCGCCACCATGCTTGCCCTTCAGGCGCTCATAACACTCGACGCCGCGATCGGTGGCATAGGCGGTTTCGCATTCCTCCCAGATCATTTTGACGCCATTGACACCGCCGCGGGCGTTGGTCAGCTTCATGTAGTCGACAAAGCCGTTGGCCCAGGGTGCGCCGTTGGGGGCGTAGGCGCCGGTGCGGTAAGCCAGCACCGGAAAGAACTGCTCTTCGGCCGCATAGGCCGCAGGCGCGGTGAGCGCAGCGGAAAAGCCGATCGCTGCGACTGAAGCGGCGACAACCAGTTTGCGTAGTTTCATGTTTTCTCCTCCTAGGATGATTTAGTGTTACGCGTGCAATAAACCCGATCTGCGCGTCCGGCAATATTACGCCGTCCGCGCCCCTGACTCATTAGTGCGGGAACGGCCACAAACGCAGTTTTTCCCTGCCCGTGGACCACAGGCGTGCGATGCCGTGGGGCTCGACGATCAGGAAGAAAACGATGAGCGCGCCGAAAATCATGATCTCTACGTGCGATACCAGCGCGATCGAAACCTCCAGACCAAACAAGCCCCCGATGATCGGCAGTATCTGATTCAGGAAAATCGGCAGTATCACGATGAAAGCAGCGCCGAAGAAACTGCCGGCGATGGCGCCCATGCCGCCGATGATGACCATGAACAACAACTGGAAGGAACGGTCGATCGAGAATGCCGCCGGCTCCCAGGAGCCGAGATTGATCATGCCCCAGAGGGCGCCTGCCACCCCGAGATAAAACGAACTGACGGCAAAGGCGGTGAGCTTGGCGTACAAGGGGCGAATGCCGATCACCGTCGCCGCAACGTCCATGTCGCGAATCGCCATCCACTGCCGGCCGATGCTGCCGCGCACCAGGTTCTTCGCCATGAGGCTGAAGATCACCAGGATCACGAGGCAGAAGAGATACTTGTCGGTCGGCGTATTGACGATCCAGCCGAAAACGTCGATGTCGGCCACCGATACGGAGCCCGACGACGCGTCGTTGGTGAACCACTTGACGCGCAGGAAGGCCCAGTCCCAGAAGAATTGCGCCGCCAGGGTCGCCACCGCGAGGTAAAGACCGCGCACGCGCAGGCTGGGGATGCCGAACACGATGCCGACCGCCGCGGCCGTGAAGCCGCCCAGCAGGATGGCCCCCAGCGCCGGCATGCCGCTGACGCGAATCAGGAAATTATAGGCCGCGTAGGCGCCCACTGCCATGAAGGCGCCGGCGCCGAGGGTGATTTGCCCGCAGTAACCGACAAGGATGTTCACCCCCAGTGCCGCCAGGGACAAAATCAGGAAGGGAATCAGGATGGCGCGAAACAGATATTCGTCCACCATGAACGGAATACCGAGAAAGGCAAAGGCGACGATGGCCAGAATCAGCCAGCGATCCTGTGGGATCGGAAATATCTGCTGATCCGACTTGTACGAGGTCTTGAACTGACCGTTTTCTCTATAGAACATTCCTAATCCCTCGTCTCAAACGCGATCGATGATCTTCTCCCCGAACAGGCCTTGCGGTCTGAACAGGAGGAACACCAGCGCCAGCATGTAGGCAAACCAGATCTCGATGCCGCCGCCGACATAGGGCCCCAGATAGACTTCGGACAACTTTTCGCCGACGCCGATGATCAGGCCGCCGATGATCGCGCCGGGAACCGAAGTCAGGCCGCCCAGGATCACAACGGGCAAGGCGCGCAAGGCCACGGTCGACAAGGAAAACTGTGCGCCCAGTTTCGAACCCCAGATCACGCCCGCCACCAGCGCCGTGATGCCGGCGACACACCAGACGATGACCCAGATCCGGTTCAGCGGAATGCCGATCGACTGCGCCGCCTGGTGATCGTCGGCCACGGCACGCAGTGCGCGCCCGGTGGATGTCTTCTGGAAAAAGATGCTCAGTGCCACCACCAGCAGCGCCGAAATGAAAGCGGCGACGAAGTCTTCCTTGTTGATCAGGATGCCGCCTTCGAAGACGCTCTCCAGCATCATCACCGGTTCCTTCGGCATGCCGACGTCGATCTTGTAGATGTCGCTGCCGAAGATGGTCTGACCGACGCCGTCGAGAAAGTAGGCGATGCCCAGCGTTGCCATCAGCAGCGTCGCGCCTTCCTGGTTGACCAGGTGGCGCAGCACCAGACGCTCGATCAGCCAGGCCACCACGAACATCACTACGATGGATATGGTGAAGGCCAGCACGTTGGCCATGAACAGGTTGTCCATGCCCAGCCATTCGGGTATCCACTCGGAAAAACGCGCCATCGACAGGGCGGCGAACAGCACCATCGCGCCCTGGGCGAAGTTGAACACACCGGAAGCCTTGTAGATCAGCACGAAGCCCAGTGCCACCAGGGAGTAAAGCATCCCGCTCATGAGGCCGCCGAGCAGGGTTTCCAGGAAGAAGCTCATATCTCAGATCCTCAATGGCTGGCGCCGAGATAGGCGCTGATGACGTCGGGATTGGCGCGAACTTCATCGGGCGTGCCGTCGCCGATTTTCTTGCCGTAATCGAGCACCACGACGCGGTCGGAAATGTCCATCACCACGCCCATGTCGTGCTCGATCAGCACCACCGTGGTGCCGAACTGGTCATTGACGTCGAGAATGAAGCGGCACATGTCCTGCTTTTCCTCGACGTTCATGCCGGCCATGGGTTCGTCGAGCAGCAGGATCTGCGGCTCCATGGCCAGGGCGCGGGCCAGGTCGACGCGCTTTTGCAGGCCATAGGGCAGGCGGCCGACCGGGGTCTTGCGAATGTGCTGGATCTCGAGGAAGTCGATGATTTCCTCGACCTTGAGCCTGTGCTCGAGTTCCTCGCGCTGCGCCGCGCCCAGCCAGAAGGCCTGCTGCAGCATGTTGGCCTTCATTTTCAGGTTGCGCCCGGTCATGATGTTGTCGAGCACCGACATGCCCTTGAACAGCGCGATGTTCTGGAAGGTGCGCGCCAGTCCGGCCTTGGCTGCGCCATACGAGTCCATATTGGCATGGTGCACGCCGCGCAGGATGATGTCCCCCTCCTGCGGCCGGTACACGCCATTGATGACGTTCAGCATGGAACTCTTGCCGGCGCCGTTGGGGCCGATGATGGCGCGAATTTCATGTTCGCGCACATCGAAGGAAATGTCCTGCAGCGCCTTGACGCCGCCGAAACTGAGGCTGATGTTCTTGAGGTCGAGGATGACCTCGCCGATTTTTCTTCCGCTCATCAGGCTGCCTTCTTCATCACGGGAAAGGTCTTCACGTCGCTAATCACCAGATCGGCCGAGACCTTGCCGGTGCGGCCGTCCTCGAACTTGACCTGGGTTTCGATGAACTGCGTGGTCTTGCCCGAGTACAAAGCTTCTATCAGCACCGCATATTTCTCGGAAATGAAACCGCGCCGCACCTTGCGCGTGCGCGTGAGCTCGTCGTCGTCGGGATCGAGTTCCTTGTGCAGCACCAGGAAGCGGTGGATCTGCGTTTCGGCCACCATCGCATCGTGCGACAGGTCGGCATTGACCTGCTCGACGCATTCGCGCACCAGTTCCAGCACTTCCTTCTTGCCGGCCAGATCGGTGTAGCCCGAGTAGGGCAGGCCGCGCCGCTCGGCCCAGTTGCCCACCGCACCCATGTCGATATTGACGAAGGCGCAGACCATGTCGCGGTCATGGCCGAAGCAGACCGCCTCCTTGATGTACTGGAAGAACTTGAGCTTGTTCTCGATGTAGTTCGGCGCGAAGATCGCGCCGTGCGCCAGCTTGCCGACGTCCTTGGCGCGGTCGATGATCTTGAGATGGCCGTCCTCGTCGAAGAAGCCGGCATCGCCGGTGTGGAACCAGCCTTCGGCATCGATCGCCTCGGCCGTCGCGTCGGGCCGCTTGTAGTATTCCTTGAGCAGCAGCTTGCCGCGCACCAGGACTTCGCCGCTGTCGGCGATCTTGACCTCGACGCCGGGCGCCGGCTTGCCGACGCTGTCGAACTTGATCTCGCGGTCCGGCTGCAGGCAGACCGCGGCGCAGGTTTCGGTCGCCCCGTAGAGCTGCTTCAGATTGACGCCGATGGAACGGTAGAAGCGGAACAGGTCGGGGCCGATCGCGGCGCCGGCCGTGTAGGCGACGCGGATGCGGCTCATGCCGAGCACGTTGCGCAGCGGACCGTAGACCAGCAAGTTGCCCAGCGCATACAGCAGGCGGTCGGCAGCGGAGACGCCGGGCTTGCCGTCGAGGATGTCCGCGCCGCAGCGCTTGGCCACGCCCATGAAGTAATGAAACATGCCGCGCTTGGTGGCGCCGGCATCCTCCATGCGGATCATCACCGTGGTCAGCAGGTTCTCGAACACGCGCGGCGGCGCAAAGTAGTAGGTCGGCCCGATCTCGCGCAGGTCGGTCATCACCGTGTCGCCGGATTCGGGGCAGTTGATGGTGAATCCCGCGACCAGCGCCTGGGCGTAGGAGAACAGGTGGTCGCCGACCCAGGCCATCGGCAGGTAGGAAAGAATGTCTTCCTGGTCGGTCAGGTGGTCGAAGCCGACGCCGCTCTGCGCCGCGGCGATGAAGGTCTCGTGGGTCTGGCAGACGCCCTTGGGCTTGCCCGTGGTACCCGAGGTGTAGAGCATCACGGCGACGTCCTGCGGACTGCCCTTGGCGACTTCGGCGGGGATGAAGTCGGGCTGGTTCTTGTCGTGGATGCGGCCCATGGCCATCACTTCATCGAGGCCCTGCAGCCAGGTCTGGGTGTAGTGGCGCATGCCGCGTGCATCGTCGTAGAGGATGTGCTGCAGGCAGGGGCACTGTTCCTTGATTTCGAGCAGCTTGTCGACCTGCTCCTGGTCCTCGACGATGGCAAAGCGGATCTCGCCGTCGGTCAGGACGAATACCATTTCCGCCGCCACCGCGTCCTGGTACATCGGCACCGGGACGCCGCCCAGCATCTGCGCCGCGCACATCGCCCAGTACAGCCGCGGGCGGTTGTCGCCGATCAGGGCCAGATTGTCGCCGCGCTTGAAGCCCAGTTCCGCCAGGCCGCAGGCGATGGCGCGGACTTCCTCGGCAACCTGGCTCCAGCTCCAGGTCTGCCAGATGCCGAGATACTTCTCGCGCGTCGCCGGACGCTCGCCGCGCGTCGCCGCGTGATTCAGCAATAGACGGGGAAATGTATCGAGCGGGCCCGAAGCCTGCCCCGATGGGGATGCAGCCATGCGTTTTCTCTCCTCCAGCGCAACCGACGCAGACTCGCTTGTGCCGCGACTTGTCTGCTACAGAAATTGAGTCTAAGCCATTCTCCTGCCTATAATTGTCGCGTGCCTGACAATTGCCTAAAAACCCCTGTTTCGCTCGATGACATGCTGCGCCGCACAAGCTGGGCGCAGGCTTTGTCGGATGTCGACTATCGCCGGGCGCGCGAGGGCATCGTCGAACGTCAGGTGCCGACCGGCGGATATGTCTGTCATAAAGGCGAACCGGCCGATCACTGGCACGGCGTCATCGACGGCCTCGCCAAGATGTGCAGCGACTGGGCCACGGGCAAGACCGCGAGTTTCACCGGCATCGCCGCCGGCGGCTGGTTCGGCGAAGGCTCGATGCTCAAGGACGAGCCGCGGCGCTATGACGTCATCGCCCTGCGCGATACCCGCGTCGCCTGCATGCGGCGCGAAACCTTCCATTGGCTGCTGGACAACAGCATCCCCTTCAACCGTTTCATCGTCACCCAGATCAACGAACGCCTGGGCCTGTTCATCGGCCTGCTCGAATCGGAACGCCTGCTCGACATCGATGCGCGCGTCGCGCGCACACTGGCCGCCCTGTTCCACCCCGTCCTGCAACCGGGCATCGACGCCCGCATCGCCATCTCGCAGGAAGAAATCGGCTACCTGGCGGGAATCTCGCGCCAGCGCGTGAACAAGGCCTTGCGCCAGCTCGAGGACGACGGATTTTTGACCACCCAGTACGGCGGCATTACCGTGCTCGACCTGGAAGGCCTGCGCCGCTTCGGCGGCTAGGAATGGAAACGGGACGGCTGCGGACCCTGATCGGGGCCCTCGGCCGGCCCGCATGGCCGACCGACCGGCGCGGGCGCGAAGCGGTGCTTGGCGACATCCGCCGCGCCGTGGCGCCAGCGCCAACTCTTGTCAGCCGTAGGTGTAAAACCCGCGGCCGGTCTTGCGCCCGAGGTAGCCGGCGGCGACCATTTCCTTCAGCAGCGGCGCCGGACGGTACTTGGAGTCGTTGAAGCCCTCGTAGAACACCATCATCACCGCCAGCATGGTATCGAGGCCGATCATGTCGGCCAGGGCCAGCGGGCCGATCGGATGGTTGCAGCCCAGCTTCATGCCGGCGTCGATCTCCTCGGCCGACGCCAGTCCCTCGGCATAGACGAAGATGGCCTCGTTGATCATCGGGCACAGGATGCGGTTCACCACGAAGCCGGGATTGTTCTTCACCGTGATCGGCGTCTTGCCCAGCGCCTTGGCCAGGGCCTCGACCCTGGCATGGGTTGCGTCGCTGGTCTGCAGGCCGCGGATCAGTTCGACCAGCGCCATCATCGGCACCGGATTGAAGAAGTGCATGCCGATGAAGCGGTCGGCGCGTCCCGTCGCGGCGGCCAGCTGGGTGATCGAGATCGACGAGGTGTTGCTGGCGATGATGGTGTCGGCGCCGATCACGGCCTCGGCTTCCTTGAGGATCCTGAGCTTCAGGCCCTCGTTCTCGGTCGCCGCCTCGATCACGATATCGACACCCTGCATGTCGGCCATCTGCGTCGTCGCCTTGATGCGCGCCATCGCCGCCGCCTTTTGCTCGGCGCTCATCTTTTCCTTCTTGACCAGCCGGTCGAGGCTGCCGGAAATCGTCGCGACGCCCTTCTGCACCGCCGCCTCGTTGATGTCCAGCATCACCGCGTCGATGCCCGAAACGGCGCACGCCTGAGCGATGCCGTTGCCCATGGTGCCCGCGCCGATGATGCCCACTGTCTTGATGCTCATGCCTGCTTCTCCTTCCGATTCACAAAAAGCGCGAAGCCACGCCGCTCATGCGTGGGCTTTGCGCAAGACATTCCGTCGGGCGGACGCGCAGTCCGCCGCCCGATGGCAACGGCGCATTATCGCAGCGGGCAAGCCAGACTCAAACCGTAGTTTCCGCAGTTTCCAGCGCCGCTCCGTACACGCAAACCCGGTTGCGGCCGCTGCGCTTGGCCTCATACAGGGCGCTGTCGGCCTGGCCGAGCAGGGTGTCGATGTTGGCGCCGCCGCCGCCGGCCAGCGTGGTCACGCCGATCGACAGCGTGAATTGCAGCGGCAGGCCGCGCTCCAGCGCAATCTCGGTGCGCGCAACGGCCTGGCGCAGGCGTTCGGCGACTTCCAGGGCGCGCGGGCCGTCCGTCTGCGGCAGGATCACGGCGAATTCCTCGCCGCCGATGCGGCCGACGCTGTCGAATTCCCGCAGGGCTTCGCGGCACAGGCTGCCCAGCTTCTGCAGCACCAGATCCCCGGTCTGGTGGCCATAGGTGTCGTTGACCGCCTTGAAATGATCGATATCCATCATGAACACCGACAAGGCGCCGCCATACCTGAGCGCGCGCGCCAGTTCCTGCTCCGCCAGGGTCATGAAATGCCGCCGGTTGGACAGCCCGGTCAGCGCATCGATCTGGGACAGGCGCTCGAGTTCCTGCTGCGCCTTCTTGTGCTCGGTGACGTCGCGGGTGACGCCGAGCAGGCTGGTGATCCGCCCGTGGGCGTCGCGCATCGGCACCGCATGCGTATCCAGCCAGCAACGGCGACCCTTGAGGCCGACGATCTCGAACTCCAGCGATCCCGTCTCGCCCCGCGCAACTCTTTCATTCAGCTTATTGAAGGCATCCCTGTGCTCGGGCACCACGAGGTCGGCCACGTGCGCGCCGATCACCTGCTCCTCCGATTCGGCCTCGATCATGTCCAGGCCGGCACGATTTATCTGCAACAGCGTGCCGTCGGGCGCCAGCAGCTTGACGCATTCGGGCTCGGTTTCGATGATCGCCTTCAGATTCGCCTCGCTGGCGACCAGGTCCATTTCGACGCGCTTGAGGCGGCTGATGTCCGAGACCAGGACGAAAAAACCCTTGACCCGGCCGCCCTCGATGTCGGGAACATACTGCGCCCAGGTGTAGCCCGTGCTGCCGTCGGCCTTGGTCAGCGTGCGTTCGAAGTCCTGCCGCTCGCCGCGCAGCGCAGCGCGGATATAGGGCTCGTTCTGGCGAAACAGTTGCTCGCCCATCAGCTCCTGGATGGTGATGCCGCGCATTTGTTCCGTCGTCTTGCCGAACCATTCCAGATAGGCGCTGTTGGCGAAGGCGCAGCGCAGCTCGCTGGTCCAGTAGCCGACCATGCCCGGAATGTTGTCGGCCACCATTTTCATGAAGCGTTCGCTGGCTTTCAGTGCATCGGCCGCGGCTGCCTCCTGCAGCACGAACTGCCGCAGCCGCCGCTGGTAGGCGTAAAGCCCGAGGCCGATGACCAGCGCACCGAGCACAAAACCCGCGGCCTTCATCTGGAAGTCATGGCGCCAGGGCGCGTAGATATCGTCGAGCAGGCGCGACACCGCCACGCCCAGCGGCTTGTCCATGTTCAGCTCGGCCGGCTGCACGTTGCGCTGCGCGATCATGCGCTCCTGGCCCGTGGCGAGCACGGTGCCGGCGAATACGCTGGCCGCCTGCCCGCTCTCGCGGTGGCGCCTGAAGAAGGAACCGGGCTGGTCCAGATTCTTGCCGATGACGGCACCCTGCTGCCGCGGGGCGTGCGCGAACACCACGCCGTCGCCGTGATGCAGGGAGGTCGCCATGTCCGGCGCATAGCGCACCGAATCGAGCAGCGGATCGAAGTATTGCGGATCCAGCGTGGCCGTGATCACGCCGGCGAATTCGCCGCGCGGACCGGGCACCATCCGGGTGACGGTGATGGCGAATACCCCGAGTACGGTGCGAAACGGCGGCGAGACGAACAGCGTGTCCGGGTTCGGGTGTTGTTGCGGCGTCCTGAAATAGTCGCGCCGGCTGAACTCGGCGGTGCTGCCGACCAGTTCCGGCCGGCTGGCGGCACGGACCGTTCCCGCCCGATCGAGCAGCAGAAGGGTACGCACGCTGGGCATGGCTTCGGTCAGCGTGACCAGGCGTTCATTGAACTTTGCGCCCACCGGCGCGGTCGCCGCCTCCTTGCGCAGATCGGCCAGCACCCGATTGATCGAGGCCAGATTCTGCTCGACGTTTTCCTGGATGACGCGGGACGTGGCCAGCAGCCTGTCATGCTCGCGCCGCTCGACGCGGCCGCGCTCCTGATAAAGATCGTAGCCAACGGCGATCCCCAGCAGCAGCAGGGCCATGGCCAGGATCAGCCACTGGATCAGGAAGTGATTGTGTTGGCGATGCAGCGGATTCATATGTCAGCGCTTGGCGAATGGGCTGACCGCATGCGGCCGCCCGGATTCCACTCCACCCGATGGGTCCCCGACCGGTGGATCCCGGGAGCAGATGCGGCATTTTGCCCTATAAACCACAAGGGCATTGTTGCCGCAGCCCATGGGGATGCCGTTTCGCCGGAGAACCGCCCGTTCACTTGCCGATGCCATATTGCGCGCCCCGGAAAGTTGGCGCAGTATTCCGCCGGTCTGATCGCGGCGTTGGCACAGGCACCGAATCTCCACCAGCCCGCCGCCCGATCCGGTACGCGCTATACCCGCCGAGGAGGACCAGCATGACCCGGCTTGACATCGGAGCAACCCATTCCCTGGAGGTAGACCCGCGCCCGCTGTTCGTCCCCTCCGGCCTGGAGGTGGCCCCCGGCGAGCGCTACCGGTTCGCCGCCAGCGGCCGATGGCAGGACTGGTTACGCATCCGCGACGCCAATGGCTGGTCCTCGCCCCTGCAACGCTGGAACCGGGTGCCGCACCGGCCGTTTTTCATGCTTTGCGGCTGCATCGGCAAAGACGAGGCGAACGCCTTTGCCATCGGCGCGGGCAGCGAATGGGCGGTGCCCGAAACAGCCGCCGCTGCGCCCGACCATGGGCTGTATCTGTTCGCCAACGATTGGCGCGGCATGTACTGGAACAACCACGCGCTGCCGCCGCCCGACGGACCGCTGCGGGTGGAGATCACCCGCATTGCATGACCCCGCACCACATCGTTCAACTGCATCTGCCAAGGAGACCCTCATGCCGCTCGAAGCCGTCAACGCCGAAGTCCTCATCCTGCGCCTGCGCAAGAACGATACGCCGGCCGCGTTCCAGTCCCGCATCGAAGCGGACGCGGGGCCGCTCAGCGGCGAACTGGTGTCCTGGCTCGACGGCCAGTGGTGCTACCTGAGCGGCGGCGGCGAGGAACTGCTGGCCGGCCGCGTGGCCGGAAAATCCGCCGCCCAGGTCTGCATCGCAGCCGGCGCCGCCCAGGTGATCAGCATCCCGCTGGCCGAGTTCGAGCTGCGACTCGGCCGACGCGCGCACAAGGCCGGCTTCCTGCGCGATGCCGGCGCCACCGGTGTGGCCATGCCGAGCGTGATCGGCGACAGTGCGACGATCGACGGCCGCGGCATCGACCTCGACTGGCAGCTCACGATCAGCCGCATCGACAAGGCCTGGTCCCTGTTCGACCTGGGCGCCGGCGCCATCCCCTGGGCCGACGTCCGCATCGGCCATATCGACACCGGCTGCACCCGGCATCCGGCGCTGGGCTTCCATGACGGCGTCAGTGACTACCTGCGGCCCGAGCTGGGGAAGAATTACTTCAGCGACTTCCTGCCCCTGCCCAGCCCCGACCAGCCCAACAGCAACCCGCCCGAGGAAGCAGGCCCCTTCGACAACCTGACGGGCGGCAACGGCGGCCACGGCACGCGCACCCTGTCTACCCTGGCCGGGTTCTACGAGCGTGCCGACGACGACATCCCGCCGTTTTACGGTGCCGCGCCCGGCGCCTGCGTGATTCCCTACCGCGTCACCGACTCGATCCTGATCGATGCCGTGCAGCGGCTGATGGTCCTGGCCATCGACGACGCGATCGCCCGGGACTGCCGCGTCATCAGCATGAGCCTGGGCGGCATCATTCCCTGGTCGCCGCTCGCGCGCGCCATCGACCGGGCCTACGAGGCCGGCGTGATCGTCTGCGCCGCGGCCGGCAATGTCATTCGCGACGTCACCTACCCCGGCCGCTACAACCGCGTCATCACCCTCGGCGGCGTCAGTCCGGCGGGACCCAATGCATTCAAGCCATGGGACAACGCCTCGCGCGGCGAATTCGTCGACGTCTGCGGTCCCGCCGACGGCATCCGCCGCGCCAGCATCGAAAGGCGCGACGGCGCGCTGGTGCCCTTCATTGCCGCCAACGGCAGCGGCACTTCCTACGCCACGGCCCTGTGCGCGGGCATCGCGGCAATGTGGCTGGCGAAGCGGCGCAGCGAACTCCAGGCCGCCTACGGTGCGTCCAACTGGCGCTGGCCGGCGGCGTTCAAGCAACTGATCAAGGCGACCGCCGTCCCGGGCGCAAACTGGGACGCAGGCAACTGGGGGCGCGGCCTCTACCAGGCCGACGCGCTGCTCCTGGCCGAGCTGCCGCCCGCGGCGGCGCTGCATCATGAAGCCGAAGCGGGGGCACCCTTCGATCCGGCGGCCTAGGCGTATCCGTACCGGCGGCACGGCGTCCATCATCACCGCGACGGGTTGACGCCGATGATTGAACTCCGCGCTGCTCGGCTTGCGACGCTTCGTCCGCCTCAAGGAACATTCGGCGTTCGGCACAGATTGCCCGCCGGGAAGGCTGTGATTCCCTCGGCCAGCGGCCACGGCGGCTCGTTGCCGTGGCAGACGACGTACAGGTGATCGAGCTGCAGCACTTCGCGGGCCGAGCGCATGGAGGGCGTGACGGCCGGCGAGCGGGTCAGCTTGACTTCGAAACCGATGCGTTCCGTCCCGCGCAGGATCAGCAGGTCGAGTTCGCCGCCGGTATGCACGCCCCAGAACCAGGCGCCGTCGCGACCGACCCCGGAACGGCGGGCCAGTTCGAGGACGATCAGCCCCTCCCGGGAGGCACCGCACTTGGGATGGGCGAGCAGGGCGTCCTGGCTGCCGATGCCGAGCAGGCTGTGCAGCAGCCCGGTATCGGCGATATAGACCTTGGGCGCCTTGATCTCGCGTTTGCCGACATTGGCATGCCACGGCCGCAGGCGGCGAACCAGGAAGGTGCCTTCCAGCACATCCAGCCAGCGCGCCATGGTCTTCACGGTCTTGTCGGTGACGCCCATCGCGCGCGCCAACTCGCTGCCGTTCCAGGTTTGCCCGTGGTAATGGGCGAGCATGGTCCAGAAGCGGCGCATGGTCGCCGCCGGCAGGGCAAACCCGAGCTGGGCCAGGGCGCGCTCGAGATAGGTCCGAATCAGCGCGGCGCGCCATTCGGCGCTGGCTGCGTCGCTCGCCGCCAACAACGCACGCGGAAAACCGCCGCGCAACCAGCGCGCGTCGATGGCGTCGGCGGCGATCTCGTCCAGGCCGAAACCTTCAAGCTCGTGAAAACCGATGCGGCCGGCCAGCGACTCGGCGGACTGACGCATCAGTTCCGGCGATGCGCTGCCGAGGATCAGGAAACGCGCCGGGCAGTCGGGCCGATCCGCCAATACCCGCAGCAGCGGAAACAGGTCCGGGCGCCACTGGATCTCGTCGAGCACCACCAGGCCGCGCAAGGGCCGCAGCGCGAACGAGGGGTCGGCCAGTCGCGCCAGATGGTCCGGGTCTTCCAGATCGAACAACGTGGACGGGCCGTCCCAGACGGCAACCAAGGCGCGCGCCAGCGTGGTCTTGCCCGCCTGGCGCGGACCGAGCAGGACCACCACGGGAAAGTCGGCGAGCCGGCTGCGCAGGCGATCGAGATGCGAGGAACGGGAATCCATGGCTGGATGCCACCATGAATATTCGGAGCGCGACTCCGATGTTTCACGGTTGACCTGCCAGCGTCGAAACTCTTGATGTCATCCGGTCCGACCGTTGAACACGGCGGCGCCGTGCGCTGGAAATTCACCGACGGACGCATCGTGTGGCCTGCTCGACGTAAGCCCACTTGCCGACGGTGCAGGCCATGACGGTGGCGGCGAACCCGGAGGGCGCGACCAGCAGCAACGGCAACTGCCAGGCATGGCCGAAGACACCGAACATGGATGCCTTGATGGCCTTGACCACCCAGGTCAGGGGCGGCCACGGGCTGATACCCATGAATACGCCGCCACCGAGCTCGACCGTGATGATGCCCCCGGAGGATGACAGCTGCACGGCGAGGAAAAGTATCGACAGGGCCTTGCCGGCATCCCCGAGGGCGCGGGTGAGCGCGAAAACGATGATCAGGAAGGTCACCGCCGACACCGCCAGCGTCAGGCTCAGTGCCGCGATGTCGGCCACCTGCATGTGCAGCACTAGCAGCACCGGGAGGATCACCAGCAGCACCTGCAGCAGGACCACGCAGGACGGCGCGGCGATCTTGCCCAGGAACTGCGCGATGCGCGAGAATCCCTGCGCTTCGCGCGGCAGAACCCGGACATGGATCAGGAAGGCGGCGATGCCGGCGCCCAGCCAGAACGCGGCCGGAATGATGTTCGGCGCATAGGCACTGCCATTGTTCTGCAGCGCGGCGGCAATTTCGACCTCGGGGCGCACCGAATTGGCCAGGCCCTCCGCGCTTCCCGGATTCCGCATGCCGCCGGTACTGCCTTGCACAACTGCGCAGGGCTTCCTCGATCAGGCCCTGGTCCCTTGGTACTGCTCCAGCCGTCGCGCCCACCGTCACCCGCCTCATCCTCGGTTCCGAAAATGCCGGCATCCATTCCTGCTTACTACCTTCTTCAAGTCATTTCCAGTTCCAATCGGCCGGGGGTGCCGTGCCTCCCAAAAGTTGCCCTTCGAGAATCACTTACCTCAGCGTGAATTCCGTCACGGAACAGGCTTGGTAGCTTGGTTGACAACTCAGCTATTGCGGACTATTCTCATTCTCATCTAAATGCGGGCCGTTCTTTGAGCGGTCGCGTTCAGTGTTCCTAGTGTTCCATTCATCAGGAGTCCAGCATGGATACGATGAAGGGCACCGCGAGCAGCACAAGCGCGACTGGAGAAATGCAGAGCGTTGAGGCGCGCTACGGCGTGCTGCTCGAATCGATGCCGGACGGCATACTCATCGTCGATGCGCACGGGCGCATCGCGGTCTGCAACACGCAGGTAGAGAACCTGTTTGGTTACGCGCGCGAACAATTACGCGGCCAGCCGATTGAGATCCTGTTGCCGGAGCGTTTTCGCGGCGCGCACATCGGGCACCGTTCAAGTTATTTCGTGCAGCCGCGTGCGCGTGCCATGGGACGCGGCCTGGAGTTGTACGGACTACGTCAGGATGGCACCGAGTTCCCCTTGGAGATCAGTCTGAGCCCGTTGTCCACTCCGGAGGGCAACTTTGCCATGAGCGCCATTCGCGATGTCAGCGAGCGCCACAAGGCCGATGCGAAATTCCGAGGGCTGCTGGAGTCCGCGCCCGACTCCATCGTGATTGTCAATCGCGACGGCAACATCGTCCTGGTCAATTCGCAGACCGAAAGGCTGTTCGGCTACGCGCGCGACGAACTGCTCGGGCACCCGATAGAGATGCTCATGCCGGCTCGCTTCGAGGCGCAGCACCCGCAGCATCGAACGTCCTTCTTTACCGATCCTCGCGTGAGACCGATGGGCATGGGTCTGGAACTCTATGGCCTGCGCAAGGACGGCGAGGAATTCCCGATCGAGATCAGCCTGAGCCCCCTTGAGACCGAAGACGGGCGTCTGGTGTCGAGTGCCATTCGCGACATTACCTGGCGCAAGCGCATCCAGCACGACCTGCAGGAAAAGAACGAGGAACTGGCCCGGGCCAACCAGGCCAAGGACCAGTTCCTCGCCAGCATGAGTCACGAATTGCGCACGCCGCTGAATGCCGTGATCGGCTTTACCGGCACTCTGCTGATGCAATTGCCCGGCCCGTTGAATGCCGACCAGCAACACCAGTTGCGCACCGTGCAGTCCAGCGCCAAGCATCTACTGGCGCTCATCAACGATCTGCTCGACCTGGCCAAGATCGAAGCCGGCAAGCTGGAGCTCACCCGGGTGCCGGTGGACTGCGAACAGGTCATGGCTGAAGTTGCGGCATCGCTACGCCCCATAGCCGAGGCCCGGGGCATCGCGCTTCGGATGGACAAGTGCGATGAACCGCTGGTGATCAATGCGGACCGCCGCGCCATCAGCCAGGTGCTGATCAACCTGATCAACAACGCCATCAAGTTCACGGAAACGGGCGGCGTCACCTTGTCCGGCGGCTGGTCGGCGGAACCGCACGGCAATGTCATGCGACTGTCGGTCCATGACACCGGCGTCGGCATCCGCGAGGCCGACCAGGCCGGGCTGTTCAGCGCCTTCTCGCGCCTGTCGGAACCCAGCCTGCTGGCGCGCGAGGGGACCGGCCTTGGGCTCCATCTGAGCCGCATGCTGGCCGAAGCCATGGGCGGATCCATCACCTTCGACAGCACCTTCGGCGTCGGCAGCACCTTCACCCTGAACCTGCCGGAAGGCTGAGCGGCGGACATCGAACATGCCGGCGAGGATACTGATCATCGAGGACGATCCCTCCAGCCTGGAGCTGGTGACCTACCTGCTCGTTCGTGCGGGCTACGAGGCGATTCCCGCCGCAAATGGTCTGGACGGATCGCGCCGCGCCCTGAGCGCCCTGGCGGACCTGGTGCTCTGCGACCTGCAGTTGCCGCTCATGAACGGCTACGAAGTGCTAAAAAGCCTTCGCAACGATGCGCGCACGCAAGATCTGCGCGTCATTGCGCTGACGGCGTTCTCGATGCAGGGGGATCGCGACAAGGTGCTGGCAGCGGGGTTCAATGGCTACATGTCCAAGCCGATTGATCCGGAAACCTTCGTGCGCGACGTCGAATCCTACCTGGCGCCGGACATCCTCGCCCCGCGCGGCACCGGCGCCGGCTGACGGGGACAATCATGGCCAGGATCCTGGTCGTCGACGATCGCCCGACCAATCGCCAGATGCTGCTGACCCTGCTGGGCTATACCGGTCATGAGCTGATCGAGGCCGGCAACGGCGCCGATGCGCTGGAACTGGTTCGCAGCTCGCACCCCGACCTGGTGATCAGCGACATCCTCATGCCGACCATGGACGGCTACGAGTTCGTGCGCGAGTTGCGCGCCGATCCCGCCATCGCCGCCACCCCGGTTATCTTTTACACCGCCACCTTCAGCAAGCCCGAGGCGGAAAGCCTTGCCCACACCTGCGGCGTAAGCATCGTGCTGCCCAAACCCTGCGATCCCGGGGTCATACTGGCGGCCGTGGAGCAGGTCGTTGGCCGACCGCCCAAGCCGATGCGGACAGCGTTTGCCGGGCGGGCCCCGCCGACGGAGCGGGGCGACGTGGCACCGCCTCTCAAATCCTCGCCGTTGCAAGGCAGCGTCGAGGCCTACACCCATGAGCTGCAGGCGGTTCAGGCGGAATTCGAGGAAATCGCGCGGCAACCCCCTGAGCTGATGAACGATCCGCGCTGGTTACGCGAGACCGCCGGACAATTCTCGGCCAACGCCACGCATCTGCAGCGGCTGGCGAGCCGGCTTTCCGCGGTTTTCGAAGTCGGCATGGTGGCCAGCGCCGAGCGCGATCCGGAACGGCTGCTCAAGCTGTTCTTCGGCGCGGTATGCGACATCGTGACGTCGGACTATGCCGCCGTCGGCATGCTCGACGAGCAGGAGCAATCGCTGGCCTGCGTCTTCGCCAAAGGTGTCGACACCACCCTGTTTCGGCAGCCCGGCGCAAGCGGCGTTCTGTCTGCCCTGCTGGCCGGGCATACGCCTATCCATGCGTGCAGCCCGGCGCTCGACGCGAGCCACGGCGAACTGCCCGATGGCCATCCGCCGGTGCGCAATTTTCTGGGCGTCGCCGTGAAGTCTGCGGAACGCGTGCATGGCTGGCTGTACTTTGGCAACCGCACGGGAGCCGCCGATTTCGACGAGGAAGACGAGCGCATGGCGAGTCTCATGGCGGGGCGACTCGCCCTGATGTACGAGAACGCCATGCTCTACGACGTCATCCAGCGGCATGCTGCGGAACTGCAATTGCAGATCGTCGAGCGACACAGGGCCGCCGAAAAGCTGAGAGAAAGCGAGCTGCGCCTGCGGGAGATTTCCGAAAACATCAACGATGTCTTCTACCTGGTATCTCCCGACCTGCAGCGCATGCTGTACGTCAACAGCTCCTACGAGCGCATCTGGGGTCGTCCGCTGCAAACGCTGTACGACGACGCGCGCACCTGGACCGAGGCCATCCATCCGGATGACCGAGTGCGCGTCGGCGAAGTGCTGAAGAGCAGTCACGGCAAAGGCAGCTTCGACGTCGAATACCGCATCGTGCGGCCGGACGGCGATGTGCGCTGGATAAAGGCGCGCTCCTACCCGGTGCTGGACGACGCGGGCCAGGTGTATCGGGTGGCGGGCATGGCATCGGACATCACTGCGGCGAAGGCCGCCGACAATCGCATCCGGCGGCTCAATCGCGTCTATTCGGTGCTGAGCGGGATCAACGCGCTGTTGGTGCGCGTGCGCGACCGGGACGAATTGTTCCGCGAGTCCTGTCGCATTGCCGTCGAGCAGGGACATTTTCTGCGCGCCTGGATCGGTGTCGTGGAGCCAGGTAAGACAGGAGTGCGCCTGGTCGCGACCAGCGGAAACGACGAGGGCGGCTACTTCGATCACGCGCGCAAGGCGCTGGCGGCGCAGACGCCCGACTCCCGGGAGTTGAAGTTCCGCGTGCTGGAGACCCGGCGCCCGGTCTTCGTGAATCACCTGGAGACCTCCGCGCGCGGCATTGATCTGCACGAGCACGCATTGGCCATCGGCACACGGGCCATCGGCATTCTGCCCATCGTGCTGGGCGACGCTGCCGCAGCCATCATGGTGCTGCACGCCGCCGAGAGCGGTTTTTTCGACGACGAAGAAACAAAGCTGCTCGAAGAGCTCGCGGGCGACATCGGCTTCGCCCTCGACCATCTGGAGAAATCGGACCGGGTCGACTACCTCGCCTACTACGACGTGCTGACGGGCCTGGCCAATCGTGCGCTCTTCAGCAAGCGCCTCGAACAATATATCGAGAAGGCGGCGCGCGAGCACACGCGTCTTGCCGTGGTGCTGTTCGACATCGACCGCTTCCGTCACTACAACGATGCCTTCGGCCGTCACGCCGGCGACGACCTGCTCAAGCAGGTGGCAGCGCGTTGCGGGCCGGACAAGATCCGCTATGCGCGCCTCAACGCCGACAACTTCGCCGTCATCCTGCCCGACGTGGCTGGCGAGGAAAGCGTGGCGAAAACCGTCCTGCGGCGCCAGCAGGAAGCGTTCGGTCCGCCTTTCAAGATTGGCGACCAGGAGGTTCGCGTGGCGGTGTGCGCCGGCATTGCGCTGTATCCGGACAACGGCGAGACCCCCGAAGTGCTGGTGCGCAATGCCGAGGCGGCGCTGAAGCAGGCCAAGAAGGGGTCGGCGCACTACCTTTTCTATGAGCCGCAGATGAACCATCGCGTGAGCGAGCGGCTCGGCATCGAGAACCGGCTGCGGCAAGCGCTGGAAAAGCAGCAATTCGTCCTCCACTACCAGCCCAAGGTGTCGCTCGAGACCAATCGGATCAACGGCATGGAGGCCCTCATCCGCTGGAACGACCCGGCTCACGGCCTGCTGCCGCCGGTGCAGTTCATTTCCATCCTCGAGGAGACTGGCATGATCCTCGAGGTCGGCGCGTGGGTGATGCAGCAGGCGATCGCGGACATACGGCGCTGGGAAAGCGCCGGCCTGCGCGTGCCGCGAGTGGCGGTCAACGTGTCGCCGATCCAGTTGCAGCAGGCCGATTTTCTGGACACCGTGCGCGCCAACCTGGCCTTGATGACGGTGACTTCGCGCCTGGACATCGAGATCACCGAGTCGGTGCTCATGGAAGACATCGAAGCCAACATCGGCAAGCTGCGCGCCGTGCGCGCCATGGGCGTCGGCATCGCCATCGACGATTTCGGCACCGGCTATTCCTCGCTCGCCTACCTGGCGCGGCTGCCGGTGGGTGCGCTCAAGATCGACAGGTCCTTCGTCGTGACCATGCTCGAGAGCGCTGACGTCATGACGCTGGTGTCCACCATCATTACCCTGGCGCGCGCGCTCAATCTGAAAGTGATCGCCGAAGGCGTGGATGATCAGGAGCAGGCGCGAATCCTGCGGCTGCTGCGCTGCGATGAAATGCAAGGCTACCTGTTCAGCAAGCCGATTCCCTTTGAGGACATGTCCCGGATGCTGGCCGGCGCGGAAGCACCGTCCTGACAGGCGGCCAAGCGAAACGAGATGGGCGCCCCGGCACCGATTGGAATCCTGCTCAGGCTGTCCACCTTCGGTTGCGGATAGTCAATTCAAACGCCATTCTTCACCGATCGACCCCAGGCCATTGGCCCGGATACTGTTGCCCTTCAGACCTGGATCCGCCGTGCCGCCAGCGCCAACTTTCTACATCGAGCGCCGGTACTGCCCTCCGACGAGATACAGGGCATTGGAAATCTGCCCCAGCGAGCAATGGCGCACGGCGTCCATCATCACGGCGAAGACGTTGCCGTTGTCGATCACGGCTTGCTTCAGCCGGGCCAGACAGGCCTCGGCTTCGCCGGCGTTGCGCTGCTGGAAATCCGCCAGCCGCTTGAGTTGCGACTGCTTCTCCTCTTCGGTCGAGCGCGCCAGCTCGATTTCGCTGGCGACGCCCGAGCCGTGCGGATTGAGGAAGGTATTGACGCCGATGATCGGGTAGGAGCCGTCGTGCTTCTTGTGCTCGTAGTGCATCGACTCTTCCTGGATTTTGCCGCGCTGGTAGCCGGTCTCCATGGCGCCGAGGACGCCGCCGCGGCTGGCGATGGCTTCGAATTCCTTCAACACGGCTTCCTCGACCAGGTCGGTCAGTTCCTCGATGATGAAGGCTCCCTGGTTCGGGTTCTCGTTCTTCGCCACGCCCCATTCGCGGTTGATGATGAGCTGGATCGCCATGGCGCGGCGCACCGACTCCTCGGTCGGCGTGGTGATCGCCTCGTCGTAGGCATTGGTGTGCAGGCTGTTGCAGTTGTCGTAGATCGCGATCAGCGCCTGCAGCGTGGTGCGGATGTCGTTGAAGTCCATTTCCTGCGCGTGCAGCGAGCGCCCGGATGTCTGGATGTGGTACTTGAGCTTCTGGCTGCGCTCGTTGGCGCCGTAGCGGTTCTTCATCGCCACGGCCCAGATGCGGCGTGCGACGCGGCCGATCACCGAGTATTCCGGATCCATGCCATTGCTGAAGAAGAAAGAGAGGTTGCCGGCGAAGTCGTCGATGTGCATGCCGCGCGCGAGGTAGGTCTCGACGTAGGTGAAGCCGTTGGCCAGGGTGAAGGCGAGCTGGCTGATCGGGTTGGCGCCGGCTTCGGCGATGTGGTAGCCGGAGATCGAGACCGAGTAGAAATTGCGGATCTGGTGATGGACGAAATACTCCTGGATGTCGCCCATCATTTTCAGCGCGAACTCGGTCGAGAATATGCAGGTGTTCTGGCCCTGGTCTTCCTTGAGGATGTCGGCCTGCACCGTGCCGCGCACCGATGACAGCGTCCAGGCGCGAATCTTGTCGGCCTCGTCCTCGGTCGCGTCGCGGCCGTTCTGCTCGCGGAATTTCGCTATCTGCTGGTCGATCGCGGCATTGAGGAACATCGCGAGGATCATCGGCGCCGGGCCGTTGATGGTCATCGACACCGAGGTCGCCGGGTCGCAGAGGTCGAAGCCCGAGTAGAGCACCTTGAGGTCGTCCAGCGTGGCGATCGAGACGCCCGAGTTGCCGATCTTGCCGTAGATGTCGGGGCGCGGATCGGGGTCGCAGCCGTAGAGCGTGACCGAATCGAAGGCCGTGGACAGGCGCTTGGCCGGCATGCCTTCGGAAACTTTGAGGAAGCGCTTGTTGGTGCGGAAGGCGTCGCCCTCGCCGGCGAACATGCGCGTCGGGTCCTCGTTCTCGCGCTTGAAGGCAAAGACGCCGGCAGTGTAGGGAAACGACCCGGGCACGTTCTCGCGCATCAGGAACTTGAGCAGTTCGCCCTCGTCGTCGAAGCGCGGCAGCGCCACCTTGCGGATCCTGGTGCCCGACATGGTCTCGTAGATCAGGCCGGTGCGGATTTCCTTGTCGCGGATCTTCACCACGTACTCGTCGCCGGCATAGGCCTTCTTCATGTCCGGCCACATCGCCAGGAGCTTCCTGGCATGCGGCGTGAGCTGGCCGTCCTTCCAGGCGATCAGTTCGTCGAAATCTGTCGCGTTCTTCTTGCAGGCCTCGAAGATGGCCTTGGCGGTTTTCAGCGACTGCCGCTCGCGCGCCAGCAGCGCCTGCTCGGCAATGTGCTTGTGATAGCCGCGCAGGCTGTCGGCGATTTCGGCCAGGTAGCGCACGCGGTCGGCCGGCACGATGGCGCGCCCGGCCGATGAGTGCTTGACGTTAACCGCCGGCAGGATGCCCTGCTTGAACTTCAGTCCGCGCTCGGCCAGGCGCGGCACCAGCGCCTGGTACAGCGCGGTGACGCCGTCGTCGTTGAAGCGCGCCGCCATGGTGCCGAACACCGGCATGTCGTCCGGCTTTTCGCCGAATCGTTCACGGTTGCGCTGGTACTGCTTGCGCACGTCGCGCAGCGCATCGGAGGCCCCGCGTCGGTCGAACTTGTTGATCGCGACGAAGTCGGCGAAGTCGAGCATGTCGATCTTTTCCAGCTGCGAGGCGGCGCCGAATTCCGGAGTCATGACGTAGAGCGAGACATCGACCAGCGGCACGATCGCGGCATCGCCCTGGCCTATGCCCGACGTCTCGACCACGACGAAGTCGAAGCCGGCCACCTTGCAGGCGGCGATGACGTCGGGCAGCGCCTTGGAGATTTCGCTGCCGGTGTCGCGCGTGGCCAGCGAGCGCATGTAGATGTTCGGATGCTGGATCGCATTCATGCGGATGCGGTCGCCCAAGAGCGCGCCGCCGGTGCGCTTGCGCGAGGGATCGATCGAAATCACGGCGATGCGCTGAGAGTCGTCCTGGTCGAGGCGGAAGCGGCGGATCAGCTCGTCGGTCAGCGAGGACTTGCCGGCGCCGCCGGTGCCGGTGATGCCGAGAGTTGGCGCTGACGACACGGCGGCCTTCTCGTGCAGCGCCTTTTTCGCCTTTTCGGGCCAGGCGCCGTTCTCCAGCGCCGTGATGATCTGCGCCAGGTTGCGCAGGCGCTCGGCGCGGTCGGCGACCTCGAGCGCTTTCATTTCCTGTGGCGCACGCTTGCTGATGTCGATATCGCAGCGCATCACCATGTCGTTGATCATGCCCTGCAGGCCCATTTTCTGGCCGTCCTCGACCGAGTAGAGGTGGGCCACGCCGTAGTCGTGCAATTCCTTCATCTCGGCCGGCACGATCACGCCGCCGCCGCCGCCGAAGACCTGGATGCTCTCGCCGCCGCGGCTCTTGAGCAGGTCGACCATGTACTTGAAGAACTCGACGTGGCCGCCCTGGTAGGACGACACCGCGATGCCCTGCGCATCCTCCTGCAGCGCCGCGTTGACGATTTCCTCGACCGAGCGGTTGTGGCCGAGGTGGATCACCTCGACGCCCGTGGATTGCAGGATGCGCCGCATGATGTTGATCGAGGCGTCATGGCCGTCGAACAGCGAGGTGGCGGTGACGAAACGCACCTTGTGCCTGGGCTTGTAGGGGATCAGTTTTGCAGCGATGCTGAGGTCGGTCATGGCGGCAACTCCAGGATGGGCGGCGGAACTTGCATCATAGGTAAAGGCCTGCGATACCGCCATGACACAAAACGACGAGAACTATGCATAATTTGCCATTATGCGCAGAACAGCCACTCCCTCACGGAACTCCGCCGGCAGCCCATCGACCGTCGCCATGGGCTTCGTCAGCGGCATTCTGTCGGGGGTGGCGCGGGCCGGGCTGGCGCCCGAGACCCTGCTCGACCGTGCAGGAATTGCCAGGAACCTGCTGCATGAGCGCAGCGCCCGCATCCCCGTCGCGCGCTATGCCGCGCTCTACCGCCTGATCAACGAAAGCCTCGACGACGAGGGTTTCGCGCTGTTTTCACGGCCCCTGCGCCGCGGCAGCTTCGAGTTCCTCTGCCGCGCCACGCTGTCCGCAGCAAACCTGGAGGAGGCGCTGCAACGCATCGCGCGCTTCCTGCATGTGGTGCAGGACGAGCTCGACGTGGAACTGGAACTAAGCGGCCGCGCCGCCGTCATCGTCATCAGCGAGGAACAGGCGCTGCCGGTCGGCGCTGCGGGGCGCGTGTTCGCCTACGAATGGCTGCTGCGCATGATCCACGGCCTCGCCGCCTGGCTGGTGGCGCACCCGCTGCCGCTCGACGAAGTCTGCTTCCCTTACCCGCCGCCGCTCCATGCGGCCGACTACGAACTGGTCTTCGCGCCGCGCTACACCTTCGACGCGCCGCGCCTCGAAGCGCGCTTTCCGGCGGAATGGCTGGCCCTGCCGGTGCGCCGCGACGAGGCGGCGCTGCGCAGCTTTCTCGCCGACGCGCCGGCTTCCATCACCACGCTGTATCGCCGCGACCGCGCGCTGGCCTTGCGCGTGCGCGAACACCTGCGCGCGGCCCTGCCCGAACAGCCGACGCTGCCGGCCATCGCGCGCCGCCTGTTCCTTTCGCCGCGCACGCTGCATCGCCGACTGGAAGACGAAGGCACGAGTTTTCGCGCCATCAAGGACGGCCTGCGCCGCGAGCTCGCCACCGACTGGCTGACCAAGACCGCACGCCCCCTGAGCCGCATCGGCGCCGACCTCGGCTTCGCCGACGCCGCCGCTTTCTATCGCGCCTTCAGCGCCTGGACCGGCAGCGGCCCGCGCGAATACCGCAGGCGCTTCCGCCACACCCCGCCATCGGTATAAGAGTTGGCGCTTGCGATACGGCGAATTGCCCCGCAAAACGCATTCGATTCGCAGATTGACCTGAGATTTTCAGAATTGCGTCAATACCTGGTCGTCGAGAAGCGGCGCTCGGGACTGTCCGCCGCGACCCAGTTCTTTTCCCACCAGGCGTCGATCTGGCGCCGTGTCCATGGCGCGTGCACCAGCAGCGCATCGAGCGCGCCGGCCACTTCGGCGATGTTCTGCGGGCGCGCCGCCGGGTCCTTTTCCAGGCAGCGGCCGATCAGGGCATCGAGTTCCGCCGGCACCGCGAAGGGCGAACAGTCCGATGCTAGCCGCGGCTCTTCGTGCAGCACGTGATAAGTCAGGTCGTGCTCGGTCTCGGTTTCGAACAGGCGCCGGCCCGTGAGCAGGTGGAAGCCGACCGCGCCAAGCGCGTAGATGTCGGCGCGCGCATCGGCGTCGGCCGGGTTGCGGATGCGTTCCGGCGACATGTAGAGCGGCGTGCCGAGGATGCGCATGGAGCCGGTCAGGTCGCGCGTGGCAACGCCCGAAACCTGCTTGACCAGGCCGAAGTCGAGTACCTTGACCACGTCGCGCTCGCCCGATATTTCGCACAGCATGATGTTCTGCGGCTTGATGTCGCGATGCACCAATCCGCAGGAATGCGCCTCCCACAGCGAGGCGCAGGCCTGGCGCAGGATGTAGGCGGTGCGCGCCGGCGGCACGGGGCCGTAGCGCTCGACCAGGTCGGCCAGCGACAGGCCCTCCAGGTATTCCATGGCGTAATAGAAGAGGCCGTTCGGCCCCCTGCCGTACTCGTAGATCGTGATCGTGTTGGGGTGGCGCAGCAGGCTGGTGGACTGCACCTCGCGCTCGAAACGCGCGATCCATTCGTCGGAGGACGCCTGCGGCTTGAGCACCTTGAGCGCCACCGGGCGCTTGAGCAGGCGGTGCTCGGCAAGGTAGACATTGCTGATGGCGCCGGCGCCGATCTGGCGTATCACCCGGTAGGGACCGATCTGCTGCCCCGGTTTGCGGCGCAGCAGGCGATCGAGGGTCTCGGCCGGGAGGAAGACGGACAGCCACACCAGCAGGATCATGGCCAGCAGGACCATGAAGGCGATCTGCAGATAGCGCAGCGGCGCGTAGGCCTCGGCGGCATGCATTTCCACGGCCACGCCGAGATCGAGTTCACTCAACCAGCGCCAGGCGCCGATCACCTCGCGGTCGAGATAGCCGACGTAGGGGTCCAGCAGCACGCCGGCGCGCTGCGATTCCTCGCCGAGGCGCGCCGCGATGGCCGTCGCCGCCAGCCGCGTCAGCCGCGCCGTGTCGTCCTGGGCGACCAGGAGGCGCAGCGGCGCGATGCCCTTGCTCGCCCCGGCAACGAGACCGCGGCTGCGCAGCTCCTCGATGTGGCGGCTTTCCGAAACCAGCCAGCCATCGGCGTCGAAGGCAAAGGACTCGCCGCTGCTGCCGGGACGGGCCGCCTTGAACAAGTCGGCGAAGCCGGCTGCTGCCGGCGAACCCAGGGCCAGCAGGGCGAGCACCTTGCCCCTGGCGTCGCGCACCGGCGCCGCGATCCAGACGCTGCCCAGCTGCAGGGGATTGATGCCCATGGCGCCGCCGCGATAAGGACGGATGAATATGGAACGCCCGGCCAGGGCCGGGGCGAGGTTGGCGAAGAAATCCGGGGTCACGGTCTGGCCGATGCGCGCCGCGTCGCTCGAAGCGAGAACATTTCCCTTGCCGTCGATCACATGCGCGGCGGTGATGCCGATGCCTCCGGCGGCCTGCAGTACGCGTTCGATGATGCGGCCCCCCTCCTCGCCGCCGGCGCCGTGGCGGATCAGCCGGCCGACCGTTGCGCTCAGTTCCGCGTCGGCCGCCAGTTGCTCCGCTTCATGCCGCCCCTCGGCGATCCATTGCTCCAGCGCCTCGATTTGCGTGTTGAGCAGCGTCACCATCGAGGTGGCGCGCAGTTCGCGCAGCGAATCGCCGACCCCGCGATAGGCCCAGATGCCCACGCCGAGGAGGGCGGCAAGCAGCAGCAGGGCAAGCCGTGGCCGGTCGATGGAAAGCTTCACGGCTGCCAGCCTAACGCGCATGGCTTCGACAATCCACCCCGCGTCATGAAATCTCGTGCCATCGATGAGCCCCAGGCTGGAAAATGGGCCCGCCCCTCCCATCCGCTGCGCGGCCCACGGCTGGCTTTGCACAGCCAGCCGGCTGCGGCGGCGCGACGCATGCGTCGCGAATTCCCGCCTCGCCCCCTCGCGGGGAGGCTACTGATTGGCCCGCTGCGCTCGAACCTGACACAGCGCGCCTGGCGATGTATTTCACGCTGAACCCATCCGCCGCCGCCGCGGGTCGTCCACGTCTAGGCGGAGGGTGCGACGCAGACGCGGTTGCGGCCGCCGTGCTTTGCCTGGTAGAGCGCGCCGTCGGCGCGATTGACCGCCTGGTCGGTGGTCTCGACGCCGTCGAACTCGCTGACGCCGATGCTGACGCTGACGCCCTCATGCTGCCCGGCGAGCCGCGCCCGGGCCACGGCCTGGCGCAGATTCTCGGCAATGCGCGTGGCCTCCGCAAGGTTGCAGCCCTGCAGCACCAGCAGGAATTCCTCGCCGCCCCAGCGCACCGCGATGTCGGATTCGCGCAGGCCTTGCCGCAGGATGCCGGCGACCCCTGCCAGGACCTCGTCGCCGGCGAGATGTCCGTGCCGGTCATTGACCTGCTTGAAGTGGTCGAGATCCACCAGCAGCATGCTGATCGGCCGCGGCGCGCGCCGGTAGGCCGCCATCAGCTTGTCCACCAGGATGATGAAAGCATGGCGGTTGAGCAGGCCGGTGAGCTTGTCGGTCGAGGCCATTTCCTCGATGCGGTGCTGGTAGCGCGACAGCGCCAGGTGGGTCAGCAGCACCACCACCAGCGTCACCGCCAGGCTGATGGCGAGATTGACGTAGAGCGTGCGGCGGATGCCGGCCAGCGCCACTTCCTCGTTCTGCTCGACGAACAGGTACCACTTCAGTTCCGGCAGGTAATTGACGTTGAGGATGTGGTTGTCGCCCCCGGCCTGGTACTGGTAACTGCCGCTCTTCTCCGTGAGGATGCGCTCCACCAGCGGCCCCAGGCCCTCGGCGGCGCGCAGGTCGGCGGCGCGATCGAGCTGGTTGCCGAAGACCACCACCCTGCCCCCGGCATCGACGAAGTAGATCGTGCGCTGGAAGCGCTGCTGGTACTCGGCGATCAGGCGCCGCACCGCGTCCACGGTGAGCCCGATGCCGGTGGCGCCGATGTAGTTGCCATCGAAGTCGAACACGCGGTAGTTGATGAATATGGTCAGCGCATCGCGATTGGCGAGATCGGGATCGACGTTGATCTCATAGGCTTCCTTCATGTCGCGCACGCGGTAGTACCACGCATCGCGCGGCTCGTTGGGCGCCACGCGCTTGAGCATGCCCTCGCCGGTGTAGTAGATCGCGCTCTTCTCCGAAACGAAAAAACTGCTGAAGGCGCCGTAGCGCTGCTTCACTTCGCTCAGGTAGCGCGCCATCTCGCCGACCCCGACCTCGCCCCTGAGTACCCAGTCGCGCAGGAAGGTGTCACTGGCCATGGTCGATGAAATCAATACCGGCCGCACCAGGTCCTTCTGGATTTCGGAGTAGATGTTGCTCGACGTCAGCGGCAGATCCTGTCCGATGATGGCATCGCGAATCGCCCGCTTCGATACCTGGTAGCCCAGCAACGTGGTGGCGAAGAAGCCTGTCGTCAGCAGCAGGCTCAGCAGCAGCAGCAGGCCGCGGCGATCGAAGATTTTCTGATATCCCATGATGATCGATTTTACCGGATCGCCTGCGGCGGCAGGAAGCAGCCGCCGCCCGATGCCGCACGCCGCGCTCAGGCGGCAGCGTCGTCGCAGGCCTGGTGGGCCGGCAGGGCGAAGCCGAAACAGGCCCCGGCGTCCGGCTTGCCCTCGGCCCAGACGCGGCCGCCGTGCATGGCGACGAAACGCTTGACGATGGCCAGGCCGATCCCGCTGCCCTCGAATTTGCCGGCCTCATGCAGGCGCTGGAAGGGCACGAAGATTTTCGCGACCTGGGCCTGATCGAAGCCGGCGCCATTGTCGCGCACATGATAGAGAAGCTCGTCCGCGGCAGTCTCGCCGCCGACCTCGATCACCGCCGGCGCGCGGCCGCGCGTGAACTTCAGGGCATTGGCGAGCAGGTTCTGCCAGACCTGACGGATGGCCGCGATGTCGCCGCTGGCGCGCGGCAGTTCGCCCAGGCGCAATTCCACCTGACGGTCCTCGCGCTGCGGTTCCAGTCCCTGCCAGACTTCGCGCACCAGCGCGTTCATGTCGATCGGCAGGATCGTCATCTCCTGGCGGCCGGCGCGGGAGAAATTCAGGATGTCGCCGATCAGCCGCCCCATCTTGTTGGCGTTGTCGCCGACCACCCGCAGCAGGCGCCGTCCCTCATCGTCCAGGCGCGGCGCGTAGTCCTCGGCGAGGATCCCGGCAAAGCCGTCGATGGCGCGCAGCGGCGCGCGCAGGTCGTGCGAGACCGAGTAGCTGAAACTTTCGAGGTCGGCATTGGCGACCTCGAGTTGCGCCGTGCGCTGCCGCACCCGCGCCTCGAGTTCCTCGTTGAGATTGCGTATTTCGTCGTGGGCCTGGCGAATCTGCTCCAGCGCGGCCTCCCGCTCACGCACCGCAGCCTCCAGTTCGCGGTTCATGGCTTCCAGGCTGGCCTGGCGCTGCATGAGCTTTTGCCGCATCTGGTCGAGATTTCCGGCCAGACCGTGAATCTCGTCGTCGCCCGCCGACAGCCGGCTCACCGGCAGCGTCAGCGGCTGCGCCAGATCCCCCGCGGCAAGCCGGCGGGCCTGGCCGGCGATGCGCTCCAGCGGCTGGGTGATCATGCGCCGCACCAGCAGGAAAATCAGGGCGGCGACCAGCGCCGTCTTCAGCGCGTTGAGCAGCAGCACGAACCACAGACGTTCCCAGGTGCGCCGGATCGGTCCGTCGAGCGAGGCGCCGACCTCCAGATGACCGATGTCGAGCAGCTGGCCACGGTACTCGTAGGTCAGCGGAAACTGCCGGATCAGTTCGGCGGAAGCGGGGCGCTTGCCGCTGCTGGCGAAACGCTTGCCGTCGACGCGGACTTCGGCGAACTCGAAATCCGGCAAACGGTTGATGCCTTCGAGCAAAGTGTCCAGGCGCGCGGGATCGACCACCCAGACGTTCTGCACGATGCTGGGCAGATAGGCTTCCTCGACCTGGCTGAAACGATCATGGATGTAGCCGACGTCGCGCTTGAATTCCAGGTAGAGCTGGGCCGCGGTGATCAGCAGGGCAATCACCGAACTGGCGAAGACGATCAGGAAAGCCAGCCGGCGCGCCAGCAGCTGCCCACTCCAGAAACGGTCCGGAATCATCGGCGCCTCAGAGCCGCGGCAGGGTCTGTTCGTGAATCCGCCGGTAGCTGCCGTCGGCCTTGGCCGCGCGCAGCGCCTCGGCAACGCGCCCGAGCAGATGCGCATGCTTCTTGTGCAGGTACATGTACATCTCGGTCGTCACCAGCGGCGGCAGCAGCAGCCGGGCCGGTATCCTGCGTTCGCGGACCAGCCAGTTGCCCTGCCAGCGCTCGAACAGCACGACGTCGGCGCGGTCCTTGTCGAGCAGGGTGAACAACTGGTTCGCATCCTGCACCAGCGTGACAGCCGGCGCGGAACGCAGCGGCACCTCGAACACCTTCCAGCCGATGATGTAGCCGACCTGGAAAGGCTTCAGGCTGTCGAAGCCGGTGGTCTTGAAATCGTGGCGGATCGAGTAGGCGACGAATTCGTTGTCGATGATCTTTTCCTCGACCCGCAGCAGGTTCGGGTAGATCGCCTCCAGGCCCTTGATGCGCATCGCCATGCCGTCATCGACGCCGTTGTTGGCGTTGATCATCGCCCGCTCCGAAGCCGCGTAGCCGACCGCCTCGGCCTCGATCCCGACGCGGCGGAAGATCTCGGGCACCAGCAGGTCGAGGAAGCCCTTGCGGTCGGCCTGGATGTAGGGTGCGCCGACGCCGGTGTTGATGCGCAGCGCTTCGGCGGCGGACGGCGACGACGCCAGCAGCGCAAGCGCGGCAATGCAGATGGGCGAAATTTTCATCATGGCTGAACGGCTTCGGTGCGCGGATTTCCCTGATCGCCTGGCGCCAGAGCGACGCATGCCAAAATTTTAGGGGCCGCGGCGCGGCAAACTCTTGTCGAAGGTCAACCTCGCGGGATTCAAGCCTCCCGCCGCGATCGCAACTGCCACTCCTTGACCAGAGCATAGATGGCCGGGATCACCGCCAGGGTCAGCACGGTGGAGGAGATCATGCCGCCGACCATGGGCGCCGCGATGCGGCTCATGACTTCCGAACCGGTCCCGCTGCCCCACATGATCGGCAGCAGGCCGGCCATGATCGCCACCACGGTCATCATCTTCGGCCGCACCCGTTCCACCGCGCCTTCCATGACGGCGGCGTACAAGTCGGCGCTGGCGGGACGGCGATTCTCGGCCGTGCAGCGCGCCTGGGCCGCCGCCCAGGCATGGTCGAGGTAGATCAGCATGACCACGCCGGTCTCGGCGGCGACGCCGGCCAGCGCGATGAAGCCGACCGCGACCGCGACCGAGAGGTTGTAGCCGAGCAGCCACATCAGCCAGACCCCGCCGACCAGGGCGAAGGGCACCGAGAGCATGACGATCAGGGTTTCGGTCAGGCGCCGGAAGTTGAGGTAGAGCAGCAGGAAGATGATCAGCAGCGTGACCGGGATGACGACCTTCATTTTTGCGATGGCCCGCTCCATGTACTCGAACTGGCCGCTCCAGGTGACGTAATAGCCGGGCGGGAACTTGATCTGCGCCGCCACCGCCTGCTTCGCGTCGGCGACGTAGCCGCCGATGTCGCGCCCGCGGATGTCGACGAAGATGTAAGCGGAGAGCAGGGCGTTCTCGGTGCGTATGCCCGGCGCGCCCTTGGCGATTTCCACCTTCGCCACCTGGCCGATCGGGATCATGGCGCCGTCCATGGTCGGCACCAGCACCTCGCGCGCGATCTGCTGCGGATCGGCGCGCAGTTCGCGCGGATAGCGGACCTGCACGCCGAAGCGCTCGCGGCCTTCGACCGTGGTGGTCACCATCTCGCCGCCGAGAGCCGTGCCGATCACGTCCTGCAGGTCGCCGACCGCCAGCCCATAGCGGGCCAGTTGCTCGCGGTCGGGCGTGATGTCGAGGTAGAAGCCGCCGGTGATGCGTTCGGCGAAGGCCGAGGTGGTGCCCGGCACCTGCTTCACCACGGCCTCGATCTCCCTCGCCAGCTTTTCCATCTCGCCGAGGTCCTTGCCGAAGACCTTGATGCCGATCGGCGTGCGGATGCCGGTGGACAGCATGTCGATGCGCGCCTTGATCGGCATGGTCCAGGAGTTGGCGACGCCGGGGAACTGCAGGGCGCGATCCAGTTCGGCGATCAGCTTGTCGGTGCTCATGCCGGGCCGCCATTCGGACTCGGGCTTCAAGTTGATCACGGTCTCGAACATCTCGGTCGGTGCCGGGTCGGTCGCCGTGTTGGCGCGGCCGGCCTTGCCGTAGACCGAGGCGACTTCGGGGAAGCTCTTGATGATCTTGTTCTGCGTCTGCAGCAGTTCGGCGGCCTTGGTGATCGACATGCCGGGCAATGAAGTCGGCATGTAGAACAACGTGCCCTCGTTGAGCGTCGGCATGAACTCGGAACCGAGCCGGGATGCAGGATAGATCGAGGCGCCGAGCGCCAGCAGCGCCAGCGCGATGGTCAGCTTCTTCCAGCGCATGACCCAGGCGATGATCGGCCGATAGACCCAGATCAGGACGCGGTTCACCGGGTTCTTCGCTTCCGGCATGATCCTGCCGCGGATGAACAGCATCATCAGCACCGGCACCAGGGTCACCGACAACAGGGCCGCGCCGGCCATGGCGAAGGTCTTGGTGTAGGCCAGGGGCGAGAACAGCCGGCCCTCCTGGGCTTCGAGCGTGAAAACTGGCAGGAAGGAGACCGTGATGATCAGGAGCGAAAAGAACAGCGCCGGCCCGACCTCCTTGCACGCGGCAATGATGGCTTCGGCGCGCTGCCTTGTTCCCTCCCCTTCAAGGGGAGGGTTAGGGTGGGGATGGGGTTGTGCCCCGCCCTCTTCCCCCATCCCCCTCCCAGCCTCCCCCTTGAAGGGGGAGGAGTGAAGCCGTTCGAGGTGCTTGTGCGCGTTCTCGATCATGACGATCGCGGCATCGATCATGGCGCCGATGGCGATCGCGATGCCGCCCAGGCTCATCAGGTTGGAATTCATGCCCAGCAGGCGCATGGCGATGAAGGCGATCAGGATGCCGACCGGCAGCATCAGGATCGCGACCAGGGCGCTCCTGACATGCAGCAGGAAGACGATGCAGACCAGGGCGACGATGATTGATTCCTCGGCCAGGGTGCGCTTCAGGGTGTCGATCGCGCGGTGTATCAGTTCGGCGCGGTCATACACGGTCTCGACGCTGACGCCTGGCGGCAGGCCGGCGGAGACTTCGGCTAGCTTCTGCTTGATGTTGTGGATCACTTCCAGCGCGTTCTGGCCGTAGCGCGCCATGACGATGCCCGACACCACCTCGCCCTCGCCGTTGAGTTCGGTGATGCCGCGCCGCTCGTCGGGCGCCAGTTCGACGCGGGCGATGTCGCGGATCAATACCGGCGTGCCTTTCTCGCTTTTCACCACCAGCAGTTCGAGATCGCTCCTGCCGCGCAGATAGCCCTTGCCGCGCACCATGTACTCGGTCTCGGCCATTTCGACCACGCGGCCGCCGACGTCGCGGTTGGAGTCGCGGATCACCTGCGCCACCTTCATCAGCGGAATGCCGTAGGCGCGCAGTTTGACCGGATCGACCGTGACCTGGTAGGTCTGGACGAAACCGCCGATCGAGGCCACTTCGGCGACGCCCTGCGCCTTGGTCAGCTGGTAGCGCAGATACCAGTCCTGGATGCTGCGCAGCTCGGCCAGGGTCTTGTCCTTCGCCAGCAGCGCGTACTGATAGACCCAGCCGACGCCCGTGGCGTCCGGCCCGATCTGCGGCGTGATGCCCTTGGGCATGCGCCCTGCCGCGAAGTTCAGGTATTCGAGAACCCGCGAACGCGCCCAGTAGATGTCGGTGCCGTCCTCGAAAATGATGTAGACGAAGGAGGCGCCGAAGAAGGAAAAACCGCGCACCACTTTCGACTTCGGCACCGACAGCATCGCCGTGGTTAGCGGATAGGTGACCTGGTCCTCGACCACCTGCGGCGCCTGGCCGGGGTATTCCGTATAGACGATGACCTGCACGTCGGACAGATCGGGCAGTGCGTCGATCGGCGTGCGCAGCACGGCGTAGATGCCGGCCAGCGTGACGAACAGCGTGGCGAGCAGGACGAGGAAGGCGTTCCGCGCCGACCAGCCGATCAGGGCATTCAGCATGTCAGTGGCCCTGGTGCCGGTCTGCCGGCGCGCTCGCCCCGGTCTGCGCTGCCGCGTCCATTTTCGTGATCACCCACTCGCCGGGCTTGCGCTCGACGAACTCGATGGCAATCGCGCTGCCGGGTTTGATCTTCTCGGTCAGCGCCGGATTCGCCAGCATGAAGTCCATGGTCATGCCCGGCCACTTGAGGCTGGCCACCGGACCGTGGGTCACGGTCACGCTGCCGGCCCTGGCATCGATGGCATCGAGCCTGCCGCTCGCCTGGTGGCTGACCGCGCCGCCCTTGGCCGCCGCTGGCGGCGCGCCGGCCGCCGCGAAGCCGCCGAGCGCGGCCTTGAGGTTGCTTTCGGCATCGATCAGGAAGTTCGCCGCGACCACCACCGGCTCGCCGTCCCTGATCCCCTCGCGGACTTCCACGTAATCGTCGCTGCGCGCGCCGAGCCTGACCGCGCGCGGCTCGAAACGCCCCGCGCCCTTTTCGACCAGCACGATCTGCCGCGTGCCGCTGTCGATCACGGCCGAGACCGGCACCGTCAGCACGCGGTCGGCGGCGCCCACCGCCAGTTCGACGCTGGCGTACATCGCCGGCTTGAGCAGCCCGCCCGGATTGGCCAGCTCGATGCGCACCGGGATCGTGCGCGTCTCGGCCGTAAGCCGGGGGTAGATGTAGGCGATCGTGCCGGCAAAGCTTTTCTCCGGATAGGCGCTGATCGCGAGACTGACCTTCTGCCCGGGTTTGACCAGCGCGATGTCGCGCTCGAAGACATCGGCCAGCACCCAGACCGAGGACAGGTCGGCGATCTGGTAGAGCATCTCGCCGGGCATGAAACGCATGCCGGCCACGGCCTTCTTCTCCAGCACCACGCCGCCCGCCGGCGAGCGGAAACTCAGCGTGCGACTGGCCTCGCCGCCCGCCGCCAGCGCCTTGATCTGCTCCTCGGAAATGTCCCAGTTGCGCAGACGCACCAGGCTTGCCTCGGCCAGCTGGCGCATGCCGGTCTGCATTTCGGCGCCGGCATCCTTCAGCGCCGCGACGCCCTTGGCCGCCACCACGTACTCGCGCTGCGCCGAAACCAGCTCCGGGCTGTACACCTCGAACAGCGGCTGGCCCTTGGCCACCGGCTGGCCCGTGGCATTGACGTGCAGGCGCTCGACCCAGCCCTCGAATTTCGGCGCCACGTTGTGCAGGCGACGCTCGTCGACCTCGACCCGGCCGGAGGCGCGCACCCGGCGCGCGAGTTCGCGCAGCGCCGCGGGTTCGGTCTTGACGCCGAGCTTCTGTACCTTCTCGGTGCTGATCTTCAGCTCGCCCGCCGCCACACCGTCGTCCTCGCCTTCATAGACCGCGATGTAGTCCATGCCCATCGAGTCCTTCTTCGGCGTCGGCGAGGTGTCCGCCAGACCCATCGGGTTGCGGTAGTAGAGCAGCTTGCGCGGCTTCTGCGCCCCGGCAGCGCCGGCAGCCGCAGCGGGCGTGGCGGCCATGCTCGCCGTGTCGCCAGCGCCAACTCTTGCCTTGCCCAGCCAGTAGCCTCCGCCGGCGGCCAGCAGTGCCACCGACAGCGCGGCCAGGTATCCGTATTTCATAGTTCCTCTCCCACCATCTTTTCGATCTCGGCCAGGCGCATCTGCTGGTCGCCGCGCGCCTTCACCAGTTCGCCGCGGGCGCGGCGCAGTTGCCGGTGCGCGTCGAGCACCGCGGCGAAATCGGCGCGGCCGTTTTCGTAAGCGGCCAGCGCCGCGTTGAGATTCAATTCCGCCTGCGGCAGCAGGCCGTTGGTCACCAGCGACTCCAGCCGCCGCGCGACGTCGAGGCCGGCCAGGCTTTCGCTGAGTTCGGCCAGGCTCTGGTTGAGGTTGCCCTGGCGGCGCAGGCGCGCGGCTTCCAGGTTCAGTTCGGCCTCGCGCTCCTGGGCGCGACGGCTGCCCTGCTGCAGCGGAATGTTGATCTCGAACATCAGCTCCCATTCGCTGACGCGGTTGCGCGTCTGGGTTGGCGAAATGCCGAGGTTCAGGTCGGGATAGCGGTTGCGCTCGACCAGATCGCGGCCCTTCTCGGCGCCGCTGATGCGCGCGTCGTCGGCCGCCAACTGCGGATTGTTGGCGCGCAGCCGCGCCTCCAGCGCGGCCATGTCCAGCTTGGCTACCGGCGGCAAGGGGCGCAGTTTCTCCGGCGGGCGCAGCTTGACGTTTTCCGGCCGCCCGAGCAGCGCGCGCATGCGGGCGCTGGCCTGGGCGCTTTCGCCTTCGAGCATGACCAGGTCGGTTTCCATGGCGATGATTTCGGATTGCGCGCGCAAGGCATCCTGCTGGCTGCCGAAGCCACTGCCATAGCGGGTGCGCGCGATCTCGGCGACACGCCGCATGAGGTCGAGGTTTTCCTGCGCATAGCGGATGCTGATCAGGTGCACGTGATGCTGGGCGTAGGTCAGCTTGATCTTCGTCGCCAGCTCGATCCAGCCGGCGCGTGCCTTCGCCTGCGCCTCGTCGGCAACCGCGCCGGCCACGCCGCGACGCAGGTCGCGCTTGCCGAACCAGGGCAGCGCCTGGCTGAAGGTGTAGCGCGCGCCGCCGATGCGCGGCGGCAGCAGATTGGCGCTGGCGTCCATGCCCTCGTTGGTGACGTCGCGCAACTCGGTGCGCAGCATAGGATCGGGCAGTGCACCGGCCGGCTCGATCTTCGCCGTCGCGGCCTCGGCCTCGGCGCGCAATGCGGCGAACTCGGGATGACGGCTGCGGGCAAATTCGAGCAGGCTCCCGACCTCGCCGCCGATCAACTGCTCGGCAGGCTGGGCCCAGGCCGTGGTAGTGGTCAGGGCGAGCAACGCTGCCAGCCGCACGAGACGGGAGGCCATGCCCTACTTCGCGGCTTCGATACTGGTGACGGTCAATACGCCCTTAGCGTCCACCGCGCGGAAGCGGATCTTGTCGCCCTCCTTCCACTTCTTCAGCATCGCCGGATCCTTGGCCTTGAAGCTCATGGTCATGGGGCCCATGTGAAGATTGGGAAGCTCGCCGTGCGTGATGGTGATGGAGCCCGAAGCCCGATTCAGCTTCCTGATCACGCCGTCGGTCGGCGTTACCGTCTCGGGCGCCTCAGGCGCGGCCAGCGCCGGCAAGGCGGAAAAGACCAGGCTGGCGCAGAGGGCAAGAAATGCGTGGCGATTCATGTGCGATAACTCCTCATTGTTCATTGACGTAAATCGGTGTTGCGGCGAGCCCGCGGCGCGCTGCAACATGATAAAGCCCATCGCCGGCGAAATGCTTTTCCGTCAGGCGCCGCGCAGGCGCAAGGCATTGCCGACGACGCTGGCCGACGACAGGCTCATCGCCGCGGCGGCGATGACGGGCGACAGCACCAGGCCGAAGGCCGGGTAGAGGATGCCCGCCGCTATCGGCACGCCGAGCGCATTGTAGAGAAAGGCGAAGGCCAGGTTCTGCCGCATGTTGGCCACGGTCGCAGCCGACAGCTGGCGGGCGCGGGCGATGCCGCGCAGATCGCCCTTGACCAGCATGACCTGGGCGCTGTTCATGGCGACGTCGGTGCCGGTGCCCATGGCGATGCCGACGTCGGCTTTCGCCAGGGCCGGCGCATCGTTGATGCCGTCGCCGACCATGGCCACGATGCGCCCTTCGCGCTGCAGTTGCTCGACCAGCGCCAGCTTGTCGGCCGGCTTGACCTCGCCATGCACTTCCTCGATGCCCAGCCGCTGGCCGACCGCCCGCGCCGTGGTCAGGCCGTCGCCGGTGGCCATGACGACGCACAAGCCGGCCTGGCGCAGGCTCGCCAGCGCTTCCGCCGTGCTCGCCTTGATCGGATCGGCGACGGCGAGCAGCCCGAGCAGCCGCCCGTCAACGGCAAGGTGCATGACGCTGGCGCCGCTCAGGCGCAGCGCCTCGGCCTCGACCACCATGCCGCTTACATCGACGCCCGCGTCGGCCAGCAGCGCCGCATTGCCCAGCACCAGGCGGCGGCCGCCGACCGCGCCGCGCACGCCGATGCCGCTGGCGGACTCGAACTGCTCGGCCTTGTCGAGGCTCAGTCCGCGCTCGCGCGCGGCGCGCACGATGGCATCGGCCAGCGGATGCTCGCTGCCCTGGTCGAGGCTCGCCGCCAGACGCAGCACCTCGTCCTCGCTACCGCCGGCGACCGCCACGACGCGCTCGAAAGCCGGGCGGCCCTCGGTCAGGGTGCCGGTCTTGTCCACGATCAGCGTGTCGACCTCGCGCAGGCGTTCGATCGCGGCGGCATCGCGAAACAGGATGCCGCTGGTGGCCGCCTTGCCGGTCGCGACCATGACCGACATCGGCGTGGCCAGGCCCAGCGCGCAGGGGCAGGCGATGATCAGCACCGAGACGCCGTTGATCAGTCCGAACACCCAGCCCTGTTCGCCGCCGAGCAGGCCCCAGGCGAAGAAGCTCAGCAAGGCGATGCCGACCACCGCCACGACGAAGTAGCCGGCGACGACATCCGCCATGCGCTGCAGCGGCGCCTTCGAGCGCTGGGCCTGGGCCACCATCTGCACGATCTGCGCCAATACGGTCTGGGCGCCGACTTTTTCGGCGCGGATCACCAGGCTGCCCGAGGTGTTCATCGTGGCACCGATCACCTTGTCGCCGGGGCGCTTGGTCACCGGCAGCGGTTCGCCGGTGAGCATGGATTCATCGACCGCGCTGGCGCCTTCCGTCACCGCGCCATCTACCGGCAGCTTCTCGCCGGGGCGCACGCGCAAGCTATCGCCGACGTGCACATGGGCGAGCGGCACGTCTTCCTCGCTGCCGTCGGCATTGATGCGGCGTGCGGTTTTCGGCGCGAGGCCGAGCAGGGACTTGATCGCCGCGGTGGTTTGCGCGCGCGCACGCAATTCGAGCATCTGCCCGAGCAGGGTCAGCGAGATGATGACCGCCGCCGCCTCGAAATACACGCCGATGCGGCCGTGGGCCATGAACGAGGTGGGGAACCAGCCGGGCACCAGGGTCGCGGCCACGCTGTAGGCGAATGCCGCACCGGTGCCGAGGCTGATCAGGGTCCACATGTTGGGGCTGCGATGGAGCAGCGACTGCCAGCCGCGCACGAAGAAGGGCCAGCCGGCCCAGAGCACGATAGGCGCGGCGAGCAGCAGTTCGCCCCAGTTGCGCAGCGCGGGCACCAGCCAGGCCAGCCTGTGCCCGGCCATCGCCAGGAGCACGACGCTGACGGTCAGCGGCAGGCTGGCCCAGAAGCGGCGCTGGAAGTCGCGGTACTCGGCCTTGTCCTCGTCCTGCTCCAGCTCGGGCAGCACCGGCTCCAGCGCCATGCCGCACTTGGGGCAGGTGCCGGGACCGGTCTGGCGCACCTCGGGGTGCATCGGGCAGGTGTATTCGCGGGCCGATGTCGATTCGACCGGCTCGGCGGCGGCCGGTACTGGCAGGGCCAGGTAGCGCCGCGGATCGGCAGCGAATTTGGCAAGACACTTCGCGCTGCAAAAGCGGTACTGCCGTTCTTCGTATTCGAAGCGGTGCGCCGAATCGGGCTGGACCGTCATGCCGCACACCGGGTCGACCATGGTTCCGTCCGCTTTCATCGGATTTGCCTCCTTACCAGCCAAACGACGAGGGGCGGCAGCAGCAGCCATTGCACCAAGGGCGCCAGCCCAGTACCCAGCAAGGGCAGCCGGGGCATTGCTTCGGCATATTGCCAGCGGCCGCCGACCTGCGTGGCCCAGTATTCCAGCACCACGGTGGCGGCCACGCCGACGGCGACGAAGGTCCCCAGGGTGACGGCTGTGGGCCGCCGTATCCAGCCGCGCGTAGCAACGGTTGCGACCAGCCAGAAGGCGAGCAGCGCAATCACCGCATCGCCCGCCGCGGCGCGCGTGCACATGATGACCCCGTCCCAGTGCGCGAGCGAGGCCACCCCCTTGAACAAGGGGATCTGCCAAATTTCCCAGGGCAGATTGAGCAGGAAGGCAAACAAGACCAGGTTGGTCTCGGGCCAGTCCATCACGCCGCTGCGCCGCGTGCGCAACATCAGAACGACGGGGGCAAGCGCCTGAGCCGGACAAGCATGGCGAAACTCCCCGTGCCTACTTCATCGGCGCCGCCGGCGCGGCCGCGCCCTCCTGACGGCGCATCATCTGCTCCATCATCATCTGCATCATGTCCATGCGCTTTTCCATGTGCTGCATGCGGTCTGCAGCCTCGGCAGGCGCGGCGCCACCCATCATGCCCATGCCGCCCTTGCCCATCATCCCGCCTTGCATCATGCCCATGCCGCCTTTGCCCATCATGCCGCCGTGCATCATCTGACAATCGGCGCCCATTCCGGCCTGCATGCCGCGCGCCATGCCCATGTTTTCCTGCATGGTCTGCATATGCTCGGCCATCGCCTTGTGCCGCTCGGCGTCGCTCCTGGCCTTGGCGACTCGGTCGAGCTGCGACTGCATCTTCTTCACGTTGTCCTGCATCTTTTTCACCTGCGGCGCCAGCGGGGCGGGTGCGCCCTTGGCTTCCGCGGCCTTTTCCGGGTGATGCGCGTCGTCGGCGAAAACCGGTGCCGAGAACGCGAGTGCGGCCGCAATGGCTGTCATGGCAAACTTGTTCATGCTGTGCCTCCTTCGCTGGGTTTGTCGCCGCCCCTCGGCAACGAATCTGATGGGGCAGAATTTAGTGCTTGTGGTCGGTATGCCCGTCGTTTGCCGCGACCGACGGTGCGGCCAGCGGCGTGAAGCGCGCCTGCTCGGCGGGCTTGCCCGAGAGCGTGATCGACACCACCACCTTCATGTCCGGCGTCGACGCGTACTTGCCGACGCCCTTGAGGCGGTTGTCGCCGTCGGGCACCAGCTTGACGCTGGCCTTCTGCTTGCCGGCGAGGATGGTCGCCGTACCGCCAGCGCCAACTGTTGGAATCTTCGCATTGGCGTGGTCGGTGACATACACCACGACCGGGTTGTCCCTGGCCTCCTTGCTGTCCTTGGCCACCACCAGCTCGAAGTGATAGGCGCCGGCCATGCGCTGCTGGCCGCCGTTGGGCGTCTTCTGGGTATCCAGGTATTCGTCGCTATGGGCGAACGAGAACGAACTCGCCAGCATCAGGGCGCTGGCCGCGGCAAGAGAAATCAGGGATTGCTTCATGGGAAACTCCTTGGTTGTCGGAAACAGGCTTAGAAACTTTCGCTCTCTTTGGCGGCGAGCAGCCGCTCCAGCGCGGGCTTGCCCCACAGCCAGAACATCAGCGGCGTCAGCAGTGTATCGAGCAGGGTCGAGCTGATCAGGCCGCCGAAGATCACCACCGCCACCGGGTGCAGCACTTCCTTGCCCGGCGCGTCGGCCGAGAGCAGCAGCGGCATCAAGGCGAAGGCGGCCACCAGCGCGGTCATCAGCACCGGCGTCAGGCGCTCCAGCGAGCCGCGCACGATCATGTGCCGGCCGAAGCTTTCCCCCTCGAAGGCGCAGAGGTTGATGTAGTGGCTGATCTTGAGGATGCCGTTGCGCGTCGCAATGCCGGTCAGGGTGATGAAGCCGACCAGCGCGGCGACCGACAGCGGCTGGCCGGAAATCCACAGCGCGATGACGCTGCCGATCAGGGCCAGCGGAATATTGCCCATGATGATCAGGGTCAGCGCGGTCGAACGGTAGCGGCTGTAGAGCACCATGAAGATCATGGTCAGCGACACGCCGGCGAGCAGCGTGATCAGGCGCGCCGCCTGCTCCTGCGCCTGGAACTGGCCTTCCAGCGCGGTGAAATAGCCTTCCGGCAAGGGCTTGGCGGCGAGTTCGGTGCGCACGTCGGCGATCACCTGCGACATGTCACGGCCGTCGGTGTTGGCCGAGAGCACGATGCGGCGGCGCGAGTTCTCGCGGCTGACCTGATTCGGACCGTCGCTCTCCTCGACGCTGGCGATGCGCGACAGCGGCACATGGCCGCCCGGCGTTTCGATCAGCAGATCGGCCAGCGCCTGCGGGCTGCGCGCGGACTCCGGCAGGCGTACCAGCAGGTCGAAGCGCCGGTTGCCTTCGATGACCTGGGTGATCTGCTCGCCCTCGATCATCTGCTCCAGGCTGCGCAGCAGGTTGCCGGGGGCGACGCCGTAGCGCGCGGCCTGCTCGTAGTCGAGGCGGATCTTGACCTGCGGGATCAGCACCTGTTTCTCGATCTGCAGATCGGTGACGCCGGGAATTTTCGCCAGGCGCCCGCGCATCTCGGCGGCCAGGCCGCGCAGCGTGTCGAGATCGTCGCCGTAGATTTTCAGCGCGATCTGGGCGCGCACGCCGGACAGCAGGTGGTCGAGGCGGTGCGAAATCGGCTGGCCGACGTTGGAGGCCGCCGGCAGGCTGGCCAGGCGGCTCCGGATGTCGGCGATGATCTGCTCGCGGCTGCGTTCGGATGCCTTGAGGTCTACGTCCATCTCGGTGTAATGCACGCCTTCGGCATGTTCGTCGAGCTCGGCGCGGCCGGTGCGGCGGCCGACCTTGGTCACCTCGGGCACCTCGGCGACGAGTTGTTCGGCCAGCGTGCCGATGCGGTTGGATTCGGCCAGCGAAGTGCCGGGATTGAGCAGCACATTGACCGTCAGCGTGCCTTCGTTGAAGGGCGGCAGGAAAGAGCGCGGGAAGAAGGGCACACTGGCCGCGACGATCAGCACCAGCGCGCACGCGCCGGCCAGCAGCGCGCGCGCGTGATCGAAGGACCAGTGCAGCAGCTTCGCGTCCCAGCGCTTGAGGCGGATCACCAGCGGGCTGTCGCCGGCATGCAGCTGCTTCATGTGCGGCAGCAGGTAGTAGGCCATCACCGGCGTCAGCGTCACCGAGACGATCATGCTGGCCAGAATCGACACGATGTAGGCGATGCCCAGCGGCGTGAACAAGCGCCCCTCGATGCCGGGCAGGACGAACAGCGGCACGAACACCAGCACGATGATCACCGTCGCATAGACGATGGCCGAGCGCACTTCCAGCGTCGCCGCGGCGATCACCTCGGCCACCGGACGCGGTGTCGCCGCCGCACGATTCAGCTTGAGGCGGCGCAGGACGTTCTCGACGCCGACCACGGCGTCATCGACCAGTTCGCCGATGGCTATCGCCAGGCCTCCCAGGGTCATGGTGTTGATCGACAGGCCGAAGTAGTGGAACACCAGCGCCGTCGCCAGCAGCGACACCGGGATCGCCATCAGCGAAATGATCGTGGTGCGCACATTGAGCAGGAACAGGAAGAGGATCACCGCGACCAGCATCGCACCGTCGCGCAGGGCTTCCTCGACGTTGTTCACCGAGTGCTCGATGAAGTCGGCCTGCTTGAACAGGAAGGACGGCGCCTCTATGCCCCGGGGCAGGCTCTTGCCGAGTTCGGCGATGGCCTTTTCCACTTCGCGGGTCAGGGTCACGCTGTCGGCGGCCGGCTGCTTCTGCACCGACAGGATCACCGCCGGCTTGCCCTTGTAGCTGCCGTCGCCGCGCTTGATCGCCGGCGCGATTTTGACCTCGGCCAATTGCCTGAGCAGGATAGTCTGGCCGTTCTTCACCGCCACCACGAGGTTCTGCAAATCCTCGATGCGCGAGCTGCGGCCGATCTGGCGAATCAGCCATTCGCGGCCCTGGGCTTCGAGAAAGCCGCCGCTGGTGTTGGCGCCGAAATCGCGCAGCGCGGCTTCCAGCTTTTCGCGCTCGATGCCCAGCGCCTGCAACTGCGCGGGCTTGATCTCGACGCGGTACTGGCGCACTTCGCCGCCGATCGGAATCACCTGGGCGACGCCGGGAATGGTCAAGAGGCGCGGCCGCACAACCCAGTCGGCATACTCGCGCACCGCCATCGGGCTGAGCTTGGCCGGGTCGGCGGGAATGGCGATCAGCAGGATCTCGCCCATGATCGAGGAGATCGGCCCCAGTTGCGGCACGATGCCCGGCGGCAGCTGTTCGCGCACCAGGTTCAGGCGCTCGGCGACCTGCTGCCGGTTGCGGTAGATGTCGGAGCCCCATTCGAATTCGACATAGACGATGGACAGGCCGATACCCGAAACGGAACGCACGCGCGTCACGCCCGGCATGCCGTTCATGCTCGACTCGACCGGGAAGCTCACCAGTTGCTCGACCTCCTCCGGCGCCATGCCGCCCGCTTCGGTCATCAGCGTCACGGTGGGCTTGTTGAGGTCGGGGAAGACATCGACCGGCATCTGCCGCAGCGTGATCGCGCCGTAGATGATCAGCAGCAGCGAGATGCCGAGAACGATCAGCCGCTGCTTGAGCGCGGCGTGGATGATGTAGTCGAACATCTCAGTGCTCCATGACGCTGCGCGTCTTCCGCGACGCATGAATCGGTGTAGTGGAGGCGGTTTTGATGCCTGCGCGCGCCAAGGACGACTGGTATCCGACTCCCTCCATGGTCCACGGCTTGCTTTGCACAGCAAGCCGGCTTCGACAGCGCGGAGCAGTGCTCCGCGAAACCCTGCCTACGCCCCCCGGGCCGAAAAAGCACCGGCCCTCCTCCTTTACTTCCGGGAGTCGGATACCCGCCATCCTTGGCAGGACACGCCCACGGCCTTGAACGGCCAATGAGGCACGGCGCCAACCGATCGGGCCGGTGGGGTGCTCTGCGGAGCGGAAGTAAAGGAGGAGGCGACGGCCGCAGGCCGACGACGGGGGACATGGAGCGGAGCGGAGCGCCCCGGCGGCCCGATCGCTACCCACCGCAAATGAGAGTGTCGGTTTCACTTCAGCGGACCTGGGACAGCAGGCCGGCGCCTTCGATCACGACCCGGTCGCCCTCGTGCAGGCCGTCGGCAATTGCCACGTTGGCGGCATCGAGCGCCTGATGGCGCACCCGGCGTACGACGAAGCGCTCGGCCTCCGTGTGCACCCACACCGCCGTCTCGCCAGCGCCAACTTTCGTCAGCGCCGCGCGCGGCACCGAGGCGCCCTTGAGCTCATGCGCGGTGCGCACGATCACCTTGACCGGCTGGCCGACCGCCACCATGGAGTTGGCCGAGACGATGCGGAACAGCAAGGGCAGCGCCTGCTCGCGCAACTGCCGGCCGGCGCCGACGAACTTGAGCTCCAGCGCGGTCTGCTCGGCCAGGGCGCTGGCCGAGACCAGGGTCGCGCCGATGCCGGCATCGTAGGACAGCGCCTCGACCGCCAGGCGCTCGGGGTCGACGATCTCGAACAGCACCTCCCTGGCGTCGACGATCTGGCCCGCCACCAGGTGGTGCGAGGCGCTGATCACGCCGGTCGCCGGGGCCAGCAGCGGCTCGGCGGAATCGATGCTGGCGGCGACGAAGGCGCGGCGCTTTTGCAGCGCCGCGTGCTCGATGCGAGCCATTTCGATTTCCTTTTGCGGCACCGCGCCTTCCAGTTGCTCGAAGCGCTTGACGCGTCCGTCGGCAATCGCCAGCTGGGCCTCCAGTTCGGACAAAAGCGCCTTCTGGTTGCCGCGCTCGATGGCGCTGGCAACCGGGCGCAGCCAGGCCAGCACTTCGCCTTTGGCGACCTTGCGTCCCGGCATCGGCATGCCCTTGGGGCCCGGCATGACGCTGCCGGCGAAGGTCGCCTGGACGCGACCGCTGGTGTTCGGATCGGGGATGACCCTGCCGTTGAGCTCGACCGTCGCCGCGAGATCGCCGATGTGCGCGGGCTGGGTGCGCAGCCCGAGCTGGCGCTGCACCGACTTGGGCACAAACAGGCTGCCGTCGGCCAGGCGCTGCAGCGCGGCAGGCGCGTTCGCTGCTCCCGGCGCTGCGCCGGCCGGCGCGACAGGCGCCGCCTTCTTGGCGTCCTGGCTGTGATCCTCGTCGCCGTGGGCCAGCGCGCCGCCGGCGACGAACGCCAGGCTGGTCGTGGCGGCCAGGAGCCGCACCAAAGTATTTCGCATTTTCTAGAGTCCCTTCTGCTTGCGCCGCCGCGCGGCCAGCAATGCGCCGCTGACCAGCAGCAACAGTGCGGCAAGGCCCCAGACGACCCACGCGCTGCGGAAATGCGCCGGCGACGCCGCGGGTGCGGCCGTAGATGTGTCCAGCGTGGCGGTCAGCAGGTCGGCGCTGTCGCCGGCTTCGATGCTGATGGTCAGGCCATGCCTGGCCGGCGGCAGGGCCGCCGCGAGATTCAACAGGTAGGTGCCGGGCGCGGATTCCGCGGCGACGCCCTGCAGTCCGCCGCCCTCGATTTCCACCTTGGCGCCGGCGACCGGTTCGTTGCTGGCGTAGCGATCGACATACACCACGAGGTGCTTGTCTTCGAGCACGGCGACCACCTCGAATTCCTCGCTGGCGGCCACCGCGCGCGGGGCCATGCTCTGGGTAACGGGCGGCGGCGCCGCGCCATGGTCCTCGTCGCCGTGGCCATAGGCTGAAAACGCCACGGCAAACGAAACGACTGCAACAATCCGTCTCACGGCAATACTCCCAGGGCTTGATTCAAGCGCGATATGGCCGCCGCGCGGGCAACGCGCTGGCGGTCGAGAAAGGCTTCGGCATCGAAGGCGGCGGCGCGGATGCGCAGCAGCGTCGCCAGGTCGGACTCGCCGAGCGAAAAGGCTTTTTCGGCGAGGCGCAGATTCTCGGCGGAGAGCGCCAGGCGCTCCTGCGCCATGGCCAGCTGGCGCTCCGCGGCGTCCAGGGCGCGCCCGGCGCGCTCCGCTTCGAGCCGCACGCGGGTCTGGGCACGCAGCATTTCGGCGTCGGCCTGGTCGGTCTCGGCCTGCGCCGCCGAACCTTCGCGGCGCACCAGCGCCTGCGAGGAAAACGGGATCTTCAGCTGTATGCCCACCGTGTTGGCGTAGGGCTCGGCGAAGTCGCCGCGCTCGCGCACCATCCGCAGCGCCAGCTCCGGCGCGGCGCGCCGCGATTGGTCGGCCACCGTGAGCCGGGCGCGGGCGCTGCGCGCCGTCGCCGCGGCCGCCGCCAGCACAGGATGGGCTGCGGGGTCGGCCAGCGCGCCGGCTGGCGCCGGGCGCGGCGGCGCTTCCTCGGCCATGTCCTGCGGTGCGTCCGTGCCGGTCAGCGTGCGCAAGGCCTGGTCCGCCTGCAGCAGCGTCGCCTCGGTTTCGATCAACTCGGCGCCGGCCGCGTGGACTTCGCTCTGCGCCAGGTTGGCGTCGATCCGCGACAGTTCGCCGACCTTGTAGCGGCGCCTGACGTCGGCTTCCAGTGCGCGTGCGGTATCGAGCCGGCGGGCCGCCAGCAGCCTGGCATTGCGCGCCGCCGCCAGCGTCCACCAAGCCTCGCGCAATTCGCCGGCCAGCTCGGCGCGCAAGGCCGCGCGCCTGGCGGCGACAGCGTCGACGCGGCTGGCCGCCTCGGCTTCGTGCGCCGCCTTCTGCCCCGGCAGCCACAAGGGCGCCGCCAGTTCGACTTCGTATTCCTGCATGCCCCGATTGCGATTCGCCCGGTCGTTGCGGCTGCCGATGCTGAGCGAACCCGGCTCCGGCGTCAGGCCGGCGGCGACCTCCTGCGCCGCGCGTGCCTCGGCCTCGCGGCCTTCCAGCGCGGCGGCCTGGGGATGCAGGCGCCAGGCCTGCTCCAGCGCCTGGGCCAGGCCGGAGCGCGCGGGCGCAGCGTCCGCAGCGTAAGCCGGCAAACCGAAGGCCAGGCCAGCGGCGCAGATCAGCAACTGCCGGCGAAATGCGCTGAACTTCATGCTTCAGTGGCTGGCGAAGACGCGGGTCGTGCCGTCGCGGGCCACCAGCAGCGTGGCGTAGGGCATGGGCTTGGGAGCCTCCATGCCGGGCGAACCGGGCACCATGCCGGGTACTGCCAGCCCGATCGCCTTGGGCTTTTCCTTGAGCAGGCGGCGGATGTCGGCGGCCGGCACATGGCCTTCGATCACATAGCCGGCGACTTTCGCGCTGTGGCAGGAACCCAGGCGCTCGGGCATGCCGAGCATCTTGCGCTGCGCGGGAACGTCGGCGACGTCATGGGTACTGACCTCGAATCCGTTCTGGCGCATGTGCTCGACCCAGGCACCGCAGCAGCCGCAGCTGGGACTCTTGAAGACTTCGACCTTGGGCGCGCCCTGGGCAAATGCGGCCGAGGCCGAGAGCATGACGAGGGTGAGGGCGATACGCAGCGGTTTCATGGCAGGGATTCCTTTTGCAGAGGGTTGAACGCATTCTGCAAACCCCTTCCCCACCGCAAGCTGACGCCGGGATTACATTTCTGTAATCTTCGGCGGGCGCCGTTTCGCCAAGCGCACAATCCTGGCATGGACATGAGCGGGGCATGAAATGAAAATCCTGGTGGTCGAAGACGAGCCGAAAACCGGCGACTACCTCAAACAGGGGCTGGTTGAAGCCGGCTTCGTCGTCGACCTGGCGCGCGACGGTGTCGACGGCCTGCATCTGGGCGAAACCGGCGACTACGACCTGGCGATACTCGACGTGATGCTGCCGAGGCTCGACGGCTGGCAGGTGCTGGCCGGCATGCGCCACGCCGGGCGCGAGCTGCCGGTGCTGTTCCTCACCGCGCGCGACCAGGTCGAGGACCGCGTCAAGGGCCTCGAACTGGGCGCCGACGACTACCTGGTGAAACCCTTCGCCTTCGCCGAACTGCTGGCGCGGGTGCGCACCCTGCTGCGCCGCGGCAGCCGCGCCAAGGAAGCGGAACAGCTGCGCGTCGCCGATCTCGAACTCGACCTGCTGCGCCGCCGCGTCACGCGCGCCGGCCAGCGCATCGACCTGACGGCCAAGGAATTCGCCCTGCTCGAACTGCTGCTGCGGCGCCGCGGCGAAGTGCTGCCGCGCTCGCTGATCGCCTCGCAGATCTGGGACATGAATTTCGACAGCGACACCAACGTCATCGAAGTGGCGGTGCGCCGGCTGCGCGCCAAGATGGATGACGGCTTCGAGCCGAAGCTCATACGCACCGTGCGCGGAATGGGCTATGTGCTGGAGGACGACGCCGCGTGAAGGGCCGCAGCCGGTCCATCACCGTCAGGCTGACGCTGCTGTTCACCACGGTGTCCACGGCGGTGCTGCTGGCGCTGGGCCTGCTGATCGGCAATGCGGTCGAACAGCACTTCATCGAACAGGACATGGAACTGATGGACGGCAAGCTGCACCTGGCCGGCCACCTGCTGGAAAAAGTGCAAAGCCGCGCCGATCTGGACGCCTTGCCGACGCAGCTCGACGATGCATTGGTCGGCCACCACGAGCTCGCCGTGGTGGTGCGCAATGCCGCCGGAGAGAACCTGTTCGCCACCCCGGGCGCCGGTTTTCCGCCCGCGCTGCTGGCGCGCACCGCCGTCGCCAGTCCGCCGCAGCCGCAGGTCTGGCATGAGACGGGGCCATCGGGCACGCAACCCCGGCGCGGCATCTCCGCGCTGCTGCCGACCGGCATTCCCGGCGAGCCGCCGGTGCTGGTCGCAGTGGCGGTCGATATCACGCACCACGAGCACTTCATGGACTCCTTCCGCCGCACGCTGTGGCTGTTCGTCGCCACTGCCGCGGCGCTGGCCGGCCTGCTCGGCTGGGCCGCGGTCAGGCGCGGCCTGGCGCCGCTGCAGGCGATCCGCCAGGGCGCGGCCGGCGTCACCGCGAGCCGGCTCGACTATCGCCTGGCGGTCGATGCGGTGCCGGACGAACTCGCCGACCTCGCGCAAACCCTGAACGACATGCTGGCCCGCCTCGAAGATTCGTTCACGCGGCTCAAGGATTTCTCCTCCGACCTGGCCCACGAACTGCGCACGCCGATCAGCAACCTGATGACCGAGACCCAGGTCGCGCTGACCCGCGCCCGCAGCCCCGAGGAGTACCGCGAGGTGCTGGCCTCCAACGCCGAGGAATACGAACGCCTGGCGCGCATGGTGGGCGACATGCTGTTCCTGGCGCAGGCCGAGCACGGCCTGGTGGTGCCCAGTCGCGAACCGGTGGACCTGGCCAACGAGGTACGCGAACTGTTCGATTTCTTCGATGCGCTGGCCGAGGAAAAGTCCTTGCAACTTTCCTTGGCCGGCAGCGGCCAGGTAAGCGGCGACAAGCTCATGCTGCGCCGCGCGCTGGCCAACCTGATCGCCAATGCCATACGCCACACGCCCGCCGGCGGCAGCATCCGCGTCGGCATCGAGGCGGGCGACAGCGGTACCACGCTCGCCATCGAAAACAGCGGCGAGCCGATTCCGCCGGAACATCTGTCGCGCATCTTCGACCGCTTCTACCGCGCCGACCCCTCGCGCCACCGCAGCCACGAAGGCGCCGGCCTCGGCCTCGCCATCACGCGTTCGATCGTCCAGGCCCACGGCGGCGAGATTTCAGTGCGCTCCACCGCCGACGGCGTCTGCTTCGAGATCCGGCTGTCCCGCTGAGGCTGCCGGCAGCGAGCGGCGCCGTGGCGCCAGCGCCAACTCTTGGGTGGCCTATTCGTCCTCGTCCTTCAGCTTGAAGCTTGCCGCGAGCTTCTGCTGCACTTGCGGCGGCACTTGCGCATGGCGCGCAAACTCGATGTTGTAGGCGCCCTGGCCGCCGGTCATCGATTTCAGGCGCGAGGCATAGTCGGTGATCTCGGCCAGCGGCACTTCGCCGGTGATCGAGGCGGTGCCGCCGGGACGCGGGCTGGTGCCGGTGATGTGGCCGCGCCGGCTCGACAGGTCGCCGGTGAGGTCGCCGATCGCGGCCTCGGGCGTCACGATCTCGATGCTGACGATGGGCTCCAGCACGATCGGGTTGGCGGCGCGGATCGCTTCCACCGTGGCTTTGCGCCCGGCGGTGACGAAGGCGACTTCCTTGCCGTCGACCGGATGGGTCTTGCCGTCATAGACGATGACGCGCAGGTCCTCGACCGGAAAGCCGGCGGTGACGCCGCCTTCCAGCGCCTGGCGCACGCCCTTCTCGACGGCCGGCATGAACACGCCGGGAATCACGCCGCCCTTGACGTGGTCCACGAACTCGAAGCCGGCGCCGCGCGCCAGCGGCTCGATCTTCAGATAGACCTCGCCGAACTGGCCGGCGCCGCCCGACTGCTTCTTGTGCCGGCAGTGGCCTTCGGCAGTCGTGGTGATGGTTTCGCGATAAGGAATCAGCGGCGGCCTGGTGTCGAGTTCGAGCTTGAACTGCGTCGCCATCTTTTCCAGCTTGTAGCGCAGGTGCATTTCGCCGAGGCCGCGGATCACGGTCTCGTGCGTGGTCGGGTGGCGCTCGACTTCGAAACAGGGGTCTTCGAGTTCCAGCTTGTGCAGGATGTCGAACAAGCGCTGCTCGTCGCCCTTGCGCTTGGTCTCGACCGCGAGGCCCTGCATCGGCTTGGGAAACTCCAGCGGCTTCAGGTGAATATGGTCCTCGTCGTGCGAATCGTGCAGCACGGCGTCGAAGTCGATTTCCTCGACCTTGGCGATGGCGCCGATGTCGCCCGGCAGCAGGCTGTCGACCTCGACGTAGTCCTTGCCCTGCAACTGGTAGAGGTGGCCGACCTTGAACGGCTTCTTGCCGTCGCCGACGAAAAGCTGGCTGTCCTTCCTCACCGTGCCCTGATGCACGCGGAATATACCGACCTTGCCCATGTAGGGATCGGCGATGATCTTGAAGACGTGGGCCAGCACGTGCTGCGCTGCATCGGGAACGGCATGGAAGGGTTCCGCCCCCTGCCCCGGCTCGCCCTTGTAGAAGGGCGGCGGATTGCCCTCGGCCGGATTCGGCGCCAGCGAGGCCAGCACGTGCAGCAGTTCGCCGATGCCGGCGCCGGTGCGGGCCGAGGTGAACAGAACCGGGACCAGGTGGCCCGAGCGCAGCGCCTTCTCGAAGGGCGCATGGAGTTCCTGCGCGCCGGGGTCCTTGCCTTCCTCCAGGTAGCGCGCCAGCAGCGACTCGTCCTCTTCGACCAGCTGGTCGATCAGTTCGCGATGGGCATGGGCGATGGAATCGAAGTCTGCATCGCCGCCGTCGTGCTCCAGCACCTCGACCACGTCCTGGCGACCCCGCGCGGGCAGGTCGAGCAGCAGGCATTCCTTGCCGAAGCGCTCGCGGATCTGGTTCACCAGTCCGGGCAGGTCGACATTGTCGGCATCGATCTTGTTGATCACGATCATGCGCGCCAGACCCCGCGCCTGGGCCGCCCGCATCATGCGCTCGGTGGCGAGTTCGATGCCGGTCTGGGCGTTGATGACCACGACCGCGGTTTCCACGCCGGCCAGCGCGGCGACCGCCTGCCCGGCGAAATCCGGATAGCCCGGGGTGTCGATCAGGTGGATGTGCACGCCCTCGGCGGCGAAATTGACCATGGCCGAATTGAGCGAATGGCCCGCGGTCTTTTCCTGCGGATCGAAGTCGCAGACGCTGCTGCCCTTTTCCACGCTGCCCTTGGCGGTGATCGCGCCGGCCTTGAACAGCAGGGCTTCGGCCAGCGTGGTCTTGCCGGCGCCGCCGTGACCGACGAGGGCCAGGGCGCGGATGGATTCGGTGCTGTAGTTGGCCATGATGCGGATTCCCTGTTTATCTGTATTGGTTCAAATTTTACCCCGCCGCACCGGGTCTCAGGCCGCGAGCCGGGCCAGCCAGTCCGCGGCACGTTCCACCGCCACCCGGCCGCGCTGCTCGGGCTGTCGCAGATGCCGTACCAGCAAGCTGGCGCCGGCGCCGGGAAAACGCTCGGCGATCGCCGCCAGGTAGGGCGGAACATTCGGCTCGGCCCATTTGCATTCGGCGAAGCCGACGGGCTCGCCCTTTTCGCACAATGCAAAATCGATTTCCCGCCCTTCCTTGTCGCGCACGTAATGCAGCGTCACGTCGCGCCCCGCGGAATCCTGGAGGAAATGGGCATGCCGCAGCAGCATGGCGGCGCAGGCGTTTTCGAAGCGCGCGCCCTCGCCCCCGGCACCCGACTCGACCAGCCCGGTATCGAAGAAATACACCTTCGGTTCCTTGAGCAGTGCGCGGGCTATGTTGCGGTGGAAGGGGCGGACCGTAAACACGATGTGCAGGGCCTCGAGAATTTCCAGATATTTGCCGAGCGTCGTCGGCGAGACTTGCAGGTCGCGGGCCAGCGAAGCCAGCGACAGCGGCGAGCCGACGCGGGCGCGCAGCATGTCGATGAACACGCGCATGGCGCGAATCTCGCCGATACGCGAGAACTCGAGGATGTCGTCGCGGACGGCGCCCTCGATGTAGAGACGCCGCCAGCGTTCCGCGTCGCCAGGGCTCTCGGCCAGGAAGGGTTCGGGAAAGCCGCCGCGTTCGAGCAGCCGCGCCAGAGCCTGCTCGGGCGTCGCACCCGATACCGCGACCCACTCGGCGACGCTGATCGGATGCAGGCGCCATGAAAAATAGCGGCCGGCCAGCGACTCGCCGGACTGGCGGAAAGCATCGAGGCGCGCGCTGCCGGTGACCAGCAGGGCCTGGCCCGCGGGGAGGCCATCGAAGACGCCTTTGAGCCAGGGTTTCCAGTCGACCATCTTGTGCAACTCGTCGAGCACCACCAGCGCCGCGTCCGGCGACCAGCTGCGATCGAGGATTACCCGGCGATCGCCGGCGACATCCCAGTTGAGCACCTGGGCGAAGGGCAGTTCCGCCGCGAGCGCGCGCGCCAGCGTGGTTTTACCGGCCTGGCGCGGGCCGGACAGAAACACCATCTTGCGCGCCAGATCGGCGCGGATGTAGGGAGCAAGGGCACGTTCCATGTCGACTATTTTCGACATGAATGGAAAATAGTCAAGACTTTCTTCCATTGTCGAGGATAAAAGTCGGCACCGGCGCCACGCCGCGCAACGCTAGCGCGCCGGCCGGTCGCGCGAGGGAATGCGCCAGAGCACCACGGCCGTGGAAACCCCGATGAAGGCGAGCAGCCCCTGCAGCCAGGGCTTGCCGGAAAAGCTCCAGATCGAGACGCAGATGGTCAGGCTCATCAGCGTGATGGCGATGACCTTGATGCGGAACGGTATGCTGTGATGCCGGCGCCATTCGACGATCAGCGGGCCGATGGTGGGATTTTCGATCAGGCGACGGTAGACGCTTTCCGAGGCCCGCGCGTAGCAGGCGGCGGCGACCAGGACAAAAGGCGTGGTCGGCAGGCCGGGCAGGAAGATGCCGATGATGCCCAGCAGCAGGGCGATGCTGCCGAAGGTCAGCAACAGCACGCGTACCAGCAGCGAGGGATGCAGTTCCGACTCGGGAATTTCGTAAGGTGGCTCTTCTTCGATCATGCGAGCGCCCGCTCGATGAAGTGCCGCGGCACCGTGGTCCGCGGCACGCGGCCGGAGAACCAGCTGCGCACGTCCTGATCGAGGCCGAGGCCGTGCATGTAGTTGTAGAGCGCCTTGTTCAGCGCGACGCCGAGGACGTCGTGGTCGACGCCGCTCGGATCGACGAAACCGACGTCGTTCTTGGCGAAACTGACCTTCGGCAGCGGCTTGAGCCTGACGCCGAATTGTTCGGGATGCCGCCCGACCGGCGAATGCACGGTGCAGGCGAAACGGTGGAAGAAGCCGGACTGGATGCAGCCGGCGGCGAACAGCTGGCGCACGTACTCGAGCGCGTCGACGGTGTCCTGCACGGTCTGCGTCGGGAAGCCGTACATCAGGTAGGCATGGACCAGGATGCCGGCCTCGGTGAAGGCCTGCGTGACGCGCGCCACCTGCTCGACCGAGACGCCCTTCTGCATGAGTTTCAACAGGCGGTCGGAAGCGACTTCGAGTCCGCCCGAAACCGCGATGCAGCCGCTGTCGGCGAGGCGGTGGCAGAGTTCCGGCGTGAAGGATTTCTCGAAGCGGATGTTGCCCCACCAGGAGATCGCCCGGTTGCGTTTCTGCAATTCGGCGGCCAGGGCGCCGAGCGCCTTGGGCGGCGCGGCCTCGTCGACGAAATGGAAGCCGGTCTGACCGGTCTCGGCGATGATGGTTTCGATGCGGTCGACCAGGGTCGCGGCGGCGACGGCGTCGTAGCGCGAGATGTAGTCGAGCGAGACATCGCAGAAGCTGCACTTCTTCCAGTAGCAGCCGTGAGCCACGGTCAGCTTGTTCCAGCGCGCGTCGGACCACAGCCGATGCATGGGATTCAGCATGTCCAAGAGCGACAGGTAGCGGTCGAGCGGCAGGCCGTCCCAGGTCGGCGTGCCGACCTCGGCGAAGGGGATGTCGGGCTCGCCGGCATCGACGTAGCGCACGGCGCCGTCGACACGCAGGAAGCTGCGCACCAGTTTCTCCCGCGGGCGTGCGCCCTGCAGGTGTTCGAGCAGGGCCAAGAGCGGGCGCTCGCCGTCGTCGAGCGTGACGTAGTCGAAGTAGTCGAACACGCGCGGCTCGGCCAGTTCGCGCAATTCGGTATTGACGAAGCCGCCGCCGAGCACCGTGACGACAGAGGCGTCGTGCGCCTTGATCGCCTGGGCGATGCGGAAGGCGCCATAGACGTTGCCGGGAAACGGCGTCGACACCAGCACCACGTGCGGCACGTGGCGCGCCAGGGCATCCAGGGTCAGTTCGCGCAGGCAGCGGTCGACCAGGTTTTCCGGCGCGGCCAGCGCCTGCGCCAGCGGATTGAACGAGGCCTGGCTCTGCGCCAGGGATTCGGCGTAGCGGACGAACTCGAAGCGCGCATCGACCGCCTCGCGCAGCACGTCGGCGACGTCGTCGAGGTAGAGCGTGGCGAAGTGCCGCGCGCGGTCCGTCACGCCCAGCGCGCCGAAAGCCCAGGCCAGCGGATCGCCGCCCTCGTCATCGACATAGGCGTCGAGCGGCGCGAAGCGCGGCCCCTCGGGCAGAAAATGGCGGCCGGCGATGCGATGCCCGATCGAGGGATCGCGCCCCTGCAGGAAGGCCACCGCGGGTTCGACGGTGGCGAGATAGCGCTCGAACTCGCGCTCGAAGGCCTGCACCCGCGGCGTGCGCTGCTGCCTGGGCAGGTCCGCGATGCAGGCGCGGACGGCCAGCAGCCCCTCGCGCGAGAACAGGCGCAGCACCAGCGCCAGGGCGAGGTCTTCCTGCACCGCCATGACGCCGCGCGAGCGCAGGAAACCGGTCAGGTAGGCGGTCGAGGGATAGGGCGTGTTGAGTTGCGTCATCGGCGGGATGACGGAGAGCACGCGCAGGGACGGGGCTGGCGATACGGACATGGCGCAATGATAGTGCCTCGGCACGCTCCGCAGACCGCGGATCGCCCGGCCCCGGGCGGGAAAGCCTATTCGTTGCGGAACAGCGAGCGGTTGCCGAACAGCGGCAGGTCGTAGTTGTCGTTGTCGCGCCCCTCGATGTAGTCCTGGTGGTAGCCGTGGATCAGCTCGACCTCGCTCTTCGAGCCGAAGATCAGGGGCGTGCGCTGGTGCAGGTCGGTGGGCTCGACGTCGAGCAGGCGGCCGCGGCCGGTGATCGCACCGCCGCCGGCCTGTTCCATGATGAAGGCGATCGGGCTGGCCTGGTGCAGCAGCCACAGGCGGCCGCCCTGGTCGCGCGTCTTGTCGTCCACCGGATAGAGGAAGACGCCGCCCCTGACCAGCACACGATAGGCTTCGGCGATCAGCGAGGCGACCCAGCGCATGCCGAAATCGCGGGCGCGCGGCCCGGTCTTGCCGGCCAGGCATTCCTTGACGTAGCGCCGCACCGGCGGCTCCCAGAAGCGCTCGTTGGAGGCGTTGATGGCGAAGGTCGCGGCATTGTCCGGGATCTCGATGCGCGGATGGGTGAGGACGAACTCGCCGATCTCGCGATCGAGCATGAAGACATTGACGCCGTTGCCGGTGGTCAGCACCAGCCGGGTCGAGGCGCCGTAGAGCATGAAGCCGGCGGCGACCATGCGGCTGCCCGGCTGGAAGAAATCGGCATCGGTCACTTTCTGCGTGCCGGCGGGCGCGCGCAGCACCGAGAAGATCGTGCCGGACATGAAATTGATGTCGAGGTTGCCCGAACCGTTGAGCGGATCGAAGACCAGCAGGTAGTTGCCGCGCGGATAGCGGGCCGGGATCGGCGTCATGGCGTCGTTGGATTTCGAGGCGAGGCCGGCCAGGCGCCCGGTCCACACCGTCGATTTGACGATGGCATCGCTGGCGGCGCGCTCCAGGTAGTGCCGCGGATCCTCGTCGGCGGCATCGAGCCCGCCGCGGGAAACCAGGTGGCTGATGACCTTGCAGGCGGTGACGATGTCGCTCAGCAGCAGCGAGAAGTCGCCGCTGGCGCCCTTGATGCGGCGCTGCTCCTCGATGATGAACTGGGTCAGGGTGATGCGCTCGATGCTCATGTCGGCCCCCGCGGCGATCCCGAATCCCGCCCGATCCACCCCCATGCTCCATGCGGGCCGCATCGGGCGGAAAGATCACCATACTCCCGGCGGCCGGCCGGAGCAAGCGCCGCCGCCGGATTCAATGCGGCTTCAATGCGGGATCGGTTTGAAGCCCGCGTCGTCGAAATAGGTCGAATATTTTTCCAGCGCGCCGATCACCTTGACCGCGCCGTTCATGCGCTTGACCTGCTTCGGCTTGCCCGCCATCTGTTCGGCGCCGTCGAGCAGTTCGGCCACGATCAGGTGCAATTGGGCATCGGCCTTGGGCTCGAGCTTGCAGTTGGCGACGATCTGGCCCACATCGCCCTCCACCTTGTGCGCCAGCTTGCCGTAGGCGGCGGCCGAGAGGCGGTTCTCGTGGATGTCGTGCAGCGACGCCGCCATGGTCTGGCGGATGCTCTCCATGGCCTTGCGCAAGGCGGCATCGGTTTCCCATTTCTTGCCGGCGTTGAGCTCCAGCCTGGTCGTTTCGGCGGCGGCGTGGCCGTGGTCGTGTGCCGCGTTGCCGGCAGCCAGGGCAGAGCCGGCGAGGGTCAGGCTGATGACGCCGAGGGCGGTCAGTAGTGTGCGTTTCATGGTGCTTGATCTCCGTTCGTTTTTGGATGCGGGCCGGCGATTGCCGACCTCCCCCATTTCAACGAACGGCGCACGGAAATGTTCCGTGGCGCGGCTAATCGCGGTGCAGACGCTCGATGGTGGTCGGCCCGACCGGCTGTTCAAGCAGCAGTCGCGCCAGGCGTGCCCGCTGTTCGGTGTTCAGCAGTTCGCGTTCGCGCAGCAGCTGCCGGATCACCAGTTTCTGCTGCTCGTCCTGCAGGCGGGCGATCGCGGCACGTTCGGCGTCGATGGCCGCCAGGTCGGGCGTGGCGGCGAAGATCGCGCTGACCATGCGGTCGCGATGGGCGCGGATGTCGGCGGCTGCGGTGCCGAGCTGGGCGAGGAAGGCCGCTTCCGCGTCATGCCAGCCGCGCTGCTGTTCCGCACTCAGCTGCAGATGGCGCGGCAGGCCGGCAAACCCGTCGGGGCCTGGCACGGCAAGCGCGCGATAGGCGGCAACGCCGAGCACGCCGAGATTGACCAGCAGCGAAAAGGCGAGCGCGAGGCGCAGGCGGGATGCTTTCATCTCTTGGCTCCATTCGTATAACAGGATTCCAGGCCGATGCAGAGGCTGCCCGGCGGCATGGTGTCGAACACGCTCATCAATGCGACGCGCGGCGCCGCAGCGGCGCCGCCGAACAGGGCGAAGCCCATGGCGATGCCGCAGGCCACCGAGGCCGCGGCGCCCACCGAGACCGGCAGCAGGCCGCGCCAGCCCCGGTCGTGGCGCGGCTGCGGCCGGGGTGCGGCGGCCAGCCGCCCTTCGATGACGCCGGCCAGATCGAAGCCGAGGGTTTCCGCGGGGAGCCGCTCGAAGTCCGCCGCGAGCATGCGCAGCAAGTCGAACTGGGCGGCGCAGGCCGGACAGGCGGCGAGATGGGCGGCGACGCTGCGCTGCCGGGCGGGGTCCAGTTCGCCGTCGAAGTAGGCGGACAGCTCGATCATGTCCGGTCGGTGTTCATTCATCGCGGTTCTCCCCGGCGTGACCCCGGTAGTGGGCAAGGGCGGCGACGCGCGCACGGGCCAGGCGGGATTTCACGGTGCCTTCGCCTATGCCCAGCGTTGCCGCAATCTCGGCGTAACTCATGTCTTCCACCTCGCGCAGCAGCAGCACCTCGCGCTGTTCGGCGGGCAGTTCGCGCAGCGCGCGTTCCAGCAGGACAATGCGCTGGCGGTCCGCCAGCGCCTGCTCCGGCGTCGGCGCCGGGTCCGTCGCTTCGAGGATCGCGCCTTCCGGCGCATCCTCGGCGAAGGGCACGAACTCGACCCGCTGCCGCCGGCGCAGGACGTCGAGCGTGGCATTGTGGGCGATCTGGAACAGCCAGGTGCGGAAGCGCGCCTCCGGCCGCCACGCCGGCAGCGCCCGATAGGCCTTGAGGAAGGTGTCCTGCGTCAGGTCCATGGCTTCGTCGCGGATCCCGCACATGCGCAGCACGAAGCGGAACACCGGGTCTTGGTAGCGTCCGACCAGCAGCGCAAACGCCCGGTGATCGCCGGCCTGGGCGCGTACGACAAGTTCGGCTTCCGCATCGTCGGTCCTTGAGATCATGCACTCCATGCCGGGGCCCCACCCGCCATGGCGCGCTTGATCGGCGCCGGGCCGGGTCCCTGTTCAATGTTGAAACGAACGGCAAAGAAAAAAGTTCCATGTCGTTCGTCGCGAAGCCGGCATTGTCGGTCCCCCTGCGCCAGGAGTCCATGGCCGCCGAGCATTGATTGCGCCCGGATGGCTGCCCGAGGCCTGCCGCCGTGGCAAGTATGGCGCACGCCTGTGCCATACTTGCCCGCCCTGCGCCGGGCGGACCGCACCATGTTCTCGGATTTCCTCGCCACTGTCGAATTCTCGCTGGCCGTGACCGGGCCGATTTTCGTGATCCTCGGCCTCGGCGCCTGGCTGCGCCGCATCGGCCTGATCAACGAAGCCTTCATCGAGGGCGGCAGCCGGCTGGTGTTCAACGTCACGCTGCCGGCGCTGCTGTTCATCAGCGTCGCCAAGACCCGCCTCGACACCTCGGCCAACTTTGCGCTGATCGGTTTCGGCCTCGCCGCGACCCTGCTGGCCTGGGGACTGGCCGAAACCATGGCGAAGTTTGCGGTCAGCGCCGAACGCGACCGCGGCGTCGTGGTGCAGGGCGTGTTCCGTTCCAACATGGCCATCATCGGCCTCGCCTACTGCGTCAATGCCTACGGCGAGGCAGGCCTCGCCGCGGCTTCGCTGTATGTCGGCCTGGTCACCATTCTGTTCAACATACTCTCGGTGGTGACGCTGAACAATTCATTGCATTCCCGCCAGGGCATCGCGCCGGTGCTGCGCTCGGTGGCGGCCAACCCGCTGATCATCGGCATCGTGCTGGCGCTGCCGGTGTCGATTTCCGGCCTGCGCCTGCCGGCCATCGTGCTGCAATCGGGCGAGTACTTCGCCAACATGACGCTGCCGCTGGCCCTGCTGTGCACCGGTGCCGCGCTGGATTTCCGCAGCCTGCGCCACGATCCGCAGGACACCGTACTGGCGGCCTGCGGCAAGCTGCTGCTGGTGCCGCTGCTGTTCGTCGGCGGCGGCGTCCTGTGGGGCTTTCGGGGCATCGAGCTGGGCATCCTGCTGCTGATGTCCTCGGCGCCGACCGCCGCCGCCAGCTACGTCATGGTGCGGGCGATGGGCGGCAACGCGCCGCTGGCGGCCAACATCATCGCATTGACCACGGCCGGGTCGCTCCTCACCACCAGCGCCGGCGTCGTGGTGCTGCGCGGCATGCGGCTGATCTAGTCGCTCCTCATCGCCGCCTGAACCTGCAGCTTGCTGTCGACGGGCTCAGTGGAGTTCGTGCGCAACAATCGCGAGCAGTTCTTCGGTACGCACCGGCTTGCCGATGATGAGGTTCTCGCCGGATTTCTGTTCTTCGCCGGCCTTCAGCATCGAGGTCAGGTAAATCACCTTGATGTGCGTCAGCGCCGGATCCTCGTGCACTGCGGCGGCGACTTCGCTGCCGAGCATGTCCGGCATCAGGATATCGAGCAGGATCAGATCGGGCTTGTATTTCCTCGCCGCCTCGACTGCGCAGCTTCCTCTGGATTCTGTAAATACCGCGTAGGCGCCGGTCGATTCGAGCCTGCGCCTGGTCAGCTCTATCGTCGCCGGGTCGTCGTCGACTACCAGTATTGTTTTCACCGATTGGCTCCACATGGGGTTCATGGCTACGAACGGGCGCCGCAGCAGTTCTCCGACATTCACGATGAGCAAGTCTAGGGACAAGCAGCGGTCCGGTCTGTGCGTTGGCGCGCAGAGCAGCCCGGAGACCCGGGCGGGGCCGGGGCAAGAGTTGGCGCTGGCGACACGGCGGCCGGCGCGGAAAAGCAGAAGATGCCGCGGCCCGTCAGGCCTTTGTCACAGCCCGGCCGGGGGCCGGCTGCGCTTCTTCGAGTCGTACATCAGGACATCGGCCCGGTGCATCAGCTCTTCGGTGGATTCGCACCGGTCGAACTCGGCGATACCCATGCTGAGGCTCACCACCGGGCATCCGGGCTTGGGCAGCCAGTGTTCGGCCCAGCGCCGGTCGAACGACGCCTTGAGCCGGCGACCGATGACCCGGGCCTCCTCCCCGGGCGTGTCGAGCAGCAGCACCATGAACTCGTCGCCGCCGTAGCGAAACGCCATGTCGACCTTGCGCAGTTCGCCCTGTATGGTTTGCGAGGCGAAACGCAGCGCGTTGTCGCCCTCCAGGTGGCCGAGTATGTCGTTCACCTGCTTGAAGTTGTCCAGGTCGATACAAATCAGGTTCAAGGGCCGGCGATGACGCCGGGCGCGTTCGATTTCGGTTTCCAGAACCGACATGAAATGCCGCTGATTGTGCAAGCCCGTCAGATTGTCGGTGACCGACATTTGCTTGAGCTGCGCTTCGAGCTGCTTGGTTTCGGTCAGGTCGTGAAAGAAGCCGATGCTGCCGACATCCTGGCCATTGCGCACGATGAGCTTGGCCGACAGGCGGATGTCGATCACGCGGCCGGTCTTGGAAACCAGCTGGGTCTCGTAGCCCTGGATGTATCTGTCCGCGTTCGCGTACATCTGCTTATTGACCTTGCGCGCATGGCCGGCGCTCGGATAGACCTCGGTGATCGCCAGCCGCTCGATGACCTCCTCCCCACTGTAACCGAGTAGGCGTTCGGCGGCCTTGTTGAACAGAACGATGACGCCGGCCCGGTTCACCGCGATGATCGGGTCCGGGCTCAGCGAAACCAGTTCCTGGAGGTCGGCTACTAAGAGAGGAAGTCCTTGCACAGGCGCCTTGTTGCTTGTTATTGAAGAACTATAGCAAATCGCCCGGTTCGCGGCAGCCGTGCCGCCGCCGCAATGGATATGGAACCGCGCCGCAGATACAAAATCTCACCCTTCCTTACAGCAAGCCGCGCCGCGATTCCCTAGAGTGGCTACGCGTCCTGCACAACACCATCGTTGAGGAGTTAAAAATGAACAAGTACTGGCTTACCGCCCTGATCGCCCCCGCAGTGTTCAGCGCCAATGCATTCGCGCACGACTGGGACCACGAAGATCGCCACGAGCGTCGTCAGCGTCACCGGATGGAACGCGTCGTCGTGCATCAGGCGTATGTGCAGCCCAGGGTGGTCTATCAAGTCCCGCCGCACCGGATTTACCGCGAGCGGGTGGTGTACCGCGAACGCCCGGTTTACTACGAGGCCGCCCCGGTTTACCGGGAAGCGCCGCGCCATTACCCGCAGCCCAGCCACAACGGCGACAGGGTCGTGGGCCAGGCCATCGGCGCGGTTGCCGGTGCCGTCATCGGCAGCCAGTTCGGCCACGGCGACGGGCGCATTCTTTCGACGGCCGCCGGCGCAGTCATAGGCGGCGTTGTCGGCGGCAACCTTTCCGGCTACGGCTATTGATGCTGCTCGCCGTCGGTGCGCCGATGGACAGGGGCCGCGGCCATGCGCGACGCGCTTGATCCGCACCGCGCCGGCGGCATCCGGCATCAAGGGACGCGCATACCCGGATGAGCCCGGCGACAGATTTTTCTGCCGCCGGGGGCAACGAATTCAACGCGGCTGGGTCAATGTATGCTCGGCGTCGATGCCCGGACCGGTTTCGACGCATATAGACGTAGACGGCGCATTTCGACGCCTTGCAATGGAGCAGCGATGAAAAAAGTACTGCCATGGATAGCCTTTGCACTGATGACGACGGCGCAGGCCGCAGCCTTCGACCCGGGACGGTCGCCGCCGCCGGAGTTGAGGCCATCGCAGCAGCAGGCCCAGGCGGCGCACCTGGCGGCTGAAGTGCTGAGCCGCTATCACTACAAGACGGTGCCGCTCGACGATGCCTTGTCGGAGAGAATCCTCGGCCACTATCTGAAGTCGCTCGATGCCGAAAAGCTGTTCTTCGTCCAGGCCGACATCGACCAGCTGGCCCGCTACCGCACGGTCCTCGACGACGCCATCATCGACGAAGACCTCGGCGCGCCCTTCGCCATTTTCAATCTCTACGCGCAGCGGGTATCCGAAAGGTTTTCCTACGCCCGCGGCCTGCTGAAGGAGGGCTTCGATTTCCGGCAGAAGGAAGACTATCAATACGCCCGCGACAAGGAACCCTGGCTTAAATCCGAGGCGGAAATGCGCGAGCAGTGGCGCAAGCGCGTCAAGAACGACTGGCTGCGCCTGAAGCTTGCCGGGAAGGACGACAAGGCCATCGTCGCGACTCTGGAGAAGCGTTACGACAACGCCCTCAAGCGCATCGGGCGGACGACGGGCAAGGATGCGTTCGGAGCGTTCATGAACGCCTATACCATGGCCATCGAGCCCCATACCAACTACATGGGGCCGCGCGCTGCGGAGGACTTCGACATCTCCATGAAACTGTCCCTGGTCGGGATAGGCGCAGCATTGATGGAGAAGGATGACTACGTCACGATCCGGGACTTGGTGCCGGGCGGACCTGCCGCGCTTTCGGGGCAACTGAAAAGCGGGGACCGCATCCTCGGCGTCGCCCAGGGCAGCGGCGGCACCATGACGGACATCCTCGGCTGGCGCCTGGACGACACCGTGGCCCTGATCCGCGGCGCGGCCGATTCGATCGTCCAGCTCGACGTGCTGCCGGCGGAGGCCGGCCCGGACGGCAAACACAAGCGGGTCACGCTGGTTCGCAAGCGGATCCGCCTGGAAGACCAGGCGGCCAAGAAGACCATTCTCCCGGTAACGGACGGCAAGCTCACGCGCCAGGTCGGCGTGATTTCCCTTCCCGGCTTCTATGAGGATTTCGACGCCCGACAAAAAGGCGACCGCGACTTCAAGAGCGCGACGCGCGATGTGGCCCGCCTGCTGGACGAATTGAAAAAAGCCGGGGTGGACAGCGTGCTGATCGACTTGCGCAATAACGGCGGCGGTTCCTTGAAGGAAGCGATCGAACTCACCGGCCTGTTCATCGACCAGGGGCCCGTGGTGCAACAGCGCGACGCCCGCGGCCGGATCACGATCGAACGCGACGCAAAGGCCGGCGTGGCCTGGGACGGTCCGCTCGGCGTGATGATCAACCGCGCCTCGGCATCGGCCTCGGAGATTTTTGCCGCTGCGATTCAGGACTACGGCCGGGGACTGGTGATCGGCGAACCGAGTTTCGGCAAGGGCACCGTGCAAGCCATGATCAACCTCGACGACGTCGCCCGGAACGACAAGCTGAAGTTCGGCGAACTGAAATTGACCGTGGCCCAGTTCTTTCGCATCAATGGCGACGCCACGCAGCTGCGCGGCGTCAAACCCGACATCGCCCTGCCGACCATGACCGATGCGGAAAGCTTCGGCGAAGCGAGCTACGACAATGCGCTGCCCTGGATACAGGTCAGGGCACTCGATTATTCGCCGGCGGGTAACGTCAAAGCCCGGCTGCCCGACCTGCTGCAACGCCATGAAGCCCGCGTCAGCAAGGACAAGGAGTTTCGCTTCCTGCAGGAAGACATCGCCGAATTGAATCTGCAGCGCAAAAAGAAGCGGGTGTCGCTGAACGAAGCCGAACGTCGTGCGGAACGCGATGTCCAGGAAGCCAGGCTGGCCGCGCGCGATGCGCAGGAACCGGGGCGGAAGAAGAACAAGATCGTTCGGGATGATGGCCTGCAGGCCGGGGAGCGCGATCTGGCCAAGGACCTAGCGGATGAGAAAGCCGACGACAAGGCCAGGGACGTGTTGCTCAACGAAGCCGCCCGAATACTCGGCGACGAAGTGAATCTGCTGAAGCCCCGCACCGGCTTCGCCGCGCGTGCGCCGCGGAATGCGGCGCAGCTTGGCGTGCAATGACCAGTTCATGACAACGGGCATCCGCGTGCCGCATTTGTGCTGCATTTGTGCCGCATCCGTGTCATAGACCGCTGCGCTTCTGCTAGGATATTTTCCGGCAGCACGGCGCAGACGGGCCGGCGCCACGGATGGGCCCTGATCCAGTCTGTGCATCCCTCACACGGTGAATCAAAACCAAGGCGGGAGAACCCTCATGATCCGACTCAATGTCAATGGCAAGCTTCACGCGGTCGATGTCGCCCCCGACACGCCGCTGCTCTGGGTGCTGCGCGACACCCTGGGCCTGACCGGGACGAAATACGGCTGCGGCCAGGCGCTGTGCGGCGCCTGCACGGTCCATGTCGATGGCGTTCCGCAGCGCTCGTGCACCACGCCGGTGTCGGCGGTGGCCGGACGCAAGATCGCGACGATCGAAAACGCGGACCGCTCGCGTGTCGGCAAGGCCGTGCAGGAGGCGTGGCGCAAGCTCGACGTGGTGCAGTGCGGCTACTGCCAGTCGGGGCAGATCATGAGCGCGATCGCGCTGCTGAGCCAGAACCGCAAGCCGACCGACGCCGACATCGACACCGCGCTGGCAGGGAATCTGTGCCGCTGCGCCACCTATGTGCGCATCCGTGCGGCCGTGCACCTCGCGGCCAAATCCCTCGCCTAGGAGCCGCCATGTCCGCCATGACCATCGAGAATGCGAGCCGGCGCAACTTCCTGCAGGGCGTCGCCGGCCTGACCCTGAGTTTCTGCCTGCCCGCCGTTGCCGCGCCGGCCGCCGCGGGCAAGGCCACTACCGTCAGCTTCGAGCCGAATGCCTTCCTGCGCATCGGCAGCGACAACAGCGTGACCGTGATCGCCAAGCATCTGGAGATGGGCCAGGGCACTTACACCGGGCTGGGCACCATCCTCGCCGAAGAACTCGATGCCGACTGGAAGACCGTGCGCATAGCCGGCGCTCCGGCCGATGCCGCGCGCTACAACAACCTGTTCTGGGGCCCGGCGCAGGGCACCGGCGGCAGCACGGCGATGGCCAACTCCTGGGACCAGCTGCGCCAGGCCGGCGCCAGCGCCAGGGCGATGCTGGTCAGCGCGGCGGCCAGGCGCTGGAAGGTGGCGGCGTCCGAAATCACCGTGCGCGACGGCATCGTCAGCCACCCGCCGTCGAGGCGCAGCCTGCGTTTCGGCGAGCTGGCCGCGGACGCCGCGAGGGAAGCCGTGCCGGCGAACGTGGTGTTGAAGGAGCCGAAGGATTTCCGTCTGGTCGGCAAGCATGCGCCGCGCAAGGACAGCACGGAAAAGACCAACGGCAAGGCCGTCTTCACCCAGGACATCCAACTGCCGGGCATGCTGGTGGCGGTCGTCGCACACCCGCCGCGCTTCGGCGCCACGGTCAAGAGTTTCGATGCCGGCGCGGCGAAGCGCGTCAAGGGAGTGGTCGACGTAGTGCAGATTCCCTCGGGCGTGGCGGTGCTGGCGACCGACACCTGGAGCGCGAAGAAGGGGCGCGACGCGCTGACGGTCGATTGGGACGAAAGCCGGGCCTTCAAGCTCGGCAGCGAGGAAATCCTCGCGCGCTATCGCGAGATGGCCCAGCAGCCCGGCCTGGTGGCGCACCAGGCGGGCAATACCGACCAGGCATTCGCGGCGGCGGCGAAAGTCGTCAAGGCCAGCTACGACTTTCCCTACCTCGCCCATGCGGCGATGGAGCCGATGAACTGCGTGATCCGCCTCAGTGCCGAAGGCTGCGAAGTGTGGAACGGCGAACAACTCCACACCGGTGACCAGCATCAGCTCGCCGGCATTTTCGGCCTCAAGCCGGAACAGGTGAAAATCAACATGCTCTACGCCGGCGGCAGCTTCGGCCGACGCGCCAACACCAAGTCGGACTACGTCGTCGAGGCCGCGCAGATCGTCAAGGCCAGCGGCGGCAAGGCGCCGGTCAAGCTGGTCTGGCTGCGCGAAGACGACATGCGCGCCGGCTATTACCGGCCGCTGTTCCATCACAGCCTCGAAGCCGCGCTCGATGCCAACGGCAAGCTGACCGGCTGGCGCCACCGCCTGGTCGGCCAGTCGATCCTGATGGGCTCGCCCTTCGAGGCCATGATGGTGAAGAACGGCATCGACGGTGTCTCCGTCGAGGGCGCGGCCAACCTGCCCTATGCGATTCCCAACCTGCGGGTGGACCTGCATACGCCGACCGACATCGCCGTTCCGGTGCTCTGGTGGCGGTCGGTCGGGTCCTCACACACCGCCTATTCGACCGAGGTCTTCCTCGACCTGGTGGCCAAGGCGGCGGGCAAGGACCCGGTGGCCCTGCGCCTCGAATTGCTCGGCGACAAACCCCGCCACAGCGGCGTGCTTCGGCTCGCCGCCGAGAAGTCCGGCTGGGGCACGCCGCTGCCGCCGGGCGCGCCGGGCACGCGACGCGGGCGCGGCATCGCCGTGCATGAATCCTTCCATTCCTACGTGGCCCAGGTGGCCGAGGTGACGGTCGCCGCCGACGGCACGCTGAAGGTCGACCGCGTCGTCTGCGCCGTCGATTGCGGCATCGCGATCAACCCCGACAATGTCCGTTCGCAGGTCGAAGGCGCGGTGGGCTTTGCCCTGGCGGCAGCCCTGCACGGCGAAATCACGCTCAAGGGCGGCGCCGTGGTGCAGGGCAATTTCGACGGCTACCCGCTGCTGCGCATCGATGAAATGCCCAGGGTCGAGGTGCATATCCTGCCGTCCGCCGCCAAGCCGACCGGCATCGGCGAGCCGGGCGTGCCGCCGCTGGCGCCGGCGGTGGCCAATGCCATCGGCGCCGCGACCGGCAAATACCCCGGCCGCCTGCCGTTCAGCACAGCGGAGTTGCGCGCCTGAAGCGCCGCAGCGCCAGCGCCAACTCTTGACCGACTCCTGACCAAACCTGGCCGGCGCGGGCCTAGCGGGGGTCGGCGGCCGATCCGGATGCAGACGCCGCCTGATGCCGTTTTACGTCGGCGACATACTCGGCATCGACCGTCAGGATGTGGTGGTAGAACCAGCCGTTGATCAGTTCCTCGATGCGGTCGGCAATGGGGGGGAAAGGGGCCAGGGGGGGAAAGGGGCCAGGGGGGGAAAGGGGCCAGGCTCACATTAAATATTGCATCTCCTCCGCGCCATCCCGAAATCTGTCTACCGATAGTTCCACTTCGCGGGCCGGCAAGTACCGACTTTTCGAATGCCATCCACATGAAGAGCCCCACTGGCATTCGGTCTGGCCGTCAAACCGTCCATGGTCGAAGACGCGGCCTAAAGCTTCATCGTCAATTGCGCTTGCAATCCTGACGGCGCTGTCGCCGGCTTTCTTGGCCGGCCGCGAGGCTTGACTTCGCGGCGCTGCCCGGTCGCCCGTTCGATGCTGTCGAGAAACCGGGAATTGCCGAGCGGCTGCCCCTGGTCCAGCGCCATGCGGATATCACCGATCGCATCGGCATCGAGTTCCGCACGGAATAGCGCGCGGTAGGCCGCAAGGCGTGCGGTCTCGGTCCGCCCCAGGCCAACATACGCTTCATGCGGCGTCAGCAAGGGGTCGGCCTGCTCCAGCCCGTTCGCCCGATAGCTGCTCCAGCGATAGTGCGCGGGATCATCCACCATCGCGGCTCGTACCGGATTGAGTTCGATGTAGCGCTGGCACAGCAGCAGGTAGGCGTCGGCCTGCACCAGCGACGACTTGTAGCGGCTGTCCCACAGGGTGCCGGTGCGGCGGTAGGTCTTGTTGATGTATTGCACATAGCGCCTGCCCAGCGATATCACCAGTTGCGTCACGGCTTCCGGCGCGGGCGGCGTCAGCAGCAGATGCACGTGATTGGTCATCAGCACATAGGCATGCAGGCGGCAGCCGCTGGTCTTGAGCGCTTCCCCAAGCCAGTGGCGATAGGTGTGGTAGTCGTCCTCGCCGAAGAAGCAGGCGTCGCGGTTGTGGCCGCGCTGGACGATGTGCAGCGGGATGCCGGCAAGATGAATGCGGGGGCGGCGGGGCATGAGGGGGATTGTAGCCGGTCCATTTAATGTGAGCCTGGCCCCTTTAATCAATGTGAGCCTGGCCCCTTTAATTCACAATTCAATTCGAGCACGTTCTGTCGGCTCACCCAGCAAGCAATCTCAAATACACAACCAAATTGACGATGGTCGAAATAATCAAGGTTGCGAAGCCGAAAATATAGTAGTTCCGCCCGAGCGGTCCGGGGGCAAGCATTTGCCGTAAGCCATATTTCCTATAGGCATCAATCAATCCAAAAAGCATGTAAATATAGACCAAGGCCGAGACCAAATACTCACCTAGCACGCTCCATAGAGAAAGCACAAACAAGACCAGCGTGCCCAGCCAGCCAATGGCTATGGATGTCCACCCCAGCGCCTTTATATGCCATCTGTTTGAATGATCATCTATCACGGTTTTTTCATCTGCGATTCAGGCATGATTCCAAGTTCCAACGGGTTAAGGATGTTTTCATTAACATCAGCATACAAACTGAGAGGAAGGAATCTATCTGAAACAGCATCTGCATACCGATAGACACTCCCATATTTCAATTCGGCCTGCAACCCGACGCTCGCTCTGGCAGGCATTTGGAGCAGGGCTGCTCTGCTGTAGTCAAATGTAGCCCCGGTCGACGTAATCAGTTTTGGCGCTTTCAGGCTCAGCAATTCATATCCCAAGTTCGCCGCCGCTGCCGTCCGCACCGCTTCTTCTGATCCTCCAGACCAAACAACCGCCTGCTCAAATATGGAATCTTGATAATAGCCACCAGTTCCTGCAACTGCTTTCACCAAATTCACTGCATTGAATTAAAGGGGCCAGGCTCGAGTATCCGGAGCCCGAATACCCGGAGCCTCTTCCTTCCAATTCCGTCAAAATATCGAATGACGCAGAGATTAGCCCATACGGATCGTCTTATCAATTCTTGGGAATACAAACAGGGAGAGTCAGGCCGCGTCGGAGCATCGCCTAGCCAAATCGCCAACCACCTCGGCTGGCTGATGCCAGACCTACAGTGTTGCGAAACAGGTCGCCCAAGAGCTGGCGCTACGGCGATTCAACGGCAGGTTGCGACGGCAGGCGGCGCGACAGGCGCCGGCAGGGGCGTGTCCGGCGACAGCGATTCGAAGATGGTCCCCGGGGCGGCACTTTCCGTCGCGCTCAGATGCGGCGGCTTGAGGATGCGCTCGCCGTCGGCATGCAAGCGGTCCTCGTCGAGTTCCGAATAGTGCCGTACCGCCGCACGCAGCGTAGCGAGGCTGTACCCGCCTTGCACGATGTGCAGCGGGATGCCGGCGAGATGAATGCGGAGGCGGTGGGGCGGTAGCGATGCTGAACAGGACTGGAACCCGGATTTCGCCGCGTACTGAAGTACGCTAGACTTGCCCGATGGACTTCACTTTGTGCAAACATGCCGAAGACGCTATTCATGGACGGGGAATCCGCCCAGAACGGCTAGACGAGCCAGCAAGAAGGAGTGGGTGATGACGACCTTGGAATTGAAACTGAATTTGCCCGATCGCTTGGCGCAGGATGCCGCGCAAATGGGATTGCTTGATCCCGACAGCCTGCAAACCATGCTGCGCGAGGCGGTACGCAGTCGCCGCATTGCGCAGTTGGCCTTGGCACGTCAGCGCGTGGCCGAAGCGGGCATTCCACCTATGAGCCTGGATGAGATTCAGGAGGAAGTGGATGCGGAGCGCGCCGAGCGGCGCAACAAATCCGCGAGCTGATGCGCCTGGTCCTCGATACGAATGTGGTGGCTTCGGGTTTGTTGTGGGGTGGCGTTCCTGCGCAACTGCTCGATGCGGCGCAAATCGGAGAGATCGAACTTTTCACCAGTCGTCCTTTGTTGGCGGAGTTGTCCAACATCCTGGCACGCGGCAAGTTCGCCGAAGCCATAGCGGCCACGGGCTTGCCGCGGGAGGAACTGGTGTTGGGCTATGCGGAGCTGACGACGGTGGTCGTGCCCGCGCAGATCGCGCTGACAGTCATGGCAGACCCCGCCGACGATCAGGTACTGGCTTGCGCCCTCGCGGCTCACGCGGACTGGATCGTCTCGGGTGACAAGCATTTGCACAGCCTGGGCGGGAAGTACGATGACATTTTAATCATCAGGCCAGCCGAGGCGGTCAAGATGATCGCTGCAACGTAGTGAACGGCATGCTCCGCGGCGCCGCGACCGGCAAATACCCCGGCCGCCTGCCGTTCAGGAGCGCGGAATTGCGCGCCTGAGTCGCCGTGTCGCCATCGCCAACTCTTGGCCGGCGCGGGCCTAGCGGGGGTCGGCGGCCGATTCGGATGCAGACGCCGCCTGATGCCGTTTTACGTCGGCGACATACTCGGCGTCGACCGTCAGGATGTGGTGGTAGAACCAGCCGTTGATCAGTTCCTCGATGCGGTCGGCGATGTGGTCCAGCGTCAGGCTGCGCGCTTCGTCGAGCAGCCGGCTCAGCATCCGGCGGAACTCCTGGTGCTGCAGGCGGTGCTCGTCGAGCTTGCGGTAGGCGATCTTCTCCAGCAGCGCTTCCTCGTCGCGCAGGTGCGTATTGGCATAGTCGCAGAGCATGGTCAGCGTGTGCATGACGCGTATCTGGTCGCCGTTGCCGCGAAAGCTTGCGGCCATGTCGAACAAGGCCTTGTGCTGGCTGTCGATGGCGGGCAGCCCGGTGACGATGGCCTCCGACCAGTTTGCCTTGGTATGCGCCATGAGCGTGCTCCTGTTCTCAGCCGGGCAGCGGAATCGGCATCATGGTGACGATGCCGGTAGCGGCGTAGGTGTCGCAGCGTTCGACGAATTCCCGGGTGCTTTTCGGCATCGCGACGCGGGCCCGCGTGATGTGGAAAATCAGGTCGCGGCCATTGCAGATCAGCTGGGTGCCGAACGAGGCCACGCGCTGTTCGTGCTCGCTGTCGGGGTCACCCAGCAGCGGGCGGAAATTGGCCAGGCGCTCGCCGGCTGTGACCATCTCGGCCCAGATGTCGAAGATTTCGCGGTCGGTGCGCAGGGTCTCCACCTTGACGCGGGCGACGCGGGCAAACTCGCGGATGGTCGGCTCGATGCCGGGAAACATCGGCGTGGCGAAGGTGCGGATCATGGCCTCGGCGATGGTGTCGATGCCGCGCATGGCCTGGGCCATTTTCACGTAGCGCGTCGCGTAGAAGTCGGCGAGCGGAATCGAGAAGGCGCGGAAAGGCTCGCCCCACAGTTCGTCGATGCCTTCCTCGCCGCTGCGGTGCAGTACCAGGGAACACAGGGACAGCGCCTCCTGCAGGCAGCGCCCGCATTCGCGCATCAGGTCGTTGCTGGAGGAAATCTCCACCCCGACCGATTGCAGGTCCACCAGCCGGGTGAAGATGTCGGTGGCGCGGTTGAACAGGGCGCCGGCATACATGGCGCCCTTGACCCGCTTCTTGCCGGAATCGGTCTCGTCCTGGTAGGCCTGCCTCGCCTCGGCCAGGCGGTAGCCGGGAATGTTGAGCCCGTGCTCGGTGTGGTTGAACAGGCGCCGCGTCAGCGCCTCGATCAGCCTGCGCTTGGCCTGCAGGCTGTCTTCCGGTACCGGATAGGTCTTGATCCAGTAGCCGTCGGTGTAACTGCGCTCGCGGCCGTCGATGATGCGCAAAGTGCCGTTGGCTATGTCCTGGTCCATGTCGTGCGTGCGTCCTGAAGGGGTCATGTATTTTGGCGCTTATCGCGCCGATACTGCAAATGCCGTGAGCTGGCGGGCGGAACTGCCCTCGGCCTGCCCCCGAAGGGTCTGCGCCTTGTAAATGGAGTCGGGCCGGCGCCGCAATTTCGAGCGCAGTGTGCGCAAACGTACGGAAGCGGCGGGCCGACCGTGCTAGCGTATGCTGCAGTTCATGGCTTTATGTGATGAGAAACCCGGTCGGCGACGATGAAGGTCTGCCGCTTCCCGGCCGGCGTCGATGGACGGTCCGATTCCCAACCATTCGGGTGATACCTTGATGCCTCCCATGCTCAATCCCATGACCGATCCGTTTCTGAGCCAGTTCATGGCCCGGTTCTTCTTCGTATTCGGCATCATCGGCCTTGCCGTCGGCGTCGGGCTCGTGCTCGACCATGTGCGCATGCACCGGATGTTCGGCATCGTGAACCGCTGGGTTTCCATGCGACACAGCACAAAGTGGCTTGCCATACCGCGCGACACAAGTGCTGCCGTGGCGCGAAACCGACACCTGATCGGCGGGATTTTCATCCTTGTCGCAGCCTATTCGACGTTTGTCCTGTTAACCCAAATCGACGTTGCCAGGATGGCCGCCATGCTTCGCAGCGATGCCCCCCGCAGCCTTGTCGTATTGATAATTGCCAGCGCGCGCTGGTGTCTCGTCGCGGGAGGCATCGTCGCGATTGCCGTCGGCGTCATGCTGGTATTTTTCCCGAGTGCATTGAGTGCGATCGAATCGCGTGCCAATCGCTGGTACTCGTTCCGCCAGCAGGCGCCGCACGTGGACACCATGCATATGGATTTCGACCGGTGGACCGAAGGCCATCCCCGGTTTACCGGCTGGATTCTCGCGGGCGGAGCGCTCGTGGTGACCGTCACTTTCGGCATACAACTGTTCGCGCGCGGCTGACGCTGCGGGTGCGCGCCCGTGATCGGCAGCGATCGGAGAGTGGCTGTATCGGCCTTACGGATACTGCAGCGGCACGGCGTCCGCTTGCCGCGATTCCGCGCTTGCGTCGGCGCGCGGCCCCTGCGCCAGTCGGCCGTGAATCACCGCCCCCGAATGAATCTCGGCCACGGCGTAGGCGAGATCGCAATCGACCTGGGCTTTCGACTGCAACTTGATGAATTCGGTGGCATCGACGCGGCCCTTGATCAGGCCGTTGACGATCAGGCGCGCGACTTCTATGTCGCCCTCGATGCGCCCCTGTTCGCCGACCACCAGGGTATTCGCCTGGCCGTCGGCCGAGCGCACGTTGCCGCGGACTTCGCCGTCGATGCGCAGACCGCCGGAAAACACGATGTGGCCGGAAAGCACCGTGCCGGCACCGATCAGGCTTTCGATCGGGTTGGCGTGCTGCTTGCCGGTTTTATCGAACAAGGCCTTCATGCCCCCGGGAGCTGGAAGCGGCGGAAGCGGTCCACCGCGGATTCCGGCTCGGCCGCGACGCAGTGCGTGAAGCCGCTTTTGTCCATCGGCGCGATATCCTGAATCGTGGCGACCTGGTACATGCGTTCGATCTTGCGACGTGCCTCGGGTTCGTTCCGCGCCCAGACTTTCAGCCTGAGGATGGTCCGGTAAAACTGAACGTCGCACTTCCACCACATGGTAAGAGAATGTCGCCCCGGGGAATGGTCGATTCGGCTCGACCGAACGGAAAATCGCCACACTATAACTATGGTCATAGCGCCGGGTCAAGCGAATCCGCGCGGCGCGATCGGGTTTGAAGTCGGCTTCGAGCGCGAACAGCTCGCCGAGCAGCCCGGCCATGGCATCGAGGTCGGCGGCGGTCGCGAAGTCGATCTGCATGGTCCTATCCGATCAGGGCCACGGCCTTGATCTGCACCCAGACTTCGCGCCCCGGCGCGAGGTCGAGGCGCTGCGCCGAGCGCCGCGTCAGGCGCGCCAGCAGCTTGGTGCCGCCGACGCGCAGCTGTACCAGGATTGCCGACGGATGGTCCTCGGCGGCGTGGGCGAGGACGGTGGCCGGCAGCAGGTTCATGATGCTGACGTCGTCGTGGCGGCTGTTGGCGAGCGACACGTCGCGCGCCAGGATGCGCACCCGCACCTGGCGCCCCACGGCGACGCCGCTGTCGCGCACCCAGAGTTCGCCGCCGTCGAATTCGACGCGCGCCAGATGCCACTCGGCATCGCGCTCGGCGACCACGGCCGCGAACACCGCGCCGGCATCCTCGCCGAGGCGGATCGGCAGGTCGATGCGCGCCAGGGTCTCGGCCAGCGGCCCCTGCGCCACGGCACGGCCGCCGTCCATGACAACCAGATGGTCGGCGAGGCGGGCGACTTCGTCGGCGGCGTGGCTGACATAGATCACCGGGATGTCCAGCTCGTCGCGCAGGCGCTCCAGGTAGGGCAGGATTTCCTGCTTGCGCGCATGGTCGAGCGCGGCCAGCGGCTCGTCCAGCAGCAGCAGGCGCGGCGCGGAAAGCAGGGCGCGGGCGATCGCCACGCGCTGCTGCTCGCCGCCGGAAAGCCTCTCGGGCAGGCGTTCGAGCAGGGGGCCGAGGCCCAGCAGCTCGACGATCGCGGCATCGCCGCGGGAGTTGCCGCTGGCGGCGCGGCGCCGGGCGTAGTCGAGGTTGCGGGCGACGTCGAGATGGGCGAACAGGCGCGCATCCTGGAACACATAGCCGAGCCGGCGCCGGTGCGTCGGCAGGAAGACGCCGGCGTCCTGCCAGGTTTCGCCATTGACGGCGAGCCGGCCGGCGCCGCGTTCCAGCCCGGCGATGCAGCGCAGCAGCGTGGTCTTGCCGCAGCCGGACTGGCCGAACAGGACCGTGACGCCGCGCCCCGGCAGGTCGAGGTCGACATCGAGGCTGAAGCCGGGCCAGGCCAGCTTGAATTGCGCCGCGATGCTCATCGGGCTTTCCGCCCGGTCAGCGTGTACAGCGCCAGCAGCACGAGGAAGGAGAAGACCACCATGCCGCCGGCCAGCCAATGGGCCTGGGCATATTCGAGCGCCTCGACGTGGTCGTAGATCTGCACCGAGACGACGCGGGTCTTGTCCGGGATGTTGCCGCCTATCATCAGCACCACGCCGAATTCGCCGACGGTGTGGGCGAAGCCGAGGATCGTCGCGGTGAGGAAGCCGGGCTTCGCCAGCGGCAGGGCGACGCTGAAGAAGGCATCGAGCGGCGCGGCGCGCAAGGTCGCGGCGGCTTCCAGCGGCCGCTCGCCGATGGCCTCGAAGGCGTTCTGGATCGGCTGCACGACGAAGGGCATGGAATAGAACACCGAGGCCACCACCAGGCCCCAGAAGGTGAAGGGCAGGAGGCCGATGCCGGCCCATGCGGTGAAGCGGCCCACCGCGCCGTCGGGGCCCATCAGCAACAGCAGATAGAAGCCGATCACGGTCGGCGGCAGCACGATGGGCAGCGCCACCACGGCGCCCACCGGGCCCTTCCACCAGGAGCGCGTGCGCGCCAGCCACCAGGCGATCGGCGTGCCGATCAGCAGCAGCAAGACGGTGGTGACGGTCGCCAGCCTGAAGGTGAGCCAGACGGCGCCGAGGTCGGCAGTGAGGTTGGGCAAACTCGGCATGGAGCGAATGCTAGCGCGATATCGCCCGCCAGGGCAGCCCGGCTAGATTTCGTAGCCGAAGGACTTGATGATCGCCTGCGCCGCGTTGCCTTTTAGGTAGTTGAGCCACGCCTCTGCGGCGGGCTTGCCGCGGCCTTTGGCGAGCAGCACCGCATCCTGGCGGATGGCCTGGTGCAGCCGGGCCGGCACGATCCAGGCGGAGCCCGCGGCGAGGCGTCCGTCCTGCATCACCTGGGACAGGGCGACGAAGCCCAGCTCGGCATTGCCGCTGGCGACGAACTGGTGGGCCTGGGCGATGTTCTCGCCCCGGACGAATCTCGCCTGCACGGCATCGAGCAGCTTGAGCGCGGTCAGCGCTTCGATCGCGGCGGCGCCGTAGGGCGCGAGTTTCGGATTGGCGATGGCGAGGTGTTTGAAGCCGCCCCTGGCCAGCACCGCACCCCGGTCGTCCACGTAGCCGGGCTGCGCCGACCACAGCGCGAGGCGGCCGACGGCGTAGGTGTAGCGGCTGCCGGCAACAGCCGCACCTTCGGCTTCCAGCCTGGCCGGAGTCGTGTCGTCGGCGGCCAGCAACACATCGAAGGGCGCACCGTTCCTGATCTGGGCGTAGAACTTGCCGGTGCCGCCGAAGGACAGCTGCGCCTTGTGTCCGCTCTCCTTGGCGAACGCGGCGGCGAGCAGCTTCGCCGGCGCAGTGAAATTGGCGGCGACGGCGACCTGGACTTCGTCGGCGTGCGCGGTGCAGGCGGCGAACAGCAGGGGAATGAACAGTCGTCTCATGTCTCGGCTCCGAAGCAAAGCGAATGATCGCAGCAATTGACAAAGTCGCGGGGCTTGCGGCTCGGCGCCCCGGCCCGCTCGCCGAGCCGGCGATCGCCTTATTCCACGGTGACGCTTTTCAACGGACGAACCGGATCACTCGACCGTGACACTCTTTGCCAGGTTGCGCGGTTTGTCCACGTCGGTACCTTTGACCAGCGCCACGTGATAGGACAGCAGTTGCAGCGGTACCACGTGCAGCACGGGCGAGAGCAGGCCGTAGTGCTCGGGCAGGCGCAGCACATGCACGCCGTCTTCCGCATCGACCGCGGAATCGGCATCGGCGAAGACGTAGAGCTCGCCGCCGCGCGCGGCGACTTCCTTGAGGTTGGACTTGAGCTTTTCCAGCAGGGCGTCGTTGGGTGCGATGCTGATCACCGGCATGTCCTTGTCCACGAGCGCCAGCGGGCCATGCTTGAGCTCGCCGGCGGGATAGCCCTCGGCGTGGATGTAGGAGATTTCCTTGAGCTTCAGCGCGCCTTCCAGCGCGATCGGATAGTGGTGGCCGCGGCCGAGGAACAGCGCGTGCTGCTTGGCGGCGAAGCGCGCGGCCCAGGCCTTGATTTCGGGTTCGAGGGCCAGCACTTTCTGCACCGCCACCGGCAGGTGGCGCAGCGCCACCAGCTGCTCGGCTTCCTGCCCGGCGCTCAGGCGCCCGGCCTGCTTGGCCAGCGTCACCGCGAGCAGGAACAGCGCCGCCAACTGGGTGGTGAAGGCCTTGGTCGAGGCGACGCCGATCTCGGGCCCGGCGCGGGTCAGGAAGCGCAGCGCGCATTCGCGCACGATGGCCGATTCGGGGACGTTGCAGATCGCCAGCGTGCGCCCCATGCCGAGCGCCCGCGCATGCTTGACCGAGGCCAGCGTATCGGCGGTTTCGCCCGACTGCGAGATCGCCACCACGAGCTGTTCGGAATTCGGCACCGAGACGCGGTAGCGGTACTCGCTGGCGATTTCGACGCTGCACGGAATGCCCGCCAGTTGCTCGATCCAGTAGCGCGCGACGAGGCCGGCATGGTAGCTGGTGCCGCAGGCCAGGATCAGCACCGAGCGCACGCCGCCCAGCATTTCCGGTGCGGCGACGCCGAACAGGTTGGGGCTCAGGGTCTGCGCGCCGCCGATCATTTCCAGCGTCGCCGCCAGCGCCTGCGGCTGCTCGAAGATTTCCTTCTGCATGTAGTGCCGGTACTCGCCCAGCTCGACGTCGTCGGCCGAGAGCGTGCTTTCATGCACCGGGCGATCGGCCGGCACGTGCGCCGCCGTACCGTCAGCGGCAACTATCCGGATCGCATCGCGGCGGAGCTCGGCGACATCGCCGTCTTCGAGATAGATCATGCGCCGCGTCACCTGCAGCAGCGCCGCGGCATCGGACGCGGCGTAGTTGCCACCATTTTCACCTTGGCCCAGCCCCAGCAGCAGCGGCGCGCCGTGGCGGGCGACGACGATGCTGTCGTCCCACTCACGCAGCACGGCGATCGCATAGGCGCCGGTCAGGCGCGCGGTCGCCAGGCGTACCGCGGCGAACAGGTCGGGTGCCGACTGCAGCGTGTGCTGGATCAGGTGGGCGATGACCTCGGTGTCGGTATCCGAATTGAAGACGTAGCCGGCGGCCAGCAGTTCCTGCTTGAGCTCGACGTAGTTCTCGATGATGCCGTTATGCACCACCGCCAGCCCGGCCGAGACATGCGGATGCGCGTTGCGCTCGGAAGGCACGCCGTGCGTGGCCCAGCGCGTGTGGGCGATGCCGTGGTGCGCCGTCTGGCCCGCAGCCTGCGCCGCCAGTTCGGCGACGCGGCCGACGCTGCGCAGGCGCGTCAGGGTCGGATTGAGCAGGGCCAGGCCGGCCGAGTCGTAGCCGCGATATTCGAGCCGGGTCAGGCCCTCGATCAGTACCGGAACGATGTTGCGCGCGGCAACGGCTGCGACGATGCCGCACATGGCTCAGTCCTCTTTCTGCGGTTTTGGGAGCTTGACCGGCCGCTTCCAGCCGGGCACGGCGACCTGTTTGGCGCGCGACACGGTGAGCTGTTCCGGCGGCGCATCGCGCGTCAGCGTGGTGCCGGCGCCCAGGGTGGCGCCACGGCCGACCGTGACCGGCGCCACCAGTTGGGTGTCCGAGCCGATGAAGACGTCGTCCTCGATCACGGTGCGGAATTTGTTGGCGCCGTCGTAATTGCAGGTGATGGTGCCGGCGCCGACATTGACCCGGCTGCCTATCGTGGCGTCGCCGAGATAGGCCAGGTGGTTGGCCTTGGAGTGGTCGGCGATGCTGGAATTCTTCACCTCGACGAAGTTGCCGATATGCACGTCGCATCCAAGTGCGGTGCCGGGGCGCAGGCGTGCGAAGGGGCCGACGATGCTGCCGGCGCCGACCACCGCGTCTTCCAGCACGCAGTTGGCCTTGATGCGCACGCCGTCGCCAAGCACCACGCGGCCCTCGAACACGCAATTGACGTCGATGCTGACGTCGCGGCCGCAGACAAGTTCGCCGCGCACATCGATGCGCGCCGGGTCGGCCAGCGTCACGCCGGCTTCCATCAGCGCATCGGCGACATTGCGCTGATGCACGCGCTCCAGCGCGGCGAGTTGCAGCTTGCTGTTCACGCCCTCGGTCTCCCATGCCGCGGCGGGATGCGCGGTGACCACCGGCATGCCTTCGGCGACCGCCAGGGCGACGATGTCGGTCAGGTAGTACTCGCCCTGAGCATTGCGATTGCCCAGGCTCGGCAGCCAGCGCGCCAGCGCCGCGGTCGGCGCGACGAGGATGCCGGTGTTGATTTCGCGTATGGACTTTTCGGCATCGTCGGCGTCCTTCTCCTCGACGATGCGCGTGACCAGGCCCTCGCTTCTGACGATGCGGCCATAACCCCGCGGGTTGTCGACATGCGCGGTGAGCAGCGCCAGTTTGTCGCCGCCGGCCGCTGCGATCAGGCGCTTGAGCGTGTCGACGCGCGTCAGCGGCACGTCGCCATAGAGCACCAAGGTGGAAGAAACGGTGGAAGAAACGGTGGAAGATTCGGTCGGCGCCGACGCCGCGATGGCCGGCATCGCCTGCAGCACCGCATGGCCGGTGCCGAGCTGGGGTTCCTGCCTGGCCCAGTCCAGGTCGGGGGCATCGAGCGCTGCGCGCACCCGTTCGCCGCCGTGGCCATACACCACGCAGATCTTTCCGGCGCCGAGTTCGCGAGCGGTGTCGATCACGTGCCCGAGCAATGCCTTTCCCGCCAGCGGATGCAGGACCTTGGGCAGGTCGGAATGCATCCGCTTGCCCTGCCCCGCGGCGAGAATGACGACGTTCAAGGCGTGCTCAACGCGGCAGGATCGTGGAACCCATGAGGAACTTATCGACAGTGCGTGCACACTGGCGGCCTTCGCGTATGGCCCAGACCACCAGCGACTGGCCGCGCCGCATGTCGCCGGCGGCGAACACGCCGGGCACCGTGGTGCTGTAGGCCTGCTCGCCTTCGGTGTTGGCGCGCGCATTGCCGCGACCATCCTTTTCGATGCCGAAAGCATCGAGTATGCCGCCCACCGGATTGACGAAGCCCATGGCGAGGAAGGCGAAGTCGGCCGGAATCTCGAATTCGGAACCGGGCACTTCGCTCATCCTGCCGTCGGCCCAGGCCAGGCGCACGGCCTTGATGGCCCTGAGCTTGCCGCTCATTGCGCCCTCGCCACCGACGAATTCCTTGGTGCCGATGGCCCAGTCGCGCGCGCAGCCCTCGTCGTGCGACGACGAGGTGCGCATGCGCAGCGGCCAGTAGGGCCAGGTCAGCGGGCCGTTCTCCTGCTCGGGCGGACGCGGCATCAGCTCGATCTGGGTGATGCTTGCCGCGCCGTGGCGGTTGGAGGTGCCGACGCAGTCCGAGCCGGTGTCGCCGCCGCCGATGACGACAACATGCTTGCCATGGACGTTGATCGGGTTCCTGGCGCCGCCGGAGACTTCCTTGTTCTGCGGAATGAGGAATTCGAGCGCGAAATGCACGCCCCCAAGCTCGCGCCCGGGCACCGGCAGGTCGCGCGGATTCTCGGCGCCGCCGGCCAGGATCACGGCATCGAAATCCTTCTTCAACTGCTCCGGGCTGACGATCTTCTTCGCATCGTTGATCACGCCCTTGGGCAGGGCAGCGGCGGTGACCATGGTGCCGGTGACGAACTTGACGCCCTCCGCCTTCATCTGCGCCATGCGCCAGTCGATCAGCCGCTTGTCGAGCTTGAAGTCGGGAATGCCGTAGCGCAGCAGGCCGCCGATGCGGTCGTTCTTCTCGAACACCGTGACGGCATGGCCGACGCGCGCCAGTTGCTGGGCCGCGGCCAGTCCGGCCGGGCCGGAGCCAACGATGGCGATCTTCTTGCCGGTCTTGCGCGTCGCCGGTTGCGGCACGACCCAGCCGTTCTCGCCGGCCTTGTCGATGATCGCGCGTTCGATCGACTTGATGCCGACCGGCGTTTGCGGAATGTTCAGCGTGCAGGCCGCCTCGCAGGGCGCGGGACAGATGCGGCTGGTGAGTTCCGGAAAGTTGTTGGTCGAATGCAGGGTCTCGATCGCCTCGCGCCAGCGGCCCTTGTAGACCAGGTCGTTCCAGTCCGGAATCAGGTTGTTGACCGGGCAGCCGTTGTTGCAGAAGGGAATGCCGCAGTCCATGCAGCGCGCGCCCTGAATCTTCGCCTGCTCGTCGCTCAGGTGCGGGATGAACTCGTGGTAATGAAGAACTCGCGTCGCTGCCTTTTCGTAGGTTTCCGAAATGCGCTGGAATTCGAGGAATCCGGTGGGCTTGCCCATTACGCTGCCTCCGCAGGGCCGCCCCAAGGAGGCGGCAAGTCGTTGCACGGAAGTCGGCGCGCAATGCACGGCGACTGAACCAAAATCGCCCCCTTGCCGGGCAAGGGGGTTGGGGGGTATGCCCTTCTCACGCTGCTTCCTTCAGTTGCGCCGCCGCGAGCTCTTTCAGGGCGCGGCGATATTCATGCGGAAAGACCTTGACGAACTTGCCTCGCGCCTTGGCCCAGTCGGCCAGCAGCGCCTTGGCACGCTCGCTGCCGGTCAGGCGGGCATGCTGTTCGACCATGTGCCTGAGCTGCGCCTCGTCGGTCTGCTCGCGATGCCGCATGCCGTCGTCGGGCTGCTGCGCCTCGGGCAGCACCGGGTCGAGCGCGACCATGGCCAGGTTGCAGCGCTGGGCAAACATGCCGTCCTCGTCATAGACGTAGGCGATGCCGCCCGACATGCCGGCAGCGAAGTTGCGCCCGGTGAGGCCGAGCACCGCCACCGTGCCGCCGGTCATGTATTCGCAGCCGTGATCGCCGGTGCCTTCGACCACCGCCGTGGCGCCGGAATTGCGCACGCAGAAGCGCTCGCCGGCGACGCCGCGGAAATACACGTCGCCGGCGATGGCGCCGTAGAGCACCGTGTTGCCGACGATGATGTTCTCGCAAGGCACGCCGCGGAAAGCCTCGGGCGGGCGCACGATGATGCGGCCGCCGGAGAGGCCCTTGCCGACGTAGTCGTTGGCTTCGCCGGTCAGGTCGAGCGTGATGCCGCGCGCGAGGAAGGCGCCGAAGCTCTGGCCGGCGGTGCCGGTCAGCTTGATCGTGATGCTGTTGTCGGGCAGGCCCTCGTGACCCTTGCGCTTGGCCACTTCGTGCGACAGCAGGGTGCCTACGGTGCGGTTCTGGTTCCTGATCGCGGACTCAATCACCAGCTTTTCGCCGCGCTCCAGCGCCGGCATGGCCATGGCGATCAGGCTGTGGTCTAGGGCGCGGGACAGGCCGTGATCCTGGACTTCGCTATGGCAGCAGGCGACGCCGGGCACCGTCGGCTGCCGGTAGAAGATCCGCGAGAAGTCGAGGCCCCTGGCCTTCCAGTGGTCTACGCCCTTTTTCATGTCGAGCAGGTCGGAGCGGCCGATCAGTTCGTCGAACCTGCGGATGCCCATCTGCGCCATGTACCCGCGCACTTCCTCGGCGACGAAGAAGAAGTAATTGACGACATGCTCGGGCTGGCCGGAGAAGCGCGCGCGCAGCACCGGGTCCTGGGTCGCGACGCCGACCGGACAGGTGTTGAGGTGGCACTTGCGCATCATAACGCAGCCCTCGACCACCAGCGGCGCCGTGGCGAAGCCGAACTCGTCGGCACCGAGCAGGGCGCCGATCAGCACGTCGCGGCCGGTCTTCATCTGGCCGTCGGCCTGGACCCGCACGCGGCCGCGCAGGCGGTTCAGCACCAGGGTCTGCTGCGTTTCGGCCAGGCCCAGTTCCCAGGGCGTGCCGGCGTGCTTGATCGAGGAGATCGGCGAGGCGCCGGTGCCGCCGTCATGGCCGGCGATCACCACGTGGTCGGCCTTGGCCTTGACCACGCCGGCGGCCACCGTGCCGACGCCGATTTCCGATACCAGTTTGACCGAGACGCTGGCCTGCGGATTGGAGTTCTTCAAGTCGTGGATCAGCTGCGCCAGATCCTCGATCGAGTAGATGTCGTGGTGCGGCGGCGGCGAAATCAGCTGCACGCCGGGCACCGAGTGGCGCAGGAAGCCGATGTATTCGGAGACCTTGTGGCCGGGCAGCTGGCCGCCTTCGCCGGGCTTGGCGCCCTGCGCCATCTTGATCTGCAGCTGGTCGGCGTTGGCCAGGTATTCGGCGGTGACGCCGAAGCGGCCGGAGGCCACCTGCTTGATCGCCGAGCGCAGGCTGTCGCCAACCTTGAGTGGAATGTCGCGCGCAATGCGGCTCTTGCCGATCACGCCGGCCAGCGTGGTGGCGGCTGTCACCGGCTTGTAGCGCATGCGGTCTTCGCCGCCCTCGCCGGTATTCGACTTGCCGCCGATGCGGTTCATGGCGATCGCCAGCGTGGTGTGGGCTTCGGTCGAAATGCTGCCCAGCGACATGGCGCCGGTGGCGAAGCGCTTGACGATTTCCTTGGCCGGCTCGACCTGGTCGAGGGCAATCGGTTCCGCCGCGGGCCGGATCTCGAACAGGCCGCGCAGGGTCATGTGGCGCACGCCCTGATCGTTGATCAGTTTGGCATATTCCTGATAGGTCTCGGTCTTGCCCGAGCGCGTCGCATGCTGCAGCTTGGCAATCGCGTCCGGGGTCCACATGTGTTCTTCACCACGAACCCTGAATGCATATTCGCCGCCGCAGTCGAGCATGCTGGCGAGCACCGGGTTGTCGCTCCAGGCGTCGGCATGGGTGCGCAGCGCCTCCTCGGCCACTTCCTTGAGGCCGATGCCTTCGACCTTGGTCGGCGTACCGGCGAAATAGCGATTGACCAGGTCGGAGGACAAGCCGACCGCCTCGAAAATCTGCGCGCCGCAGTAGGACTGGTAGGTCGAGATGCCCATTTTCGACATCACCTTCATCAGGCCCTTGTTGATGGCCTTGACGTAGTTTTTCTGCGCATCGTAGGCGCTGGCCTTGTTCGGCAACTGGGCCGCGATGGCGGCGATGCTCTCGAAGGCGAGCCAGGGATGGATCGCCTGCGCGCCATAACCCGCCAGCGTGGCGAAGTGATGCACCTCGCGCGCAGCGCCGGTCTCGACCACCAGGCCGCAGGAGGTGCGCAAGCCGATCTTCACCAGATGCTGATGCACGGCGGAACACGCCAGCAGCGCCGGGATCGGCGCGCGTTCATGGTCGACGCTGCGGTCGGAGAGGATCACCACGTTGTAGCCCGCGGTCACGGCCTGTTCGGCGCGGGTGCAGACCTGGTACAGCGCGCGGCCGAGGCCCGCCGAGCCCTCGGCAGCGGGCGTCGTGATATCGACCACGATGGGGCGGAAAGTGCCCTTGGTCAGCTTGTCGATCTGCTTCAGCTTGGCCATGTCGGCCGGCGACAGCACCGGCTGATGCACTTCCAGGCGCGGCGTCGGTTCGGTCTCGTCCACGCCCAGCAGGTTGGGGTTGGGGCTGACCAGGGAAATCAGCGACATGACGATCTCTTCGCGGATCGGATCGATCGGCGGATTCGTCACCTGGGCAAACAGCTGCTTGAAGTAGTTGAACAGCGGCTTGGGCCGGTCCGACAGCACCGGCAATGGGGTGTCGTTGCCCATCGCGCCCGTGGCTTCCTCGCCGAGGGTGGCCATCGGTTCGAGGATGAACTTGAAGTCTTCCTGCGTATAGCCGAAAGCCTGCTGCACCTTCAGCAACGGGCCCTTGAGGTTTTCCTGCAGCTTGACCGCGGGCAGGTCGTCGACGAAATAGCGCGAAGCCTCGATCCACTTGCGGTAAGGCTTGGCGGTGGACATGGTGCGCTTGAGTTCGGCGTCGTCGATGATGCGGCCCTGTTCGAGATCGATGAGGAACATCTTGCCGGGCTGCAGGCGCCACTTCTTGACGATGCGTTCCTGAGCGATCGGCAGCACGCCGATCTCGGACGACATCACCACCAGGTCGTCGTCGGTGATCAGGTAGCGCGCGGGACGCAGGCCGTTGCGGTCGAGCGTGGCGCCGATCTGGCGGCCGTCGGTGAAGGCCACCGCGGCCGGACCGTCCCAGGGCTCCATCAGCGCCATGTGGTATTCGTAGAAGGCGCGCCGCTCCTCGTCCATCAGCGGATTGCCGGCCCAGGCTTCGGGGATCAGCATCATCATGGCGTGCGCCAGGCTGTAGCCGCCCATCACCAGCAGTTCCAGGGCATTGTCGAAGGAGGCGGAATCCGACTGGCCGTCATAAATCAGCGGCCAGACCTTTTCCAGATCCTCGCCCAGCACCGGCGACGAAATGCCGTGCTCGCGCGCGCGCATCCAATTGACATTGCCGCGCAGCGCATTGATCTCGCCGTTGTGGGCGATCATGCGGAAGGGATGGGCCAGGTCCCAGGTCGGGAAGGTGTTGGTGGAAAAGCGCTGGTGCGCCAGGGCCATCGCGGAAACCGCGCGCCTGTCCTGCAGGTCGAGGTAATAGGTGCCGACCTGGTTGGCCAGCAGCATGCCCTTGTACACCACGGTGCGCGCCGACATCGATGGCACGTAGAACATCTTGCCGTCGGGCAGCTTGAGCGCCTGGATGGTGTGGCCGATCGCCTTGCGCAGGATGTAGAGCTTTCTTTCCAGCGCGTCGGTATCGTCGATGCCGGCACCGGCGCCGATGAACACCTGGCGCACCACGGGTTCGATATCCTTGGCTGCCTGGGCCAGGCCGCTGTTGTCCACCGGGACATCGCGCCAGCCGAGCAGCACCTGCCCTTCGTAGCGAATTGCGCGCTCGATCACCGCTTCGCAGGAACGCCGGCTGGCGTCGCCGCGCGGCAGGAATACCATGCCGACACCATACTCGCCGACGGGCGGCAGCGTGACGCCCTGCTGCGCCAGCTCCTCGCGGAACAGGCCATCGGGAATCTGGATCAGAATGCCCGCGCCGTCACCCAGCAAGGGGTCGTAACCCGTTGCCCCGCGGTGTTCGAGGTTTTCCAGAATCAGCAGCCCCTGCTCGATGATGGAGTGGCTCTTCTGGTTCTTGATGTGCGCAACGAAACCGACGCCGCAGGCGTCATGCTCATTGGCCGGGTCGTAGAGACCCTGGCGCTGGGGGAGGACCATCGTGTCTTTCCTCGGAAATGCGGCCGGCACACGCCGGAGGCGGTCGGCAAAAAAGCCGGGGTGATGCTTCTCCCCGGCCTTGTATGGTCCGCCTGACATGGCGGACGCAGTTCTAAATATACCGCCAAAAGCGGTTGAATTCAATACGCTGCAACGCAGCATGCGAGACTTTGGAGTCCGTTCAGAGCTCCCCGACCGAGAACAGGCGGCGATGCTCCTTCATCGAGTAACGGTCGGTCATGCCGGCGATGTAGTCCGCCGTGGCGCGCATCACGCTCTCGGTGGCGGCCATTTGCTGGTATTGCGGCGGCAGCAGGCGCGGATCGGCGACAAAGGCACCGAACAGGTCGCGAATGATGCGACGCGCCTTGGCGGTCATGCGCAGCACCTCATAGTGCTGGTACAGGTGCTGGTGCAAAAAACCCTTCAAGGCGCGGTTTTCGGCCTGCATCGCCTCGGTGAAGGCAATCAACGCCGGCGCCGCATGGACATCCTCCAGGCTGCGCGGGGCGGCAGCCGCTATCCGCCGCGCCGATTCGGCCAGCAGATCGGTGACCTGGGCGTCGATCATGCGCCGTATGGTCTCGTGCACCCGGCGGCGCGGCGATATCTGCGGGAATTCATCATCGGCTTCGGCCGCATGGCGGGCGAACAGGCTGATCTGGCCGAGCTGGTCCAGGGTCAGCAGTCCGGAGCGCAAGCCATCGTCGACGTCATGGTTGTTGTAGGCGATCTCGTCGGCCAGGTTGCAGATCTGCGCCTCCAGCGAGGGTCGGTGCCCGTCGAGGAAGCGCCGGCCGAGTTCGCCGAGGTCGCGCGCGCGCGCCGGCGAGCAGTGCTTGAGGATACCCTCGCGGGTCTCGAACATCAGGTTGAGGCCGTCAAAGGCGCCGTAGCGCTCTTCGAGGCGATCGACAATGCGCAGGCTCTGCAGGTTGTGCTCGAAGCCGCCGTGCGCCTGCATGCATTCGTTGAGCGCGTCCTGCCCGGCATGGCCGAAGGGGGTGTGGCCGAGGTCGTGGGCCAGAGCGATGGCTTCGGTCAGATCGTCGTTGAGGTGCAGCGCGCGCGCGATCGAACGCGCGATCTGGGCGACCTCGATGCTGTGCGTCAGACGGGTGCGGAACAGATCGCCTTCGTGATTGACGAAGACCTGGGTCTTGTATTCGAGGCGCCGGAAGGCGGTGGAATGCACGATACGGTCGCGGTCGCGCTGAAACTCGCTGCGCACCTTGGGCCGCGGTTCGGGGACGCCGCGGCCGCGGCTGTTGCCCTCCCCTACCGCGTAGGGCGCCAGATCACTCACCACAGCAAGCCGCGATGGCCGCGACGATCTTCTCCTGCGGCACGTCGGCCGAAGTCACCGCAGCGCCCAGCGCCTTGAGCAGGATCAGGCGCAGGCTGCCGGCAATGACTTTCTTGTCATGGGACATCAGTTCGAGGTAGCGCGCCGCCCCCAGATCCGGCGCCCTGACCGGCAAACCGGTGCGCAGCAGCAACGCGCGGATGCGTTCGACGTCGGCATGCGCGAGCCAGCCCAGGCGCCGCGAGAGTTCGGCCGCCATCAGGGTGCCGGCGGCAACGGCCTCCCCGTGCAGCCATGCGCCATAGCCCATGCCGGTTTCGATCGCATGGCCGAAGGTATGGCCCAGATTCAGCAATGCGCGGCCGCCGTCCTTGGCCGTCTCGAATTCGTCGGCCGCGACCACCTCGGCCTTGTTGGCGCAGGAACGTTCGATGGCATGCGCCAGCAGTTCGCCATCGCGCGCCATCAGGCCTTCCATGTTGGCCTCCAGCCATTCGAGAAAGGGCAGGTCGCGGATCAGGCCGTACTTGATGACCTCGGCCATGCCGGCCGACAGTTCGCGGTCGGGCAGGGTTCGCAGCGTATCGGTATCGGCCAGCACCAGCTTGGGCTGCCAGAAGGCGCCGACCATGTTCTTGCCGCGCGGATGGTTGATGCCGGTCTTGCCGCCGACCGAGGAATCGACCTGGGACAACAGGGTCGTCGGGATCTGGATGAAGGGCACGCCGCGCTGATAGGTCGCGGCGGCGAAGCCCGCCAGATCGCCGATGACGCCGCCACCGAGGGCGACCACCGTGGTGCTGCGGTCGCAGCGCGCGGCCAGCAGCGCGTCGTAGATCAGATTGAGCGATTCCCAGGTCTTGTGGGCTTCGCCATCGGGCAGGATGATCGGCGTGATGCCAACGCCAACTTTCCCGAGCCCCCCGGCGAGAACCTCCAGGTACAGGGGAGCCACCGTGGTATTGCTGACCAGCGCGACGCGCGGTGTGCGCAGATGCGCCAGGATCTCGTCGGCGCGCGACAGCAGGCCGTCGCCGATCAGGATCGGATAGCTGCGCTCCGCCAGGGCGACGTTCAGGCGGCGCATCGCTGCTGCAGCTCCCGTTCGACCTGCTTGACCAGGTGGTTGATGCTGCCGCCCAGACTGTTGATCACCAGATCCGCCACTTCGCGGTAAAGCGGGTCGCGCTGGGCAAACAGTTCCTCGATTTTCTTCATCGGGTCGGCGACCTGCAGCAGCGGGCGGTTCGGATCGAGCCGGGTCCGCTCGAAGAGCAGCGCCGGTGCGGCGTGCAGGTAGACCACAACGCCGCCGCGCCTCAGCGCCGCGCGATTCTCCGGACGCAGCACGGCGCCGCCGCCGGTGGCGACGATCAGATCCGACTCTTCGGCGAGTTCGGCGATCACCTTCGATTCCCGGTCACGGAAACCCTGCTCGCCTTCGATGTCGAAAATCAGCGGAATCCGCACGCCGGTGCGCGCCTCGATCTCGTGATCGGCATCGATGAAGGAACGATGCATGCGCCTGGCCAACTGGCGCCCGACGGTGGTCTTTCCGGCGCCCGGCATGCCTACCAGATAAATATTGTTTTTCGCACTCACGAGGGGATTGTAGCAGCGCAAAAGGCCGGGGCCGGCATGGCCGGCCCCGCTCAGGCATGGACGGGACGGACTATCGCTGCGTCAGGGCGTCGCTGATGATGCGCGGCGTGATGAAGACCAGCAGTTCGCTGCGCGACTGGTTCTTCGTCGTTGTCTTGAACAGGAAGCCGACGTAAGGCAGGTCGCCGAGGAAGGGAACGCGGTCCTGGGTCTGGATCTCGGATTCGCGCGCAAAGCCGCCGATCACCACGGTGCCGCCGTTTTCGACGATCACGCTGGTGGTGATGGTGTTGGTGTCCAGGCTGCCGGTCGTCGCATTGGTGATCGTGCTCTTGGCGATGTTCAGTTCGAGGCTGATGCGGTTGTCGGGATTGACCGAAGGCGTGACGCCGAGGGTCAGAGGCGCCGAGAAGGTCTGGTAGATCGGCAGGCCGGTGGTCGCGTTAACTCCGGTGAGTATGGTCACCTGCTGGGTGCTGTTGATCGTCGCCGCCTTGCGGTTCAGCGTGACGAGCCTGGGCGCGGAGACCGTCTTGTTGCGCGTGTCGGTCTCGGCGGCCTGCAACTCCAGGGCAAGCAATTTGGTCCCGGCATTGTTGAACAGCATCAGGCCGATGTTCGCCGCCGATGCCAATGCGTAGCTGGGCTGGAACACGTTGGTGCTCGACCGCGACAGCGCCGGTACCGACGGCGTACCGAAAGTGTCGACGTTGGTGAATCCCGCGGTCGTTCCCAATACCGCCCGGGTCGTGTTGGTGCCGGGCACCTGATAGCCGCCATTGCTCAAAGCCGACGCATCGGCCAGGCGCAAGCGCACACCCAGCGAGTTGGTAAACCCGGTGGATGCCTCGACGATGCGGGCTTCGATCAGCACCTGCTTGGGCGGAACATCGACCGTGCGGATGATTTCGCGGATCGCCTCGACCACAGCCGCCGTGTCGCGGACGAAGACCTGATTGGTGGCATCGTGAATCGATATGCCACCGCGCGCGGTGAGCATGCCCCGCTGCGTGCTGCCACCGGCAGCGGCTCCCGCTGCCGGTGCCGCCGCGGCCGGCGCGGCGCCGCCAGCGGGCGCCGCCCCTGCGGGCGCTGCGCCTGGAGCTGCCGCAGGGGCGAAACTGGTATTCACCAGCGCGACGATGTCGGCGGCCTTGACATAGTTCAGCTTGAAGGTCTCCGCCACCAGCGGCGCAATGTCGCTTGCCCGAGTCAATTCATCGGCGGTGTCCTGGTCGCGCTTCTGCAGCACCGCCCGATCGCCGAACAGCACCACGTCATTGCGCACCCGCATGCCGGCATTGACCTGGGCCATGATGATTTCCAGCGCCTGGTCGTAGGGAATGTTGTCCAGGTTGGCGGTGACGGTCCTGCCGTTCAAGGAGGGATCGATCAGTACGTTCTTGCCCGAAATGTCGGCCAGGGTGCGCAAGACCATGGAGGCATCGGCGCCGTAGAAGTTGATGGATACCTTCTGCCCCTGCTGTCCGGTCTGGACCAGCTTGTTGGCCTCATCCGCCGGGATCGGCTTGACTTCGATGATCAACTGGTTATTGGCCAGGTGCGCCTGATGGAACCAGCGGCCGCGGGCGGCGATGTCGAGGCGCGTCAGATTGCCTATCGCGCGCGAGGTGATCGTCGTCACCGGAGTCGCGAAGTCATTGACGTCGCGGCGATTCTGCAGGCGGTCGGGAAGTTCGACGTCGCGCAATTCGACCGTGATTCCCGTACCCACCCGGCGGATGTCGATCGGCACCGTGCCATCGGTCAGATCCACCGTGATCGAGGCCTGGCCGTCTTCGCCGCGGCGGAAATTGATGTCGCGGATCGCCGCCGAGTCAGCTGCCTGATCCGCCTTCGCCGCAGTTGCCGGCGACGATGCCGGCTGATAGACGCTCGGCGCCGCCTCCTGGCTGGCCTGCACGCTCTGCGCCTGCAGTTTGATGAACAGCGCGTCGCCGACGATCTCGGTCGAGAACTTGGTCGGACGATAGAGATTCAGCACCAGTCGGGTGAGCTTTTCCGTCTGGACGATGTTCAGGCTGCGCAGATCACCCTCGGCCACCTGCTGCGTGGATTGCCCTGACTGGTTGTCGGTATCGGGGAAGTCGAGCACCACGCGCGGCGGTTCGACGACGCTCCAGTTGCCGGGCAAGGCCTTCAGCGGAGCGGCCATCTGCACTTTGAGCAGGACTTGATCGCCGTCGCGCCTGACCTGAATCTGCTTGATCGAGTTTTCGGCAGCAAGCGAAGTGCCCGACCAGCCAGCACAGAAGCCCAGTAGGGCTAGTGCGGCAATGTGAAATTTGTTCATCAACGTCCTCCTTCTTTCGGCACCGTAAGCACTTTTTCCAGTGCTACCCAGGCGCCGTTCGCGTCCTTGACGGATTCGAGCACCGTGACGCTATCTCTGGTAATCGCCGTGATCTTGCCGAAATTGCGGCCCATGTATTCGCCCACCCGGACATGCTTGGGCTTGTTCGGCGGAGGAGTCTGGATCAGGGCGTAGGGCACGGCCCCGGCCATGATCACGCCGACCACCTTGAGGTCTTCCAGCGGGAATATTTCCAGCGGTTGTTGCGGGCGGCTGCGATCCGGCGCGGTCTTGTCGGCGGCCGCCTCCAGGGTCACGATCTTGCCCGGAGAAAAGGGCGGCGTGAGCGTCTCCGTTTCATAGGCGACCACCGGGAAGGCGGTTATTTCCGGCAGGGCAGTCACCTTGCCCTTCATACCCTTGGCCTCCTCGCGCATCCACTCCCGCAGATCCTGGTGTTCCTCGGCCGCACAACCCAGCAGCAGCAATGGCAACAACAAAAGGAGACCGGAAGGCTTCATTTCTTGCCTCCCTTGGCCGCTTTCTTCTGGTTGGCAATTTCCGCATCATCGAGATAGCGGAAGGTCTTCGCCGTGGTTCTCATCGCCAGGGTTGCATTGGGGTTCGCGGTCAAACTGATGTCGTTCAGGGTCACGATGCGGGGCAGCTTGGCGATATCTCCGGTAAAGGCACCGATGTCGTGGTAGCTGCCGGTGAGATTGAGGGTGATCGGCACCTCGGCATAGAACTCCTTGGGCGCCTCACCACCCGGCCTGAAGAGTTCGACGGTCAGGCCGCGGCCCTGGGCAGCCTTGTTGATGTCGACCAGCATGTCGCCCATCTCGGCCCGATTCGGCAGTTGCTTGAGCAAGGCGCCGAAGGACCGGTCGATTTCGGCCAGTTGGCGACGGTACTCGTCGAGGTTCACGGCCTGCTTTTTCTTTTTCAGCCAGTCTTCCTTATGCTTGGTTTCCTGCTGTTTCTTCGCCTCGAGTTCCTCCAGTTGGACGCTCCAGCCGAGAGCGCCAAAGCCCCAGGCGGTGGCCATCAAGCCGGCAAACAGGCTGAGCAGAATCACGACGCGCGGCGCCAGAGGCCACAAGCCCGGATCCTTGGGATCCAGGGTCTTGAAATCCATGGCCAACTGCTGGAAATCGATCAGCGGGCGCTTGGGTGCGACGGGCTCCGCCTTGACAGTCTGCTTTTCGGCCAGGCGTTCGGCAGCCGACTTGCGCTTGAACAGCGAGGACAGGGAAGCAGGCAGGGCAGGCAGCTTCATCACTTTTTCCCCGGCGCAGCCGCGGTCTGGCGCGAAATGACGGTTGTAATGCTGAACGCATTGAGACGTCGATTGGCGACGACCTCGGCCTTGGTTTCGACCAGTGTCGCCTGCTCGAGCAGGGGCGACTCTTCGAGGTTGTTCATCAGTGTCGTGATCCGCGCATTGGATTGCGCATAGCCCGCAATCGCCAGTTTCGGCCCGGTTTGCGTCAGCGTGCGCAGGTAGATGCCTTCCGGAACCTGCTTGGCCAACTCGTTGAACAGGTGCACGGTTTCAGTCCGATTGGCCTGCAATGCCTCGATCACGCGCTTGCGCGCCAGCAATGCGTTGGTTTGTTCCTGGATTTTATTGATTTCGCTGATTTCCTTGTCCAGCGAGGCGATTTCGCGCTTGAGGAATTCATTCTTCTCGCCTTGCACGGCTATCTCCCGGTTGATCAGCGAAAAGCCGAGAAACCAGATCAGCGCCGCCAATACCGACACCAGGCCGAGCAGAACATAAAACTGCTGGCGCCGCGCCTTGCGCTTCTCCTCGCGATGAGGAAGGAGATTGATCCGGATCATTGATCGAACTTCCTCAGGGCCAGCCCGCAAGCCACCATCAGCGAAGGCGCGTCGGCGGCCAGCTGCTTGGCTCGGATGCGCGGCGCGATGGCCATGCCGGCGAACGGATCGGCAAGAATGGTGTTGACATTGGTGCGCTGGCCGACGATTTCGGCGACACCCGGAATCAGCGCCGAGCCGCCGGCAAGAATGATGTGGTGGACTTCATTGTGCGGCGTCGAGGTGAAAAAGAACTGCAGTGCGCGAGCGACTTCCTGCGCCATGTTTTCAATGAAGGGATGCAGGATTTCCGCTTCGTAGTTGTCGGGCGGCGTGCCGGAACGCTTCAGATTTTCGGCTTCGTCTGGCCCCATGCCGTAGGCGCGCATGATCTCGTCGGTCAGCTGCGAACCGCCGAAGGCCTGTTCGCGCGCATAGAGCTGCTGGTCATCCTTCATGACGGTGACCTTCATGGCCGAGGCGCCCACGTCTACCAGAGCCACGATCTGGTCGGCGCCTTCGCGCGGCAGCTGCTTGGTCACCAATTCGTAGGCCGCCTGGGTCGCATAGGCTTCGACATCCATCACCACCGGCTTCAATTCGGCGACTTCGGCCGCAGCGACCCGGTCTTCGACCTTCTCCTTGCGCGAGGCTGCCAGCAGCACTTCGACGTCATCGGGACTGCCCGGCGCCGGTCCGATCACCTGAAAGTCGAGATTTACCTCCTCCAGCGCGAACGGAATGTACTGATTGGCTTCGGACTCGACCTGGACCTCCATCTCCTGTTCGCGCAGATTCGCCGGCAGCGTGATCTTCTTGGTGATGACGGCGGCCGTCGGCAAGGCCATGGCGATGAAGCGCGTCGAGGTGCCGAGCCGTTTCCAGCAGCGCTGCAGAGTTTCCGCCACGGCATCGAGCGACGCCAGATTGCCATCCACCACGGCATCCTTCGGCAGAGGTTCGATCGCATAGCGCTCGACCCGCGGCTGCCCCTTGCCGGCATCGACCAGTTCAACCATCTTGACCGCGGTTGAACTGATGTCCACGCCGATCAGCGGACGCAGCTTCGGGTTAAAGATCGACTTGAGCGCCGAGACATCGATCTGCAAAGGATTTTCCCTTTAAAAATATTGCGTTACGAGCTATACAGATAATTTACTTCAGATGCTAGCAGCAACTATATCGGCTGTAAAGCAAAATTATCACAGTTGATTGCTCGCAACGTGTCTCCAGCGCCACAGCTATAATTCAGCACGCCGCCATCACTCCGTCCCTTCGTGCCCATTTCCGCCCTGACCGCACCCGTCCGCTGGATACTGTATTCCCTGCTCGTGGTCGCTGGCGCCGTGCTGAGTGCCGCTGCTCTTGCCGGCATCGTGCTGATTCTCGCCTATCCACAACTTCCCTCGGTGGAAGTGCTGACCGACTATCAGCCAAAGATTCCATTGCGGGTTTACTCCAGCGACGGCCACTTGATCGGCGAGTTCGGCGAAGAGCGGCGCGACTTTGTCCATATCAAGGACGTTCCGGCGGTAATGATACAAGCCATTCTTGCCGCCGAAGACGAACGCTTTTACCAGCATCCCGGGATCGACACGCTGGGCGTACTGCGTGCTGCCTATTCGAATTTCGTCGGCGGCGGCAAGCGCCAGGGCGCCTCGACCATCACCATGCAGGTAGCGCGCAATTTTTTCCTTTCCAGCGAAAAAACCCTGACACGCAAGCTTTACGAAATGTTACTGGCTTTCAAAATTGAGCACAATCTGGGCAAGGACCAGATTCTTGAGATCTACCTCAACCAGATCTACCTCGGACAGCGGGCCTACGGCTTCTCGGCCGCAGCGCAGATCTATTTCGGCAAGGCGCTGAAGGATGTCACGGTCGCCGAGGCGGCCATGCTCGCCGGTTTGCCCAAGGCGCCTTCGGCCTACAATCCGGTGGCCAATCCAAAGCGGGCGCAGTTGCGCCAGCGCTATGTCCTGCGCCGCATGCACGAGCTCAACTTCATCGACGACGCGCAACTGGCGGCGGCGCCGGCGGAAACACTGCACATCAAGCGCGACGTCAACGACTTCGGCGTGCGCGCCCAATATGTCGCCGAGATGGCGCGCCAGATCGCGGCCGAGCGTTTTCCGGACGATGTCTACAGCCGCGGCCTGCGCGTCATCACCACCATCGTCCGCAGCGAACAGCAGGCCGCCTACCATGCGGTGCGGCGCGGGGTCATGGACTACGACCGCCGCCACGGCTATCGAGGCGCCGAAGCCTACGTCGAATTGAAGGACATCAGCCCGGAAAATGACGAGGAGCTGGAAGAACTCCTGACGGATTATGACGACAGCGACGACCTGCTGCCGGCCATCGTGCTCGAGGCCACGCCCAAGCTGGTGCGCGCCTACTTGCGTGGCGGCGAGGTACTCGGCATCAGCGGCGACGGTCTCAAGTTCGCCGCCCGCATGCTGGACGACAAGGCGACGCCGAACAAGCGGCTGCGGCGCGGGGCGGTGATACGCGTGCAAAAATCCGACAAGGGCTGGCAAATCGTCCAACTGCCCGAGGTCGAGGCAGCTTTCGTCGCCGCCAGCCCGGTCGACGGGGCGATCCGGGCACTGGTCGGCGGTTTCGATTTCAACCGCAACAAGTTCAACCACGTCACCCAGGCCTGGCGCCAGCCCGGCTCCAGCTTCAAACCCTTCATCTACTCCGCCGGCCTGGAAAAGGGCTACACGCCTGCGTCGGTTATTCCGGACGAACCCGTCTCGATCTCGGCCGAAGAGACCGGCTCGCAGGCCTGGGAGCCAAAGAACTATGACGGCAAGTACGAAGGGCCGATGACCCTGCGCACGGCGCTGGCGAAGTCCAAGAACATGGTTTCGATTCGCCTGCTGCGTTCCATCGGCACCCATTACGCCCAGGATTACGTGACGCGTTTCGGCTTCGATGCCGACAAGCATCCGCCCTACCTCACACTGGCGCTGGGCGCCGGATCCGTGACGCCCTGGCAACAGCTTGCCGCCTATTCGGTCTTCGCCAATGGCGGCTACCGCATCGAGCCTTACATCGTGCGCCAGATTCTCGACGACAAGGGCGCCGTGCTGGCTGCCCTGCAGCCGGCCCTGGCGGGTGACGAATCATTGCGCGCCATCGACGCGCGCAACGCCTGGCTGATGGACAGCATGATGCACGACGTGGTGCGGCGGGGCACCGCCACGCGCGCCGCGGCGGTGCTGAAGCGCGGCGACCTGGCAGGCAAGACCGGCACCACCAACGACTATATCGATGCCTGGTTCTGCGGCTACCAACCGACCGTGGTCGGCATCGCCTGGATCGGGTTCGACCAGCCGCGGCGCATGGGCAATGGCGAAACCGGCGGCGCGGCGGCATTGCCGATCTGGATCGGCTTCATGGAGCAGGCCTTGAAGGGCGTGCCCGAAAGCTGGCTGGAAGCGCCGGCAGGCCTAGTCTCGATCAAGGCCGAGGATCCTTCCGGCAAAACCAACAGCGAACTCATCTACAAGGAGTTCCTGCCACCCCCGCCGGCAGACGAGGTGGAGCCGCCGAAGCAGGAACTCAATCAGGCGCCGGCGCCGGTCAGGGATGCCAAGCCGAAACTCATCATAGACAAGCCAAGCGCCGAAAAGCCCGCCACGGCAGTGTCCGCAGACAAGAAAAACTAGAGCGCTATCCTGACGCCGGACTGCTCCGACAGGGTTCGCGACAAGGCCGCCAGCAACTCCTCGCCATTGCGCGTGCCGACCCACTTGCCGCCCTCGGGCCGGAAGTGATAGCCGCCCGATTTCGCCGCCAGCCAGATTTCCCGCGCCGCGCCATGACGATTGACGATGATCTTGGTGCCGTTTTCGCACTCGATCTCGATGATGCCGCCGGGCTTGGTTTCGAAATCGAAATCGGCGACGCCGCTCATCGAAGCCGCCTCCAGTGCCGTCTCGATGCGCGCCAGTTCCGCATCGGCTGCTGCCATGAATTCCCGTTCATCCATCGCGTGTTACCATCCTTCGCCTGTCGAGACACACCTATTCGCCATGCGCCTGACTCCTTCATTCGCCGTCGCCTTCCTTGGCCTTGCGGTCCTCGCCGCCTGCGGCACCAAAACCCCGCTGACGCTGCCGCAACCGACCCCGCAGGCAAGCGCCGCTGCGGTGCCGCCTGCGCCAGATCATAGCAACAAATCCGCAGAGTCACGGCCATGAGCCTGACCGCGATGGGCAGGGATGGCCTGCAGGTCGAGGCCGTCCCGCTGGGCGCGCTGGCCGCGCGTTTCGGCACGCCGTGCTACGTCTATTCCCGCGCCGCGCTGACGGCTGCCTATGCCGCCTACCGCGATGCGCTGCAGGCGCACGGCCTGCTCGACCGGGCGCTGGTCTGCTATGCGGTCAAGGCCAATTCCAATCTCGCCATCCTGAATCTGTTCGCCCGCCTCGGCGCCGGCTTCGACATCGTTTCCGGCGGCGAACTGGCCCGCGTCCTGGCCGCCGGCGGCAGTGCGGACAAGATCGTATTTTCCGGCGTCGGCAAGTCGCGCGCCGAAATGCGCGCGGCGCTGGAGGCCGGCATCCACTGCTTCAACGTCGAATCGGCCAGCGAACTCGACCAGCTCAGCGAGGTCGCGGGCAGCGTCGGCCGCCGCGCGCCGGTATCGCTGCGCGTCAATCCCGACGTCGATGCGAAAACCCATCCCTACATTTCGACCGGCCTCAAAACGGCCAAGTTCGGCGTCGCCTTCGGTGAAGCCTTCGATCTCTATCGCCGCGCCGCGAGCCTGCCGCATGTCGCGGTGAAGGGCATCGACTGCCATATCGGTTCGCAACTGCTCGACCCGGCGCCGGCGGCGGAAGCCGCCGACAAGGTGCTGGCACTGGTCGACCGCCTCGCCGCGGCAGGCATAACGCTCGAACACATCGACCTTGGCGGCGGCCTGGGCATCCAGTACCAGGCCGACGAGCCGGCACCGGCGGCAGCCGACTATCTGGCGCCCATGCTGGCGAAGCTCGCCGGGCGGCGCGAGAAGCTGATCTTCGAACCGGGCCGCTCGCTGGTCGGCAATGCCGGACTGCTGTTGACCCGCGTCGAGGTGCTGAAGCACGGCGAGGAGAAGCACTTTGCCGTGGTCGACGCGGCGATGAACGACCTGATGCGTCCGGCCCTCTATGACGCCTGGCACGAGATCGTGAGAGTTGGCGCTGACACTACGGCAAGCGCGGCGAAAATGCCGGAAGCCATGACTTACGAAATCGTCGGCCCGGTCTGCGAATCGGGCGACTTTCTCGGCCACGGCCGCCTGCTCGCCTTGCGCGAAGGCGATCTGCTGGCCATCCTCTCGGCCGGCGCCTATGGCATGGCCATGGCCTCGAATTACAACAGCCGGCCGCGCGCCGCCGAGGTCATGGTCGACGGCGAGGCCATGCACCTGATACGCCGCCGCGAGGACGTCGCGGAACTCTTCGCCCTGGAATCGGTCCTGCCCTGATGCGCAATGCCCTCCTCGCCGGTCTGGCGCTCACCCTGCTGGGTGCCTGCGGCCAGAAAGTCGAGCAGAAGAAGGCGGTGCCGCCGCCCTCGTTGATCACCGTGACCCAGGCCACCAAGGGCGACTTCGAGGTCGTCCTGGAAACCCTCGGCAACCTCGAAGTGCTGGCCGACCCGAAGGTCGGTGCCGAAGTCGCGGGCCGCGTGACGCAGGTCCTGGCGCGCAGCGGCAAGCAGGTCAAGGCCGGCGAGTTGTTGGCGGTGATCGACGCCGGCGACGTGGCCTTGCAGAACAGGGCCGACGAGGCCGAGGCGCGGCGCATCGAGGCGCTGGCGAAGCAGCAGGAAAAGCTCGCCGACCGCCAGCAGGCGCTGATGGACAAGGGCTTTCTGTCGAAGAACGCCGGCGAGGATGTCGCCGCCCAGCGCGCCGCGCTCGCCGCCCAGTTCGACGCGGCGCGGGCGCGCGCCGACAACAGCCGCCGTTCGGTCGGCAAGACCCGGGTGCTGGCGCCGATAGACGGCATCGTCGAAGTGCAGATCGTCTCGCCCGGCGATTACGTCAAGGTCGGCGACCCGCTGTTCAACCTGGTCGCGCCGAACAAGCTGCGCGCCCACCTGCCCTTCGCCGAAAGCTTCGGCCCGCGCCTGAAAGTCGGGCAGGAGGTCAGGCTGGTTTCGCCGCTGGCGCCGGGCAAGGTCTTCGCCAGCCGCATCAAGGACATCCGCCCGGGCGTCGTCGAAGGCAGCCGCACCCTCGACGTGCTGGTCGACGTCGACAACGACGGCAGCCTGCGCGGCGGCGGCACGGTCAATGCCGCCGTGATCGTCTCGGCCAGGGCCGAAGCGCTGACGGTGCCCGAACAGAGCATCGTGCTGCGCCCCGCCGGCAAGGTCGTGTATCTCATCGCCGAGGCGGACGGCCAGAAGAAGGCGCAGCAGAAGCCGGTCAGGGTCGGCGCCAAGCGCGGCGGTCGCATCGAGATACTCGAAGGCCTGGCCGGCGGTGAAACCATCGCTCTCGATGGCGCCGGCTTCCTCACCAACGGCGCGGCGGTCGCGATAAAGGAAGCCGCCAAGCCTGTCGAGCCCAAACACGGCGCCAAATGACCCTGCCCGAGCTTTCGGTCAAGCGCCACGTCCTGGCGTGGATGGCGAATGCCGTGCTGGTGCTGTTCGGGGTGATCGCCTTCACCCGCATCGGCATGGACCGCCTGCCCTACATCGAATTTCCGGTGGTCTCCATCACCACCACGCTGAAGGGCGCCAACCCCGACATCGTCGATTCCAGCGTCACCAACCTGATCGAGAGCGCGGTCAACAGCGTGCCCGGCATCGAGCACATCCAGTCGACATCCTCGCCCGGCGTCTCGGTGGTGAACATCACCTTCGGCCTGGAAAAGAATGTCGACGTCGCCTTCAGCGAGGTGCAGTCCAAGGTCAACCAGGCGCAGCGCCGGCTGCCCAAGGATGTCGACCCGCCTATCGTGGCCAAGGTCGAAACCAATGCCTCGCCGATCTTCTGGATGGCGGTGCAGGGCGACCGCACCCAGCAGCAGCTGAACCAGTACGCGCTCAACGTCATCAAGAAGAAGCTGGAAACCATCAACGGCGTCGGCGA
>JAMPYF010000044.1 GCA_023700805.1 Sulfuritalea sp.
AATACCGATCCGCGCGTCTATCTGCAGGTCGGCGCGGCGCTGGCGGCGCGCCTGGCGCAGCTCGACCCGGCCCATGCCGCGGCCTACCAGACGGGTTACACCGCCTTCGCCACGCGCTGGCGCGCCAACCTGGCGCGCTGGGAACAGCAGGCCGCCATCTTGCGCGGACAGCCGGTGGTGGTGCAGCACAAGTCCTTTTCCTACCTGCTCGACTGGCTGGGCTTGAAGGAAGTCGCGACGCTGGAACCCAAGCCCGGGGTCGAGGCCTCGGCCGCGCATCTGTCGCGCGTGCTGCAACAGGTGCGCGGCCAGAAGCCGCGCTGGGTGCTGCGCGCGGTCTGGGAAGGCGGCCGTGCCAGCGACTGGTTCGCCGCCAACAGCGGCACGCCGCTCGTGGTGCTGCCCTTCACGGTCGGCGGCAGCGACGCGGCGAAGGACCTGGCCGGTGTGTTCGACGACACGCTGGCGCGCCTGCTGGCGGTCAAATGAGTATGAACACGCTGGACTGGACCCTGCTCGTCGTGCCCTTCGCCGCCGGCCTGCTGGTGCTGGCGACCCATGTCGTGCTGGGCATCGACGTTTTGCGCCGGGGCATTATTTTCATCGACCTGGCGATCGCGCAGGTCGCGGGCCTGGGCGCCGTCGCCGCCAGCCTGACCGATCTCGATGCCCTGCTGCACGGCTTCGGGCCGCCCGGCCTCGGTGCCCAAGTTGCCGCCGCGCTGGCCGCCGGTGCCGGGGCCTTGCTGCTGACCTGGTGCGAGCGGCGTTGGCCGGACATCCAGGAAGCGCTGATCGGCCTCGTCTTCGTCTTCGCCGCGGCCGCCGGCATCCTGCTGCTGGCGCGTCATCCGCACGGCGGCGAACATCTGCGCGACCTACTGGCCGGCCAGTTGCTTTGGGTCGGTTGGCAGCAACTGCTGCCGGTGGCCGTGCTTTACATCGGCGTCCTGGCCTTGTGGTTCGGCCCCGCGCAACGCTGGCCGCGACTGGGTTTCTACCTGTTGTTCGCCGTCACGGTGACCGCCTCGGTGCAGCTGGTCGGTGTGCTGCTGGTGTTCGCCAGCCTGATCGCGCCGGCCGTGGCGACCCGCGCCCTCGACGGTGGACGCCGCGTCGTCGGCAGCTACCTGGTGGGCGCAGCGGCCTACGCCGCGGGTCTCGGACTTTCGCTCTATGCCGATCTGCCGGCCGGGGCGACTGTGGTTTCCTGTCTCTGCCTGGCCGCATTTGCCGGGCTGCTCCTCTTCAAGCGCCGGAGCGGCGCGTTATACTGACCGGTCTTCAACAATCGCAGCGCCGATATTGCGCCAGAGCAGTGGCTGACGAAGACGACGACGATTTGATGTCCCTCGATTTCACGGTGCCCGGCGCGTTCGATACGCAGCCGGCGGAGCCCGTTGCGCCTGAAATTCCGGAACCGCCTGCCGAGCCGCCGCGGCGGCAGCGCGCGCCCCTGCCGCCGGCGCTGGCCGAGGCCGCCGAGATGTATGCCGCGGGCCAGGAACTCGATGCCATGCGTCGCCTGGAGTCCGCGCTCAAGAGCGGTGAAGACCTCGGTGAGGCCGCCTTGCGTGCCTGGGGCGGTCTGTTCGACCTGCTGCAGGTGCTCGGCCGCCGACCGGCCTTCGACGCCCTGGCCCTGACCTTTGCGCGGCGTTTCGAGAAATCGCCGCCGGCCTGGAACGGGTCTCTCGAAACCGAGAACACTGCGGCCGAAACCACCGGCGGACGTGCCCACGTGTCGCTCAGCGGGGCGCTGAATGCCCGCATCGGCGAGGTCCTCAAGCAGACCATGAAGCTGGCCGCCACCAGTACCCTGGTGCGCATGGACCTGGCCAAGCTGGTCGATGCCGACAACGACGGCGCGACGCTCTTGCTGCGCGGGATTGCGGCCCTGAAGCGGGCCAACAAGGAATTCGTCTTCGGCAGCCCCGAGCATCTGGCGCAGATCCTGGCGGCGAAACTGGTGCCCGGCGAACGCCGCAACGAATCGATGTGGCTGCTGTTGCTGGAGCTGTATCAACAGGCCTTCCGCCAGGACGAGTTCGAGGAAGCGGCGGTCAACTACGCCATCACCTTCGAGGTATCGCCGCCGTCATGGGTAGCGCTGCCGACGCGTGCCGAAGAAGCCCCGCAGCCCGCGCCTGCGCCGCCGCGCAAGGCCGAAGGCTTTGCCCTGAGCGGCCAGTTGCTGGGCGCCACCGCGGCCGACTTCGCGCCGCTCGAAGCGCAGCTCGCCGGCCGCGACGAATACGACATCGATGCGCGCAAGCTGGTGCGCATCGACGCCGCCAGCGCCGGGCACCTGCTCGAAGTGCTGACGCGTCTTCACGCCAAGGGCAAGACGCTGCGCATTTCCGGCTTGAGCACCCTGGTCGCGGCCTATCTGGAGACGCTCGGATTCGCCGACGTTGCCGAGTTGCGCGCCCGCGTCATTTGATGATTTTCCGCTGAGGAATTCCATGGAGCAATACCACGGCACTACCATCCTCTCCGTGCGCCGCGGCAACAGCGTCGCGCTCGGCGGCGACGGCCAGGTCACCCTGGGCAACATAGTGGTCAAGGCCACGGCGCGCAAGGTGCGGCGGCTCTACAACGAGCAGATCCTGGCCGGATTCGCCGGCGGCACGGCCGACGCCTTCACGCTGTTCGAGCGTTTCGAGGCCAAGCTCGAGCAGTACCAGGGCAACCTGCTGCGCGCCGCCGTCGAACTGGCCAAGGACTGGCGCACCGACCGCGCGCTGCGCCGGCTGGAAGCCATGCTTTCGGTCGCCGACAGCGAGCATTCGCTGATCATCACCGGCAACGGCGACGTGCTGGAGCCCGAATACGGCATCGTCGCCATCGGCAGCGGCGGCGCCTATGCACAGTCTGCGGCGCGCGCACTGCTGGAGAACACGGAACTTGCGCCGGCGGAAATCGTCAAGAAGTCGCTGGAGATTGCCGGCGATCTTTGCATCTACACCAACCAGAACCACCTCATCGAAACCCTGGACTAGGCATGCTGCGCGTCGCGGCCCGGCAGCGGGCCGCGCTCGCCTGGTCAACGTGGTGAAAGGTTTATCGAATGTCCTCCATGACTCCCGCGGAAATCGTTTCCGAACTCGACAAGAACATCGTCGGCCAGGCGCGCGCCAAGCGCGCCGTGGCGATCGCCCTGCGCAACCGCTGGCGCCGCATGCAGGTCGCAGAGCCCTTGCGCACCGAGATCACGCCGAAGAACATCCTGATGATCGGCCCCACCGGCGTCGGCAAGACCGAAATCGCGCGGCGCCTGGCGCGGCTGGCCAATGCGCCCTTCATCAAGATCGAGGCGACCAAGTTCACCGAGGTCGGCTATGTCGGCCGCGACGTCGACACCATCATCCGCGACCTGGCCGAGACCGCGATCAAGAATGCGCGCGAAGAAGCCATGCGCATCGTGCGCGACCGCGCCATGGACGCCGCCGAGGATCGCGTGCTGGACGTGCTGCTGCCGCCCGCAAGAGTTGGCGCTGGCGACACGGCGAGCGAGGATTCCAGTACGCGGCAGAAATTCCGCAAGAAGCTGCGCGAAGGCGAGCTCGACGACAAGGAAATCGAGATCGAAGTCGCCGCACCCCAGGCCAGCATGGAAATCTTCGCCCCACCCGGCATGGAAGACCTGACCCAGCAGATCCAGGGCATGTTCCAGAACATCGGCGGCGGCAAGAAACGGCAGCGCAAGATGAAAATCGCCGACGCGATGAAGTCGCTGGCCGACGAGGAGGCCGCGCGCCTGATCAACGACGAGGAAGTCAAGACCGCGGCGCTGAAGAACGTCGAGCAAAACGGCATCGTCTTCCTCGACGAGATAGACAAGATCGCCTCGCGTTCCGAGGCTCACGGCGCCGAAGTGTCGCGCCAGGGCGTGCAGCGCGACCTGCTGCCGCTGGTCGAGGGCACCACGGTGTCGACCAAGTACGGCATGATCAAGACCGACCACATCCTGTTCATCGCCAGCGGCGCCTTCCATATCGCCAAGCCTTCCGACCTGATACCCGAACTGCAGGGCCGCTTTCCGATTCGCGTCGAGCTGGATTCCCTGTCCGTCGACGATTTCGAACGGATACTGACCCAGACCGACGCCTGTCTGACGCGGCAGTACCAGGCCTTGCTGGCGACCGAGGAAGTCGGCCTGGAGTTCGCCGCGGACGGCATCAAGCGCCTGGCCGAGATTGCCTTCCAGGTGAACGAAAAAACCGAGAACATCGGCGCGCGCCGGCTCTATACCGTGATGGAAAAACTGCTCGAGGAAATCTCCTTCGACGCCGGCAAGCGCGGCGGCGAGAAGCTGGTCATCGACGGCGCCTATGTCGATGTGAAACTCGGCGAACTGGCAAAGAACGAAGACCTCTCGCGCTACGTGCTGTGATCGAGCGCATCCTCGGCATCGTCTTCCCGATCTACGCGGTGGTTGCGGTCGGCTATGCCTACGGCCGCTGGAAGAAGCCCGACATGGCTTTCGCCAACCAGCTCAACATGGACATCTTCGTGCCGGCGCTGGTGTTCGCCGCGCTGGCCTCGAAGTCCTTCGACATCGCGCAGAACCTGCCGCTGCTGCTCGGCGCCACGGCGGTGGTGCTCGGCACCGGCCTCCTGGCCTGGCCGGTGGCGCGTCTGCTCGGCGTGGCAAACAACACCTTCGTGCCGCCGATGATGTTCAAGAATTCCGGCAACATGGGCCTGCCGCTGGCGGTGCTGGCCTTCGGCGAGGCGGCCTTGCCGGCCGCCGTGGTGCTGTTCTTCGCCGAGAACTTCCTGCACTACTCGCTGGGCACCTGGATGCTCGACCACCGCGCCAGACTGTGGAATTTGTGGCGGGTGCCGGTGATCGCCGCCGCGCTGGCCGGGCTCGCCGTCAGCATGCTGAAGTTTCCGCTGTGGCAACCGCTGTGGCTGGGCGTCAAGCTGCTCGGCGACGTGTCGATCCCGCTGCTGCTGTTCTCGCTCGGCGTGCGCCTTACCGACAGCCGCCATGCCGACTGGAAGATCAGCCTGGTCGGCGCGATCACCTCGCCGCTGGCCGGCGTGCTGGTGGCGCTGCTGATGAACCTCGCGCTGGGCCTCACCGGGCGCGACGCCGCCATGCTGATCCTGTTCGGCGCCTTGCCGCCGGCCGTGCTGAATTACATATTTGCCGAGCGCTACCACCAGGAACCCGAACGCGTCGCCTCGATGGTGCTGATCGGCAACATGGCGTCGCTGGCGATCATTCCGCTGACCCTGGCCTGGGTCTTGCATTGATTCGAGAGTCCGCGCGCATCCGTGTTTTTGCGCCGGGAACCGCCGATTAACCGAATCGGTCAGACTTGCGAATGCTGGTACGATTCCAATTGAAGCCTGATCCGATTCCTTGAGGAATTGCACTCTGGACTCTCCGATCCAGCCGCACAGCGGCATCTCGCAACTGAATTCCACGCTGTTCGACGTCAATCAAAGCGACGTCACGGGCACCGTGAATATGGCCAACCCCGGCGCGGTGGCGGACGCGATATGCACCATTTTGGCGCGGCGCTATGAGGATTTCGACGAAGTCATCCTGCGCGACGGTTTTCTCGATCTTGAGGATATTTTCTGGGGCCGGCAGGCCGGACTGCTGCCCTGCGATACGCCCTACCACGACCTGCGCCACTCGATGAGTACCGCCTTGGCCATGGCCCGTCTGGTCGATGGCTACGAGGCTGTCCATGGCGGCAAGGATCCTGCGCTGGGAGGCGAGCTGGCAACCCTGGGCGTACTGCTGGCCTTGTTCCACGACGTCGGCTTCATTCGCCGCCTGTCGGAGGCGGGCATCAACGGCGCCTGCCTGGTGCGCGAGCACGAGCAGCGCGGCGTCGATTTCATGCACGTCTATCTCGCCGCGGGACCGCTCGCCCGCTACGAGGAACTCGCCGACCTGATACACGCCACGAATCTTGCGCGCTGTACCTGCGATACCCTGGCCGGACTGTCGCCGCAACTGGTCGACCTCGGCAAGATGCTGGGTACTTCGGACCTGATCAGCCAGATCGCCGGGCGCTACTATCTCGAACGTTGCCGGTTTTTCCTGTTTCAGGAATTCGTCGCGGCAGGCGCGGACCGGACGACCTCGCCCGGCGGCGAAACCGTGATCCTCTATCCCACGCCCGAGGACTTGCTGCGCAAGACGCCCGGCTTTTACGAACACCTGGTCAGGCCCCGCCTCGACGACGATTTCGGCAAGGCCTACCGCTATGTCGCGGCCCACTTCGGCGGCGACGATCCTTATGCCCTCTCGATGCAACGCAATTTCGCCTTCCTGCGCGGCCTGATCGAACGCAACGACTTTTCCAGGCTGCAGCGCAAGCCCGTACCGCTGATGCCCCCGCCGGCGGAATGAGTCGCCGCAGCCCGCCCGACGACGCTGTTCCCGCCGTGCCCATGCCTGGTGACCGCTGAAATTTCAGTTCCAAGGAGGTCGTATGAAGAGCGTTGAACAGATGGATGCCGTGATCGACCGGCTCAATGCGGAAATCGGCGAGCTCGGTCTATGGTCTCCTCCCGCGGTGCTGAAGCTGCACGAGTGGATACGCGAGGTCGATACCCTGATCAGGAAGGAGTTCACCCGCCGCGCGGCGAGCCACCACCAAAGCCCGCATCGCTGACGGGGAGACGAGTCAGTCCGCGCCTGCGCCAAAGACGAAGGCATCCAGCGCCAGCGCGCCCAGCTGGCAGTCGCTGAAAGCGTTGCGCAGCGCAGCCTGGTCGGCGGCGGCGCCGAGCGCGACAAACAGCGGCAGCAGATGCTCCGGCGACGGATGGGCGCGCGCCGCGTGCGGCGCCTGGCGGTGCCAGGCGAACAGCGCCGGCAGGTCGCGCCGCTGCAGCGCATCGACAAACCATTGGCGGAATTCGGCGACATAGGGCAGGGTGGCTCCGTCCGCCGCGTCGACAACCAGGTCGCGCAGATTGTGCGTAAGCCCGCCCGAGGCGAGGATCAGCACGCCTCGCCGGGTCAGCATCCGCAACGCCTGGCCCAGTCGGTAGTGGGTTTCGGCATCGGCCTGCGGCATCACGGCGAGCTGGATCACCGGGATGTCGGCGGCCGGATACATGAAGCGCAGCGGCGACCAGGCGCCGTGGTCGAGCCCGCGCTGGCGGTCCACCTCGATGCCGGGTAGCAGTTCGACAACCATCGCCGCGAGATCGGCCGCACCCGGTGCCGGGTAGTCGAGCGCATAGAGCGCTGGCGGAAAGCCGTAGTAGTCGTGGATGGTCGCCGGCTGCGTGGCGGCGCTGACCGCCGGCGCGCGCGTGGTCCAGTGCGCCGAGACGGCGAGGATCGCCCGCGGACGCGGCAGTTCCCGGGCCAATGCCTGCCACGCCGGTCCGGCGCGGCCGGGTTCCAGCATCAGCATCGGCGAGCCGTGGGAAACGAAGATGGGTGGAATCGCTTGCATGGGCACAGTCTAGCCCGGGCCGGAGCCGCGGTCAGCGGGCGGCGCGGAACACTTTGTTGTGCGCGGCGCAACGCGCCGCGGCGGGCGCATTTGACTATACTCATCGTGCATCGGACAGCGGAGAGCCAGTATGACCACCACGATTTTTACGCGCATCATCGCCGGGGAACTGCCCTGCGCCAAAGTCTACGAGGACGAGCTGGTGTTCGCCTTCATGGATGCCGGCCAGGTCAATCCGGGCCATGTCATCGTCGCCAGCAAGGCGCCGGTGGAGACCCTGATGGATGCCGACGAAGCCACCGCGAAGGCCATGATGGCAGCCGCCTGGCGCATCGCGCGCGCGGTGCAGGCGGCCTTCGCCCCGGCCGGCATGACCATCCTCCAGGCCAACCGGGCCGCCGGCTGGCAGACTGTGCCGCATCTGCATCTGCATGTCCTGCCGCGCCACGCCGACGACGGCGTCGAACTGACCTGGCCGCGCAAGGAGCCGGGACTGGAAAAGCTGAAAGAACTGGCGGCGATGATCCGCTTGTGAAGGTGGATCAGGCCGGCTGGGGCTTCTTCTCGATCAGTTCGATCTTGTAGCCGTCCGGGTCCTCGACGAAGGCGATCACGCTGCTGCCGCCCTTCATCGGTCCGGCTTCGCGCGTGACCTTGCCGCCGCGCTGGCGGATCGCATCGCAGGCCGCGTAGGCGTCTTCGACGGCAAGCGCGATGTGGCCGTAACCGGTGCCGATTTCGTAGCGATCGACGCCCCAGTTGTGGGTCAATTCGATCACCGCACCGTCCTTCTCGTCCTGGTAGCCGACGAAGGCCAGGGTGAATTTTCCTTCCGGGTAGTCATGACGGCGCAGCAGGCGCATGCCGAGCACCTCGGTATAGAAAGCCAGCGATTTGTCGAGGTCGCCGACGCGCAGCATGGTGTGCAGGATACGCATGGTGGATCCTTTCAAAGTATGGGCAGCGAGGCGGCGCGCTGCTTGAGTTCCGTGCGCGCTGCTTTCCACTCGGGGTAGAGCGAGCTGACCACGCGCCAGAAGCGTTCGCTGTGATTCATTTCCAGCAGGTGGGCGACCTCGTGAGCCACCACGTAATCGCCGAGATGCGTCGGCAGGTGGATCAGGCGCCAATTGACGCGGATGCCGCCGTGCCGGCTGCAACTGCCCCAGCGCGTATGCGCCGAAGACAGGCCAAGCTTGGGCACGGCCAGATCGAGCCGGCCGGTGAAGTGGGCCAGACGCTCGCCAAAATGGGTGAGCGCCCGCTTCTGCAGGGCGCGCACAGCCAGCTGGCCCAGGTCGGCTTCGGGGCGCGCTTCGAGCACCAGCAGCTCGCCGACCCAGCGCACCCGGTTGGCGCCGGGCAGGACCCGCACTTCGGCTTCGCTGTCGAGCAGCGGCAGGCGCGCGCCGTCCTTGACCGTCAGGTGGCGCGGCTGCGTGGCGTGCGCGAGTTCGCGGAGTTTCTTCAGCACCCAGTCGCCGTGGCCCTGGACGAAGGCTTCGATCTCGGACAGGCTGGTCCGGTGCGGGGCGCCGATGCGCAGGCCGCGTTCGTCGATGGTCATCGACAGGCGCTTGGCGCCGCTCTTGAAGCGGTAATCGATGATGCGGCCGCCTATCAGCAGGTGGCGCGTCTTCGCCTCGGGCGGCGGCGAGGGCAGGCGGAATAGCTTGAGCTGTTCGAGAAACATCGGGCCGTTCAGTGCGTGGCCAGCGGCGCGCCGAAGAGATCGACGCCCTGGTGCTCGGGCGGCAGGGCGGCAATGGCGCGCGCGATCGCCTGCTCGATGACGGCCTGCGGTTGTTCGATCAGGCGCCAGTTGCAGCGCAGTGTTTCGCTGTCCTGCACCTCGACCCAGTTGCCGCGCGCGGCGAATGACAGCGCCAGGCGCGGTGCGCGCCGTGCCGCCAGCGTCAGCGCGGTGCGTCCCTCCAGGAACTTCTGCTCGATGATCTGCTGCAGACGCTGCTTGGCTTCGGCGCGCAGCCAGGCTTCGGCGCGGTCCTGGATCTGGCGCGCGGTGGCCTGCGGCGGCAGCGGCAGGGCCAGCGCATTGCCTTCGCAGACGGCATCCTGGTGTGCGGTGTCGAGCACCAGGCGCAGGCGGCCGCCGAGAAACGCCAGTTCGGCGCCATCGTGCCAGCGGCTGGCGGGCGTGGCGTCGCCGGCGTCGAGCCTGAATTTGAGTTGCGGGTTGCGGCTGCCGGCGCTCACTGGACTACCCTCCCCCCAGCCCCCTCGTCAAGCGAGGGGGTGACTGCGGTTCGCCACTGCGCGGCTCCGTGTGATGACTGGCGCCCCTTCGGGCGGCCGTGCGGGGCGCTCACGCGGGCGCTCCATAAAGATGCGGGCTGATGCGGCGCATTTCGGCCTCGATCCAGGCTTCGGCACGGGCCAGCACTTCGTTCGCCGTCAGCCCGGCGGGATCGATGGCCGGGCCGATGCTGACGGTGGCCGTGCCGCTGCGCTTGAACAGGGCGTTGCGGCCCCAGTACTCGCCCGAGTTGAGCGCCACGGGAACCACCGGTGCGCCGGTCTCGACCGCGAGCAGCGCGCCGCCGCCCTTGTAGCGGTTCTTCGATCCCGGCAGCGAGCGCGTGCCTTCCGGGAAGATGATCACGGTATAGCCGTTGGCGAGCCGGTCGCGGCCCTGCTCGACCAGGCGCTTGAGGCTGGACTTGGTGGCGCTGCGATCGGTCTCGATCATCGGTATCGAGGCCAGCGCCCAGCCGAAGAAGGGCAGGTACTTGATCTCCTTGCGCCAGACGAAGACGGTGTCCTTGAACACCTCCTGCAGAATGAAGGTCTCCCAGGCCGACTGGTGCTTGCACAGCACCACCGCGGGTCGCGCCGGAATGTTTTCGGCGCCGAGCAGCCGGTAGGGTATGCCGAGCACATGCTTGATCAGCCAGATCGTGAAATTCACCCAGGGCACCACGGTCCGGCGCCGCATGTGGTGCGGCAGCGGACGGCAGAGAATGACGCCCAGCGTGTAGGGTGGCGTCACCACCAGCAGGATCAGCAGGAACAGCAGGGAACGGAATACGGCCATCAGCGCGCTATGTGCGCCGCGGCCGCGGCGAGATCGGGAAACACCAGCGTATCGGGGGGCAGCGCCGGATCATCGACGGTCTTGCGGCCCTTGCCGGTCAGCACCAGCATCGGCTGCGCGCCGACGGCGGCCGCGGCCTGCAGGTCGCGCAGGCTGTCGCCGACGGCCGGCACACCGGTCAGGTCGGCGTTGAAGCGCGCGGCGATCTCGCGCAGCATGCCGGGCTTGGGTTTGCGGCAGTCGCAATTGTCGGCGTTGGTGTGCGGGCAGAAGAATATCGCGTCGATGCGGCCGCCGACCTGGGTCAGCGCCTTCAGCATCTTGTCGTGGATGGCGATCAGGGTATCGGTCTCGAACAGGCCGCGGCCGACGCCCGACTGGTTGGTCGCCACCACCACGCGGTAGCCGGCCTGGTTAAGCCGGGCGATGGCGGCCAGGCTGCCCGGAATCGGCTTCCATTCCTCCGGCGACTTGATGTACTGGTCGGAGTCGTGGTTGATCACGCCGTCGCGATCGAGGATCACAAGTTTCATGGTTTCATTTTCACCACGGCAGGCGCGACGACAGAGCGAAACACCCATGCAAAACGGGCTTTGTTTGTCACGCCGTATCCTTTTGCAAGCATCGCCTAGCTGGAAAGCCGGGAAATGTCGGCCACCCGGTTCATCAGGCCGGCGAGGCGCGACAGCAGCGCGAGGCGATTGGCGCGGACCTTCGCGTCCTCGGCCATGACCATGACGCCATCGAAGAAGGCATCGACCGCGCCGCGCAATCCGGCCAGGGCCTTCAGCGCGGCGCGGTAGTCGGCGGCGGCGAGCTGGGCCTCGATGCCCGGCGCTGCGGCTTCGACGGCGGCGAACAGCGCCTGCTCGGCATCCTCGTGGAACAGCGCGACGTCGACCGTCGCAGCGGCTTCGCCGTCCGACTTCTTCAGGATATTCACGATGCGCTTGTTGGCTGCGGCCAGCGCCTCGGCTTCGGGCAATGCGGCGAAGGCCTTGACCGCGGCGAGTTTGGCCGGGACCTGGTCGATGCGCGAGGGGTCGAGCGCCAGCACGGCGTCGACCGCACGGTGATCATGACCGGCATCGCGCAGCAAATTGCGCAGGCGCTCGCGGAAAAAGTCGACGCTGGCGGCACGCCAATCCCCTGTGAACAGCTCGGGCGCGAAGCCGGCGGCGGCATCGTCGATCAGCTCCGGCAGGGAGAGCGGCAGCGGGGTTTCCATCAGCATGCGCAGCACGCCCAGCGCGGCGCGGCGCAGGCCGAAGGGATCCTTGTCGCCGGTCGGAATCTGTCCGATGCCGAAGAAGCCGATCAGCGCATCGAGCTTGTCGGCCAGCGCCACGGCGCAGGCGACATGGCCTTGCGGCAGCGCGTCGCCGTTGAAGCGCGGCTGGTAGTGGCTCTGGATCGCGTCGGCCACCGCGGCCGGTTCGCCGTCGGCCAGCGCGTAATAACGGCCCATGATGCCCTGCAGTTCGGGGAACTCGCCGACCATGTCGGTGACCAGGTCCGCCTTCGCCAGCAGCGCGGCGCGTTCCGCCTGGCTGACGTCGGCGCCGAGGTGGCCGGCGATCCTGGCGGCCAGCTTGATCAGGCGATCGACGCGCTCGCCCTGCGAACCCAGCCTGTTGTGATAGACCACGCGCGAAAGCTTGCCGATGCGCGCCGAGAGCGGCGTCTTCTTGTCGGTCTCGAAGAAGAACTTGGCATCGGCCAGGCGCGGTCGCACGACACGGGCATTGCCGGTGACGATGTGGCTCGGGTCCGCCACCTTCATGTTGGAGACGACGAGGAAGCGATTGGTCAACTTCCCTCCTTCCATCAGCGGGAAATATTTCTGGTTCGCCTTCATGGTCAGGATCAGGCATTCCTGCGGCACGGCGAGAAACTCCGGCTCGAAGCTGGCCTCATACACGGCGGGGTATTCGACCAGCGCCGTGACTTCGTCGAGCAGTGCGTCGTCCCGCAGCCAGGTGAGCGAGCCTGCGGCGCGGTCGAGCTGCTCGAGGATCATGGCGCGGCGCTTGTCGAAGGAGGCGATGACGCGGCCCTCCTTCTCCAGGATCGCTTCGTAGTTTTCGGCGCGCGCGATGTCGATCACGCCGACGCTCATGAAACGGTGGCCGCGCGTGACGTTGCGGCTGGGCAGGCCGAGCACCTCGCCGGCGACGGTGCGGCCGTCGTGCATCAGGACCAGGCCATGCACCGGACGCACGAACTGGGCCTCGCCGGCGCCCCAGCGCATCAGTTTGGCCACCGGCAGTTTCTTCAGCGCGGCTTCGACCATGCCGGAAAGATGCTCGTCGATGCGGCCGCCGGTCTTCTGGATGCGGGCGACGAAATATTCCGCTTTGCCGTCGTTGAGTTTTTCGAGTTGCGCGAATTCGACTCCGGCCGAGCGCATGAAGCCTTGCAGCGCCTTGGTCGGCGTGCCGTCAGCACCAACTCCTGCAGCCACCGCCGGGCCCTTCTTCTCGATCACGCGATCCGGCTGGCTTTCCAGGCATTCGTCGAATTGCAGCGCCAGGCGGCGCGGCGTGGCGAACCAGCGACCTGCATTGGCGGCGGCGATGAAGCCGGCCTCGGCCAGCGCCTTCTGCAACTGTTCATGGAAGGACAGGCCCAGCTTGGCCAGCGATTTCGGCGGCAGTTCCTCGGTGAGGAGTTCGATCAGCAGCGTCGCTTTCATGCGTGCCCACCCTTCAGCATCGGGAAGCCGAGCCGCTCGCGCGAGTCGTAATAGGCCTGGGCGATTTCACGCGCCAGGGCGCGCACGCGGCCGATGTAGGCGGCGCGTTCGGTGACCGAAATGGCGCCGCGCGCATCGAGCAGGTTGAAGCTATGGGAGGCCTTCATGACCATCTCGAAACCGGGCAGTGGCAGGGAAAGGCCGATCAGGCGCTTGGCCTCGGATTCGTATTTCGAGAACTGGGCGAACAGCCAGTCCACGTCGGAATGCTCGAAGTTGTAGGTCGATTGCTCGACCTCGTTCTGGTGATACACGTCGCCATAGGTGACGCCGGGCGCCCAGACCAGGTCGAAGACGTTTTCCACGCTTTGCAGATACATGGCGAGGCGCTCGATGCCGTAGGTGATCTCACCCAGCACCGGGCGGCAGGGAATCGAGCCGACTTCCTGGAAGTAGGTGAACTGGGTGACTTCCATGCCGTCCAGCCAGACTTCCCAGCCCAGGCCCCAGGCGCCCAGCGTCGGCGATTCCCAGTCGTCCTCGACGAAGCGGATGTCATGCTCCGAGGTGTTGATGCCGAGCGCGCGCAGGCTGTCGAGATAGAGTTCCTGGATGTCGGGCGGGCTGGGCTTCAGCACCACCTGGTACTGGTAGTAGTGCTGCAGGCGGTTCGGGTTCTCGCCGTAGCGGCCGTCCTTGGGGCGGCGCGAGGGTTGCACATAGGCGGCTTTCCACGGTTCGGGGCCGAGCGAACGCAGGAAGGTCGCGGTGTGGAAGGTGCCGGCGCCGACTTCGATGTCATAGGGCTGGAGCAGCACGCAGCCCTGCTTGTTCCAGAAATCCTGGAGGCGCAGGATGACTTCCTGAAAGGTCGGTTTTTCGACCTTCAGTGCAGACTCATGCCCGTGTGCGGGCGTGACGTCGGAACTAAACGTCGTCGCAGTTTTCTTCATCGGGAATCCCCGCAAAATCGCAAAAGGGGCGATTTTACAGGGTTTCCATGGCAGGCTTGAGGCCGCCGGCTCAGCCGCGGCAGCTTCCGGTATCATCCGCGCAGTGCAACCAAAGCCCAAAGGAGTAGTACCGTGGATCATCAAGTCAGCGTGGTGTTGAAGAACGGCGAGCGTTACGATTTCCCTCTCGGTGCCGAGGATCTTGCTGCCTTCGACCCTGCCAGTGCGCGGCACTGGATTGCTGCGGCATTTCTCGAAGCGGGACTGGAAACGCCGAACCCGATGGGCAAAATGCTGCTGGTCGACCAGATTCTTTTGCTGGCCATGAACTTCAAGCCCTCCGACTACAAACCGCTGGCGCCGGAAGCGCGCCGCTTCCTCTGCGCGGCCCTGCAGGCCATGGGGCGGCCCAGCCTCACCATCGACCTCGCGGCCTACAAGCTTTAATTCCTGCGGCGGCGCAAGGCAGTCATACAGGCGCCGCCGGCCAGCAGCAAGGCCAGCAGGTTGCCCCAGCGGGCATAGGGCGTCAGGCCGCTGCGGCCCTGGGCCTGCACCACCAGCGCGGCGGTGACGAAGGGCGGCAGGGCGGCGGCGATGTCGCCATTCGCAGCGACCATCGCGGTCATCCCGGTATTGGTGGCGCGCAACATCACGCGGCCGGTTTCGATGGCGCGCAACTGGGCGATCTGCAGGTGTTGCGGTTGTGCCAGCGAATCGCCGAACCATGCGGTGTTGGACAGATTCACCAGCAGGGTCGCGGTCGGCAGGGCGCCGAGCAGTTCCTCGCCGAACAGATCCTCGTAGCAGATGTTGGGCGCAATCCGCTGCCCGGCCACGGCCAGCGCTTCCTGCCGCGGCGGACCGGCGGTGAAATTCGACATCGGGATGTGCGCAAAGCGGAAGAACCAGGCAAAGCCCGGCGGCGGGTATTCGCCGAAGGGCACCAGGTGACGCTTGGCGTAGGCCTTCGCGACCAGATCCGGAGTCAGCGTCACGGCGCCGTTGGTATAGCCGCCATCGGTGGTGGCGACGGCGACGCCGAACAAGGCGTCACCGTGACGGGTCAGGCCGCGCAGGACGTCGCGCGGGACTTCGTTGAAATACAGCGGCAGGGCGGTTTCGGGCAGCACGGTGAGCGTCGCCGGATGCTCGCTGGCCAGGCGCAGATAGGTATCCACCGATAGCGGCAGGCGCTTCGGATCCCATTTGAGGCTTTGCGGCACGTTGCCCTGCAGCAGGCTGACGGTGATCGGCGCACCGACCGGCTGGGTCCAGTCCATGCGTCGCAGCAGGCCGCCGGCGCCGAGCAGCAGCAGGATCGCAGCCCATGCCGCCGGCCTGCGCCAGCCGGCGGCCAGCAATGCGCCGGCCAGCGCCACGATGAAGCCGACGCCATACACGCCCAGCACCGACGCCCAGCCCGCCAGCGGACTCGGCGGGCTTTGCGAATAGCCGACGGCAAGCCAGGGAAAGCCGGTAAATAGCGATCCGCGCAGCCATTCGGCGAGGGTCCATAGGCCGGCGAAGAGCAAGGCGTCGCGCGGGCTGTTGCCGCGCCAGCGCTGGAACAGGCCGCCGGCCAGCGCCGGGAACAGCGCGAGATAAAGGCAGAACAGCAGCGTCGCGGCGGCGGCGGCCGGCGGCGCCATGCCGCCGAATTGCGAGAGGCTGACATAGACCCAGGACACGCCGAACAGGAAGCAGCCCGCTCCCCAGGCCAGGCCCAGCAGCAGCGCCTGGCGCATCGTCGCCGCGCGGCGCCAGAGCAGGAACAGGCCGCCCAGCGCAAGAGTTGGCGCTGGCCATACGGCGAGGTAGGCGTCGAAGGGCGCGAAGCCGAGGACGCAGAAGGCGCCCAGCGCGAGCGCGGCAAGCAGCGCAACTGCCGGCCGCCGCTGCGTCATTCGTCTACGGCGAGGGGCGCGGCGAGCGGCAGATCCTTCTGCGGATCGACCAGCAGGGTGTGCACGCGGCGGCTGTCGGCACGCAGGATCTGCAGGCGCATGCCGTCGATGGTGACCACTTCGTTGCGCTTGGGCAGGCGGCCCAGGTGATGGATCACCAGGCCGCCCACGGTATCGAAATGCTCATCCGAAAATTCCGTGGAGAAGGCGGCGTTGAAGTCGGCGATCTCGGTCACGGCCTTGACGCGATAGCGGCCGGTATTGTCCTTGACGATGTTGTCGGCCGTCTCGTCGAAGTCGTATTCGTCCTCGATGTCGCCGACGATCTGCTCCAGCACGTCTTCGATGGTGACCAGGCCGGCGACGCCGCCGTATTCGTCGACCACGATCGCCATGTGGTTGCGCGAGGCGCGGAATTCGCGCAGCAGCACGTTCAAGCGCTTCGATTCGGGGATGAATATCGCCGGCCGCAGGGTGTCGCGCAGGTCGAATTCCTTGCCGGCGAAATAGCGCAGCAAATCTTTCGCCAGCAGGATGCCGAGCACGTCGTCCTTGCTCTCGCCGATGGCTGGAAAACGCGAGTGCGCGGTTTCGAGCACGACCTCGACGATCTGTTCCGGGGATTCGTTGATATACACCACGTCCATCTGCGCGCGCGGCACCATGATGTCGCGCACCGCCATGTCGGCGACGGACAGCGCGCCTTCGATGATGGACAGCGCATCGGCGTCCATCAAGTGGCGCTCGAAGGCGCCGTGCAGCAGTTCAAGGAGTTGTTCGCGGTCTTCGGGTTCCCGCAGCAGCAGCGCGGAAAGACGTTCGATCAGACTGGGTCGACTGGATGGGTCCATGCTTAAGCGTAAGGATCGGGGTAACCGAGAGCATCCAGGATTTCGCGCTCAAGCGCTTCCATGTGTTCGGCATCATCGCTGCCGGTCTCGTGGTCATAGCCCTGTAGGTGCAGCATACCATGCACGACCAGGTGCGCGTAGTGGGCTTCGCGCGACTTGCCCTGTTGTTCCGCCTCGCGTGCCACCACCGGCAGGCAGAGCACCAGATCGCCGCTGATCCGCTCGCCCGATTCGTAAGGGAAGGACAGCACGTTGGTGGCGTAATCCTTGCCGCGATAGTCGCGGTTGAGATTCCGCCCTTCTTCGTCGCCGACGAAGCGCAGCGTCACTTCGGCAGGTATCGCACAGGCGGCGCGCACCCAGCGGCGAAGCTGCGGACGGGTCGGTGCCTGGTCCTTGCCGCCCGGGTACTGCACCGCCAGCCGCAACTCAGGCAGTCGGTGTCGGGCGCGTGCTGCCATGTTTCTCATAGGCATCGACGATGCGCGCGACCAGCGGGTGGCGCACCACGTCGGAGGCGTCGAAATCGGTGAAGGCGAGTCCGCGCACTTCGGCCAGGATGCGGCGTGCCTCGACCAGGCCGGACTTCTGGCCGCGCGGCAGGTCGATCTGGGTCACATCGCCGGTGACCACCGCCTTGGCGCCGATGCCGATGCGGGTGAGGAACATTTTCATCTGCTCCGGCGTGGTGTTCTGCGCCTCGTCGAGAATGATGAAGGCATGATTCAGCGTGCGCCCGCGCATGTAGGCCAGCGGCGCGATCTCGATGCTCTGCTTCTCGAACAGCTTGGACACCTTCTCGAAACCCATCAGGTCGTAGAGCGCGTCGTAGAGCGGGCGCAGGTAGGGATCGATTTTCTGCGCCAGGTCGCCGGGCAGGAAGCCCAGCCGTTCGCCGGCTTCGACCGCCGGCCGGGTCAGCACGATGCGGCTGACCTGGTCGCGCTCGAAGGCATCGATCGCCGAGGCGACCGCAAGATAGGTCTTGCCGGTGCCGGCCGGACCGATACCGAAGGTGATGTCATGGTCCTGGATATCATTCAGATACTTGGCCTGGTTCGGCGTGCGTCCGTGCAGATCGGTCTTGCGGGTCAGCAAGCCGGCATTCGGCTGCGCCGGGGTCCGCGCATTGCGGTTGCGCGTGATTTCGATGAGGCCGAGCTGCAATTCGTCGATCGACAGCGGTTCGCTCGCCTGTGCGTAGAAATGCTGCAGGGCGGTGGCGGCCAGGCGCGATTGCGGCAGCTCGCCGTCGATCCGGCAATGCTGGCCGCGCCGGTTGATGGTGACATCGAAGGCGGCCTCGATCTGGCGCAGGTTCTCGTCCAGTGCGCCGCAGAGATTTTGCAGCCGCGCGTTGTCGAGCGGCTGCAGGACAAGACTCAGGGCACGGGGGGCGATCATGCTTGGGGAATGCGCGCCTAGGCCTGCGTCACGACTTCGCCGCGCAGGCTGTGCGGCAGTGCGGCGGTGATGGTGACGTCGATGAAACAGCCGACCAGGCGTTCGTTGCCGGCGAAGTTGACCACGCGATTGTTGTCGGTGCGTCCGGCCAGTTCGCTGGCGTCCTTGCGCGCGTGGCCCTCGACCAGGACGCGCTGCGTCGTGCCGACCATCGCCTCGCTGATCCGCATCGCCTGCGCCTCGATGGTTTTCTGCAAGCGCATCAGGCGCCTTATCTTGAGTTCCGCCGGCGTGTCGTCAGCCATGTCGGCCGCCGGCGTACCTGGGCGTTGGCTGTAGACGAAGGAGAAGCTGTTGTCGAAGTTGAGCTCTTCGACTAGGCGCATGGTCTTCTCGAAGTCCTCCTCGGTTTCGCCGGGGAAACCGATGATGAAGTCGGACGAAAGCGAAAGATCGGGCCGGGCCGCCCTGAGCTTTCTGACCAGCGACTTGAATTCGAGCACCGAATAGCCGCGCTTCATGGCGGCCAGGATCCGGTCGGATCCGGATTGCACCGGCAGGTGCAGGTGCGAGACGAGTTTCGGTGTACTGCGGTATGCGTCGATCAGTCTTTGCGTCATCTCGCGCGGATGCGAGGTCGTATAGCGGATGCGCTCGATGCCCTCCATCGCGGCCAGCGCCTCGATCAGGAAGGCGAGGTCCGCGGTTTCGTCGCTGTCATCGTCGCCGGTGTCGCCGCCGAACTTTCCCCGGTAGGCGTTGACGTTCTGGCCCAGCAAGGTGACTTCGCGCACGCCGCGCTCGACCAGGCCGGCGATCTCGGCCAGCACGTCGGGCAGCGGGCGCGAGACTTCCTCGCCGCGCGTGTAGGGCACGACGCAGAAACTGCAGTATTTGGAACAACCCTCCATGATCGAGACGAAGGCAGAGGTTCCCGTGACGGTGGCGGGCGGCAGGGCATCGAACTTCTCGATTTCCGGGAAGGAGATGTCGACCTGCGCGCGCCCGCTGTCGCGTCGCGCGGCGATCATCTGCGGCAGGCGATGGAGTGTCTGCGGGCCGAAGACGAGATCGACGTAGGGCGCGCGGGCGACGATGGCCGCACCTTCCTGGCTGGCGACGCAGCCGCCGACGCCGATCACCAGATTCGGATTGAGTTGCTTGAGGTGCCTGACCCGGCCCAGATCGTGGAACACCTTCTCCTGCGCCTTTTCGCGCACCGAGCAGGTATTGAACAGGATGATGTCGGCTTCTTCGGGATTGTCCGTCTTGACCGCGCCGTCGCTGCCGGCCAGCACGTCGGCCATCTTGTCGGAGTCGTATTCGTTCATCTGGCAGCCGAAGGTGCGGATGAACACTTTCTTTGCCATCGTGGGTTGCGTGAAAGAGATGAAGAAGGTCCGCAATTATAGAACAGCCGCAGTCACCGCCCGTTTGCTACCATCGCCGCCATGAAAACCAAGTTCCAAGGCGGGTTGAAGCCTGCCATGCCGGCGTCACGCGCGGCGACCGTAACAAAGCCGGCAGTCGTCCTGCTCTCGGGCGGCCTCGATTCCGCCACGGTGCTGGCTCTGGCGCGCGAGCAGGGCTTTGCCTGCCATTGCCTGTCGCTCGATTACGGGCAACGGCATGGCGCCGAACTGCAAGCGGCTGCGCGCGTTGCGGAGGCTCTCAGGGCGACGGCGCATCGCGTTCTGAAGCTCGATCTCGGCCAGTTGGGCGGATCGGCACTGACCGACAGCTCGATCGCCGTGCCGATCGCCGGCGTGCAGCCAGGCATCCCGGTCACCTATGTGCCGGCACGCAACACCATCATGTTGTCGTTGGCCCTGGCCTGGGCCGAGGTGCTCGGGGCGCAGGACATCTTTGTCGGCGTCAATGCCGTGGACTATTCGGGTTATCCGGATTGCCGGCCGGAATTCATCAGCGCATTCGAGCGACTCGCCAATCTGGCGACCAAGGCGGCAGTCGAAGGCCGGCCGCTCAAGCTGCACGCGCCGCTGATCGTCATGAGCAAGGCGCAGATCATCGCCAGCGGCGCCCGGCTGGGGGTCGACTATGGAATCACCGTATCGTGCTACCAGGCCGACGCGCAGGGCCGTGCCTGTGGCGTGTGCGATTCCTGCCGCCTGCGCAGTGAAGGCTTTGCTGCAGCCGGAGTGGCCGACCCGACCCGTTACGCGGATGGCAATTGATTGCCATTATTCGGGGTCAAAGAAGACTGATTCCATGCCCCGGTCGATAACCTAGAATGATTCGCTATTTGTAAAAGAATCAAGCCACGACGATGGCTTCTGGGGGGAGTATGGAATTCACTATTCATTTGCAGATTCTGGGCATTGTGCTCGTCACCGGCATGGTCATGGGCGCGGTGGCCAACAAGACCAACTTCTGTACCATGGGCGCCGTGTCGGACTGGGTGAATATGGGCGACACGGGGCGCCTGCGCGCCTGGTTACTGGCGATTGCAGTGGCCACGCTTGGCGTCGTGATGCTGGAAGCCTCGGGCAAGGCCGTTATCGGTACCAGCACTTTCCCGCCTTATCGGACACCCAATCTGGCCTGGCTGCGTTATGTGCTGGGCGGGCTCATGTTCGGTATCGGCATGACCCTGGCTTCCGGTTGCGGTAACAAGACCCTGGTGCGCATCGGTGGCGGCAACCTGAAATCCCTGGTGGTTCTGGCGATCGCGTCGGCCTGCGCCTATGCGATGCTGTGGACCAACTTCTACGACACGGTGTTCGGCAGCTGGATGTCGGCGACCACGATCAATCTGGCAGCCGCCGGCAAGACCAGCCAGGCCTTGGGGGAGCTGACCGGGCTCGGCAATACAGCCTTCGGTGTGGCGCTGGGCCTGGCGCTGTTTGGCTTTGCTTTCTCCTCGCGCGATTTCCGCGGCAATTTCGACCACATCCTGGGCGGTGTGGTGATAGGCCTTGCCGTCATCGTCGGCTGGTATATCACCGGCGGACCGATGGGGGCGGCCTGGAAGGAATTCGCCGATTTCGCCGACGTCAAGCCCTTGCGGGTCGAGACGCAGTCCTTCACGTTCATCAGTCCGATGGGCGACATGGCGCGCTATGTGATGAATCCGACCGATACCTCACTGATCAACTTCGGCATCATGGCGCTGGTCGGCGTGATCGCCGGCTCCCTGCTTTACGCCTTGATCAGCCGCAGTTTTCGCGTCGAGTGGTTCGTCAATCTCGGCGACTTCGCGAATCATGCGCTAGGTGCCGTGCTGATGGGCATTGGCGGTGTGCTGTCGATGGGCTGCACGGTCGGGCAGGCGATTACCGGCGTCTCGACGCTGGCTCTGGGGTCGGTGTTGACCCTGGTCTCGATCGTGGCTGGCGCTGCCGGCATGATGAAGTATCAATACTGGCGGATGATGCAGGAAGCCTGAAAGGGCTTTGATGGATCCGGGGATGTCGCCGCAGGGCAGTTGCGGCGCCCTGCCGCGGCCCGGATTGCGCACCGGGCTGGTTGCCAAATCCGCTGCGGTGTCGACGCGAGTCTCCCTTGGGCCGCTGCCCTCTTTTTGCCGGATCTACCGTATGGTGGTTTGGGGGATTACGCACAATTTTTTTCGCCAGCTTGAGCAAGGTTTGCAGCAAGGCAAGAAAGGATAAAAACAGGGATTCAAGATAGGCAGCCCCGGCGCATCGCCGGAAGGGGGAGGGGAAATGACTGACGTGTCCATAGCCACCATCGGGATAGAAGACAAGGATCTCATGGTGCTGAAGTCCTTGTTGCCGCTGGTTGCCAGAACGCAGGGTCTGTCATGGCGGTTGGTAGAGGATCCGGAAGTCGCCGAGATCGCCTTTCTGGGGCGCTTGCCGTTGGAGCGGGTGGCGCAGCTGGTGAGTCGGTTTGGCGACAGGACGCTGCTTATTTACTGCTGTTCGCGCGGCGAGGAAGCCCCGCCGGGAGTCCGTGTCCTCGGGCACTGCCCGCCGCGAGCCAACGAGATCGCCGAGGTCCTGGCTGAAGCAGCGCAGCGGCTTGCAAGCTCGGCCGCCACGGCGCAGCGCGCGACCGAGTCGGCCGTAGCCTCGCGAGCAATGCGCAAGCTGTTCCAGCCGGAGCGTAGCCTGATCGGCGCGATTCAAGCGATTATCCCCAAACTGCTCATCGATCAGCCGCTGGCCGTGAGCGTTCCCGGCGCGCCGGATCTGCTCGTCGATGTCAACGCCGGGGTACGTACCGCCCGCGCAGATCCCACCTGGTTCTCCGGCCATGATTTCTGGCGGGCCGATCCCGCTACCTGCCGGATCAAGGTCACCAATGACGCGAAGCTGCTGGGCGAATGTCGGCGGTTTTCCGCGCGGCCCTACCAGGCCCTGCGCTTCTGGGGCGTGATGAGCGCTTCCCAGGGGCAGCCGCTGGCGGAAATTGCCCGTGCAACCCGGGTCGGCCTGAAAAAGATGCCGGATTTCAAACTGCTGCCGCATCTCGAGTGGCAGCCGCGGCTGGCCGAAGCTTTGGTGGGAAAGCTGTCCGCACCCGAACACGTGGTGGCTAGCGCTGCCCGGTCGATCGAGGAAATCATCGATTTCCTCAACGCGGCTGCGGTACTCGGTCTGGTCAAGACCGAGTGAAACGTGCTGTCCGAAAGCGGTGTGAAGACAATTCCGCGACCAAAGGCTATCCTTTCGGCCTTGATCATGGGATCTGCTGCAGGCAGGTAGCAGTCACCAAGCTTTTTAGCAATTCCCATTTGACAGGCTCTTCGACTATTGGTTAGAATGCTCGGCTTTCCGAGAAGCGCATGGGTGGATTCCATCCCTTGCTGCGCGGGCCGGGTTATCGATGCAAGCAAGGAACACGAGAATGAAAACATTTTCCGCCAAGCCACATGAGGTCCAGCACGACTGGGTTGTCGTCGATGCCACGGACAAGGTGCTGGGTCGCCTGGCTGCCGTGATCGCGCACCGGTTGCGTGGCAAGCACAAGGCCATCTTCACGCCGCACGTCGATACCGGCGACTACATCGTCGTGGTCAACGTCGAAAAGCTGCGCGTGACGGGCAACAAGGCCGAAGACAAGAAATACTATCGCCATACCGGCTATCCGGGTGGTATCAACGAAACCAACTTCACCAAGCTGCAGCAGCGTTTTCCGGGACGCATCCTGGAAAAGGCCGTGAAGGGCATGCTGCCCAAAGGCCCGCTGGGCTACGCGATGCTGAAGAAGATGAAGTGCTACGCCGGCGCCGCGCATCCGCATAGCGCCCAGCAGCCGAAGACGCTGGAAATCTAAGGAGTTCTCATGGCAGTCACCCAATATTATGGTACCGGGCGTCGCAAGACGGCCATTGCCCGTGTGTTTCTGCGCACCGGCAGCGGCAAGTTCGTGGTCAACGACAAACCGGTCGACGAGTTCTTCTCGCGCGAAACCGGCCGCATGGTGGTGCGTCAGCCGCTTGAGCTGACCCAGCACACGACCACCTTCGATATTCTGGTGAATGTCGAAGGCGGCGGCGAGTCTGGTCAGGCCGGTGCCGTTCGTCACGGCATCACCCGCGCCCTGATCGAATACGACGCGACATTGAAGCCGGCGCTTTCCAGCGCCGGATTCGTTACCCGCGATGCGCGCGAAGTCGAGCGCAAGAAGGTCGGCTTCCGCAAGGCGCGCCGGCGCAAGCAGTTCTCGAAGCGCTAAGCTGCAGCGGCCGTATCGCTGTTGCGCAAAAAGCCGCCTTCGGGCGGCTTTTTAGTTATGTCGGCGCAGGATGAGGCGACGGTATCCCCTGGCGGGATATGTACTCAGTCTGAGGCTGGAGGCGGCATCCACCGGATCAAGCCTCCGCGCTTGACGCCGATGGAGCCGGCATCAGCCGCCCTTTGAAACGCCGTTTTCGTTTGTATCCGGTTACGGGTTAACATCTTCCCTTCGCAGCAAGGAGCATGGCATGATCAAGGCAGGCATCGTGGGCGGTACGGGCTACACGGGAGTGGAACTCCTGCGCTTGCTGGCGCAGCATTCCGGCGTCGAACTTACTGCTATCACTTCGCGGGGTGAGGCCGGGACCAAGGTCGCCGACATGTTTCCCAGCCTGCGCGGCGCCGTGAGCCTGAATTTTAGCGATCCCAAGGACGCGCCGCTAAGTGATTGCGACGTGGTGTTTTTCGCCACGCCCAATGGCATCGCCATGCAACAGACGGCGCAGTTGCTGGATGCCGGAGTCAAGGTCATCGACCTGGCGGCCGATTTTCGCATCAAGGACGTCGCTCTTTGGGAGCGGTGGTATGGCATGACACATGCCAGTCCTGATTTGATCGCCGAAGCGGTATATGGCCTGCCCGAAGTGAATCGCGAGCAGATCCGCAAGGCGAGCCTGGTGGCGAACCCTGGTTGCTATCCGACGGCGACTCAGCTCGGCTTCCTGCCGCTGGTGGAGGCAGGCTGTATCGATCTCGGGCATTTGATTGCCGACGCCAAATCGGGCGTTTCCGGCGCCGGTCGCAAAGCGGAAATAGGGATACTGTTTTCCGAGGCTGCCGATAACTTCAAGGCCTATGGCGTGCCGGGGCATCGCCACCTGCCCGAGATCCGGCAGGGTTTGGCGTGCGCTGCAGGCAAGACCGAGCAGCAGATCGGCCTGACCTTCGTGCCGCACCTGACGCCGATGATACGCGGCATCCATGCCACGCTCTATGCGCGTATTACGCGCGAAGAGGATTTCCAGGCCTTGTTCGAGCGGCGTTATGCCGCGGAGCCTTTTGTCGATGTGCTGCCGCCGAAATCGCATCCCGAGACGCGTTCGGTGCGCGCGGCAAATACCTGCCGGATTGCAGTGCATAGACCGCAGGGCGGCGACACGCTGGTGATACTCTCGGTGATCGACAATCTGGTAAAGGGGGCCGCAGGGCAGGCGGTGCAGAACATGAACCTCATGTTTGGTCTGGACGAATGTTCGGGTCTTTCGCAAGTTCCCGTTTTGCCCTGACGTTGAGGCGGCTGCGTAGCCGCTTCGGCATTTCAGCACCGCGAGTTGCAATCCGGACGCATCTGCCATGGTATTGGCGGGCGCTGTCCGTGGTCGCCATCGCGGGTGCGTCATTGGCTTTGGCCGGCTGGATTTATGACGCGGGGCAGCGCTTTGCGGGTTTTCATCAAGGTGCGAGCGAACATGAGATCACCGAAATGCGGGAACGCATAGCGCGGCTGGAATCCGAGCTGGAAAGCGCCCGCAAGGTGGCGAATGCCAGCGAAAGCCGTTTGCGCATCGAGAGCACCTCACAGGAGCAACTGACCGCCCAAATACGGACCCTCGAAGAGGAAAACACGCGTCTCAAGTCCGACTTGGCAACGTTTGAAAGCCTGGCAGGAGGGCAGGTGGGAAATTCCGGACTGGCGATCAGTCGGCTACAGATTCTTCCGCTCGGCGACGGCCAGTATCGCTACCGCCTCCTGCTGGCGCAGACAGGAGATAGAAAAGACAAGGAATTCAACGGCATGATCCAGTTGTTTGCGACCGTGCAGCAAGGCGCGGAGACTGCTATGATGCAGTTTCCCGTTGCCGGAGATCCCGCTGCCGGCCAGTATCAGGTCAGCTTTCGCTACTTCCGGCGCCTGGAAGGTACATTCAAAGTGGCGAGTGGTGCGCGAATTCAGCGTGTCGAGGTGCGTCTGATCCAGGACGGCGCGGTAAGAGCCAGTCAGAGCGTGATGCTTTGAACGTCACGGTGTTAAACACATTAGACAGGTGAGGAGATCCCAGTCATGTTTGGCAAGAAAATCAACAAGCCCCAGGGTCGTATCGACAGCTTGATCGGTGCCGGCACTTCTCTGGAAGGCGATGTGACCTTTACCGGCGGCCTTCGCGTCGATGGCGAAATCAAGGGAAATGTCCGCGGCAGTGAGGGGCAACCGGCAACGCTGGTGATCAGCGAGCATGCACGGATAGAGGGCGAGATCTCGGTTTCCCATCTTGTTATCAACGGAACCGTGATCGGCGCGGTGCATTCGAGCGACTTCCTGGAACTTCAGACGCGCGCCCGGGTCACGGGTGATGTCGAGTACAGTACGATCGAAATGCATCTCGGGGCCGTAGTGCAGGGCCGCTTGGTGCATGAGGGTGCGCCGTCGAAGGCGGTGGAGTTGAAACTGGCTGCAAGTAATTGACGCCTGACACTATTGAAACCATAATTTCCGGACATATTTATTAGTCCATTGCGGAAAACCCACAGGAGAACACCATGAATGCACCCACCGAAATGCCGGCGCCGCTCAATTTCACCGATAACGCGGCATCCAAGGTCAAGGAACTCATTGCCGAAGAAGGCAACCCCGAGCTCAAACTGCGGGTGTTCGTGACTGGCGGCGGTTGTTCCGGGTTTCAGTACGGCTTCACTTTTGACGAAGTGACCAATGACGACGACACCGTGATGGAAAAGAACGGTGTATCTCTGCTGATCGATCCGATGAGCTACCAGTACCTGGTCGGTGCCGAGATCGATTACTCGGAGGGGCTCGAAGGTTCGCAATTCGTGATCAAGAATCCGAATGCCCAATCGACCTGCGGTTGCGGGTCGTCGTTCTCCGCCTGATTCGGGTTCCATAGACAAGAAAAGGCGCGGGGCCGTGGGCTCCGCGCCTTTTGTCGTTATCGCCTGCCGTCACGCGCGGAATCAGTGCGGATAGATGGCGCCCAGGATGCGTGGCCCGCGCGCGCCGGTGACTTCCGGTAGGTTGCCCGTTTCGCCGTTCAGGGTGCGCCACGCCAGCCAGGCAAAGGCCAGCGCTTCTACCCAGTCGGCCGCCTGATCCAGAGAGTTGGTGCTGGCGACACGGCAATTCGCCAGATGATGCTGGAGTCGAGCCATCAGGGCCCGATTGTGCGCGCCGCCGCCACAGACGAAGAGTTCGACGGGATTTCCGCACCAGCGATCGATAGCCCGGATCGCAGACACGGCGCTGAGTTCAAGCAGGGTCGCCTGGACGTCCTCGGGGCGTTCGCTGCCGGCGAGATGGCGCTCGATCCACGGCAGGTTGAACTCATCGCGGCCGCAGCTCTTGGGCGGGCTTGCGGCGAAAAAGCTGTCAGCGAGGAAGTGGCCCAGCAGTTCGGGAAGTACCTGCCCCTGCTCGGCCCACTGCCCGCCGTCGTCGTAGCGCAGTCCCTTGTGGCGTTCTATCCAGGCGTCCATCAGCAGGTTCCCGGGCCCGCTGTCGAAGCCGCGCACGGCATGGCCGGGCTTGAGGTCGGTCAGATTGGCGATGCCGCCAATGTTCAGGATGACCCGATGCCGTAAGGGATCGCCGAATATCGCTGCATGAAAGGCCGGCACCAGCGGGGCTCCCTGGCCGCCGGCGGCAATGTCGCGGCTGCGGAAATCGGCGACGACGGTGATTCCGGTCAATTCGGCCAGCAACGCCGGGTTGTTCAACTGCACGGTGTAGCCCGCGGCGGGTTGATGCCGAATGGTCTGTCCGTGACAGCCTATGGCCGCAACTTGCCCGGCGCCGACCCCCGCCTTGGTCAGGAGGTGCCCGACGGCCTCGGCGTAGCAACGAGCCAGTTCGTTGGCAAGCAGCGCGGCGGAGTGGATTTCATCGTGTTGCGCGGCCTGTAACCGCAGGGCCCGCTGGCGGATGGTGTCGGAATACGGCTGCCAGAACGTGGCAAGTGTGCGCGGATGACTGCGGGAAAAGTCGACCAGGGCGGCGTCGATGCCATCGAGGCTGGTTCCCGACATCAAGCCCACAACCAGCGGCACAGCCGATGTCATGTCAGTCGGCTTGGGCGAGGTCGAATCCGCGAATCAGGTCAATACGGGCGAGATGAGCCGCGGTTTGTTCCCGGAACAGGCCAAGCTGCTGCGGCATCAAGGGCGGCGCGCTGGGCAAGGCCATCGCCAGCGGATTCTGATGCACTTCATTGACGCGGAACTCGTAATGCAGGTGCGGTCCGCTGGCCAGCCCGGTGGCGCCGACGAAGCCGATTACATCGCCTTGGCCGACGCGATTGCCTATGCGCAGGCCCGGCGCGAAGCCCGAGAGGTGCCCGTAAAGCGTCGTATAGCGATTCTGATGACGCAGGATAATGGCCTTGCCGTACCCCCCCTTCACCCCGACATACTCGACCACGCCTTCGCCGGTGGCCTTGACCCGGGTGCCGGTCGGAGCGCCATAATCGACACCTTTGTGCGCGCGCCATTTCTGCAGGACGGGATGGAAGCGCGCCGAAGTGAAGCCGGACGTAATACGTGAGAATTCCAGGGGCGAGCGCAGGAAAGCCTTGCGGATGTTCTTGCCGTCGGCGGTGTAGTATCCGCCGCTGCCTACGCTGCCGGCAGGGTCCGCGAACCATGCGGCGCGGAAGGTCTTGCCGTTATTGATGAACTCTGCGGCGAGGATGCGCCCGCTGCGTACGGCACGGCCGAGATAGGTTGCCGATTCGTAGATGACTGCAAAGCGATCGCCCTTGCGGAGGTCGCGATGAAAATCGATGTCGCCGCCAAAAATGTCGGCCAGTTGCGTCGCGACCGTGTCGGGAATCCCCGCCGCGTCGGTAGCGCCGAACAGGGAATAGCGAATCTCGGCAGTTCTCATGACCAGCTGGGTTTCCAGTGGCAGAGGCTGTTCTGACGCCGTGAATTGGTCATCCTCCGGTGCAGCCCGGCGTTCGATAACCAAGGCTTGGTCCTTGCCGCCGTTGAGCGGGAAGACCAGGGTCTGCAGTTCACCTTGCGGTCCAGTTCGCGCCGTCAGGTTCTTGCCTGGGCTGAGCTGACGGAACAGGCTTTGGGCAGTGGCGTTGCTTTTCAGAAAACCTACTGCAGCCGGATCGTCGATCCCGAGCCGCTGCAGCAAGTCCATTACCGTATCGCCGCGCTGCACGCGGTCTTCGCGCAGGAAGCTCTGATCGGCGTCGGATGCTGCCGCCAGGGGCGGCAGGGCCAGTTGCTCGACCACTTGCTGGCGGGGAATATCCGTCACACGGGAGTCGTTCACCGTACCGAAAGCGGCGACCATGCTGAAGAGCGAAACTCCCAGGACGCCGGCACCAACCCAGAAATGCCCGGGCCGTTCGACTCGGTAGTCAAGGAGTTGCGCTAAAATTCCGCTCTTGTTTTTTTGCAATTGGATGGGTGAATAACTGAAAACGCAGTTTCAGAGAAGGCTAATGCAAGCGTCAGCGAGCGTCAGCCGGAACTAAAAGTCGCGTGAGTGTAGCAAATATCCCCCCTCCGTCAAACCGGGTTACCTCACTATGGTCGATATCGACTCGCAACTGGCACTGATCAAGCGTGGCGCGGACGAACTGCTGATCGAATCCGAACTCGTCGAAAAACTGAAATCAGGACGTCCTCTTCGCGTCAAGGCGGGCTTCGATCCCACGGCGCCGGATCTTCATCTCGGACATACCGTGCTGATCAACAAGTTGCGGCATTTCCAGGATCTCGGCCATCACGTCATGTTCCTGATCGGCGATTTCACCGGAATGATCGGCGACCCGAGCGGCAAGAATACGACGCGACCGCCGCTGTCCCGCGAGCAAATACTGGAGAACGCCGATACCTATCGGGAGCAGGTGTTCAAGATCCTCGATCCGCAGAAGACCGAGGTCTGCTTCAACTCGACCTGGTTCGAACCCCTCGGTGCCGCCGGCATGATAAAGCTCGCTGCGCGCCACACCGTGGCGCGCATGCTGGAACGCGACGATTTCTCCAAGCGCTACACCGGCGGCCAACCCATCGCCATTCATGAATTCCTCTATCCCCTCTGCCAGGGCTACGATTCGGTGGCCATGAAGGCGGACGTCGAACTCGGCGGCACCGACCAGAAGTTCAATCTGCTGGTCGGCCGCGAACTGCAGAAGCATTACGGCCAGGCGCCGCAATGCGTCTTGATGATGCCCTTGCTGGAAGGGTTGGACGGCGTCAATAAGATGTCGAAGTCTCTCGGCAATTACATTGGCATTGCGGAATCGCCCACCGAGATTTTCGGCAAGTTGATGTCGGTCTCGGATGAGCTGATGTGGCGCTACTACGAACTGCTTTCGTTTCGCGCCAATGCCGAGATCGCCGGATTCAAGCGCGAAGTGGCCGAAGGACGCAACCCGCGCGACATCAAGGTATTGCTGGCGCAGGAGATCGTGGCGCGCTTCCATTCGGCCAGGGACGCCGAGGCTGCCCTCGCCGAGTTCGAGGCGCGTTTCCAGCGCGGCGTGCTGCCCGAGGATATGCCCGAGATCAGCGTCGCGGCAGGCTCGCTGGCGCAGGTATTGAAGGCCGCCGGCCTGACATCCAGCACTTCGGACGCCCTGCGCATGATCGATGGCGGCGGCGTGAGGATCGATGGCGAGAAAGTCGGCGATCGCAATGCGGCGCTAAGTGCGGGGGGATGCGTTGTATTACAGGTGGGTAAGCGAAAATTTGCTCGCGTGACCCTTATTTGAGATTCATCGATTTTTTTTTGCGTAATCTATTGACCAACGAAAAACGGTCCGTATAATGCGCCCCTCTCTGCTGCATGCGGAGCCGCTGAAGGAAGTGAGTGAGGCGGAGTTCTTTAAAAACCAAACAACCGATAGGTGTAGGTGCTTGCTGTGCTGGAGGTGGTGGTGGGTAGTCATTCCGAGATCGAAGGGATGGCTGCTGGTCCGG
>JAMPYF010000059.1 GCA_023700805.1 Sulfuritalea sp.
CTGGACGCGGAGATAAAGTTCTTGGCCACCAGATCGGACTGCCGCCGCTGATCCTTCAAGGCAAAGGCATATTTCGAGCGTGCCAAGGCAATCTCGGCTTGCTTCTCCCGGTAGCTTGCCCTGAGTGCAGAAAGATCTGTCTTCACCTGCGCGAGCTTGGCTTCCGCCTTGGCAACGGCAACCTCGAACGGTGCGGGATCGAGACGAAATAACGGCTGATTCGCGGCAACCGTCTGGTTCTCGCTCACCAACACATCCTTGATTGCGCCCGAAACCTCTGCGCTAATCGGAACTTTGTCCGCCTTGATATAGGCATTGTCGGTTTCGACATACCGTCCGCCCCTGAGATACAGGGTGGCGCCCACTAGAACAGCGACGGCCGGTATTACGACCAGAAGAAGGAGCCGCTTCACGCGGCGTGTCCTTAAATGCGGCAACCCGACGGTGGGCGATTGAGTGTTTGTAACGGCATCAGTCATGGAACGGCGACTCCTGGATGTACAGGTCTCTTGGGAACAACCCGCCGTTCAGGTATGGCGTGGCGAGGACATATCGCCGTTCTCCGCATGAAGCAATCCGATCGAAGCAGGCCAGCAACCCCGTGCAGCCTTCCGATTCTGTCGCTGCAACGTGTGCAAGGCAACTGGTCGTCACAAGTCCCGCGCCTCCTTCCCGTCGTCGCCTCCGAGTGCCTTGTAAAAACTTGCCGCGGTCGACAGCAACTGCCGCCGTACCGCCAGCGCCGACTGTTGCGCGGCGAAGTGTTCGCGCTGGGCGTCGAGCAGTTCGAGGTGGCTGGAGACGCCGGCCCTGTAGCGTGCATCGACGATCGTCAGGCGCCGGCCCTGGGCGGCAACGCCGGCTTCCTGGGCCTGCAACTGTTCGGCCAGTTGCCGGCGCGCATCGAGCAGATCGGCGATTTCGCGGAAGGCCTGCTGGATGGTCTTCTCGTATTCGGCGACGGCGATGAGCTTGCGCGCGCTGGCGAGGTCGACGTTTTCAGCCGTACGCCCGCTGTCGAACAGCGGCAGGCGCAGGGCCGGAATGAAACTCCAGGCGCCGCTGCCGGCTTCGAACAGACCCGAGAGGCCGTGACTGGCGGTGCCCAGCGCAGCGGTCAGCACGATCTTGGGCAGAAAGGCGGCGCGCGCGGCGCCGATGTTGGCATTGGCGGCGATCAGCTTCTGTTCGGCGGCCTTGACGTCGGGTCGCTGCAGCAATACCTCACTGGGCAAACCCACTGCGACTTCGGCCACCAGCCCGCTCTGCGCCAGGCTGCCGCCCGCGGTTTCCGCGGGTGCCGCGCCAACCAGCAGGCGCAAGGCGTTTTCCGCCGCGGCGTGACTGCGCGCGAGGCTGGCGACTTCGGCGCGTGCATTCTGGTAGGCGCCGTCGGCCTGCAGGTAATCGAGATCGCCGGCGAGGCCAACGTCGCGGCGGCGGCCGACCAGGTTGCGGGTTTCTTCGCGGCTCTTCTGTGTCTCGACGGCCAGTGCGCGGCGCTCGCCGAGTTCCAGCAGGCTCAACCAGGCGTTGGCCACATCGGCGATCAGCGACAGGCGGAAGGCCTGGCGCGCGTAGTCGCTGGCCAGGAAGTTGGCGCGCCCGGCGTCGTCGAGGCTCTTGACCCGGCCCCAGAAGTCCAGCTCGAAGGCGGCGACGGCCAGATTGACGTCGTAGCGCTGGCTGTTGAGCTGGCGACCGCTGCCGGAAACATCGGCCGGCGTCAGCGAGGCGGCGCGCTGGGCCGCCAGATCGACGGTCGGCAAGCGGTCGGCGCGGGCGATGCCGGCCAGCGCGCGCGCCTCATCGACGCGCGCGACCGATATGCGCAGATCGCGGTTGTGTTCCAGCGCCGCGGCGATCAGGGCCTGCAGGCGCGGATCGGTAAAGAAAGCGCGCCAGTCAGCGGCGATCGCCGCGCCTGGCGCCGTATCGCCAGCGCCAACTCTTGCCGGCCAGGCCTCGGGCACCGGCGCCGCGGGGCGCTGGTAATCCGGCGTGAATGAGCAGCCCGCGAGGGCGAGGGCGACGGCGAGAGGGAGAAATTTACGCATCATGCTTCTCCTCGTGGTGACGAGCATGGCCGGGGAAGAAGCGCCGCACCACAACGAAAAATACCGGAACCAGGAACACCGCCAGCGCGGTGGCGGCGAACATGCCGCCGATCACGCCGGTGCCGATGGCGATGCGGCTGTTGGCGCCGGCGCCGGTGGACACCGCAAGCGGCAGCACGCCGAACATGAAGGCGATCGAGGTCATCAGGATCGGCCGGAAACGCAGGCGGCAGGCTTCGAGCGTGGCCTCGATCAGATCCTTGCCCTGCTCCTGCAGCTCGCGCGCGAACTCGATGATCAGGATCGCGTTCTTCGCCGAGAGGCCGATGATGGCGATCAGGCCGACCTTGAAATACACGTCGTTGGGCAGACCGCGGAAAGTCACGGCCAGCACCGCGCCGAAGATGCCCAGCGGCACCACCAGCATCACCGCGAAGGGAATCGACCAGCTCTCATAGAGCGCCGCGAGGCAGAGGAAAACCACGATCAGCGAGACGGCGAAGAGGAAGGGCGCCTGGGTTCCGGACAGCCGCTCCTCGAAGGAACTGCCCGACCATTCGTAGCCCACGCCGGTCGGCAGCTTGGCGGCGACGTCCTCCATGGCCAGCAGGGCTTCGCCGGTGGAACGACCCGGCGCCGCATTGCCGGCGATCTTCATCGAGGGCAGGCCGTTGTAGCGGTCGAGCTTGGGACTGCCGACGATCCACTTTGCCGTGGCGATTTCGGCCAGCGGAATCATGTCGCCGCGCGCATTCCTGACCGGCAGCCGCAACAGGTCTTCCGGCGTGCGCCGGGTGTCGGCTTCGGCCTGCATCTGCACGCGCAGAATGCGGCCTTCGCGCACGAAGTCGTTGATGTAGGCGGTGCCCAAGGTTGCCTGCAGCGTGTCGTTGAGCTCGCCGAGGTCGATGCCCAGCGCACGCGCCTTGACCCGGTCCACGCTGAGGAAGACCTGCGGCCCGGCCTCCTGGCCTTCGGGCCGCACGCCGACCAGCGCGGGGTTCTGGCCGGCCAGGCCGAGCGCCATGTTGCGCGCTTCGAGCAGCTTTTCGCGCCCGAGGCCGCCACGGTCCTGCAGGCGGAAATCGAAACCGCCGACCGCGGCCAGTTCGGGAATCGGCGGCACGTTGATGGCGAAGATCATGGCCTGCTTGATGCGGAAGAAGGTCATGTTGGCACGCTGCACCACCGACTCCGCGCTGTTTTCCTTGTTCGGCCGTTCATCCCAGCTTTTGAGCCGGACGAAGGTGATCGCGGCGTTCTGGCCGCGGCCGAAGAACGAGAATCCAAGGACGCCGATCACATGGGCGACTTCCTTCTGCGCCAGATAGTGCTTCTCGACTGTTTCGAGAACTTCGAGGCTGCGCTCCTGCGTCGCGCCCGAGGGCAACTGGACGATGCTGAGGAAGTAACCCTGGTCTTCGCTCGGAAGGAAGCTGCCCGGCAGCTTGGCGAAGAACCAGCCGGTGGCGGCGAGGATCGTGGCATAGACGATCAGCCAGCGTCCGGGCCTGCCCAGGATGCTGCGCGTGGCGCCGATATAGCGGCTCACGGTGGCAGCGAAGAAACGGTTCCACCAGCCGAAGAAGCCGGTCGAGGGCAACACGTCATCCTTACCGACTTCATGCTTGAGCAGGGTCGCGCACAGCGCCGGCGTCAGCGTCAGCGCCATCGAGGCCGAGAAGCCCATGGTGAGGATAAGCGTCACGGCGAACTGGCGGTAGATCGCACCGACTGAACCGCCGAAAAACAAAAGTGGCACAAACACCGCGGTCAGCACCACGGTGATGGCGATGATGGCATTGATGATCTGGCCCATGGCCTTGCGCGTCGCATCGCGCGGGCTGAGCCCTTCCTCGCTCATGATGCGCTCGACGTTCTCGATCACGACGATGGCATCGTCCACCACGATGGCGATGGCCAGCACCATGGCGAACAGGGTCAGCACGTTGATCGAATAGCCGAGCACATAAAGCCCGATCAGCGCGCCGAACAGCGACACCGGCACCACCACGGCCGGGATGAAGGTGGCGCGCAGGTTCTCGAGGAACAAATACATCACCAGTACCACCAGGATCATGGCTTCGATCAGCGTCTTCACCACTTCGCGGATCGAGATGTCGACAAAGGTCGAGGTGTCGTAGGGCACCATCCAGGAAATGCTTGGCGGAAAGTATTTCGCCAGCTCGGTCATCCGGTCATTGACCGCCTTGGCGGTGTTCAGCGCATTGGCGCCCGGCGCCGTGCGCACGGCAATCGCTGCCGTGGGCTGGCCATCGACGCGGGCGGCGATGTTGTAGTCCTGCGCGCCGAGCTCGACGCGGGCGACATCCTTGACGCGCACCGTGGCGCCGCGTCCGTCGCTCTTGATGATGACGTTGCCGAATTCGGCGGGAGTGGACAGGCGGCCCTGGGTGATGATGGTGGCGGCATATTCCTGGCCCGGCGCGGCCGGCACCTGGCCGAGCTCGCCGGTGGCGATCTGGGCGTTCTGTGCCCGCACCGCCTTCGCCACATCGGCCGGGGTCAGGCCGAAGGCCGTCAGGCGCTCCGGCTTGATCCACAGCCGCATCGAATATTCGGTGCCGAACAGGATCGCCTCGCCCACGCCCGGCGTGCGGCGGATGCTTTCCAGCACATTGGCCGCGGCGTAACTGCCGAGCGCCACGTTGTCGAGTGACTTGTCCGGCGAGAACAGGGAAACGAACATCAGGTAGTTGCGTGCCGACTTGACCACGGTGATGCCCAGGCGCCGCACCTCTTCGGGCAGGCGCGGCTCGGCGCGCTTGATGCGGTTCTGGGTCTCCACCGAGGCCAGATCGAGATTGGTGCCGGCCTGGAAGGTCAGGGTGATGGTGCCGATGTTCTGCTCGGAGGTGGACTCCATGTAAAGCAGGTTCTCGATGCCGTTGAGTTCCTGTTCAATCAGGGCGACCGCGGTTTCCTCCAGCACCGTGGCCGAGGCGCCGGGGTAGTTGACGGTGATCGCCAGCGCCGGCGGCGCCACCGCCGGATAGCTTGCCACCGGCAGCTGGCGCAGGGCGAGCAAACCGCCGAGCACGATGATGATGGCGATGACCCAGGCGAAGATCGGCCGGTCAATGAAGAATTTTGGGATCATGGCTTACTTCTTTTCTTCATTGGACTTGGCAGCGGGGGCCGGGGCGGCGGCCGGCTTGCCGGGAGCCATGACCGGCGCGCCCGGGGTCCATGGCAGCGGCTTGACGACGGTGCCCGGCCTGGCCTTCTGCAGGCCGTTCACGATCACCAGTTCGCCGCCTTTCAGGCCCTCGTCGACGATGAAGTCGCCGCCGGACATGGTGCTGGTCTTGATCGGGCGCGGTGTCACCTTGCCCTCGGCATCGACCACCATCACGAACTGGCCTTGGGCGCCACCCTGAACCGCGCGTTGCGGTACCCGGATCGCGTTGTCGAGTTGGGACTGCGGGAAGCGTATGCGGACAAAAGTTCCAGGAAGCAAATCGCGGCGCGGGTTGGGGAACTCGGCGCGCAACAGCACGGCACCGCTGTTCGGATCGACGGCGAGGTCGGTGAACTGGAGGCGGCCCTTCTCCGGGTAGAGCGAGCCGTCTTCGAGCACCAGTTCGACTTTCGCCGCATCGGCTTTCTTCTGCTTGCCGTTCCTGACCGCCTGCTGCAGGCGCAGCAGGTCCGAATAGGACTGCGAAAACTCGACGCGGATCGGGTCGAGCTGTTCGATGGTGACCAAATGCGTCGCCTCGCCCTTGCCCACCAGGGCCCCCTCGGTGACCATCGCGCGGCCGATACGGCCGGAAATCGGCGCTGGCGGCACGGCGTTTTCGAGATCCAGGCGCGCCTTTGCGGCGGCGGCCTCGGCCTGCTTGACGCGCGCATCGGCAGCGTCGTACTCCTGCTGGCTGACCGCCTTGATGTCGAGCAGCGGCGTGTAACGCGCAAACACCGCCTTCGCGGCCGCCAAGTCGGCTGCCGCCGCCGCGGCCTGCGCCTGATAGGTGCGAGCGTCGATGCGGAACAGCGGCGTGCCCGCCACGACATCCGTGCCTTCGGTAAACAGGCGCTTCTCCACGACGCCTTCGACGCGGGCCCTTACTTGAGCGGATCGTACTGCCTGCAGGCGGCCTGGCAGATCCTGCGTAACGGTCGCACTGCCGGCGGCAACAGTGATTACGTCCACTTCGGGCGGCGGCATCCCGGCACCCGGGGGCGCCGATTTCTTCCCTGCGTCGTCACCGCATGCGGACAACATCGCGGCCATCAAGATCACGGCTGACAGCCGCGTGCGGTAAGGCGTGGA
>JAMPYF010000045.1 GCA_023700805.1 Sulfuritalea sp.
AGGCGCGCTGGCGGCCGACCGTGGATAACCCTGCGCACTGCTTACTCGACCATATAACCAAAGACGACATTCCGTTCCGATCTCCTGGACAACAACGCGCTGGCCTTACCAGCGTGGAAATTGAACGGACTACCTATATTGGGCACGGAACCGAAATAGGAAATGCACACCTCATCAGGAAGCTCCGTGGCGTGAGCAGCCACCGACGGTTTTGAGTAGAGAGACCAAACCTGAACCCAAGTTCATTGCGCGGTAGCATGTCAGAGTAATATCAATCGCATCTTCCGGATAGCCGTCACCACAAAGGTGCTACATACTACATACATCCATGAATAGGCTAAGACCCTGCAACCAAGCGCAACTCACTCACTCACTTGGTTTAAAGATGGTAAAATGGGGGGCTTATAAGTTGCATGCGCCGGGCTTCTACCTGCACATTGCGACCGACGAATGTTTTTTCGGCGCCGGCTGTTGGCATCCCGAGGCCGAGGCGCTGGGGCACATCCGCGACCTGATCGCGGCGCAGCCGAAACGCTGGCTCACCGCGCGCGACGACAGGAAGTTCGCCGCCCACTGGGCGCTCGCCGGCGACAGCCTGACGCGGCCGCCGCGCGGCTACGCCGCCGACCACGCGGCGATCGATGACCTGAAGCGCAAGGACTTCATCGGCCTCGCCGCGCTGTCCTTTGCCGAGGCCACCGGCCCCGGCCTGGTCAAGCTCGCCAGCGAGCGCTTCGCCGCCGCCGCGCCGCTGATGAAATTTCTCTGCGAGGCGCAGGGCGTCCAGTACTAGGGCGTGTTGGAAATCCTCTACCGCGACGACCGCCTCGTCGCGATCAACAAGCCTGCCGGGCTGCTGGTCCATCGCAGCAACATCGACCGCCATGAAACGCGCTTCGCCGTGCAGTTGCTGCGCGACCAGATCGGGCAGCGCGTGCATCCGCTGCACCGGCTCGACAAGGGCACCTCGGGCGTGTTGCTGTTCGCCCTTGATGCCGACAGCGCGCGCGAAGTCGGCGGGCAGTTCCAGCGCGACGAAATAACCAAGCGCTACCTCGCCGTCGTGCGCGGCTGGCCGCCGGAAGCCGGCCTCATCGACCATCCGCTGTCGCGCCAGTTCGACGACTACGGCCGCAAGCTGGGCGCCGACAGCGCCGCCGCGGCGCTGCCGGCGGTGACCGAATACCGCCGCCTGGCACGGGTCGAATTGCCCGATGCGGTCGACCGCTACCCGACCGCGCGCTACGCGCTGGTCGAACTCTCGCCGCGCTCCGGCCGCCAGCACCAGTTGCGCCGCCACCTCAAGCACATCAGCCACCCCATCATCGGCGATGCCACCTGGGGCAAGGGCAGGCACAACCGCTTCTTCCAGCAGCGCTTCGGCTGCGGGCGGCTGTTGCTGGCCTGCACCCGGCTCGAACTCAGGCATCCACAGGACGGCCGTGCGCTCATCATCAGCGCGCCGCCGGAGGAAAGCTTCGCCGCTGTGCTCAGGGCATTGGGCTGGGACGGGATTCGCGAGTAGTAGGTAGTCAGCAAGAAAAAAGCACTCACCACCAAGACACCAAGTTCACCAAGGGACACCAAGAACTTCTCGTTCTTCTATCGGTTTCTCTTGGTGCATCTTTGTGTCCTTGGTGTCTTGGTGGTGAGATTTTTCCTTCAGATCGAGTTTGACTGACTACCAGTCCCAAGAGTTGGCGCTGGCGACACGGCGACCGGCGCCCCGTTGCGAACGCCAGGCCGCCGCGCATCCGTACTGGCGGCTGCCGCGCCGTCGATGAATCTCAATCGACGACGAAACGGAACTGGTCGCGCCCGTGCCCGCCGAAGAAAATCGTGTCGCCCGGACTCAGCACGACCTCGCCCACGGGCGCGTCGATCTGGGCATTGAGGAAGGTGCCGTTGGTCGACTCCAGGTCGCGCAGCACCACCTTGTGATCGACGATGCCCACCCAGGCGTGGTGGTTGGATGCCCGCGGATCGCTGATGACGATGGTGTTGTCCTTCCTGCGTCCGACCGTGACCCCGGCCTCGGTCACGGGAAAGCTGTGGTCCTTCTGGCTGCCGCCCACGCACACCAGCCGGGGCCGCGCCGCGCTCGGCAGCTGCGTTTCCGCGCGATCCGGCAGCCCGGCGTGCATGGCGACCGGCGTGGTGCGGACATGAACCCGCGTCGCGGTCGGATCGTAAGGCGTTGCCGCGGGACGAACCACAGGCTTGGGGGGCGGCGCGGACGCGGCGCGGGACTCCGCCTCCTCCGCTTCCCGCTTGAGGCGCCGCCGCCGGTCACGGATCAGGGTCGCCGCGACGCCGATCAGGACAAGGGCAAACAATCCCCAGAAAACGTAGTACTTGAGCACCTGCAAACCTCCCGATGGCCGAATAAAACGGAAGCGCGGTCCATGTGCCGCCCGCCCTCCCCGATGACAAGGACAAGGCGCATGCCGCCTGCTACCCGATCCGCATGTTGCCATGTCATTCGGGAATAAGAAAGCGCCGGCGATCGAACATATCCATTGTGTCATCAGGGTTGTATCGAGTTATCGCATCCGGCAAGCGATGCCGGCATGTTGATGCCTGCCGCAGTCATGTGTAAGATCGCCGCGGGTGTCCGTGAAGCGGCAATCGCTACAAGCGGGCAGGGATTTCGTGCGGTCGGGCCGCCGCACGGCAAGCGAGGACACCCGTGGACTTCAGAAGCGCCCGATTGCAGCCACTGCTGCGCACCGGGAGGGCAACGCCCTCCTCCGCCCTTTCAAGGCTTTTCCTGCATTGCCGGCAACAGGCTGCCTGCGTCCGCATGCCGAATGCGTTGGCGCGGCGCCGGCATTCTTCGTTCAATCACCGCCACCAGGACCATCCGACATGCTGACTGCACTCGTTATTGTCTTCGTCATTGCCTATGCGGCAATCGCACTCGAGCACCCGATCAGGATCAACAAGTCGGCTTCCGCCCTGGTCGGCGCGGGACTGCTGTGGACCATCTACGCGATTTCCGCCGGCGACCCGCGGCTGATCGGCGAACAGCTCGGCGAGTCCGTGATGGCGACTGCTCAGATCGTCTTCTTCCTGATGGGAGCCATGACCATCGTCGAAGTGGTGGATGCGCACAATGGCTTCGAGGTCATCACCAGGCGCATCCGTACATCGAAGCTGTCGTCGCTGATGTGGCTCGTGGGCTTTGTCACGTTTTTCCTGAGTGCGATCCTCGACAACCTGACGACGACCATCGTGATGATATCCCTGATGCGGAAGCTCCTCGCCAAGCGCGAGGACCGCCTTTTCTTCGCCGGCATCATCGTTATTGCAGCCAACTCGGGCGGGGCCTGGTCGCCTATCGGCGACGTAACGACCACCATGCTCTGGATAGGCGGCCAGATCACCACTCTGGCCATCATCAAGTCCGTTTTCTTGCCATCCATGGTCAGCATGGTCGTACCCCTGGCCGTTACCGCATACGTCTTGCGCGGGCAGCCTGTCGACGCCCTTCCGGCCAAGGACAGCGATGACGAACTGCAAACCACCGAGTTTGAACGCAATCTGATGTTCTTCATGGGCCTGGGTATTCTGATTGCAGTGCCGGCCTTCAAGACGGCAACGCATTTGCCCCCCTTCATGGGCATCCTGTTCGGCTTGGGCATCCTCTGGCTCGTCGGCGATCTGGTGCATCGCCACAAGACCGACGAGGACAAGCAGCATCTGACCCTGGCCCATGCGCTGAGCAGAATCGACATGAGTTCGATCGTGTTCTTTATCGGCATCCTGCTTTCCGTCGCGACGCTGGAACATACCCATATCCTGACCGCGCTGGCACAGTGGCTTGACCAGACCGTGGGCAGGCAAGACCTCATCGTGATGATCATCGGCATTGCCAGCGCCATCGTCGATAACGTGCCCCTGGTGGCGGCTTCCATGGGCATGTACAGCCTGGCGGACTACCCGCCGGACCATTTCCTGTGGGAGTTCCTCGCCTATTGCGCGGGCACCGGCGGTTCCATCCTGATCATCGGCTCCGCTGCCGGTGTAGCCGCGATGGGACTGGAGAAGATTCACTTCTTCTGGTACGTCAGGAAGATCAGCGGCTTGGCCTTGCTGGGCTATTTTGCCGGTGCCGGCGTCTATCTGCTGCAGTATCAACTGCTCCATTGAGCATGTCTCGACCAACACCCGGTCGGCAGATCGGTGATTCGCCGCCGCTCCATCCGCTGCGCCGGACGGCCTCGTCCAGCGAAGCGATGCGCAAGCTCAAGAGTTGACGCTGGCGCCACGGCGGCCCGGCCCGGTCATCGGCCGATCCGGTCAAAGACTCATGGTCGATGAACTACTGATCCGTGCCCACTGCCGTCATTAGCTCTTAGGAAAAGTTGCCACTCGCGGCAAGCGCCAAAATTTAGGTAGCAGCCGTTCGGGCATCGGTAGCCAACTTTTCAGCTTGAAAGGCAGTACTGCAGCATAAGAGACGTTCAGGTTTTCGACATCACGGGCAAGCCCCAGCCGGGAGCGGAAGTTCGGCCGACCCATGCAGGCAAGTTCCACGTCCAGCACGACGACCTTAGCATCTGATTGGCCGGTAGCGGGGGCTGCCCGATGGACTTCAGGGACCGGGCTATTGCCTGCAGGTTGGCTTTCTCCCTTCAGGCCGTGGCGCGGACTTCGGCATACGTACCCGTGTGACGAACCGCGCCTCAACGGTTCCGGCGGCTGCGCCGGATGGAGTTGCTGCATCACAGGCGCATGGCAAGGACACGACGGACTCCTAGCAATGGAACGGGACGCCCCGTCATGCGGCCTGGCGTCCTTGTCCACTTTGGTCCCAGACAGGGAGGTTCCGCCCATCGCATTCTTGCAGTCAGGGCAATTTATAGCTGCCGGTGACCCGGCGACAGCCCTGGAGGGTGCCCTGCCGCACTGGGGTCATCGCGCCTAACCGTACGACGGTCGCGCTGCCGGTGATGCCGCTGAACTTGCCTGTGCCGCCGAGCATTTCGACCGTATAGGCTTGGGGCGTGGCGGTATCGGCGACGTGGAACTTGTCGCCGCTGACGTCCTGGAAGAGACAGTAGCCCTTGTGCCGGTACACGCCGGACCGCATCTCGAAAGTTCCGATGCACTCCATGCTCATCGAGTCGAATGCCTTGGTCGCCGATTGAGTCCCACCGGTGAGCTGGTAGGTTCCGTACCGGTCGGCGTCCGACGCGCCGATTACGTGGACCGGGCCACCGAAGCACAGCGTCTGCTCATAGGTGCCCTCACGGGCCATGGGCGCGGGGTTCGCCGCTTGCGCAAAAGCAGCGGCGGGCAGCAGCGCGAGCGCGAAAAGCGTTCCCTTCTTCGTGTTTGTCATGATCATCTCCTGGTTGTTGTCTCGCACGATTGAAGTCTGCCGGCAGGGCGTGTGGTCGGCGTGATTCGAGCGTGAGAAATGCGTCACCAGGCCTTGCCTGCTGCGCCAAATTGGGTCATCCTTTGTGGGGTCGCTCCATGGGCGGCTAACACAAAAAAGAAAGACACTGGCATGCAGGCTTCCGCTCTGCGATTGCTTGGCGATTTCTCCCTCGAGACGCCGTTCTCGGAAGGATCAGTTCGCGTCGGGCGAAAGGCGCAGGCCCTTCTGGCATTGGCGGCGATGCACGGAGCTTCCGGCGCCAGCCGCAGCCGGCTCGTCGCGCTCCTGTGGCCCGACCACAGCGACGAGGACGCACGCAGCGCCCTGCGCCAGTGCCTGCATGTCCTGAGGCGCGCGCTGGGCGCCGCCGCCGACGGGCTGGACAGCGAGGGCGACCACATCGTGCTGCGGGAGGCGGCCTTCGAAGTCGACGTTCGTCGTTTCGAGGCACTGGCCGGCCGCGCCGACATCGCGTCGATGCAGTCGGCCGCCGGCCTCTACCGCGGAGACTTCCTCGACGCGCTGGACGCCGGCGTGGAATTCACGCCTTGGGCGGAAGCCGAGCGACAACGGCTGCGAGACGTCGCCCAGGGCCTGCTGGCTCGGATGAGCGAGCACCCTGACGGGTTGAACGGGTCCGAGGCTATGATCCAGTTCGCCTACCGATTGCTCGCGAACGATCCGGTGCACGAGGGTTGCTACCGCGCCCTGATGCGCTTGTATGCGCGTGCCGGCTTGCGGGCCAAGGCGGCGCAGACCTGGGTCGAGTGCCGCCGGGTGCTCAGGCGAGAGATTGGCGTGGAGCCGAGCTTGCAGACACTGGCGCTGGTGGACCAGCTAGGGCTGTGCGCGGAGCCGACGCTCGGCGCCGCCCCGGCCGGCGCCCCCGCCTTGATCGTGGCACCGGCGCGCCGGCCCGAGGACGCGGCCGTGGTGGACTTGCTGTTGCGCGGCTGGCAGTTCTTCACCCTCATGACACCGGAAAGCATGGCCAGGGCCCGCGAGGCCTACGAAGCGGCCGTGGCCCTCGCGCCGGCCAGCGCCGAGGCTGTCGCCAAGCTCGGATGGACTCATTGGATCGACTCAATCAGTGGTTGGGTTCCGGATCCATCGGCCAGTTTCGAAAAGGCGCATCAGTGCGCGACGCGTGCGATCGCCTGCGATCCGAACCACATGCTGCCCCACGCGCTGATGGGGAAGGTGTTGCTGTGGCGCATGGAACACGAGGCCGCGCTTGAGCAGTTGCAGAAGGCCGTGGCACTCGCACCCGAGGCCGCCTACGCGCACTTTCACCTGGCCGATGCCGCAATGTGGTGCGGCCGGTGCGACGAGTCGCTGGCGCACGTCAACATTGCGCTGACGCTGGATCCGAACGATCACGGGATGTTCCTCACGATCCGGGGCTACGCCTTATGGATGGTCGGTGAGCACCACGGTGCCCAGACGGCGTTTACCAGCGCGATCACGCGCAACCCCGCTTACCTGTGGCCGCACAGCGGCCTGGCTGCGGTTCATTACGAACTGGGCGACGTGCGCTCGGCTCGGAACGCCGTTGCGACAGCGTGCAGCCTCAACCGCCGGGTAAGCCTGTCCTTTGTTCGCGATGTGTTGCCGTTTCGCGTGACAGCGCATCGCGAACGACTGTTGGCTGCCTGCGAGGCCGCCGGAATGCGGCCGGACGAGGTGGCGATGAGTGATGCGGCCGTGTGAGCGCCTCGGGTAACATGAACTTTCGGTTTTGCATCTGTCAATACCAATTCCCCCATCGAGAACTACCCTCATGGCACGTCAATGCAAAGCGGAGTAAAGGATGTCGTGCAGGCGTTCGACGACTCGGTTTTGCGTGTTCCGGGACACGACCGGTTCCATCACGATCGAGTTGAGACACAGCGTTCCACCGATCGTCGAAGCCGTGAATGCACTTGTGCCGAGTACCGAGAGCGAAACAACAAAACCTAGAGAAGCGACTCTGATGGGTCCGTTATCGGTTGCTATGGCCACCTTACCGATATTGGTCAGGGCAAACGCCTTGATCATTCCACGGGAAAACACCTTGGCTGCGGTCTGGCGCCCTGCTTCGCCACCCCCGGCTTTCCGATAGCGATACATGATCCAGCGAGCTATTCCGGTAACCCCAAGAAATGGCTGTCCGCTCGCAATCGCCTCGTTGAGACCCTGTTTCAATTCGCGGGCCAGAGGCCAGAAGGCGGTTCCGTCGCCGACGACGTGGGTGGAGTAGGCGAGCGTCGCGTATAGACCCAGATCGTCCCCGATGGGCGGGGAGAATTGATCGCGCATGTTCAGCGCCGACGAAAATGCGATGTGTGCTGGCAGCGCCCCGATCTCTGGAGTACTGGCAATGACTATGGCAGCGGCGAGCGCACCGTGAAGGGTGGTGTGCTCCCTGCGGGCTCGATCTGACAGAGCACAGACGAATTCAGGTTCGAAACGCAGCATGCGCACCGCGGCCCGCATCTCACCAAAACTCGCCGGCCGCTCGACCGGAAGGAAGCGCAATGGACCATGACGGAGAATTCGGCTCAGCCTTCGCCCAGCCAGCTTAACCAACCCGGCAAAACCCTTAAGGCCGCGCGCCGTCGTCGGCACATGACCATCCATCGACTCGGCCAAAGGCAGAATGTCAAGATCTTCGCCACGTAACGCCTGCATCAGGTCGCGGTACAGGAGCGATCCGGAAATTCCATCGCCGATCAGGTGGTGAAAGGTGGCGAACAGCGTGGCATGCGCGAGATCGTGGCGTATCCAAACGCAGCGGACCATCGGGCCCCGCCGTCTGTCGAACTCGGTATGGAGCTCATATTCGGCCTCGCTCGCAACTGACGATGTGGAACCGTCGACGATGCGCAAGGGTATGGGGCCGACACCCTGTCGAAACCATAGGTTCCCGTCTTCGCCATCAAGACGCATGCGCAGCAGAGGATGGCGGGCCTGAACCTTGTCGAGCGCTGCGTGCAGGGATTCCTCGGCAAGTTCGCCGAAAAGTTCGCAATGCATCACGAAGTTCAGGGAGCAAAGGTCGTCCGCAACGCAGATGGTCTGCTCCATGGGACTCAACGCGCGTTCTTTGACCTCTAGGTATCTTGTCATATTTATGTCTGGGGCAAATTGTGTTTAACGGAGGTCAATTCACGACAGGCAATCACCAGGTACATATCGATTGGCCCCTTTCCCTTGGCCTCCACCTTGCCCCGGTATTCGCATTCAAAGTCGCCTTTGACCAGGTCGAAGGCGTAAGCGGAAATATTCACCCTGCCGACAACTCCCGCACTTTCCATTCGGCTGGCGACATTCACGGTATCGCCCCAGACATCGAAAGCGTACTTGTGCTTGCCGACCACCCCGGCTACTACCGGCCCACTGTGTATTCCGACGCGGAGCCCCCACTTGAAGGCCGAAGACAGATTGCGCTGTTCGATGAACGAAACCATTCGCAATCCGGCATCAATGCAACGATGCGCATGGTTGGAAGACGGAGTTGGTACCCCGGCCACCGCCATATAGGCATCGCCGATGGTCTTGATTTTCTCGATGCCACATTCGCGGCAAATGTCGTCGAACGCCGAGAATATCTCGTTGAGCTCGTCAACCATCCTTTCCGCAGGCATGGACGATGCAGCCTCGGCAAATCCGCTGAAATCGGTGAACAGGATGGTTGCCGCCTCATGGCGGGCCGAGCGCGCGACCCCTGTCGTGGTCAACTCTTTCGCGACCGCTGCGGGCAGGATATTCAGCAGCAACTGGTCCGAGCGCTCATGTTCCAAAGCTAGGCGCCGTCCTGCCAGAAAAGCACGGCGACCCGCCAGGTCCATCTGGTAACAAATCAGCATGCCCCATAGATTGGATAGCACGAGCGCTCCCGCGTGGCGGACAACCGCATGCTCGGGTAGGTACCCCAATCCACGCATGAACGTCAGGTAGATGACCAGGCTTGCCCAGCCCCCTACCGAAGCAGCCGGAAATCGCAGACTGAAAATGCCATAGATGCTGAACACATGCATTGCCATCATGAAAAACCCAGACGCTTCCAATGTCGGCGAATGGGACGAGCCGTAGGTGATGCCGATGGCCATAATCCAGGCCATGGCCAGCATCATGGTTTGATGGTGAACTATGAAAGCCCGTAGATACGTCAGTGCATAACAGAGAGTGGTCGTTGCCAGGACCAGGGCGACGATTTTTGGCATGTGCTCCCGCATTGGGGAGGCCGCCCAATACACCATTGGCCATAGAAAGAAGACCGATATCGCGGAAGCACAAAGTAGCGCCACCCTTGCAGGGCGTCGGGACTTTTGCGCCTGCTCGGAGGTATATTCAGCCTCGAGCGCGTGGTTTGTGAACCGCAGCGATATGCGGTTAATGCCGGAGTCGTCCGGTTTCATTGTGTAACCTGCAGCGAGATTCGGCTCAAGGGAATTTCAACGCCAGAAGATGATAAACCTAAGCAGCATGGCTACAAAGCAATTCTCGGGATTGCCGTGCTGACGAATACCAAGATGCCACCTTGGCTAGGCTTCGGGTCTGATGCTCCCCGAGTTTGGTCACTCTGAAATCAGATTCACTCCCTCCGGCGGCATGCGTTTTTCATATCGCTTGCCGTTGGCTACCTCTTTGCCCGCCTCGATATCAGGAGTTGGTAAGGTGGCATTACATCTGGCTGTTCCTGGAGTAGAGCCGACCTTCATCTGACTACTTTCCGGAAGGAAGCAACGTCAACAGTTGGCCGGGTGTCGGAGTAGGAGTTCCGACCGCCAATGGCAGCAATCGCTGCACAAGAGCCGGTCCGACGAGAAACTTAGGCTACACCGATTGAATGGCAGCTTTGGAGAAATCGCCCCGAGCGAACGTCAGCAATGGAGGAGTGGCTCGACTGACTCTTGATGGCCGACTGCTGCCTGATGTCCGCCGCGGGAAAGCATCATCGTACTTTACCGCGGCATCAGCGCGAACACGCCCCAGCCCAGGTATTCACGCGTGTAAGCGGCGTAGCGCTCAGGTTCTGACGTCAGTTGGGCTCGAACATCTTTTGCTAACTCGTCGCCGGGATTGGCTTCAAGCCATCGGCGCATGGTGAGCCATTTGGCTGCTTCGTATCTGTCCCAGCCATCTTGGTCAGCCAGAACCATTTCAACGACATCGTAGCCAAGGCGGCCGAAAGACGCGAGAAGTTCTGGAAGCATGAGAAAGTTGGAGATTGAGTTAGCAAGACAACCCTTGGCAACATCTTCAGTCGGCGGCAACTGCCGCCAGTATGGCTCACCGATAAGGATGATCCCTCTGGCACGCAGGCTCCGCGCCAGAAGCTCGATAGTGCCCGCGACTCCTCCGGCGATCCAAGTGGCACCAACACAGGCGGCCACGCCGACCTTCTCGTCAGAGATATAGCCGGCAGCATCACCATGGATGAACTTGACTTGATCGGCGACGCCGAGTTCCACAGCGCGGAGTTTCGCTTGCTCGGTGAATAATTGGCTCATGTCTATGCCGGTGCCGATAATGCCGTGATCGCGCGCCCAGGTGCACAGCATCTCCCCCGAACCGCTGCCGAGGTCGAGCACTCGGGCACCTGATTCCAGACGCAGCGCAGCGCCCAGAGTGGCAAGCTTTTCGGGTGTGATCGGGTTGTGGATGCGATGAGCACTTTCAGTGATGTTGAATATCCGTGGAATGTCCATTCTGGAAGAATCCTTTATGCATTAATCAAGGGGGCCGAGCTGACGTTTTCACTAGCGGCCAAGCCACAAGACGCCGATAGCATACGCGTAGCACAGCCGACTGTCCGCTTCAGGGCAAAGTGATCGATGACAGCATATGACCGATCAGAGCCATCTACGGCGTCACGCTTCAAAACTCACGCGGCCTTCAGCGTCTCGATATGCTCATAGCTGCCGCGCTGCTCAAGTTCCCACAGATCGAGAGTCTGTTGCATCCGCAACCAGATTTCGGGACCATTTCCCAGGAGCCGGCCCAGGCGCATGGCCATGTCCGGCGTCACAGGGCGTTTCTCATGGATCACTTCGGACACGATCAGCCGGGATACGCCGAGGCGATCGGTGAAGGCTTTCTGCGTCATGCCCAGATGAGGCAGCACATCCTCGCGCAGATCGGTGCAGAGTCCCGACTTATCCTCCCGGCATGGATCGCCGGGCATTGCCGCGCAATACCGGGACTAGTCCGGGCGGAACTGCTTGCGGTATTTGAAGGCGGCGTCGAACAGACTGGCGCCCTCGTCGATATCGGGATTGGCGTCGATCAGCCGGTCGAGCCAGGCGGAAGTGTCGTGCTGCGGCCAGCGGTGGGCCAGTGCGTGGCGCATGGCGCTGATGCGGCGCGCCAGGTGCAGCCAGCGGTCGGGCGCCGCCTGCTTCAGGTAAAGCAGCGAGCTGATGTCGGCCAGGGCTTCGCCCCAGGTTTCCAGCGCACCGCTTTTCACCACCGAGAGATAGCCCTGGATGCTCATGTCGGATTGCCTGTAGGCATCGGGCAGAACTCTGTCGAAGCGCTGGCGGACATAGGCTTCGCGCTGTTCGACGCAATGCGCCACCTCGTGCACGGATATGGCGCGCAGGATAGTCGACAGGTCGCGCTGCCCGAGGCTGGCGAAGAACTGGGTCAGGCCGTCTTCCGGCCGCGTGTTGAAGAACACTATGCAGGTATTGGCTTCGATGTTGAGTCCCGCCGAGAGCAGCGGACGCGTCAGGCCTTCCTTTTGCGCATCGAGCACCTTCAGCTCCATGCCTTCCGCACGAACCACGCCGGCGACCTCGTCCAGCGCCTGACGGAACTGGTGCTCCGTGGGATAGCCGGCGGCGTTTGCGCCCATCGCGCAGCACAGGCCCCAAGCCCCGATTCCCAATGTCGCGATCAGGCTGCGCGCGACTGGCATCACTGCAGCTCCGGTGTGGCGGGCGCGACGCCGCTGCGCGCCAGTCGGCTGTCGGCGCGCGCCGGCAGCAGCTGGGCCAGCACGCTGCGCCGGGCTGCCTTGTCGAGCGCCGCCAGGCTGCGGACGCGTTGGTAGAAGCGCGGAAGCTCGCGATTCCCCTGCTCGAGCAGGGCCTCGAAGGCCGGCACCAGCGCGCTGTAGAGCGAGAGCGAGGCGAGTTTGGCGTTGTTGAGATCCTCGGCAAAGAAACTGTCATAACCGGAGTAGCCGCCCCAGCTTGCCTTCAGGTCGGCGTAATCGCGCCGCAGCGTGTTCAGCAACCCGGCCTTGGCCTGTCTCTGCCGGTCGGCGGAGTCAGCGGTCTGGTAGAGCGCGTGAAGGCGTTTGCGGTAGTCGCGCATCAACCCGGCGAAAGCTGCCTTGCGCTCCCGCTGCGCCTCGAAGGCCGGGCGCCGGTCGAGCGCAGTGGAGCTTGCCAGCCAGCGCCGCATGCCCTCGTTTTCCACTGCCGTGGCGAAGGATTCGTTGAACGCCGAATCGTCCGCGACAAAGACCAACTGGTGCGCCAGCTCGTGAAACACGGTGCGCGCGACTTCCGGCGTGCCGTGGCGCAGGAAGGTGCTCAGCACCGGGTCGTCGAAGTAGCCCAGCGTCGAGTAGGCGGGCACGCCGCCGACATGGGTGTCGTAACCCTCCTGGCGCAGTTCCGCGGCGAGGCGTTCGGCGTCCTCCCTGGCGTAGTAGCCGCGGTAATTCACACAGCCCACCAGCAACATGCACCAGCGCTTCGGCTCCAGCGAAAACTCGGGCGCGGCAAAGACGTTCCACACCACGTAGGGGCGTCCGACGTCGGCGTAGCTGCGATAGCTGCCGTTGTCGGGCAGCCCCAGCTCGCGGCTGGCGAATTCGCGTATGGCCTGCACTTCCTTCAGCTTCGTCCTGAGCTGCGGATCGCTTGCCGGGTCGCGCACGACCTCGCTGATCGGCTGCGCGGCGCGCATCACCTCGAAGTGTCCGCCCATGGCCTGGACGTAGTAGCCGAGATTGCTGCAGCCTGCCAGCAGGGCGGCCAGCAGCAGCGGGACGACGAATTCTGGAAACCTGCGCATCGGGTGGATGTCTCCGCAAATGCCGCGATCCGATTGGGGCACCGGGCGCAACGGCCATCATGCAAGGGCACACAGCACGTGAACCTGATGCTGCGCCGATTGGCTTCCTGGCCATATCAGCAGGCAGCGCGACATTCTGTGAGCGGGTGGGAAACCCGGCGTAGGAATCACCCTACAGAGAGGCGGGGCCGTTGCTCCGGTGCCACCATTTGCGGCCGATGGAAACTGTGCGCCAGCGCGCAGACCGGCACCGGGATTTGCATCAGGCTCAACCTGCTACAGATTTGCTGTCTTCCGTAATGCGGTGCATGCTTTGAAGGAATATCCCCATGCAAGACACCTTCCCGCCTCCGACCGACGTCCATGCCGCCACGACGCTCAAAGCCCTGCGCCGCTCGGAAAGCCGCTATCGGCGGCTGTTCGAAGCCGCGCAGGACGGCATTCTGCTGCTCAACGCGGACACGGCCCAGATTGAAGACGTCAACCCCTACCTGGTGGACATGCTCGGCTACTCGCATGCCGAGTTTCTGGGAAAGAAATTATGGGAGGTGGGGCCGTTTGCGGATGTCGCCGAAAGCAAGGGCGTGTTTGCCGAACTGCAGGCCACCGGCTATGTGCGCTACGAAGATCTTCCGCTGCGGACCAAGACCGGCGCATTGATCCAGGTCGAATTCGTCAGCAATACCTATGACTGCGAAGGCATCAAGGTGATCCAGTGCAATATTCGCGACATCACCCTGCGCAAGCAGGCCGAACGTGAGCTTGGCGAAAGCAAGGCGCACTTGCACCAGCTCACGATTTTTCTGCAGCGGGCGCGCGAGGACGACAGGGCGCATTTTGCCCGCGAGCTGCATGACGAACTGGGCCAGAACCTGACCGCGTTGCGCATCGACTTCAACGGCCTGGCCGACAGCCTGGCAAGCACCGACCCCGCCATCGGCGCGCGCCTGGCCGCCATCGACCAGATGATCAACTGCACGGTCGACGCGACGCGCCTGATGTGCGAGGAATTGCGCCCCGGCATGCTCGACGATTTCGGCTTTGAAGCGGCGATCGCCAGCTACGCGAGGAACTTTACCCATCAGTTCGGTGTGCCCTGCGATCTGTTGCTGGACAGCGAGGACTACGGGCTGGACGATCTGCTCTCGACCGCCATCTTCCGCATCGTCCAGGAATCGCTGACCAACATCGCCCGCCACGCACATGCGTCCCATGCCATGGTGGCCTTGAAGGATCGCGGCGACGATCTGCTGCTGACCATCGCTGACGACGGTTGCGGCATGCCGGCCGAGCTGACGGGAGCGCGGAAAACCTACGGCATGCTGGGCATGCGCGAGCGCGTGAACATGATCGGCGGCCACATCGCCATCGACAGTGCGCCGGGGCGCGGTACGCACATCGAAGTGAGCATTCCCAAAAGTCAGCAGACGACCCCATGATCCGCATCCTGATTGCCGACGACCATACCCTGATGCGCGACGGCTTGAAGCAGATCCTCGCCAGCGCCGGCGACATGGTGGTCGCCGGCGAGGCCAGTGATGGCTATCAGACGCTGGAGCGGGTGCGCGGCGACGACTGGGATCTGCTGCTGCTCGACATGTCGATGCCCGGTCGCAGCGGGGTCGAACTCATCCGCCAGATCAAGGCAGAAAAGCCCCGGCTGCCGATCCTGGTGCTCAGCATGCACAAGGAAAGCGAGTATGCGGTGCGCAGCATCCGTGCCGGCGCGGCAGGCTACTTGTGCAAGGACAGCGCTTCGCAGCAACTGCTGACGGCGATTCGCGCCGTGGCCGGCGGCGGTCGCTTCATCAGTCCCGAAGTGGCCGCCGACCTGGCCTTTGGCCTGATTCAGCGCGACGACCGGCCGCCGCATGCCCTGCTGTCGGATCGCGAGTTCCTGATTTTTCGCAAGCTGACCGCCGGCGACGCGATCGGCGAAATCGCCGAGCGCCTCAACCTGAGCGCCAAGACGGTCAGCACCTACAAGGCCCGCGTGCTGCAAAAAATGCAAATGTCGAGCGTCGCCGATCTGATCCGCTATGGCCTGAAACACAACCTGCTCGACGACCCGGCCGATCCCTGAAAGCCGGGGCGGGCCGTTGCAAAGAACCTGTGCCCTGTAGGGCGATGCCTACGCCCGCTTTCCCTGTCGCTCACGACAAGTCGCGCCCGCCGCCGATATCTCTGAATGCCTGATCGGCGCAGCATGGCGCCCACTGAGATCCTGGATCTGTGGACGCTGATGAAAATCCTGCTGGTGGAAGATTCGCGGATACTGCGCGAGCGCCTGTGCGGCCTCATCGGCAGCATTTCCCTGGCCAGCCTTGTCGCCGAAACCGACAATGCCGACGAGGCCAGACGCCTGCTGGACCTGCATCGGCCCGATGTCGCGGTCATCGATCTGCGCCTGAGAAGCGGCAGCGGCCTGTCATTGCTCGGGCATGCCAGCGCAATGCATGCAGCGACGACGTTGATCGTGCTGACGAATTTGGCGCAACCTGAATACCTGGCGAAGTGCATCGAACTCGGCGCGCACTACTTCTTCGACAAGTCCAAGGGCATAGCCGCATTCACCCGCCTGTTGGCTGACCTGAGCCGGCTTCCGGCCGAGCCCCCGGGTGCCGATCGGAGCGATGCGCCATGAGCCGGCTGACCCTGTGGCCAGGATCAAAACCACAGGCGGCATCGCCGGAATCGCCGTCACCCACGGCACGGCATTCCACATCGGCATCTGCGGCTATGCGCTTGCCACCAATTGGGTGGCGGCGCCGTGCCCATTCCGGCCAGTCAGATTTCTCCATAGCGGCCAGTCAGCCAAACCCAAGTTCCGAGAACTGGCACGCTCCGAAGCGGCCGTTGGCGACCTCACCCTGCCGGCCATATCCGGCAACTCAATGTGGTCTTCCAATTGGAATAGTCGATGTGTGCTTTGACCAACCTGAATGGCCGGTTTTCGGCGATCACTTTCTTATCGATACTGCTTTGACTCGGCCATGGCCAACCAGTCGAGCAACTACGGATTACTTCACCGCATCCGCCAGATTCTTGTCGGTAACCTTCCCCGAACGATGCAGGTACAACAAGATTGCCAACGGCTTGGGAATATTGCGGCCTGACTCGTAGCGTGAGCCTCCCGATTGCGTGACGCCATAGCGTGCCCAGAAATGACTCTGATTGACGCCTTCTTTCAGGCGATCGGTCTGGATGTTGCTGAAATCGAGTTTTTGTTTACGCGCCATGATGTGGTCTCCTCGTGTTAATGATTGGGGACACTACATCTGAATGCGAATAGCTTTTGTACGGTATCGCACAAAAGAATGTGAGCGGTATTATTTTTATCCTTTCCCAAGGAGGCGAGTGTTGGCAACGATCTCCACTTCCGAACGCTCGCACGTCGTTCGGTCGTAGCGTGTGCGCTGTCGTTTCCCTACTTGTGCCGCTGGCAGAAACTGTCAACGTTTCGAGGTCGACCGGCTGTTCAGAGCACAGAACACTCAGCGAGGACCGGCCGCTTCCATGACGTGGAAATTGACTGACCACATTCCTGCAATGAATTTTGAAAGGCGACAGTCACGTCGGTGCCCATTGGAGACAGCCGAAGAAAATGGAAGCAGACCTTCGTAAGGAACGTGGCGATTGGGACAGCGGACATTCATCATGCTTTGGTACTATTGTTGATGAAGTTCGGCGGCGCAGCGTAACCGGCCGGCAAGTGGCAATGGCTGATGGATATGATCCGTGCAGCGAGGCTTACTGAAGTGACGCTCAGCGCGCCCAAGGCGGCGCAGGACTCAGCATCCGCTCGAGTTCGGCGAGGAACACCGCGACCTTGGGTGCGCGAACGCGGCTGGGCGTGTAGCAGGCGTAGATGTAGCGACCGAAACTAACGACCGGCTCGAAATCGTCGAGCACGAGTTTCAGCGCGCCCGAGGCCAGGTCCCCGCCGCAGATGTAGAGCGGCAATATCGCCAGGCCGTGGCCATTGCGCACGGCATCGTGCAGGCAGGCGATGTCGTTGAACTGGAACCTGCTGCGAACCCGGATGTCAATTTCCTTGCCCTGCCTGTCCGCGAGGCGCCACACGTTGTCGTCGGCGAGAAGGTAGCTGAAGCACTGATGGTCTTCCAACTCGCTGGGCATTCGAGGCTCGCCGTGCGCCTCAATGTAGGCCGGTGAAGCGCAAACCACCCGCTTCACGGCGATCAGCCGCCGGACAACGGCGTCCTGTGGCGGATCCCGGGTCATCCGTATCGCCAGATCGATGCGGTCGTCGACCAGGTCGACGGTCTGGTCGGCGAGAACGAGTTCGCACTCCAGCTCGGGATAGCGGGCAATGATGCCCGGTATCAGCGGCGCAACAAACATGCGGCCGAAGACGACGGTGGCGCTGACGCGCAGCATTCCGCGGGGTTCGTCGCCGAGGTTTCTGATGGCGACCTCGGTGGCTTCGATGGACTCCAGGGTGCGCTGCGCATGCTGATAGAAGACTTCGCCAGAAGGCGTCAAGCTGACTCTGCGCGTCGATCGCTCGAACAGGCGAACCCCGAAACGCCGTTCGAGGTCACCAATCTGCTTGCTGACCTGCGCGCGCGTGCAGTCCAGACGGCGCGATGCCCCGGCCATGCTGCCGGTCTCGACGACCTTGACGAAGGCTAACCAACTGCTAAGCCAGGACATTTGTAAACGCAACGTTGACGGAAAGATGTCGATTATGGGCTATTTGTATTTGAAATCGTTACCTATAGTGATGGACATCGAATCCGTACGGTGGCGACCGCGACATGTTTCGTTCAATCCGTAGTCCCGACATTCTGCTTACGACCCTGGCCGCGGCCGGAATCCTGATGGTCACCATGGGTGCCCGCCAGTCGCTGGGCCTGTTCGTGGCGCCGATCAACGAATCGACCGGCCTCGGCATCGTCACCATCAGCCTCGCGCTGGCGGTGGGCCAATTCACCTGGGGGGCCATGCAGCCGGTGGCCGGCGCGGTTGCCGACCGCTACGGTCCGCGCGCCGTGCTGATCGGCGGGCTGGTGGTTTTGGCGATCGGCTGCGCGCTCACACCCTTCATGACTTCCGGTATCGGCCTCATCGTCTCGCTCGGCCTGCTCTCCGCGATGGGCGCCGGCGCCGGGAGCTTTTCCGTGCTGATCGGAGCGGCGGCACAGCGCATGCCATTGGAAGCACGGGGCACCGCTTCCGGCGTCATCAATGCCGGCGGCTCGCTCGGTCAGTTCGTGTTCGCCCCCATCATGCAAAAACTGATCAGCAGCTTCGGCTGGATGGGGGCCATGTGGTCCCTCGCGCTGCTGACGCTGACCGCGCTGCCGCTGGTCGGCAAGCTGACCCAGCCGGGCGCCACGCCGGCAAAGCATGCCGACGCCGACACGGGGCTGAAGAACACCGTGGTTGGGGCGATGCAGGACCGCAGCTACCTGCTGCTGCACGCCGGCTTCTTCACCTGCGGATTCCACATCGCCTTCCTCGTCACCCATCTTCCCGGCGAGGTGGCCCTCTGCGGGCTGCCGCCCAGCGTGGCCAGTTGGTCGCTGGCGATCATAGGGCTGGCCAACATCTTCGGCAGCCTGTATGCCGGTTCCTGCGTCGCCAAATACCGCAGCAAGTACGTCCTGGCCTTGATGTATGCCTCGCGCGCCGTGCTCATCGTCGGCTACCTGCTGGCACCGCGCACCGAGCTGAACTACTACATTTTCGCTGCCGGGCTCGGCTTCACCTGGCTGGCGACGGTACCGCCGACCGCGGCGATCGTCGGCAAGCTGTTCGGTGTGCGCTACCTGGCCACGCTGTTTGGCCTGACCCTGCTGTCGCACCAGGTGGGCGGCTTCCTCGGTGCCTATCTCGGCGGTTTGACGATCACGCGCTTCGGCGACTTCGGCTGGATGTGGTATGCCGATATCGTGCTTTCGCTGCTTGCCGCCCTGCTCAACCTGCCGATCCGCGAAGCCAGGATCGAGCGTCCCATCGTTACGGCGCAAATAGCGCCGGTTGCCGCGAAAGGAAGTGTTCCATGAGCAAGCTGCGCCCGGAAATTTCAATTGAAATCCTCAACGAGCGGGGTAGCGAGTACTTGCCAGGCTTTCTCGGCATCGAGATGATTGCGCTGTCGCAGGATTCTCTGCGCAGCAGGATGCCGGTGAGGAAGCTGCACTTCGCGCCGAACGATTTTCTGCATGCCGCCAGCGTGGTGGCGCTGGCGGATACGACCTGCGGCTATGCCACGATTGCGCACCTGCCCGCAGGCGCGCAATCGTTCACCACCATCGAACTGAAGAGCAACCATCTCGGCACCGTCAAGGAAGGAACGATCGCCTGCGTGGCGAGCGCCCAGCATCTGGGGCGGAACACCCAGGTGTGGGATGCGACGGTCACGGACGAAGGTACCGGGCGCAAGATCGCCCTGTTCCGCTGCACGCAGATGATCCTGTGGCCGAAATCGCCCTGAGGCGAGCGCAGCGCTTGGTGCGCTAACAAAGCCGCATCAAGCGCGAAGACGTTTGGTTTGGTAGGTCCCCCAACCGCTATTCACCAACGACGCCAGAAATGCCCAAAGGCCGCTTTCCCTGGGATGAGGATCGCCGCCCTCGGCGATTCGCTTCAACTGACGTGAGTACCAAAGTATTTCCATGACGCCCATGCGATCAACAGTCTTGATTCCGGTCGAAATTGGACGAACATGCTGCTCACATTCCTGACCCTGTAGTAGCGCTTTGGGTGCATCGGGGTCAATCGCCAGCAGACGAGCCAGACCGACTACATCCAGTGCCCCGGTTTTCAGTGCCGCATTCATGCCAGCAAGGGTACGAAAGCCGCCGGTCAGCATCAGTGGTACCTGAACGGTGGAGCGCAGCTTTTCGGCAAACGACAGAAAGTAGGCCTCACGCACGGCGGTGGACGACCGTTGTGACTGTTGTACAGCACCACTCATCGCAGGCGCTTCATAGGTGCCGCCGGAAATCTCGATCAGGTCGATACCTGCGTCGGCCAACGCGCGAATGGTCGCCATGGATTCTTTTTCGGTGAAGCCGCCTTTCTGGAAGTCGGCTGAGTTGAGCTTGATACCGACCGGAAAGTCCTTGCCGACTTGCCGGCGTATCTCCGCATACACAGCCAGAACAAAGCGGCGCCGCTTTTCCGGGCTACCGCCCCATGCGTCAGTCCGCTGGTTGTGGTGCGGCGACAGGAACTGGCTGATCAGATAGCCGTGGGCTCCGTGAATCTGCACGCCACTAAAGCCAGCCTTCTTGCAGATGGCCGCACTGCGCCCGAAGCGCTGAATGATCTCGTCAATTTCCGCCGTTGTTGCCTCGCGCGGCGTTTCAAAAAAGGCCGCCATGTCGGCCCGGAACGGAATGGCAGACGGGGAAAGATTCGTGCTGTTCAGTCCCTTGGGCGATTGCTTGCCAGGATGATTCAGCTGAACCCAAATCGCCGCTCCTTGTTCAGTGGCCGCTTTTGCCCATTGCTGCAAGACCACCAGGTCGGATTCATCCTCAATCACCACATTGCCGGGCTCACCCAGTGCGCGCCGGTCGATCATCACGTTGCCGGTAATGAGCATGCCGATGCCTGAGTTAGCCCAGCGCCGGTAAAGCTCAACGTGCTTTTGGGTCGCATGGTTATCGTAGGTGCCGAGCACTTCGCTCATCGCGGCCTTGGCCAGGCGGTTGCGCAGCACGCTCCCATTGGGCAGTCGCAATGGCTGGTTGAGAAGATTGCTTTCGGGAAAGATAGGTTTTGTCATGGTGGCTGTTTGAATTGGTTGAGTTGGTGGTGCCGGCGAAGTGCGGCGTTACGCGATGCGCAATTGCTTGCGGATTCCTGCATCCAGAAGGCTGGCCGGCAATAGCGTATGCATCAAGCGCAAGCGCGCTGCGGCTGTGCCTGATGCGTATCGGACTTTGGGGCTGTCCGCTGTTGCGGCCTTCAGGACGGTGTCGGCGACCACATCGGGGTCCTCGGCAACATCCAGCATTTCCTTGAGGCGCTTATCCATGGCGATCCGAACGTCGCGGTACGCGTCCAGTTTGGCATCCGCATCACGAGAATTGGCATCGATCGCGGTCTTCATGAATGCAGGCTCGATGACCGAGACGCGGATACCCATATTTCGAAGTTCATGGTCGAGGGATTCGGAGTAGCCCTCGATGGCATGTTTGGTTGCTGCATACAGCGCCATGTAGGGCATCGCCATGAAGCCCAGGACCGAGCCGATGTTGATGATGCGGCCGCTCCCTTGCTGGCGCATCTGGGGGACGACGGCCAGGGTCATCCGCACAATCCCGAAAAAGTTCGTATCGAAGATGTCCTGGGTCTGCTGAATGGAGCTTTCTTCCGCACCACCGGGCGTGACGTTGAAGCCGGCGTTATTCACCAGCAGGTCAAGACGCCCCTCGCGCCGGATGACTTCAGCGACGACCGCTTTGACGGATGCGTCGCTGGTCACGTCCAGCGGCAGCATCTCAAACGAGGCTCGCGAAGCTGATGCTCCCCGCCGGCTGGTACCAAATACCTTGTAGCCTGCTTCGGCCAGGCGGAGGGCCACAGCTTCACCAATGCCTGAAGATGCACCTGTTACCAAAGCAACCGCCTGATCATTTTTCTTCATCATTCAAATCTCCGTATGAAAGTGTTAGTATCATTCCGATACGAACAATACTATCAATTTGAAAGTCAGTCACTATCTTTTTAGTATGGACGGCGAAAAAACATACGAAGACACCTGCCCGATCGCACGGAGCCTGGCTTTTGCGGGCGACGCGTGGAGTTTGTTGATCCTGCGCGACGCCCATGCGGGTCTCACGCGCTTCGACCAATTCCGGAAAAGCCTGGGTATCGCGCCGACGATGCTGACCCGGCGGCTGACGGTTTTGACGGAGGAGGGATTGCTGGAGAAGCGACGCTACTCGGAGCACCCGCCACGTGAAGAGTATCTTTTGACCCCGGCCGGGCAGGATTTTCTGCCAGTGCTTTTCATCATTGGCGCATGGGGGCGCCGACACCGAGGTGGCGGGAAACTGGTCCGCTTTTTGGATGCTGAAACCGGTACGGAAATCAAGGCGGTGGCGGTGGATGAAGTCACCGGGGCCAGGATTGGAACTCGCCCGATACGTATTGTTACGCCGGATGAAAGCTGACGTGGCCAAATGCGCGTCTGTCGCGCGACCGGCTGTAAATGGCCGGGGCTTGCCTTGCGGCGAATCTAGCCCAACGGCAACAACGCTGCACGCCCGCCTGTCCGACAGAAAAGCTGGGCACGATCGGATCAATGACCGGTTCGGAGCGCGCGGGGAAACGAATGGCCGCAATGGAGAAAATTTCCGAGCGGCAGGTCGTGGCCGCACTGAGACATCGAGAGAACAGTCATCGATGGCAGCAATGGCCGATGACCGGGCCGGCCGCCATCGCCGTTGATTGGCTGCTTGCTGATCAGTTACCAGTCGTCCGTATCGCGACGATTCCAGATGGCGCTGCGTCTCGTCGTGCCCGTCCGCGACCGTTGCGCCGGCGTGCCTGATGTGGTTTAGTAAGTGTCGAGCGGCGCGGCAATGGACAACTGCCGGGTGAAGCCCGATTGTTGCAGACCACGGTAAGCCGGTCCTGAACCCGGACCGGCGCGGCTCTCGGGATAATTGCAGGTGTAACGCCCTGCCGTCGCTCCGCACATTGCATGCTTGCGCATATGGGATGGCGATCCCGGCTTTCCGGAAATTGCCGACAGCGGGATTCCTACGGATTTCCGCATTGCGGTCATTCGCTCTTGCCGCGCATCGGCGTGCGAACGCGGCAGATCCCCAAGAGTTGGCGCTGGCGACACGCCGATGCGGCGATCCGCCTCGACCACCCCCGCGTCAGCGCGCCCGCTGCCCTGCCGCGGCGGCGACGTCCTCGCGGATCGGCCGCACTGGCCTGACTTCGATGCTGCCGACACGCGCCGGTGGGATTTTCGCGGCGACCTGGATGGCTTCGTTGAGGTCGCGGGCTTCGATCAGGTAGAAGCCGGCGAGCTGTTCCTTGGTTTCGGCGAAGGGGCCGTCGGTGATGACCAGCTTGCCGTTGCGCACGCGCAAGGTGCTGGCGCTGTGCACCGATTGCAGCGCCTCGGAGGCGAGGCAGTGGCCGCTGCTGCGGACCGCTTCGTCGTAGGCGACGCACTCGGCGTCGGGCAGTTCGTCGAGCCGGTTTTCGTCGAGATAGACCAGACAGAGATACTTCATCGTGCGCTCCCGTGGATGGGACAGGCCCGGACCGCGCCGCCGGACCTGGCGGCGCGGCGCGCGGCTATTTCATGGAATGCAGGCCCAGCATGTTGCCTTCGGTGTCGATCGCCAGCGCGATGAAGCCGTGTTCGCCGATGGACATTTTTTCGCGGAACAGCTTGCCGCCGGCGCCGACGACGCGCGCGGCCTCGACCGCGCAATCCTCGCAGCCAAAGTACACCAGCGTACTGTTGCCGCCCGAGGGGAAGCCTTCCATTTTCACCAGCGAACCCGCGCAGCCGCCGCGGTCCATCGCCATCGGGAAGGCCCACATTTCCAGTTCTCCGGCGGGCGCATTGAGCTGCTGCAGCGTGGTGGCGAACACGGTTTCATAGAAGCGCCGGGCGCGCGCCATGTCCTGCACGTAGATTTCAAACCAGCGGACGGGATTCTCGTTCATTGTTTCTCCTTTCGATGCTTGGCGCGCAAGCGGCGCCGGAGGGCTTCAGGCCTTTTCGCCGAGGCCGAGTTCACGGGCCAGTTCGATTGCCGGGCACTGGACGAAATCTTCCATTTCGAAGAATTCGCGCACCTCGATCTCGCCATCGCGGCCGGGGCCGACCGGGTTGGGGAAGCGTTTGCTCCAGGCCAGGGCTTCCTCCCGCGACTTGACCTGGATGATGGTGTAGCCGGCGATCAGTTCCTTGGTCTCGGCGAAGGGCCCATCGACGACGCTGCGACTGCCGCCCGAGTAGCGGACGCGCCAGCCTTTGCTGCTGGGCTTGAGGCCCGAGCCGTCGAGCAGGACGCCGGCCTGCGCCATTTCCTGGTGGAATTGAATCATCTCGGTCAACAGGGCTTCCTCGGGCATCACGCCGGCTTCCGAGTCGGCGCTGGCTTTGACGATGATCATGAAGCGCATGGTGTTTCTCCTTGGCTGGGTTGGGGATTGCGGCCCGCTTTGCGCCGCTTCCTGATCACTGGTCGAACGGCCGAACGCGAAATCGACAGCGTTGTGAAAATTACTTCATGGCTGATCCAGTTCGGCCAGGCGGCGTTCGATGAAGCGCCGCTCGGGCGCCTGCTGCGTCAGCTCCAGGGCGCGCCGGTAGGCGGCGCGGGCCTCGTCCTTCCTGCCCAGACGGCGGCAGAGGTCGGCCCGCGTGGCGTGGGCGAAGCGGTAGTCGGTCAAGTCGCCGCGCGCCAGCAGGGCCTCGACCAGCGTCAGGCCGGCCGCGGCGCCGTCCTCCATGGCCACGGCCACGGCGCGGTTCAGCTCGATCACCGGCGAGGGTTCGACGCGCAGCAGCAGGTCGTAGAGGCCGACGATTTCTTTCCAGTCGGTGGCGCCGGGGCTGGGGGCCTCGGCCAGCACCGCGGCGATCGCCGCCTGCAGCGTGTAGGAGCCGAAACGGCGCGTGCGCAGGGCGGCTTCGACCAGCGCGGCGCCCTCGCTGATCAGCTCGCGCTGCCATAGCGAGCGATCCTGGTCTTCGAGCAGGATCAGCTCGCCGCCGGGCGAGGCGCGTGCGCTGCGCCGCGATTCGTGCAGCAGCATCAGCGCCAGCAGGCCGGCCGCTTCGGGCTCCGGCACGGGCAGCAGTTCGAGCAGCAGGCGGCCGAGGCGGATCGCCTCGGTCGAGAGATCGTGCCGCGTCAGGTCGGCGCCGAGCGAGGCCGAATAGCCTTCGTTGAAGACCAGGTAGATCACCCGCAGCACGCTGTCGAGCCGCTCGGCGAGTTCCTCGGCGGACGGCACCTGGTAGGGAATGCCGGCATCGCGGATCTTGGCCTTGGCGCGCACGATGCGCTGCGCCAGGGTGGGCGCCGGCGTCAGGAAGGCATGGGCGATCTCCTCGGTGGTGAGGCCGCAGACCTCGCGCAGCGTCAGGGCGACCTGCGCGTCCGGCCCCAGCGCCGGGTGGCAGCAGGTGAAGATCAGGCGCAGGCGGTCGTCTTCGATGCCTTCCCCGGTGATGTCGACGCTTTCGTCGGCGCTTGCGTCGGGAATCGCCTCGATCTGCTCGGCCATGTCCTCGATCGAGGCGAAGCGCGCGCCGCGGCGGATGCCGTCGATGGCCTTGAAGCGCCCCACCGACACCAGCCAGGCGCGCGGATTGGCGGGCAGCCCGTCGCGCGGCCACTGCTCCAGCGCGGCGCGAAAGGCTTCGTGCAGCGCCTCCTCGGCCAGGTCGAAATCGCCCAGCAGACGGATCAGCGTCGCCAGCACGCGCCGCGACTCGGTGCGGTAGATGGCCTCCAGCGTGGCGCCGACGGCGGCGGCATCGCCCACGGCGGGCCGTGCCGATTCACCGAAAGACGGATTGTTCATATGTCAATGGTCGCGCCGATCGCCGAAAAGATCAACGCCGTCGTGGCCGGACCGCTTACCCGCCCGGTGCCGACGGGCGACAAGAAACGCGCGTCATAATGTACATTCCGCGCTGGGCGGTCCTCAAACTGGCGAGGCAGGGGCATGAAGGTAATCGGTGAATTCACGGCGGACAGCCGGCGCGAAACCCTGCTGGTGGACGGCCGCCCCTACGTCGCGACCTGGGAGGCATCCGCGGGCTACGTCGAGGTGCCCGGCATCACGGAGTACGCGGTGCGCGTGGACGACGCGGCCGGCAACGACCTGGTGTACATGCGCTGGCTGCTGGTGGACATGGGCGTCACCGGCGGCAAGGAGGGCACGCTGGAAGCGCTCGAATCGCACTCTCCGGTGGGCGACGACTGGGCGGCCTGCCTCAGGAGAAACTGCGAGCAATGCCCGCCCTCGCTGATGCAGGCGGGCGCCATAGCCTTGCTGGCGCTGATCGCCTCCCCGCCCGAACATCAGGGACACGGGCTCGGTACGCCCCTGGCGCGGGCCTTTGCGCAGACGGTGCTGGCGCGGCGCGGGGTGCGCGCCTTCTGGATCCAGCCCATGCCGCTGGTCGAACATGCCGCGACCGGCGCCTTCAAACCCAAGCACCAAGCGGATTCACCGCTGTTCGACCAGGCCAAGGGCCGGCTCGAACGGCACTATGAGCGCAGCATAGACGCGAAATGGACCTGCCCGGATTATTTGCGGGTCGACCTGGTGCCGCCCGAAACGACCTGATTCCCCTGCGCGGGCAGGCAGCGGCGACGCAAATCCCGCATGCGCGTAAGATGTCGCCCTTTTCCGCGATTGCCAAGCCTGGCGAGCGCGGAGCCCCAGCCGAGAATCCCCCCATGTCCGATGCCCTGGTCCCCCTGCTTGCCGCCGCGCTCGATGCGCGCGCGGAACTTCTGCCGCGCCTGCACGCCGAGCAGACCGACGCCTACCGCTTGTTCCACGGCAGCGTCGAGGGCCATCCGGGCCTGACCATCGACCGCTACGGCGACCTGCTGCTGGTGCAGTGCTTCCACAGCCCGCTGGCGCCGGAAACCCTGGCCGCCGTGGAGGCCTTCTATACCCCGCTGTTGCCCGGCCTGATCGTGGTCTACAACGATCGCAGCCACGCCAATTCGCGCATCGGCAATCCGCTGCCGGCGGACCGGATCGAAGCGGCGATGATGCCGCGCGAAATCCACGAAATGGGCGTCAGCTACCGCATCGCCGGGCGTCACGCGGGCCAGGACCCCTGGCTGTTCCTCGACCTGCGCGCGGCGCGGCGGCGCGTGATGCAGGAAGTGCCGGGCAAGTCGCTGCTGAATCTGTTCGCCTACACCTGCGGCGTCGGCATCGCGGCGGCCAAGGCCGGCGCGCGCTTCGTGGTCAATGTCGATTTCGCCGAATCCAGCATTTCGGTCGGCAAGGAAAATGCGCGCCTCAACGATCTGCCGGTGCGCCCGCGCTTCGTCTTGAGCGACGCCTTCGCCGCGATGCGCCAGTACGCGGGGCTGGGCCAGGCCGAAAGGGTGCGCGGCAAGCGCATGCCGCCCTTCCCCAAGCTCGACGCGCAGACCTTCGACCTGGTCTTCCTCGATCCGCCGCGCTATGCCAAGAGCCCCTTCGGCGTGGTGGACCTGATCAACGACTACGCCTCGGTGTTCAAGCCGGCCCTGCTGTGCACCAGTCCGGGCGGCACGCTGATCTGCACCAACAACGTCGCCGACGTGCAGCGCGATGTGTGGTTCGACCAGTTGCAACGCAGCGCCGCCAAGGCCGGACGGCCGATCCGCGAGATGGAGTGGATCATGCCGGAAGCCGATTTCCCCAGTTCCGACGGCCAGCCGCCGCTCAAGATCGCCCTGCTGCGCGTGTAGCTCGCGGCCCGCCGCGCCGGCGCGGCAAATCGAGTCCGGCGTAGTTCGCCGACGACATGAAGTCCACAGGGCCCGCGATAGCGCCAGCGCGCGCCTCTGCCTAGACTTTGTGGCATGGGAGCGATCGGCAACAACACCTATCTCGTCACAGTATCCGCCGGCAGCGTCGACCGCAGCTTCACGGTAAGCGGTTTGTCCGCCGAGGAGGTGCACCAGTTGCTGTCGCGCGCCGCCGAAGGCAGGGCTTACCGGGTGGTCGAACTGAGCGTCGATCCGGCGCAGGGGCCGGCGCTGAACCACCTGACGGATGCCACGGGCACCCTGGGCGTCGTCTTCATCGTCACGGCCCTGGTGCTGCGCCGCCTGAAACGCTGGCTGCAGCAATAAGTCCTGCCCGAACCCGCAGCACGGCGTCGGTCGCCGCGTGATTTTGTCGGCCGCCGCGGCCCCGCTCCCGGCACGGGTCTGTCGCGGGCCAACAAAATCGGGCAATTTCGCCCAAACTCTGCGATAATGCGCGGTTCTCCGGCCGGTTACAGCATGCCCGGCCCGCCTTTTCCCCGAAATTCCCTGCCCAGCGCAGGCACGCCATGACCACCTCCCCAGATCTTAATGCCGCCGGGTTCGACACCCTCGGGCTTGCAGCGCCATTGCTTGCAGCCCTCGCCGACGTCGGCTACGAAACCCCCTCCCCGATCCAGGCCGCCTGCATCCCTGTGCTGCTGGCCGGCCACGACCTGCTGGGCGAGGCGCAGACCGGCACCGGCAAGACAGCGGCATTCGCCCTGCCGCTGCTGCAGAAGATCGACCTCAAGCGCGCAGTGCCGCAGGCCCTGATCCTGACGCCGACGCGCGAACTGGCGATCCAGGTCGCGGAAGCCTTGCAGAAATACGCCCACCACATGCCCGGCTTCCACGTCCTGCCGATCTACGGCGGACAAAGCATGGTGGTGCAGTTGCGCGCGCTGTCGCGCGGCACCCATGTCATCGTCGGCACCCCGGGGCGCGTCATGGACCACCTCGAGCGCAAGAGCCTGGTGCTGAACAACCTGTCGATGCTGGTGCTCGACGAAGCCGACGAGATGCTGCGCATGGGCTTCATCGACGACGTCAAGTGGATCCTCGAACACACCCCGGCCGAGCGCCAGACCGCGCTGTTCTCGGCCACCATGCCGGACGTGATCCGCCGCGTGGCGCGCGAGCACCTGCGCGAGCCGCAGGAAATCAAGATCCGCTCGGCCACCTCGACGGTCGTTACCACCAGCCAGTCCTACTGCCAGACCCACAGCGGGCAGAAGCTCGAAGCGCTGACGCGCATCCTCGAAGTCGAGGACGACTTCGATGCCGCGATCGTCTTCGTCCGCACCAAGACCGCCACCGTCGAAATCGCCGACAAGCTGGAGGCGCGCGGCTATTCGGTCGCGGCGCTCAACGGCGACCTGACCCAGGGCCTGCGCGAGCAGGTGATCGAACGCCTCAAGGCCGGCACCATCGACATCGTGGTCGCCACCGACGTCGCCGCGCGCGGCCTCGACGTCGCGCGCATCAGCCACGTCATCAACTAAGACGTGCCCTACGACACCGAGGCCTACGTCCATCGTATCGGCCGAACCGGCCGTGCCGGACGTACCGGCCGCGCCATCCTGTTCCTGGCGCCGCGCGAGATGTACATGCTCAAGCTGATCGAGCGCGCCACCAAGCAGAAGATCACTGCGCTGACCATGCCGACCCCGGGCGAAGTGGCCAACCGCCGCGTCGCCCAGTTCACCCAGCAGGTGGCGGACATCATCAAGACCGAAAAGCTGGACTTCTTCTTCGACGTGGTACGTCGCATGGAAGGCGAGCAGGACATCGCCGCGCGCGAAATCGCCGCTGCGCTGGCCTGGCTGGCGACGCGCGAGCGTCCGCTGCAGATGCCGGGCGCCACCGACCACGCGCCGCGTGACGCCACCCCGCGAAGCGGCATCCAGGGCGCGCAAGGC